>NZ_JBVISS010000018.1:0-193491 GCF_055575395.1 Streptomyces sp. NPDC034103 | reverse complement strand
AACGGCCCCATGCCCATGGTCACGGGTGTGGTGCGGCTGAAACAGTTTCATAGTGTTTCGGTGGCCATAGCGTGAGGGAAACGCCCGGTTACATTTCGAACCCGGAAGCTAAGCCTCACAGCGCCGATGGTACTGCAGGGGGGACCCTGTGGGAGAGTAGGACGCCGCCGAACAATCTTTGGAAGGACCCCTGGTCCCAGCGTTCAGCTGGGGCCAGGGGTCTTTTTGTTTTTACAATGCTTGTGTACCGACGACAGGAGTCACCCATGTCCACCAACTCTCCCGACGACCGACCGGAGCGCGACCAGCGGCGACGGGACAGTGGTGACCGCAACGACCGCGGTGACCGGGGCGGATACCGCGGTGGCGACCGGGGCGACCGCGGTGGCTTCCGTCGCGACAACGACCGCGGCAACGACCGGGGCACCGACCGCAGCAATGATCGTGGTGGTGACCGGGGCGGCTACGTTCGCCGCGACGACAACCGCGCCGGCGGCGGCGGTGGCTACGGCCGTCGTGACGACCGCCCCAGCGGTCCGCGTCGGGACGACGACCGTGGCCCTCGCCCGGCCTTCCGTCGGGACGACAACCGCGCTGGCGACAACCGTGGCGGCGACAACCGTGGTGGCGGTGGCTACGGCCGACGCGACGACCGCCGCGATGACCGGCGCGAAGGAGACCGTGGGCCGCGCCCTGCGTTCCGTCGTGACGACCGTCCCAGCAGCGGACCTCGTCGTGACGACCGTCCCAGCGGACCCCGTCGTGACGACCGCGACCGTGGCTTCCGCCGTGACGGTGACCGACCTGCCTTCCGTCGTGACGACCGTCCGAGTGGTCCGCGTCGGGACGACGACCGTGGCCCCCGCCCGGCCTTCCGCCGGGACGACAACCGCGCCGGCGGCGGCGCCGGCTACGGCCGCCGTGACGACCGCCGGAGCGATGACCGCCGCGACAACGACCGCGGGGACCGTGGTGGCTTCCGGCGCGACGACAATCGTGGCGGTGGCGGCGGTGGGTACCAGCGTCGTGACGACAACCGTGGTGGCGGTGGCTACGAGCGTCGCGATGACAACCGCACCGGCGGTGGCTACGAGCGTCGCGACAGCGGTGGCTTCGGCCGCCGTGACGACCGCGACCGCGGCGGCTTCCGGGGCGATGACCGCGGCTACCGGCGGGACGACCGAGGTGACCGCCGCGACAACGACCGCGGGGACCGTGGTGGCTTCCGGCGCGACGACAATCGCGGTGGCGGTGGCGGTGGCGGTGGGTACCAGCGTCGTGACGACAACCGTGGTGGCGGTGGCTACGAGCGTCGCGATGACAACCGCACCGGCGGCGGTTACGAGCGCCGTGACGACCGCCCCAGCGGTCCGCGTCGGGACGACGACCGTGGCGCTCGCCCGGCCTTCCGCCGGGACGACAGCCGCAGTGACCGTGGCGGCGACCGCGGTGGCGACCGCGGTGGCTTCCGTGGCCGTGACGACCGAGGCGGCAGCCGTGGGCCCCGTCGCGACGACCGACGCGACGACCGAGGTGGCCGTCCCGGAGGGTTCCGTGGCCGCGACGACCGGCGTGACGACAGCCGTGGCGGCTTCGACCGCCGTGACGACCGACGCGGTGACAGCCGTTTCCGTGACGACAGGGACCGCGAGCCGATCAAGCGGCTGCCGATCCCCGAGGACGTCACGGGTGACGAGATCGACAAGGACGTCAAGCAGGAGCTCCAGAGCCTGCCCAAGACGCTCGCGGAGGACGTCGCCAAGAACCTGGTGATGGTCGCCCGGCTCATCGACGAGGACCCCGAGGGCGCGTACGCCTACTCCAAGATCGCTCTGCGGCTGGCGTCGCGCGTCGCCGCCGTACGGGAGGCCGCCGGATTCGCGGCGTACGCGAACCAGAAGTACTCCGAGGCGCTCGCCGAGTTCCGGGCCGCGCGGCGGATGACCGGTGGCGTGGAGCTGTGGCCGCTCATGGCCGACTGCGAGCGTGGGCTCGGGCGGCCGGAGAAGGCGCTGGACATGGCCGGGGCGCCCGAGGCGAACAAGCTGGACAAGGCCGGTCAGGTCGAGATGCGGCTCGTCGCGGCCGGTGCCCGGCGTGACATGGGGCAGTTGGAGGCGGCCATCGTCACGCTCCAGAGCCCCGAGCTGGCCTCCAACTCCGTGCAGCCGTGGACCGCGCGACTGCGTTACGCGTACGCCGACGCGCTGCTGGCCGCCGGGCGTGAGGGCGAGGCCCGGGAGTGGTTCGCGAAGGCCGTGGAGTCCGACAAGGACGGCAGCACGGACGCCTCGGACCGGCTCGCCGAGATGGACGGTGTCGAGTTCGTCGACGCGCTCGGTGCTGAGGACGGCGACGTCGAGGTCGTGAGCGTCTCCGAGGAAGCCGACGAGGACCAGGGCGAGGAAACGGACGAGGACGACGAGGGCGACGAGGGCGACGAGAGCGACAAGGACTGACGGTCGTCAGTGACGAGGGCGGGATCCCGGTGACGGGGTCCCGCCCTTTTTTCGTACCCGGGTCACAGGTCGAGGGCGCGCAGCACCAGGCCCGATGCCGGCTTCGGGCCGAACGACGTGGACTTGCGGGGCATCGTGACGCCCTGGCGGGCCAGGTCGCGGACGACCTCCTCGCGGACGGGGTGCATCAGGACGGCCGTACCGCCGTCGCGTTCGGCCTTGTGGACCGTGGCGGCGGTGTCGTGGATGTAGGCGATGCGCGTCGGGTCGTCCTCGGGGACGCGCCAGACGTGGTCGAGGAGGGTGGCGTGCAGGACCGTCGCGTCCAGGGTGCGCCAGGCGGCCGGGCGGTCCGCGGGGATGGTCCGGGCGAGGAGGTCCGGGTCGGGGCGGTCCAGGAGGTGGTAGGCGCCGTCTCCGGCGAGGAGGAAGGCGTTGCCCGCGCAGGCCGCGTCGGTGAGGGTGTCCAGGGCCTCGGGCAGGGGGACGTCCAGGCGCCGTGTGCGGAACAGGCCCTCCAGTGACGCGAGGGCCTGGGCCACCGGCAGGCCGTGCAGCAGGCGGTGGATGGCGCGGACGCGGAGGGGATAGCGGGCCGTGTCGACGAGGAGGACCAGGCCGTAGTCCCAGGGGCTCGGTGAGGGGTGCTCCGCGCGGAGGCGTCGGTAGGTCGCCCATCGGTGGTGGCCGTCGGCGATGAGGGCCTGGTGGCGGGCCAGGTCGGACTGGATCGCGGTGAGGTCGGCGGGGTCGGTGATCGACCAGAGGCGGTGGCTGTAGCCGTCCTCGGTGGTGGTGGCGAGGAGCGGCTCCTGCTCGGCCGTACGTTCGATGACTGCTGTGGTGTCGGATGCCGAGCCGTTGCCGCGGTAGGTCAGCAGCAGGGGTTCCAGGTTCGCGGAGGTGGCGCGCATGAGGGCCGCTCGGTCGGCGATCACGTGCGGCATGACGTCCTCGTGCGGCAGGACCACGCCCTCGGCGGGGTCCGACAGCCGCAGGGTGCCGATGACTCCGCGCTGGAGCATGCCGTCGCCGGCCCGTTGTTCGTAGACGTACAGGCAGGGGTCGGGGTCGGCGGTCAGGACGCCTTCGGCGATCCAGTGGCGCAGGGTGTCGGCCGCCTGTCCGTTGCGGGCGTTGGGGGAGGCGGCCTGGGGCAGGATCAGCCGGACGATGTTGTGCGGGTCCGCGGACTGGAGGTGGACGACACCGTCGGGGCGTACGACGACGTCGTACGGCGGGGATGTCACGGCCGCGAGGCTGCCGACCCGGTCGGGGTCGTAGCGAAGGCCGCGGAACGGGGTGAGTTCCAGGCCTCGGGGCGCCATTGCTTCCGGGTGACCTGCGCTGTTCATCCCGGCATCGTACGTGTGTCAGTGGCGTGAGGGATGATCGGGGGAAAGCCGTCGAGTGAGGAGCGATGCGGAATGAGCCAGAGCGTCAGGACGAGGCCCGAGGGCAGTGGCCGGGTACTGAGCGAGGCGTACGACACCGCGCTGCTCGACCTCGACGGGGTGGTGTACGCGGGCGGCGACGCGATCGTGCACGCCGTCGAGTCGCTGGCCACCGCTCGGGCGGGCGGGATGCATCTCGCGTACGTCACCAACAACGCGCTGCGGACGCCGGATGCCGTGGCCGAGCACCTGACCGAGCTCGGGATACCGGCCGAGGCCGGTGATGTCATCACGTCCGCGCAGGCCGTGGCCCGGCTCATCAGCGAGCAAGTACCGGCGGGGGCGCGGGTGTTGGTGATCGGCGGTGAGGGGCTGCGGGTCGCGTTGCGGGAGCGGGGGCTGGAGCCCGTGGAGTCCGCCGATGACGATCCGGCCGCCGTGGTGCAGGGGTTCGGGGGGCCCGATCTGCCGTGGGGGCGGTTCGCGGAGGCCTCGTACGCCGTCGCGCGCGGGGTGCCGTGGTTCGCGTCCAACACCGACCTGACGATTCCGAGCGGGCGGGGGATCGCGCCGGGCAACGGGGCGGCGGTGGAGGTCGTGCGGATCGCGACCGGTGCCGAGCCGCAGGTCGCGGGCAAGCCGCTGCCTCCCATGCACCGGGAGACGATCCTGCGGACCGGCGCCGAGCGGCCGTTGGTGGTCGGGGACCGGCTGGACACGGACATCGAGGGGGCGTTCAACGGCGAGGTGGACTCGCTGCTGGTGCTGACCGGCGTGACCGACGGCGCCCAGTTGCTGGCCGCGCCCCCGCAGCACCGACCGACGTACGTGGACGCCGACTTGCGCGGCATGCTCACCGGGCAGCCCGAGGTCACCGAGGCGGACGGCGGGTTCCGGTGCGGTGGCTGGACGGCGAGGGCCGGGGCGGAGCGGCTCGAACTGGACGGTGACGGGGAGGCGTTGGACGGGTTGCGGGCGCTGTGCGCGGTGGCCTGGACGGCGGCCGGCGAGGGAACGTGCGAGCTGGACGGAGGGAAGGCCCTCGCGCGGCTGGGTCTGTGAGGCGCCCCCGGAGGGGCCGTCTGTGCACTCGCGCGACGGGATCGTGGCCGGATCGCAGGGTAGGCTAACCTAACTGCGTGTTGGTCGACAGTCCTCCCGAACAGCGCGCGGAGACCGCCCCCGCGCCCCCGAACCGTCGGGCGATACGTGCCCTTGGGTTGCTCGTGTCCGTCGCGATCCTGGTGCTCGTCGCCTTGGCGAGTATCGCGATCGGGGCGAAAGAGCTGTCCCTGGGGCAGGTGTGGCACGGTCTGTTCGAGGACTCGGGGACGTACGCCGACGTCGTCGTCGACGACCGGGTGTGGCGGACGCTGCTCGGCCTGCTGGCCGGGGCCGCGCTCGGGCTGTCCGGAGCCGTCCTCCAGGCGCTCACCCGTAACCCGCTGGCCGACCCCGGGCTGCTCGGCATCAACGCGGGGGCGTCCGCGGCGGTCGTCACCGCCATGACGTACTTCGGGGTCACGAGCCTGACCGGCTACGTCTGGTTCGCGTTCCTCGGCGCGGCGGCGGTCGGGGCGCTGGTGTGGTTCCTCGGCGGCAGCCGCGGGGCGACCCCGGTACGGCTCGCGCTCGCCGGCACCGCGATCAGCGCCGCGCTCTACGGCTACCTCCAGGCCGTGATGATCACGAACGAGGCCGCGCTCGGCAAGATGCGCTTCTGGACGGTGGGTTCGCTGTCCTCGGCGAGCGAGTCGACCATCCTCCAGGTGCTGCCGTTCCTCGCGGCCGGCACGCTCCTCGCGCTGGCGCTCGCCCGGCCGCTGAACGCCATGGAGATGGGCGACGACACCGCCAAGGCCCTCGGCGCCCACCTCAACCGCACCCGGGCGCTGTCGATGCTCGCCGCCACCGTGCTGTGCGGTGCCGCGACCGCCGCGTGCGGACCGATCGTGTTCGTCGGCCTGATGGTGCCGCACGTCGTGCGCTCCTTCACCGGGCCCGACCTGCGCTGGATCATGCCGTACGCGACCGTCCTGTCACCCGTGCTGCTGCTCGGCGCCGATGTCATCGGGCGGATCGTCGCCCGCCCCTCGGAGCTCCAGGTCGGCATCGTCACCGCGATCCTTGGCGGCCCGGTCTTCATCTTTCTCGTACGACGGCGGAGGACCGCGCAGCTGTGAAGACCAACCGAGCCATCAGGACACCGGGCGGCCTCTCGGTCCGTCTCGACGTCCGGGCCCTGATCGTCGTACTCCTGCTGCTGGCCGTGGCGCTCGCCGCGAGCGTGGTGCTGATCGGGACCGGGGACTTCCCCATCCCCGCCGGCGACGTCCTCAAGACGCTGCTCGGCAACGGCAACGCGGGCCAGGAGTTCATCGTCAACGAGCTGCGGCTGCCGCGGGTCCTCGTCGGGCTGCTGGTCGGGGCCTCGCTGGGGCTCGGCGGGGCGCTGTTCCAGGCCGTGTCCCGCAACCCGCTGGGCAGTCCCGACATCCTCGGCCTCGGGCAGGGGGCGACGGCCGGGGCGCTGGTGATGATCGTGCTGTTCTCCGGGAGCGCGGCCGAGGTCACCGTCGGGGCGCTGGTAGGCGGCCTGGTGGCCGGGCTCTCCATCTATCTGCTCGCGTGGAAGCAGGGCGTGCACGGCTACCGGCTGGTCCTGGTCGGTATCGGTGTGTCCGCGATCCTCACGGCGGTCAACGGCTATCTGCTCACCGTCTCCGACATCGTCGACGCGGCCCGCGCGATGGTGTGGATGACCGGGTCCCTCTCCGGCCGTGACTGGGAGCAGGTGTGGCCGCTGCTGGGGCTGTGCGCCGTCCTCGTCCCGCTGGTCCTCTGCAACGCGCGCGGGCTGCGGATGATGGAGATGGGCGACGACGTCTCCCACGCCCTCGGGGTGCGGGTCGAACGGGTGCGGGCGCTGCTGATGGTCGCCGCCGTCCTGCTCACCGCGACCGCGACCGCCGCCGCCGGCCCGGTCAGCTTCGTGGCGCTCACCGCGCCGCAGCTCGCCCGGCGGCTGACCCGCTCGCCCGGCCCCAACCTGCTGCCCTCGCTGTGCATGGGCGCGGCCCTGCTGGTCGGCGCCGACTGGGTCTCGCAGAAGGTCTTCGGCGCCGACCAGATGCCGGTGGGCGTGGTCACCGGTGTGCTCGGCGGGGTCTATCTGCTGTGGCTGCTGGTCACCGAACGGAAGGCGGGCCGGATATGAGTGCCCGCACCCCTCAGGACCCGCGCGGTTCGCAGAACGAGAACATCCCAAGGAGCACCGTGAACCGCCTCTCCGCCGAGAACGTCACCCTCGCCTACGACCAGCGCGTCATCGCCGAGCAACTGTCGGTGGAGATCCCCGACAACTCCTTCACGGTGATCGTCGGCCCGAACGCGTGCGGCAAGTCCACGCTGCTGCGGGCGCTGTCGCGGATGCTGAGGCCGAACCAGGGGCGGGTCCTGCTCGACGGGCAGGTCATCCAGTCGATGCCCGCGAAGAAGGTCGCGCGGACGCTGGGTCTGCTGCCGCAGTCGTCCATCGCGCCCGACGGGATCACCGTCGCCGACCTGGTGGGCCGCGGCCGCTACCCGCACCAGGGGATCCTGCGCCAGTGGTCGACCGAGGACGAGCGGATCGTCCAGGAGTCGATGGCCCAGACCGGTGTCGCGGACCTCGCGGACCGGTACGTCGACGAGCTGTCCGGCGGTCAGCGCCAGCGCGTGTGGATCGCGATGGCGCTGGCCCAGCAGACGCCGCTGCTGCTGCTCGACGAGCCGACCACCTATCTCGACATCCAGCACCAGATCGACGTCCTCGACCTGTGCGCCGAACTGCACGAGGAGCAGGGGCGCACGCTGGTCGCCGTTCTGCACGACCTCAACCACGCGGCGCGGTACGCCACGCACCTGATCGCCCTCAAGGGCGGCAGCGTGATCGCGGAGGGCGCGCCGAAGGACATCGTCACGGCCGAGCTGGTCGAGGAGGTCTTCGGACTGCGCTGCCAGGTCATCGACGACCCCGAGACGGGCACGCCGCTGGTGGTGCCGGCGGCGCGCAAGGCACGCGCGCGTGAGGAGGCGCGGGTGGGGGCGGCCAGGGAAGCCTCCTGAGCTACAGGAGTTTCCTGAGGTGGAAGAGGTCGCGCAGACCGGCCTCCAGCTTCACCCGGCCCGAGCCCCAGGCCTTGGCGAAGTTCAGCTCGCCGGCGACCAGGGCCACCAGGTCGTCGCTCTTCATGGTCAGCCGGATCTGGGCCTTGTCCTTCACCGAGCCCCGGACGGTGTCCTGGACGACGATCCGGCCGCCCGTCATCCGGCCCACGAAGGTGATGTCGAGGTCGGTGATCCGGCAGCTGACCGAGCGGTCCAGGGCGGCCGCGGCGGCGGCGTCCCCTTCGGCGCGCTGCATGGTGTGCGAGAGCTTCTCGAGTGCGGCGCGGCACTCTTCGATCGTGGCCATCGCGAGCGACGGTACACCGGCCGTTCGGGGTAGCGTCGGGGCATGAGCGAGACAGTGCCGGAGACCGGGGCCCCGGCGGACACCGCGGTCGCACCCGAGTACGACCCCGCCGCCCCCGCCCCGCTGGACGTGCCCCGCACCCCCACCGGGAACGCCGAGATCGACGCCCAGCTGGAGCGGCTCGGCGATGCCGACCACCTCGCCACCGACGGACACGTCGAGGTGTACGAGGATGTACACCGGGGGCTGCGTGACGCGCTCACCGCGCTCGACGCCCGCCCGGGACCTCCGGCGCCCCTATCGACGTACGCCTCTAGGAGCTGAACCGAACGTGGCAGGAGTGGCACGCCGCCGTCTCGACGCCGAGCTGGTCCGTCGGAAGCTGGCGCGCTCGCGCGAGCATGCCAGCCAGCTGATCGCCGCCGGCCGGGTCACCGTCGGCAAGACCGTCGCGACCAAGCCCGCCACCCAGGTGGAGACCGCGGCGGCGATCGTCGTCTCGGACGACGACGGCGATCCCGACTACGTCTCGCGGGGCGGCCACAAGCTCGCCGGCGCGCTGGCCGCGTTCGTGCCGCGGGGACTGGTCGTCGAGGGGCGGCGGGCGCTGGACGCGGGCGCGTCCACCGGTGGGTTCACGGATGTGCTGCTGCGGTCGGGGGCCGCGCACGTCGTCGCCGTCGACGTCGGGTACGGGCAACTCGCGTGGACTCTTCAGAGCGATGAACGGGTCACCGTCAAGGACCGTACGAACGTACGCGAGTTGACGCTTGAAGCGATCGATGGGAAGCCCGTGGATCTTGTAGTGGGGGATCTGTCCTTCATTCCGCTCGGGCTGGTGCTGCCCGCCCTGGTGCGGTGCGTGAAGCCGGACGCCGACCTGGTGATGATGGTCAAGCCGCAGTTCGAGGTGGGGAAGGAACGGCTGGGCAGCGGGGGTGTCGTACGCAGTCCGCAGCTGCGGGCGGAGGCCGTGCGCGGTGTGGCCGAGAAGGCGGCGGAACTGGGGCTCGGGGTGAACGGGGTCACGGCAAGTCCGTTGCCCGGGCCCTCGGGCAATGTCGAATACTTCCTGTGGCTGCGTGCCGGGGCGCCCGCCCTGGACCCGGCCGACGTTGACCGTGCGGTGGCGGAGGGGCCTCGTTGACACAGAACCGAGCTCGTACTGTTTTCCTGCTCGCCCACACCGGGCGGCCTGCGGCCATCCGCAGTGCCGAGCTGGTCGTGAAGGGGCTGCTGCGTGAGGGCATCGGCGTGCGGGTCCTGGCGTACGAGGCCGCCGATCTGCCGTTGCCGGAGGAGGTGCAGCTCGTCAAGGAGGCGACTCCGCAGTGCCTGGACGGGTGCGAGCTGCTGATCGTGCTCGGCGGGGACGGGACGCTGCTGCGCGGCGCCGAGTTCGCCCGGGCCTCCGGGGTGCCGATGCTGGGCGTCAACCTCGGACGCGTCGGGTTCCTCGCCGAGGCCGAGCGGGACGACCTCGACAAGGTCGTCGACCGGGTCGTGACCAAGTCGTACGAGGTCGAGGAGCGGATGACCGTTGATGTGGTGGTCCACAGCAACGGGGACATCGTGCACACCGACTGGGCGCTGAACGAGGCGGCGGTGCAGAAGGCCGGCGCGGAGAAGCTGCTGGAAGTGGTGCTGGAGATCGACGGGCGGCCGGTCACCGGGTTCGGCTGCGACGGCATCGTGCTGTCCACGCCGACCGGGTCCACCGCCTATGCCTTCTCCGCCGGCGGGCCTGTGGTGTGGCCCGAGGTCGAGGCGCTGCTGATGGTGCCGATCTCCGCGCATGCGCTGTTCGCGAAGCCGCTGGTGACCTCGCCGGATTCGGTGCTCGCCGTGGAGGTTCTGCCGCACATTCCGCCGGGGGTGCTGTGGTGTGACGGGCGGCGGACCGTGGAGCTGCCCGCCGGGGCCAGGGTCGAGGTGCGGCGAGGGGCCGTGCCGGTGCGGCTGGCCCGGCTGCATCACGCGTCCTTCACCGACCGGCTGGTGGCGAAGTTCGCGCTGCCGGTGTCCGGGTGGCGAGGGGCGCCGCACTAGGGCTCGGGTGTTCGAGGTGCGCCGACGGGTACGGGTGGATCGTGGTCGCCGGCGCCCCTTCGGGCTGCTTCCCTCGCCCGGGTGACAGGGTGCCTCGCACTTGTCCCGCCCTACCTCGTAAGGTCTTCACCGTGCTGGAAGAGATGCGGATACGGTCCCTCGGAGTCATCGATGACGCCGTCGTCGAGCTGTCGCCCGGGTTCACCGCTGTCACGGGTGAGACGGGCGCGGGCAAGACCATGGTGGTCACCAGCCTGGGGCTGCTGCTCGGTGGGCGGGCGGACGCGGCGCTCGTGCGGATCGGGGCCGAGAAGGCGGTCGTGGAGGGGCGGATCAGCGTCCCCGCGGGCGCCTCGGCGATCGTGCGGGCCGAGGAGGCCGGGGCCGAGCTCGACGACGGGGCGCTGCTCATCAGCCGTACCGTTTCGGCCGAGGGGCGGTCCAGGGCGCATCTGGGCGGGCGCAGTGTGCCGGTCGGGCTGCTCGCCGAGCTGGCCGACGAGCTGGTGGCCGTGCACGGCCAGACCGACCAGCAGGGCCTGCTGAAACTGTCCCGGCAGCGGCAGGCGCTCGACCGGTACGCCGGGGACGCCGTCGCCGTGCCACTGGCCAAGTACACCGAGGCCTACCGACGGCTGCGGGCCGTCTCCGCCGAGCTCGACGAGATCACCACACGCGCGCGTGAACGGGCCCAGGAGGCCGACATGCTGCGCTACGGCCTCGACGAGATCGCCGGCGTCGAACCGCGCCCGGGCGAGGACGTCGAGCTCGCCGAGGAGGCCGAGCGGCTCGGGCACGCGGAGGCGCTGTCCTCCGCCGCCACGGCCGGACACGCGGCCCTCGCCGGCAACCCCGAGGACCCGGAGGGCATCGACGCCGCCACGCTCGTCGCGGGCGCGCAGCGGGCCCTGGACGCCGTACGGTCGCACGACCCGGCGCTGGCCGCGCTCGCCGACCGGATCGGGGAGATCGGGATCCTGCTGGGCGATGTGGCGGGGGAGCTGGCGGGCTACGCCGACGATCTCGACGCGGACCCCTTGCGGCTGGCGGCCGTCGAGGAGCGGCGGGCGGCACTGACCGCGCTCACCCGGAAGTACGGCGAGGACGTCGCCGCCGTGCTGGCCTGGGCCGAGCAGGGGGCCGCGCGGCTGACCGAGCTGGACGGCGACGATGAACGGATCGACGAGCTGACCGCCGAACGGGACGCGCTGCGCACCGAACTGGGCGGGCTGGCGCAGGCGTTGACCGACGCCCGCGCGGAGGCCGCCTCGCGGTTCGCCGCCGCGGTCACCGCGGAGTTGGCCTCGCTCGCGATGCCGCACGCACGCGTGTCCTTCGACATCCGGCAGAGCGAGGACCCGGAGGGCGTCGAGGTCGGCGGCCGGGCCGTGGCGTACGGGCCGTCCGGGGTCGACGAGGTCGAACTGCTGCTCGCCCCGCACCCCGGGGCCCCGCCGCGGCCCATCGCCAAGGGGGCCTCCGGTGGTGAGCTCTCGCGCGTGATGCTGGCCGTCGAGGTGGTGTTCGCGGGGACCGACCCCGTGCCCACCTACCTCTTCGACGAGGTCGACGCGGGTGTCGGTGGCAAGGCGGCGGTCGAGATCGGGCGGCGGCTCGCGAAGCTGGCGAAGTCGGCGCAGGTCGTGGTCGTCACGCATCTGCCGCAGGTGGCCGCCTTCGCCGACCGGCAGCTGCTGGTCGAGAAGACCAACGACGGGTCCGTCACCCGTTCCGGGGTGAAGGTGCTCGAAGGCGAGGAGCGGGTACGGGAGTTGTCCCGGATGCTCGCCGGGCAGGAGGACTCCGAGACGGCCCGCGCACACGCGGAGGAACTGCTGGAGGCGGCTCGGGCGGACGCGTAGGGGGTGTCGAGGCGCGGGCGGGGCCCCGGGGGCGCGGTGCCTGGAGGGGGTCGCCTGAGGCGGCGGCCTCAGTTGGCGGCCCAGGGAGATCCACTGCGGCGGCGGCCTAGGGTGGCGGGATGATCAGCCGTCCCGCTGCCCGCCGCGCCCGCCCCGTCGGTGTCCTCGCCCGCCCCGTCTGCCTCGCTCTCGCCGCCGCCCTCACCCGTACCGCCGTCGGCGCCCTCCGTGCCGCGGCCCCCGGTGGCCCTGCCCGGTGGGAGCGGGAGAACTACGCCGGGCGCAGCGTCGAGCTGTACTCCGGGCCCGCCACCGCGACCGTCGCCGCGCTCGCCGCCACCCGTGTCCACCCGGCCGCCGGGCTCGCGGTGGCCGCCGCCGGTGCCTGTGGGGCGTACGACGACGTCGTCGGGGTCCGTGATCCCCGTCGGGGCTTCCGTGCGCATCTCTCCGCTCTCCGGGACGGTGAGGTCACCAGCGGGGCGGTCAAGCTGTTCGGGGTCTCCGCCACCGCGCTCGTCGCCGCGGCGTTTCTCAAGGAGCGGGTCGTCGACCGGGTGCTGGCCGGGGTCGTCATCGCCGGGGCCGCGCACTTCGTCAACCTGGTGGATGTGCGGCCGGGGCGGGCGGCCGGTTCGGTCGTCGGGCTCGGGGTGCCGGGGGTGCTGCGCGAGGGGGCCGGGGGCGAGTTGGCCGCCGCGGTCGTGGGCGCCGCCGCCGCCGTGCTGCCGGACGACCTCGGCGAGCGCGGGATGATCGGTGACACGGGGGCGCACGCGCTGGGTGCGGCCCTCGGGGTCGCCGTGGTCGTGGGCAACGGGCGGGCGGGGCTGGTCGCGCATGCCGCCGGGGTCGTCGCCGCGGCGGTGTACGGGGACAAGGTGAGCGAGATCGCCCGAGCGGTGCCGCCCGGGGCCGGAACCAGAGCCGGGACGGGAAGGAGAGCCGGGACCGGAGCCGGGGCCGGGGCTGGGGCTGGGGCTGGCGTCGGCGTCGGGCGATGACGCACCCCACCCCGAATGACCCCGTTCGCTCCCGGCACGCCCCCTTTCTCACCCGTGTGGGTGACCCGCCCCGTCTCCTCCCAGAACCCCCACACCTCCGGCGTTCCCGGAACACCCGTACGTCCTGGCATCCTTGGTCCAGACAGCAGTAAGCGTAGGAAGCGCGCGGTCCACCCCTCCGCTCGGAACCTTCTGTACGTTTCCTCGTGACCGCCCGACGCCGAACCAGGAGCCCCGGCCACGTGACCCCCGTGAGCAGCCACGCACCGCACGGCCAGGCGCCGCTGCGCACCGTTCAGGTGCTCGGCGGCGGCAATGCCCGCAGCGGCGCGCATGTGCGGTCCCTGGCCTCCGGGCTCGCCGCGAGGGGCGTACGGGTCACCGTGTGCGCCCCCGCCGAGGCCGATCGCACCTACGACTTCAGCGGGGCCGGTGCCGAACACGTGCACGTGCCGCGCAGCAGTGACCCGGGGGCCGTCGCCGCGCTGCGGGCGGCCTGCGCGGACGCCGACCTCGTGCACGCGCACGGGCTGCACGCCTCGTTCCGCGCGGTGCTGGCGCTCAGCGGCCGGCGGACGCCGCTCGTGGTCACCTGGCACGACCGGGCGCACGCCGAGGGTGCGCGCGCCCATCTGGTGCGGCTGCTCGAACGGCGGGTGGTGAAGGCCGCCTCCGTGGTCCTCGGGGCCAGTTCGGCCCTGGTCGACCGGGCACGGGCCACGGGGGCACGGGACGCGCGGCTCGCCGCCGTCGCGCTGCCGGGGGCGCGTGGCGCGGTGCGGCTGGAGGACCCCGACCGGCTGCGGCCCAAGGTGCGGGCCGAACTCGGCGCCACCGGGCGCCCGTTGCTGATGGCGGTCGGGTCCCTCGACAGCCGCCGGGGTTACGACACGCTGCTGACCGCCTCGCGCGCGTGGCGGGAGCTCGACCCCGTGCCGCTCGTCGTGATCGCGGGGGAGGGGCCGCTGCGCGCGCAGTTGCAGCACCGGATCGAGGAGGAGGGGCTGCCGGTCCGGCTCCTCGGTCGGCGCGACGACGTCACCGAGCTGCTCGCGGCCGCGGATCTCGCGCTCGTGCCGAGCAGTTGGGAGGCTCGTTCCGTCCTCGCCCAGGAGGCCCTCCACGCGCGCGTGCCGCTCGTCGCGACCGACGTCGGCGGCATGCCGGAGCTGGTGGGCGACGCGGCCGAACTCGTGCCGTACGGCGACGCGACGGCACTCGGCGAGACCGTCGTACGGCTGCTCGACGATCCCGAGCGGTGCGAGGAACTGCGCGAGCGGGGCGTACGGCAGGCGACGACCTGGCCGACCGAAGACGAGACCGTCGCCCAAGTGCTCAGCGTCTACGACGAGTTGACCCAGCCTCAGCCGCTCATCTGACCTCCGGCCAAGCCGCGCGACCTACGGTCGAGGCAGATGCCCTCGGCGGCCGACGTGTGCGCGCTCCACGGCCAAGGCGGGTGCGCCTTGCGGTCAACGGGCCAGGTGCCGACGGGCCCGCAGCACCGAGCCCTGCGGTCAACGCGCGCACGCCCTGCGGTCAGGGCAGGTGCGCCTCGCGGTCGACGCGCGCGCCGCGCGGCCGGGCCACGTGACGGCGGGCCCGCAGCGCCGAGACCCCCGGCCAACGCGCGCGCCCCGCGGCCAAGCCAGGTGCCACCCGCGGCCAACACGCGCCGCCCCGCCGCTAAGCCACGTGTCGTCGGGCCCGTAGCGCCAGGCTCAACGCCAGGACTGTTTGCGGGTCGTCGAGGTCGGTGCCCAGCAACTCGCCGATCCGGGCGAGGCGGTTGTAGAGCGTCTGGCGGTTGAGGTGGAGTTCGCGTGCGGTCTCCGCCTTGCGGCCGGCGTGTGCCAGGTAGGTCTCCAGGGTGGGCAGCAGCGGCGGCCTGGAGCGGGTGTCGTGGTCGCGGACCGGGCCGATCGCGCGGTCCACGAACGCCGCCAGGTCCGGATGGTCGCGCAACCGCCACAGCAGCAGGTCGATGTCGAGGCGCCGGGCGTCGTACCAGGGCCGGTCCGACAGCCCCTGGGCCGCCGTCGCCGTCTCCGCCGCGTGCCGCAGTCCCGCCGAAGCCGCCGCCCAGCCGCCCGCCACGCCGACCACGACCACGGGCGACTGGGCCCCCGGCCGTTGCATCCCGGCGCGCTCCACCCCGGCCCGCAGTGCCGCCGCGACCCGGTCCGCGACCGCGGCCCGCTCCGACTCCGAGCGCAGCCCCAGCAGCACCAGGACGCGGCCCTCCACCGGCCGTACGCCGAGGAGCACCGGCACCCCCACCGCGGCCAGCTCCTCCGACACCGCCCGGGCCAGCACCGCCCAGCCGCCGCCCGGGGACAGGGTGTCGCCGAGGCGCATGACCACCGGCAGCAGGGGGCTGTTGCCCGGCTTGAAGCCCAGCACGCGCGCCTGCGCGGGCGCGTCCTCCGCGGTGATCCGGCCCTCGGCGAGGTCGGTGAGGAAGTCGCCGCGGCCCCGCGCGGCCAGCTCCTCCTCCTGCCGTGCCTGCATCAGCACCACGGCGAGGATGCCCGCCGCCCGCTCGGCCGCCATGCGATGCACCGGGACCAGGGGAGCGCGCACCGGGAGCAGGACCAGGCGCGCCCGGACCGAGCCCGCGCCGGGGCCGCCGCCGGGCACGTCCACCAGGACCGAGCCGGCCGGCGGGGTGTCCTTGTGCTGGCTGCGCAGCCCCTCCCAGACCTGGAGCGGGTCGGCGCCCTCGGGGCCCGCGCCGGCGGCGTACAGCAGCTGGCCGTCGGTCGTCTCCAGGAAGACCGGGTTGTCGCTGAAGTCGGCCAGGATGCCCAGCACCTGGGGCACCCCGCCGCCGCCCAACAGGGCCTCCGTACAGCGGCGATGCACCTCCTCGGCCCGCTGCACCAGGGCGTAGTGGCCGTTGACGATCTCGGTGTGGATCTCCTCCGTCACCGTCACGAACGGCACCTCGCGGTGCAGTTGGACCAGGGGCAGCCCGGCCGCGCGGGCCGTGTCGACCAGGGCCGCCGGGAGGCGGGTGAAGCGCGGGCCGAGTTCGACGACCAGGGCCGCGATGCCCCGCTCGGCCAGGGTGCGGACGAACGCCCGCTGTTCGGCCGGACGGGTGCCGAGGCCGTAGCCCGTGGTCAGCAGCAGCTCGCCGCCCTTGAGCAGGGAGGCGATGTTGGGCACCTCGCCCGCGTGCACCCAGCGCACGGGCCGGTGCAGCCGGTCGGCGCCCGCGAGGATCTCGGGGAGGCCGCTGCGCAGGCCGGGCAGCTCCAGCGCCCGCTGAACGGTGATGCCGGCGCCCTGGCTGTCGAATGTGCTGTCCATGAGCCGGACGCTACCCGCGCGCATGCTTCCGGGACATCTCCGAGTGATTACGGGAACGATCACCCGAGCCGTGCACACGACAATGCGTCGCGCCCGCGGCCGGATTGCGCGACCGCGTGTCGCTTGTGGCGTGTGTCACCCCACCGCCACACTGACGCATCCGAAAGCGAAGCGCCGTGTGACCTTCGGATTCAGTTGTCGCACACGATGAATGGGGGCGGGAATGGCAGAGAAGCCCACACGAGAGGTACACCGGCTCAAGGCGAACTCCGTAGGCCTGGTCGGTGTGGTGTTCATGGCGGTCGCGACGGCCGCGCCGATCACCGCGATGACCGGCAACCTGCCGATCGCGGTCGGTTTCGGCAACGGCACGGGCGCGCCCGCGGGCTATCTCTTCGCGACGCTGGTCCTGACGGTGTTCTCCGTCGGATACGTCGCCATGGCCCGGCGGATCACCGCCGCCGGCGCCTTCTACGGGTACATCTCGCACGGCCTCGGCCGGATCGCGGGCATGGCCTCGGGGATGCTCGCGGTGCTGGCGTACATCGTGTTCGAGGCGTCCATCGTCGGCGTCTTCTCCTACTTCGCGAAGACCACGGTCCACGACCAGCTGGGCGTCGACCTGCCCTGGATCGTCTACGCCGCCGGCATGCTGCTGGTCACCGCGGTGCTGGCGTTCTTCGACATCAACCTGACCGCGAAGGCCCTCGGCGTGATGCTGATCGCCGAGATCGCCGTCCTCTTCGCGGTCGCCACCGCCGTACTCGTGCAGGGCGGCGGCCCCGACGGCATCCCGCTGGAGCCGGTCAACCCGAAGAACGCGTTCACCGGCACCTCCGCCGGCCTCGGCCTCTTCTTCGCCTTCTGGTCGTGGGTCGGCTTCGAGTCGACCGCGATGTACGGCGAGGAGTCCCGCGACCCCAAGCGGGTCATCCCGCGCGCGACCCTGATCTCGGTCGTCGGCGTCGGTGTCTTCTACATCTACGTCTCCTGGATGACCATCGCCGGCAACGGACTCGCGGAATCGGTGAAGGTCTCCGCCTCGGCGAACCCCCTCGACCTGTTCTTCGACCCCGCGCACTCCTTCATCGGCGCCTGGGCCGTCGACACCTTCCAGTGGCTGCTGATCACCGGCTCGTTCGCCTGCGGCATGGCCTTCCACCAGTGCGCGGCCCGCTATCTGTACGCCATCGGCCGTGAGGGCTTCCTGCACCCGGCCCTCGGCCGTACGCACGCCCGGCACGGCTCCCCGCACATCGCGTCCTTCGTGCAGTCGGTCATCGCGGTCGCGCTCGTGGCGGCCTTCTGGCTGAGTGGCCAGGACCCCTTCCTGCACCTCTACACGCTGCTCGCGATCCTCGGCACGATGGCGATCCTGATCGTGCAGACCCTGTGCTCCTTCGCCGTCATCGGCTACTTCCGCAAGAACCACCCCGAGGACCGCCACTGGTTCCGCACCTTCACCGCCCCGCTCCTCGGCGGCCTCGGCATGATCGCGGTGGTGGGCCTGCTGGTGACCAACCTGGACACCGCGGCCGGCACGGCGGCCGACTCGCTCTTCTTCCGGGCCATCCCGTGGATCGTCGGCCTGGTCTTCTTCGGCGGCCTCGGCCTCGGCTTCTACCTCAAGGCCAGGAAGCCGGAGCGTTACGCCATCATCGGCCGGATCGTCCTGGAGGACGCCGCCGAGCGCCCCGAGGAAGCCCCCGTCAAGGTCTGAGGAGCGGCCGTAGCCGCGGGGCAGACGAACGCCGGTGCGCGAGGGCCGGGCGCCCGCGCGCGCCCGGCGTACCTGCTTCACGCACCGATCGTCGTGGCCCGGATGCCGAGGGCCGTGCCCGCCCAGGCGGGCGCGGCCCCTCCGGCGCGCTCAGCCGCCGTACGCCCCCGACGCCGTCAGTCGCAGGGCGGTGTCGATGAGCGGAACGTGGCTGAAGGCCTGCGGGAAGTTGCCGACCTGGCGCTTGAGGTGCGGGTCCCACTCCTCCGCGAGCAGCCCGAGGTCGTTGCGCAGGTCCAGCAGCTTCTCGAACAGCTTGCGGGCCTCGTCCACCCGGCCGATCATCGCCAGGTCGTCCGCCATCCAGAACGAGCAGGCCAGGAAGGCTCCCTCGTCACCGGGCAGCCCGTCGACGCCCTCGCTGTCGCCCTCGGTCGGGTAGCGCAGGATGAAGCCGTCCGGCGTGGACAGCTCGCGCTGGATCGCCTCGATGGTGCCGATGACGCGCTTGTCGTCCGGCGGCAGGAAGCCCATCTGCGGGATCAGCAGCAGCGAGGCGTCCAGCTCCCGCGAGCCGTACGACTGTGTGAAGGTGTTGCGCTCCTTGTCGTAACCCTTCTCACACACGTCCCGGTGGATGTCGTCGCGCAGCTCGCGCCAGCGCTCCAGCGGGCCGTCCGCGTCCCCGGACTCGATGAGCTTGATGGTGCGGTCGACCGCGACCCAGGCCATCACCTTGGAGTGCACGAAGTGGCGGCGCGGACCGCGCACCTCCCAGATGCCCTCGTCCGGCTCGTCCCAGTGCTGCTCCAGGTAGCGGATGAGCTTCAGCTGGAGCAGGGAGGCGTAGTCGTTGCGGGCCAGACCCGTCATGTGCGCCAGGTGCAGGGCCTCGGTGACCTCGCCGTACACGTCCAGCTGGAGCTGATGCGCGGCGCCGTTGCCGACCCGGACCGGGCCGGAGTTCTCGTAGCCGGGCAGCCAGTCCAGCTCGGCCTCGCCCAGCTCCCGCTCGCCCGCGATGCCGTACATGATCTGCAGGTTCTCGGGGTCGCCCGCCACCGCGCGCAGCAGCCACTCGCGCCAGGCGCGGGCCTCCTCGCGGTAGCCGGTGCGCAGCAGCGAGGAGAGGGTGATCGCCGCGTCCCGCAGCCAGGTGTAGCGGTAGTCCCAGTTGCGGACGCCGCCGATGTCCTCGGGCAGCGAGGTGGTCGGCGCCGCGACGATGCCACCGGTCGGGGCGTACGTCAGCGCCTTCAGCGTGATCAGGGAGCGGACGACGGCCTCGCGGTACGGGCCGTGGTACGTACAGTGCTCGACCCAGTCCCGCCAGAACTCCTCGGTGAGCTCCAGCGACTGCTCGGGCTCCGGCAGCGGCGGCGGCTCCTTGTGCGAGGGCTGCCACGAGATGGTGAAGGCGATCCGGTCACCGGGGGCGACGGTGAAGTCGGAGTACGTGGTCAGCGACTTGCCGTAGGTCTCGCACTCGGTGTCGTACCAGACCGAGTCGGGGCCCGCGACGGCGACCGTGCGGCCGTCGTGCTTGTGCACCCAGGGCACGACCCGGCCGTACGAGAAACGCATCCGCAGCGCGGAGCGCATCGGGACGCGGCCCGTGACGCCCTCGACGATCCGGATCAGCTGCGGGGCGCCGTCACGTGGGGGCATGAAGTCGATGACCCGGACCGTGCCGCGCGGGGTGTCCCACTCGGACTCCAGGATCAGCGAGTCGCCGCGGTAGGTGCGCCGGGCCGCGGTGGGCGGCTGGGCGTCGGCCGCGTGCGCGGGGCCCAGTCTCCAGAAGCCGTGCTCCTCGGTGCCCAGCAGACCGGCGAAGATGGCGTGCGAGTCGAAGCGGGGCAGGCACAGCCAGTCCACCGTGCCGTCCCGGCAGACCAGGGCTGCGGTCTGCATGTCTCCGATGAGTGCGTAGTCTTCGATGCGCCCGGCCACGTGCAACTCCAGTCGAACGGCCACGTCACCCCCCGACGAGAAGGGGGCTGTCGCTCTTGCGGTCAAGGGGTCGTTGTAATGCGTCGTTGAGCGGTGAAGCAAAGCAGCCGATCGGCTGCGAGGCAAAACGACAATTGATGCTCAACGAACTGACGAGCTCTCGTTGTTCCGGTGCTTACGGGCGGGGGTGGTGCCGTGTCGCCGGTCGGGCTCGGCAGCGAATGTCCGAGCAGGATACGTCGCACGTAGATGATCTGTGTGCCGCTCCGGGCAACGCGGGTGGGCCGATCGGGTGAGCGACCGGTGAGAAACGCGAGACGCCTGCGTGAGCGTGTCGAGACGTGTGCGGAGCGTGCCCGGAAGCCATCCCGTCGAGGCGCTGATACCCTGGTAGCCCGTGGACCGGTGGTGGACAAAACCCCCGACCGCAGCGACGGCGACTCCGGAGATCTCCGGTCGTAGCGCCGCCCCGCACCCCAGATCGCGACCACGGGAGCCCCCTCTTGGCCATGCCGCCGAAATCTACGACGACCAAGCACATCTTCGTCACCGGGGGTGTCGCCTCCTCTCTCGGCAAGGGCCTGACGGCCTCCAGCCTCGGCATGCTGCTCAAGGCGCGCGGCCTGCGCGTCGTGATGCAGAAGCTCGACCCGTATCTGAACGTGGACCCGGGCACGATGAACCCCTTCCAGCACGGTGAGGTGTTCGTCACCAACGACGGAGCCGAGACCGACCTGGACATCGGACACTACGAGCGCTTCCTCGACCGTGACTTGGACGGCTCCGCCAATGTCACTACAGGCCAGATCTACTCGACGGTCATCGCCAAGGAGCGGCGCGGCGAGTACCTCGGTGACACCGTGCAGGTCATCCCGCACATCACCAACGAGATCAAGCACCGCATCCGGCGTATGGCGACCGACGAGGTCGACGTGGTCATCACGGAGGTCGGCGGCACGGTCGGCGACATCGAGTCGCTGCCGTTCCTGGAGACCGTCCGCCAGGTCCGTCACGAGGTCGGCCGTGACAAC
Source organism: Streptomyces sp. NPDC034103 (assembly GCF_055575395.1). Lineage (NCBI taxonomy): Bacteria > Bacillati > Actinomycetota > Actinomycetes > Kitasatosporales > Streptomycetaceae > Streptomyces > Streptomyces sp. NPDC034103. Next base: position 172,248 of record NZ_JBVISS010000018.1, on the reverse strand, counting down.
GTCTTCGTCGTCCACATCTCCCTTCTGCCGTACATCGGCCCGTCGGGAGAGCTGAAGACGAAGCCGACCCAGCACTCGGTTGCGGCCCTCAGGAACATCGGTATCCAGCCGGACGCCATCGTGCTGCGCTGCGACCGCGAGGTCCCGACCGCGATCAAGCGCAAGATCTCCCTGATGTGCGACGTCGACGAGGACGCCGTGGTCGCGTGCCCCGACGCCCGCTCGATCTACGACATCCCGAAGACCGTGCACGGCGAGGGCCTGGACGCCTACGTCGTCCGCAGGCTGGACCTGTCGTTCCGCGACGTGGACTGGACGACCTGGGACGACCTGCTGGACCGCGTCCACAACCCCGACCACGAGATCACCCTCGCCCTGGTCGGCAAGTACATCGACCTGCCCGACGCCTACCTCTCGGTCACCGAGGCACTGCGCGCGGGCGGCTTCGCCAACAAGGCCCGCGTCAAGATCAAGTGGGTCACCTCCGACGACTGCAAGACCCCGGCCGGCGCCGCCGCACAGCTCGGCGACGTCGACGGCATCTGCATCCCGGGCGGCTTCGGCGACCGTGGCGTGCTCGGCAAGGTCGGCGCGATCAAGTACGCCCGCGAGAACAAGATCCCGCTGCTCGGCCTCTGTCTGGGCCTGCAGTGCATCGTGATCGAGGCCGCGCGCAACCTGGCCGACATCCCGGACGCCAACTCCACCGAGTTCGACGCCGCCACCTCCCACCCGGTCATCTCCACCATGGCCGAGCAGCTCGACATCGTCGCCGGTGAGGGCGACATGGGCGGCACCATGCGGCTCGGCATGTACCCGGCCAAGCTGGCCGAGGGTTCGATCGTGCGCGAGGTGTACGACGGCAAGGAGTACGTCGAGGAGCGGCACCGGCACCGCTACGAGGTGAACAACGCCTACCGCGCGGAGCTGGAGAAGAACGCGGGCATCGTGTTCTCCGGCACGTCGCCCGACGGCAAGCTCGTCGAGTACGTCGAGTACCCCAGGGACGTGCACCCTTACCTGGTGGCGACCCAGGCCCACCCCGAGCTGCGCTCGCGCCCGACCAGGCCGCACCCGCTGTTCGCCGGCCTGGTGAAGGCGGCGGTCGAGCGCAAGACGTCGAAGTAGCACAACAGTTGTACGGTGGCCGGGGCGCGCCCATTCAAAAGGTGAGCGCCCCGGCTTCTTTTTGCGCACGTCGGGAAGGACACCTGCATGACGATCAAGGACACCCCCGAGGAGTGGGAGATCCGGGCGACGGAGACCCCCTTCGTGGGCAACAAGACCTCCGTCCGCACGGACGACGTGGTCATGCCCGACGGCACGGTCGTCCGCCGCGACTACCAGGTCCACCCCGGCTCGGTCGGCGTCCTCGCCCTCGACGAGGAGGGCCGGGTCCTGCTCATCAAGCAGTACCGCCACCCCGTACGCCAGAAGCTGTGGGAGATCCCGGCCGGCCTGCTCGACGTGCCCGGCGAGAACCCGTTGCACGCGGCCCAGCGCGAGCTGTACGAGGAGGCGCACGTCAAGGCCGAGGACTGGCGGGTGCTGACCGACGTCTACACCACGGCCGGCGGCTGCGACGAGGCCGTACGGATCTTCCTCGCCCGGAATCTTTCCGAGGCCGAGGGCGAGCGCTTCGAGGTCGAGCACGAGGAGACCGACCTGGAGTACGCGCGCGTGCCCCTCGACGAGCTCGTGCGCGGCGTGCTCGCCGGTGAGCTCCACAACAACTGCCTGGTCGTGGGCGTGCTGTCGCTGGTCGCCGCGCAGGCCTCCGGCGGACTGGACGCGCTGCGCCCGGCGGACGCGCCCTGGCCGGCCCGCCCCTTCGAGTCGTGACATCCCGCGCGGTGCGCTCCCGCGGCTCCTTCAAGGCGTGACGTCAGCGCGGGGCGCCGTTCGTGGCGTGACGTCCGCGCGGTGGGCGTCCCGCAGCCTGTTCGTGGCCCTGCCGGTCGCGGTGTGACCGGCGGCGCCCGCACGGCGGCGGCCGCGGATCGACGCGTCCCGCGCGGCACCGCCGAGCCGTCGGTCCTATGATCCGTTGATCCGATCGAGGGAGTCTCGAACCGTCCCCGCCGCGCTCCACCAAGAACGTTGCAGAGCGTGAACTAGGCTCTGAAACTGCCCGAACCGGAGTCCCGGCGGGCTTTGCGCGTGCGGTGGGACGGGAGTGTGGCCCGTGACGGACCAGGCGGTGGACGCAGACGGCCTCAAGCTGTCGGCCGAGGGTCATTTCCTGGGCCGGACACGGGAGTTGAAGGAGCTGCTCGCCGACATCGAGCGGGCGGGCCTGGACACCCTCGCCGGCAAGAAGGCCCCCCGCGCGCGGGTCCTGCTCATCGCCGGCCGCCCCGGCTCCGGCCGCACCGCGCTCGCCGAGGAACTCGTACGGCAGGTCGCGGAGCGTTACGACGGCGGCGTGCTGCGCGCCCGGCTCAGCGAGCCCGACGGCACCCCCGTCCCCGTCGAGCGCACCGCCCGCGAACTCCTCGCCGCCCTGGACCGACCGACCCCGGCCGGCGCCTGCGAGGACGATCTCACGCAGGCGCTGCGCGACGCCCTCGCCGACCGCAGCGCCCTGCTGCTGCTCGACGACGCGGTGAGCGCCGACCAGGTCGACGCCCTGCTCCCGGAGACCCCTGACTGCCTGGTCGTCGCCGTGTCCGACGGCCCGCTCACCGGGATCTCCGACGTCCGCCCCTGCACCCTCGGCGGCCTCGACACCAAGTCCGCCCTGGAGCTGCTGACCCGGTACACCGGCTCGGTCCGCATCACCGTCGACCCACGGGCCGCCGAGGGCCTCGTCGAGGAGTGCCAGGGCCACCCCGCCGCCCTGAAGCTGGCGGGCGGGTGGCTCGCGGCCCGCCCCACCACCGCCGTGGCCGACCTGGCCAAGAACCTGCACACGGAGAGTGACGAGGGCACCCCGCTCAGCCGGGTCTTCCGCCTCGCCCACGCCGCCCTGCCGAGCCCCGCCGCCCGGATACTGCGACTGCTCTCCCTCGCCCCGGCCGGACTGGTCGACCCGCACATCGCCTCCGCCCTCGCCGGCTGCTCGGTGGGCGGCGCCCGCACCACCCTGGACGACTTCGTCGCCCTCGGTCTGCTGCACGCGGTCGACTCCCCGCTGCCGCAGTACGAGGTACCGAGCTGTCTGCACCCGCTGCTCAAGGCCCTCGCCGAGACCCAGGACCGCCCCGGTGAGCTGCAGCTGGCCCGGGCCCGGATGCTGGAGCGGACGGTCCGGCTGCTGCAGTCCTGCCGCGCGATCACCGAGACGGACAACCCCGAGGCCCGCGAGAAGCTCCAGGACCTGCCCCGCTCCCTGCGTTTCCCCAGCCCTCGCGCCGCCGAGGAGTGGCTCCAGGCCCGCAGGCCCGCCCTGCTGGCCTCGGCCCGGCTCGCCGTCGCCGACGGGGAGCTCGACACCCTCGCCCGCCGGCTGATGTCCCAGCTGGTCCGGGCGATGGTCGCGCACTTCGGCACCCAGGCCGCCGCGCCCGACCTGTACGGCGTCCACCGGCTCGTGCTGGACGTGGCCGAGCGCCGGGAGCTGCCCCGCGAGCGGGCGGCGGCACTGCTGAACCTCGGCGACCTGGACGCGCAGACCGGTCGGACCCAGGACGCGCTGACCCGCTACCGGGCCGCGCTGGACGCCGGGCGCGAGGCGAGCGACCCGTATGCGACCGGACGCGCGATGGAATCCGTAGGCGGTGCGCATCTGGAACTCGGGGACTACGACCGGGCGGCCGACTGGTTCGGCCGAGCTCTCGCCCAACGGCTGGCCCGGGACGAGCGTGCGGACGCCGCCCGGCTGTACGGCCGGATCGCCGCGGCACACACCTACGCGGGCCGCTACGGCGAGGCGCAGCGCGGATGGCGGGCCGCGGCCGCCGGGCACCGCAAGAACGGTGATGTGGCCGCCCACGCACGGGCGTTGAGCGAGCTCGCCCGTGTCCAGGAGTACGCCGGGCGGCCCGAGGAGTCGCTGCGGACCTGCCAGGAGGCCGTCGAGTGGGCGCGGCGCGCGGAGGACGTACGGCTGCAGGCCGCGTTGCAGCTGCGGCTCGCCGACACCCTGGACCGCCTCGGCGATTCGGCCGCGGCGGGGCTGCACCGGGGGGCCGCCGAGCGGCTGCTGGCGGAGGGGCATTCGGGGGCGGAACCGGAACCGGAACAGCCCGATCCTTCGACACATGACGCTGATGCCTGCGAAATCCGTAGTACACCTGCTGAAGATTGATGCAATGAAAGGCTAGACAGCGGGAACACCTTCATTAGACTGGCTCTGCCGCACCTTCTCCTGCGGTGTCTCCCGGTGTGCTCATGCATGCCCGGGTATGTGTTGTATTGCCCTGCACATCCACTGAGCCAAGGACCGTGATCGACGTGAAGGTCGGCATCCCCCGCGAGGTCAAGAACAACGAGTTCCGGGTGGCCATCACCCCCGCCGGCGTGCACGAGCTGGTGCGCCACGGCCACCAGGTCGTCATCGAGCACAACGCCGGTGTCGGCTCGTCGATCCCGGACGCGGAGTACGTCGCCGCCGGGGCCGAGATCCTGGCCACGGCCGACGAGGTGTGGGCCTCCGCCGACCTGCTGCTCAAGGTCAAGGAGCCCATCGCCGAGGAGTACCACCGCCTCCGCAAGGACCAGACGCTCTTCACCTACCTGCACCTGGCCGCCTCCAAGGAGTGCACCGACGCGCTCATCGAGTCCGGCACCACCGCGATCGCCTACGAGACGGTCGAGCTGCCCTCCCGCGCGCTGCCGCTGCTCGCCCCGATGTCCGAGGTCGCGGGCCGGCTCGCCCCGCAGGTCGGCGCCTACCACCTGATGCGCTCGGTCGGCGGCCGAGGCGTCCTGCCCGGTGGCGTCCCCGGGACCCAGCCCGCGCGGGCCGTCGTGATCGGCGGCGGTGTCTCCGGCTGGAACGCGACCCAGATCGCCGTGGGCATGGGCTTCCACGTCACGCTGCTCGACCGCGACATCAACAAGCTCCGCGAGGCCGACAAGGTCTTCGGAACCCAGGTGCGGGCGATCATGTCCAACTCCTTCGAGCTGGAGAAGGCCGTCCTGGACGCCGACCTCGTCATCGGCGCGGTCCTCATCCCGGGCGCCAAGGCGCCGAAGCTGGTCACCAACGAGCTCGTGGCGCGGATGAAGCCCGGAAGTGTCCTTGTCGACATCGCGATCGACCAGGGCGGCTGCTTCGAGGACTCCCACCCGACCACGCACGCCGAGCCGACCTTCCAGGTCCACGACTCGGTCTTCTACTGCGTCGCCAACATGCCCGGCGCGGTGCCCAACACCTCCACCTACGCGCTCACCAACGCGACCCTGCCCTACATCGTCGAACTGGCCGACCGGGGCTGGGTGGAGGCGCTGCGCCGCGACCCCGCGCTCGCCAAGGGGCTCAACACCCATGACGGCAAGGTCGTTTACCGGGAGGTCGCGGAAGCCCACGGTCTGGAGCACGTCGAGTTGGAGACGCTGCTCGGCTGAGCCTCTGACCTCGGCAGAGAGCTAAGTCACCTTTTCGTAAAGGCGATACGTCAACAAGGCGCGTCAACCACTCACCTGCGGCCGGACCTTGCCCGACAAGGTCCGGCCGGATGTGTGTATGGTCACTTTGCGGCTCTCGGTCAACTCGCCTCGAACGTAACCCTTTGGTCGATTCGTACACCGGTGAAACCTGCTGTGCGACGGCCGTACGCCCTTGACAGCGCGATGTTTGATTGCCGACACATCCTGCCGGGTCCGGCGGATTGTGTTGCTGTGGACACCCGACACGCCATAGAGTCGCCAACCGTCGGCATGGTGCCACGCTGACCTTGTCTAGAAGTTTCCTGGTCACCAAGGAGGTAAGACGACTTGTGAATGAGTCGACATTTACTCCCGGAGGTGGTCAACCAGGAACGCCTGCACGGGCCGAGGGCCCCGCGGGGTTCGAGGCTGTCGGCTCCGTCGCGGTGCGCACCTTCGCAGCCCACCAGAGCCACCCGAATCCAGGAGTGACTCTGTCAGCACACCAGAGCATGGATGGCCATCACGTGAACGCCATGGCCGGCGACGGAAGTGGCGCGCCCCACAACCACTTCGCCGACTACGACGAACTGCCCGAGGGGCACTTCTACGACCCCGACGCCGAGTACGAGCCCGACCCCGAGTACGCGGCTACGCTCGCTCCTGACGCTGCCCGCCAGCGCCGTGAGCGCATCGGCCCGACCGGTCGCCCGCTGCCGTACTTCCCGATCCCGGGTCCGCTGACCGATCACGGACCCGCGAAGATCATCGCGATGTGCAACCAGAAGGGCGGCGTCGGCAAGACCACGTCGACCATCAACCTGGGTGCCGCGCTCGCGGAGTACGGCCGCCGTGTGCTGCTCGTGGACTTCGACCCGCAGGGCGCGCTGTCGGTGGGTCTCGGTGTCAACCCGATGGAGCTCGACCTCACCGTCTACAACCTGCTCATGGAGCGGGGCATGGCGGCCGACGAGGTCCTGCTGAAGACCGCGGTCCCCAACATGGACCTGCTGCCCAGCAATATCGACTTGTCGGCGGCGGAGGTCCAGCTGGTCTCCGAGGTCGCGCGCGAGTCGACATTGCAGCGTGCCCTGAAGCCGCTCATGGCCGACTACGACTACATCGTGATCGACTGCCAGCCCTCGCTCGGCCTCCTCACGGTCAACGCCCTGACGGCCGCGCACAAGGTGATAGTGCCTCTGGAGTGCGAGTTCTTCGCGCTGCGTGGTGTCGCCCTGCTGACGGAGACCATCGAGAAGGTCCAGGAGCGGCTCAACCCGGAGCTGGAGCTCGACGGGATCCTCGCCACGATGTACGACTCGCGCACCGTGCACAGCCGTGAGGTGCTCGCGCGTGTCGTCGAGGCGTTCGACGACCACGTCTACCACACGGTCATCGGGCGCACGGTCCGCTTCCCGGAGACCACGGTCGCCGGCGAGCCGATCACCACGTACGCCTCCAACTCCGTCGGCGCCGCCGCCTACCGCCAGCTCGCCAGGGAGGTGCTCGCCCGGTGTCACGCCGAGTGAGTCTGCCGGGGGCCGACGAACTCTTCCGTACGACAGGGGGAATGGCGCTCCAGCCGTCCACACCGCGACGGGGGGCCAACGGCGACGCCCGGGTGCCCGCCCCCGCGGGGGAGAGCGACGGGGCCGCGGCCGCGTCGCCCGAGGACGCGCCGCAGTCGGTACCCGCCCAGGGCGGCGACGGCGACGGGGCGGAGCACGTGGCCACGGAACCGGCCGAGGCCGGTGAGTCCCGCAGCCGGGGCGCCGGGGCCGAGAACTCCGGACGACGTCAGGACGCGCAGGAAGGTTCTGCCGCGCCGCGCAAGCAGCGCGGTGGCGGCCGGGCGGCCTCCCGCCGGCCCAGCGGACGTGAGCGGCACGACGAGAAGATCACCGTGTACGTCTCCGCCGAGGAGCTCATGGACCTGGAGCACGCGCGTCTGGTGCTCCGCGGCGAGCACGGGCTGGCCGTCGACCGCGGGCGGATCGTCCGCGAGGCGGTGGCCGTGGTGCTGGCCGATCTGGAGTCCCGGGGAGACGCGAGCATCCTCGTACGACGGCTGCGCGGGCGGTAGCGGTAGCCTGCGGGGGCCATGACCTCGAACGACGATCCCGCCCTCGCCTCCGGCCCGGCCGCCGGTCGCCGGCGTGTGCTGGGGCGGGGGCCGGGCCTCGGGGCTCCGGAGCCGGAGGCGTCGGTCGAGCCGGAGCAGGAGTCGGAGCAGGTTCCTGACGAAGCCCTTCCTGAAGAACCGGTTCCCGAGGAACCCGACGACGGTGTCTTCAAGGTGCGCCTGTCCAACTTCGAGGGCCCCTTCGACCTGCTCCTCCAGCTGATCTCCAAGCACAAGCTGGACGTCACCGAGGTCGCCCTGTCGAAGGTGACCGACGAGTTCATGGCGCACATCCGGGCCATGGGGCCGGACTGGGACCTCGACCAGACCACCGAGTTCCTGGTCGTCGCCGCCACCCTGCTCGACCTGAAGGCCGCCCGGCTGCTGCCCGCCGCCGAGGTCGAGGACGAGGCCGACCTCGCCCTCCTGGAAGCCCGTGACCTGCTCTTCGCGCGGTTGCTGCAGTACCGCGCGTACAAGCAGATCGCCGACATCCTCGACCGACGGCTCGACGAGGAGGCCCGGCGCTACCCCCGTACCGTCGGCCTCGAACCACACCACGCCGAGCTGCTGCCCGAGGTCGTCATCAGCATCGGCCCGGAAGGGTTCGCCAAGCTCGCCGTGAAGGCGATGCAGCCCAGGCCCAAGCCGCAGGTGTACGTCGACCACATCCACGCGCCGCTGGTCAGCGTGCAGGAACAGGCCGGGATCGTGGTCGCCCGGCTCAAGGAGCTCGGCCAGGCCAGCTTCCGGACGCTGGTGGCGGACACCGACGACACCCTCACCGTCGTGGCCCGCTTCCTGGCGCTGCTGGAGCTGTACCGGGAGAAGGCCGTCGCGCTGGACCAGGAGACCGCCCTCGGTGATCTCCTCGTGCGGTGGACCGGCGGGGAGGGCGACGCCGAGCCGATGGTGACCGACGAGTTCGACCGGCCGCCCGAGCCGCCCGAGCCGCCCGAGCCACCCGAGCCACCGAAGGAGGACAAGGCGTGAGCGAGCAGACCAGCGACGTCCCGGCCGGGCCGCGTACCGTCGCCGACCTCGATCTCAAGCCTGCCCTGGAGGCGGTCTTCATGGTCGTGGACGAGCCCGTGACCGAGGAGCACCTGGCCAAGATCCTCCAGCGGCCGGGGCGGCAGATCGCGGACGCGCTGCGTGAGCTGGCCGACGAGTACACGGTCCAGGGGCGCGGTTTCGAGCTGCGGCTGATCGCCGGTGGCTGGCGTTTCTACAGCCGCCCGGAGTTCGCGGCGGCCGTCGAGGGCTTCGTGCTCGACGGCCAGCAGGCCCGGCTCACCCAGGCGGCCCTGGAGACGCTCGCGGTCGTCGCCTACCGCCAGCCGGTGAGCCGCAGCCGGGTCTCGGCCGTACGAGGAGTCAACTGCGACGGGGTCATGCGGACCCTCCTTCAGCGCGGTCTGGTCCAGGAGACGGGCACGGAACCCGAAACAGGTGCGATCCTGTACACGACGACGAACTACTTTCTGGAGCGGATGGGCCTGCGCGGTCTGGACGAGCTCCCGGAGCTCGCGCCCTTCCTCCCGGAGGCGGAGGCGATCGAGGCCGAGACGCTGGAAGGGGTTCCGTCGTTCGATCCGGACGCTCCTGAGGCGCCGGACGCACACGACGCAGACGACCAGACGGACATTTGATGCGAAGCAGCAGCGGCAGGAACAGCAGCGGAAACAACGGCGGGAGCCGTGGTGGCAACAGCGGCGGCCGCGGCGGGAACAGCGGCGGCCGCGGTAATCACCGCGGTGCCGACAACGCCCGTGACGACAAGCAGGGCGGTCGGCCGAAGAACCCCCGCCCGGAGGAGCGGCGCTACGACGTAGGGCCGGGCGGCACCCATGAGGGCCCGAAGTCCGGGCGTGGTGCTTCCGCGCGCGGCGGTGCCAAGGGCGGCCCCAAGCAGGGCCAGGGCACCGGGCGCGGCCGTTGGGTGCCGGCGACCTCCCGTGAGTACGAGGCGCGGGCCGAGGAGCGCAACCGGGAGCGGTACGCCGGGAAGAAGGACGTGAAGCTTCCCAAGACCTTCCCGGGCGCCGAGCAGGAGGGCGAGCGTCTGCAGAAGATCCTCGCGCGCGCCGGCTACGGCTCGCGGCGGGCCTGCGAGGAGCTCATCGAGCAGGCGCGGGTCGAGGTCAACGGCGAGATCGTGCTGGAGCAGGGCAAGCGCGTCGACCCGGAGAAGGACGAGGTCAGGGTCGACGGCCTGACCGTGGCGACGCAGTCGTACCAGTTCTTCGCGCTGAACAAGCCCGCCGGTGTGGTCTCGACGATGGAGGACAACGAGGGCCGACAGTGCCTCGGCGACTACGTCACCAACCGGGAGACCCGCCTCTTCCACGTGGGCCGTCTCGACACCGAGACCGAGGGCGTCATCCTGCTCACCAACCACGGTGAGCTGGCGCACCGGCTGACCCACCCCAAGTACGGCGTGAAGAAGGTCTACCTCGCGCACATCGTGGGCCCGATCCCGCGCGACCTGGGCAAGCGGCTCAAGGACGGCATCCAGCTGGAGGACGGGTACGCGAAGGCGGACCACTTCCGGGTGGTCGAGCAGACCGGCAAGAACTACCTGGTCGAGGTCACCCTGCACGAGGGCCGCAAGCACATCGTGCGCCGGATGCTGGCGGAGGCCGGCTTCCCGGTGGACAAGCTGGTGCGGGTCGCCTTCGGCCCGATCACGCTGGGCGACCAGAAGTCGGGCTGGCTGCGGCGGCTGTCGAACACCGAGGTCGGGATGCTGATGAAGGAGGTCGACCTGTAGGTCGGCCCCTGAGACGACGGCCGGTCCCGGGCATCTTGCCGGGGCAGGCCGATTCGTTTTCGCGCTTCCCGCGGTCTCTGTTCCTGACGGAAGGAGCGGGGATGACCACGACGAGCACGAACCGCGACGAGTCGGACCGGCACCGGATGGCCGCGGGGGCGCGTCTGACGGCCCTGGAGGGCCGTGGGTGGTGTCGGCCGCCCTCGGGGCCGTGTGAGCCACCAGAGGCGTTTGAGGGGCCGCTGAGGGCCTCTGGGGCGGACGGGCCGAGCGCAAGGGTCGCCCGCCTTGAGGTGCTGTCGTGAACCCCGGGGAGCTGCTGGAGCGTTCGCTCGCCTACGCGCTGGGCAGCGTCGCCGCGGTGGGGCCCGTGGGTCCGGGCCGGGCGACGCCCTGCGCCGAGTGGGACCTCGGGGAGCTGCTCGCGCACCTCGACGACTCCCTGGACGCGTTGCACGAAGGGCTGACCGGCGGGCGGATCGGGCTGCTCCCGCGGACCGACCGGGTCCGCGGCTTCCGTACGCGCGCGTGCGCCGTGCTCGGCGCCTGGGCGGCCGGACCGGACGGGCGGGTCCTGGTCGGGGAACGGCCGCTGGACGTACGGGTGATGGGTGCGGTGGGCGCCGTGGAGATCGCCGTGCACGGCTGGGACGTGGCCCAGGCCTGCGGACGGCCACGGCCCCTTCCGGCCGCCCTCGCGGCCGAGTTGCTGCCGGTCGCGCGGTGCGTGGTGGCGGGGGAGGACCGGGGGGTGCGGTTCGGGGAACCGGTCGCGGTGGCGTCGGACGCGTCGCCCGAGGTCCTGCTACTGGCGTGGCTCGGACGCCGCGACTCCCTCGCCGATTGACAGCGCGGTCTGCTGCGCCGACGCGGCGTTCGCCCCTTCCCGGAGCTGGCCGGTGCGGGCCAGCAGACCGCGCATCGTCTGCGCGGCACGGACCGCCGCCGTGCCGCAGCAGTTGTTGAACAGGACGTGCAGCTGCTCGACCCGCCCGGCGAGGGAGCTCAACCGGGGCAGCCACTCGGCGAGTTCGTCCTCGCCGTACTCGTAGCGGAACCGGTCCTCCTTGCTCCCCGACCCCCAGGCGGTGCTGCGGCCGTGGAAGCGGACGACGGCCAGCCGTGACGAGGTCACGGGAGCGACGGGCGGGATGGAGGAGGGGAGCGTCTGGGTCATGTCGACGGCGACCGCGGTCATGTCGTACCGGGCCAGCAGCGCGCAGGTGACGTCCGCCCACTCCTTGCGCCACCAGCCGGGATGCCGGAACTCCACGGCGATCGGCCAGCCGGCGGTCCGCTCGGCGCACTCCCGCAGGAACGCCCCGGCCCGCTGTCCGGGCCGGAACCAGGGCGGGAACTGGAAGAGCACGCTGCCGAGCCGTCCGGCCGCCCGGAGCGGTTCGACGCCCTCGGTGAACCGCGCCCACACCTCGTCCAGCACCCGCGGGTCGCCGGGCTCGGGGGGCAGCCCGGCCGGCATCACGGCAGGGCGCGTGGGGTGCCCGGTGAGCAGCGAGAACGCCTTGACGTCGAAGACGAAGCCGGGGGGTGTGCGCTCGGCCCACAGACGGGCGTTGCGGGCGTCAGGCAGGGCGTAGTACGCCGAGTCGACCTCGACGACGGGGAACTGCTCGGCGTAGTGCCGTAGTCGTCCCTCGGCGTCCCGTCGCCCCGGCGGATACCAGCCGCTGCCGGTCAACGCGCGGTCGGTCCATGAACACGTGCCCACCAGGATCTCGCCCATTGGGTCCGGTTACCCGGGTTGTGCGATCCCACCCGGCGACTTTATAGTCGCAGTGACTATTAAGAGCGGGCGGCGGCAGCGGAAGGGGTGGGTGCCTGTGGACGCCTACGACAAGTACGCCCATGAGCCCTTCGCCGTCACCGTCGACCTCGCCGTCCTCACCGTCTCCGAGGGCGCCCTGTGCGTGCTGCTCGTGGAGCGCGGGCAGGAGCCGTACGCCGGACGCTGGGCGCTGCCCGGTGGGTTCGTGCGGCCGGACGAGTCCGCCGAGCGGGCCGCCCGGCGTGAACTCGCCGAGGAGACCGGGCTGTCGGACGTGTCCGGGCTGCATCTGGAGCAGCTGCGCACCTACAGTGAGCCGGACCGCGACCCCCGGATGCGGGTGGTGTCCGTCGCCTTCGCCGCGCTGGTGCCCGACCCGCCCGAGCCGCACGGCGGCAGCGACGCGGCGGACGCCCGCTGGATGCCCTGCGACCGGGCGCGGCCCCTCGCCTTCGACCACGACCGGATCCTGGCCGACGCCCGCGAACGCGTCGGCGCCAAGCTCGAGTACAGCTGCCTCGCCACCGCCTTCTGCCCCGCCGAGTTCACCCTCGGCGAGCTCCAGCAGGTCTACGAGACCGTCTGGGGCACCGCCCTCGACCGGCCCAACTTCCGCCGCAAGGTGCTCGCCACGCCGGGTTTCGTCGAACCGGTCCCGGGCGCCGCGCGGTTGACCGGCGGCCGTGGCAAACCGGCCGCGCTGTACCGCGCGGGTACCGCGACCACGCTCCATCCACCCCTGCTCCGACCGCCTCGGGAAGGACGTCCCGCATGACCGCCACGACCGTCAGGAAGCGCGCCGCCACGGGGGCCCTGCTGGGGCTCGCCCTGGGGGACGCGCTGGGCTTCCCGACCGAGTTCAACGATGTGCCGTCGATCCTCGCCAAGTGCGGGCCGTGGCGCGAGATGGAGCTGCCGAGGCCGGCGATCGTCACGGACGACACACAGATGACGCTGGCGCTGGGGCGAGGGCTGCGCACGGCCATGGACCGCGGGCTGCTCGCGCCCAAGCGGATGGAGCGTCCGGTGCGCGAGGAGTTCGTGGACTGGTACCAGTCGCCGGAGAACAACCGCGCGCCGGGCCGGACCTGTCTCGTCGCGTGCAACCTGCTGAAGACCGAAGGGCGCCTGTGGCAGGACGCCAGCCAGATCCACTCCAAGGGCTGCGGCGCCAACATGCGCGTCGCCCCGGTCGGCCTGATCCCCGGGCTCAGCGACGAACAGCGCGCCGGCGCCGCCCAGTTGCAGTCCGCGCTCACCCACGGCCACCCCACGGCGCTCGCCGCCTCCGACCTCACCGCGCATGCCGTACGGCTGCTCGCCCAGGGTGCCGAGCCGACCGGACTGGTCGGGCAGCTGCGGTCGTACGCCCTGGAGAACCGCACCCGGTACCACGAGCGCTGGCTCGGTGACCTGTGGACGCGCGGCCAGGACCCGACCGCCGAGCACTTCATCGCGCGCGGCTGGGACGAGTGCCTGGAGATCCTCGGGCGCCTTCAGCAGGCGGTCCGTACGGTCTCGCCGGAGACCGACCCGTGTCTGGCCACCGGCCAGGGCTGGATCGCCGAGGAGGCCCTGGCGACGGGGCTGTTGTGCTTCCTGCTCTTCGTCGACGAGCCGGTGACCGCCCTGCGGCGGGCCGCCTGCACCGCCGGGGACTCCGACTCGATCGCCTGTCTGGCGGGGGCGTTCGCGGGGGCGTACCACGGGGCCGACGTATGGCCCGCCGAGTGGGCGGACCGGATCGAGTACCAGAGCGAGCTGGCGACGTTCGGTGCCCTCTGGGACTAGGCCAGCCGGATCGAGTCGCCCTTCACCGTGATCTTCTTCTCGGCCAGCGGCTGGGTCGCCGGCGGGTTCTCCACCGAGCCGTCCGTGATGCTGAACCTGCTGCCGTGGCAGGTGCAGTTGATGGTGCCGCCGTCGACGTTGGCCACCGGGCACCGCTGGTGGGTGCAGATGTTGGTGAAGGCCTTGAACTCGCCTTCCTTCGGCTGGGTGACGACGACCTTCTCGTCCTTGAAGATCCTGCCGCCGCCGACCGGGATCTCGCCGGTCCTCGCCAGTTCCGTACCGGCGGAGGCCTCGACCGTGTCGGAGCCGGTGTCGCCGTCGCCCTCGTCGCCGTACTCGCCACAGCCGACGGCGAACGCCGCGGCGCCGCTCGCGAGGAGGACCGTGCGTCGCGTCGGGCCTTGAGTCGTCATGCAGTCACTCCGAAGGTGCGGAAGAACCAGAGGGCGGACGTCAGCCAGATGATCGTCAGCGCGGTGAAGACGAGCCCGCCGACGATCGGCAGCAGCCAGGCGGGGAGTCGCTCCGAGCGGAGCAGCAGCATCTTGGCACTGAACACCCCGAAGAAGAAGCAACCCAGGAGAGAGTGCCAGAAAACGCGCGTTTCGTATGTTTGGCAGCCGAGCGCGTACAGACAGTGCACCGCGACCGGCACCGACACCAGGAAAGCGGCCCGGCCGGACCAGCGGTGCAGCGCCCCTGACCAGCTCGGACCCGGCAGCTTGCCGTACATCATCAGTGCCGAGAGGAACTGGACGACCGCGAAGAGGATCGCGACCGTGGCCAGCCAGGACTTCACCGCGCCCGTGCTGCTGAAACCGGCGAGGTTGAAGGCGGTCCCCGCCGGGTCGTGCACCGTGCCGTACGCGCCGAGGGCGACCGCCACCGCGGCGGCGACCAGCGCGGGAATCAGATAGCGGGCCGGGCTCGGCGGCGGTGCGGCGGGCCGGCGGGACGGGAATCCCTGGGTGGCGGCGTTCGGTTCGACGCTCATGTCGGCTCCCTCGTACGGACTGGGGTTCAGGGGGTGACGGGGCGGGCCGTGAGCTGCTGTCCGTCGACCGTCACCACGCCGGTCTCCGGGTCGATCCCGGGCGCGGGGGAGGGCTTGCCGTCCTGGGTGAGGATGCCGACCTGGGTGCCGTCCTTCAGCACGATCCAGCCGCCGTCGACCTTCGCGCCCCGCACGGTGGCCGTCGCCCGGTACAGCCCGGACGGCTTGATCGCCTTGTCGGCGGTGAAGGTGTGATGCCCGCCGCCGATGTCGACCGTGCCGCTGATCCGCCTGCCCTCCTCGAGGGTGCCGTTCAGCACGGCCCCGCCCTTGCCGGTGAGCTTCATCGTGCCGTCGTCCTCGATGTCGCCCTTGAGCCACGACTCCTTGTCCCGGCCGTCGCAGAAGTACGCGATGGCCCGGCCGTCGCGCAGCGAGACGGCGATCGCGGAGGAGTCGTCGTCCGTGCGGCCCGCGTAGTCGGCGTTCGGGACCGGGGACTTCGTCGGGGACGGCGAGGGCGACGGGGTCACCCGGGTGGGTGCCGGTGTCGGGCTCGCCCTGGTGCCGGGCGACTCCCGGACGGACGACGACGTGGTCCTCTCGCCGGTCGTCGCGTTCAGCGACAGCATGAACAGGCCCAGCAGCAGGCCGGCGAGAAGGGTGAACAACGGTCCGGGACGCTTCATCAAGGGCCTCCCCCGAGGCGGGTTTCCTGCCCATGAGAGCGGACCGGGGGGCCCGAGTCCAGGGGCGCACGGGTGCGTTCTCACCATGAGTGGCGGAGCTGTGACATCCGGGTGACAGGGTCGTGGGTGTCTCAGCGGGCGGGCGGCGCGCGCCGGGTGGGCGCGGGCTGACTAGGCTGGATGGGCCAAGAGCCGTACATCAGCAAGGAGCATCGCCGTGGCGGTACGAGCGGTCCGGGGCGCCGTCCAGCTCGAACGGGACGAAGCCGGTCACATGGACGAGCAGGTCGGGGCCCTGCTCACCGCCGTCCTGGAGCGGAACGACCTCACCACGGACGACCTGATCAGCATCTGGTTCACGGCCACACCGGACCTGCACAGCGACTTCCCGGCCGCCGCCGCCCGCAAGCTCGGCATCGTCGACGTCCCCCTGATCTGCGCCCAGGAACTCGACATCGAGGGCGCCATGCCCCGGGTCGTGCGGATCCTCGCGCACATCGAGTCCGACCGGCCCCGTAGCGAGATCAACCACGTCTACCTGGGTGCCGCCGGCGCTCTGCGCAAGGACATCGCCCAGTGAGAACCGCACTCGTCATCGGCACCGGCCTCATCGGCACGTCCGCCGCGCTGGCGCTGGTAAGCCGCGGGGTCCAGGTCCACCTCTCCGACCACGACCCCGAGCAGGCCCGTACCGCCGCCGCGCTCGGCGCCGGCACCGACGAGGCGCCCGAGGGACCCGTCGACCTCGCGATCGTCGCCGCCCCGCCCGCCCATGTGGCCGCCGTGCTCGCCGACGCCATGCGCCGGGGCGCGGCCCGCGGTTACATCGACGTGGCCAGTGTCAAGGGCGGCCCGCGCCGGGAGCTGGAGACGCTCGGCCTCGACCTCGCCTCCTACATCGGCACGCACCCCATGTCGGGGCGCGAGAAGTCCGGCCCGCTGGCCGCGACCGGCGACCTCTTCGAGGGCCGCCCCTGGGTGCTGACGCCGACCCGGGACACCGACACCGAGGTGCTGAACCTTGCCCTGGAACTGGTCTCGCACTGCCGGGCGGTCCCGGTGGTGATGGACGCCGACGCCCACGACCGCGCGGTCGCGCTGGTCTCCCACATGCCCCACCTGGTGTCCAGCATGGTCGCCGCGCGGCTGGAGAACGCCGAGGAGGCCGCGGTACGCCTGTGCGGCCAGGGCATCCGTGACGTGACCCGGATCGCCGCGTCCGACCCCCGGATGTGGATCGACATCCTCTCCGCGAACCCCGGGCCGGTCGCCGACCTGCTCACCGACGTCGCCGCCGACCTGGAGGAGACGGTGCAGGCCCTGCGCGCCCTCCAGTCCTCCGACGAGGCCAAGCGCGGCGAGGGAGCCGTGGGCATCGAGGACATGCTGCGGCGCGGGAACGCCGGCCAGGTGCGGGTGCCCGGCAAGCACGGCTCGGCTCCGCGCGCGTACGAGGTCGTGGCGGTCCTCATCGACGACCAGCCCGGTCAGCTGGCCCGCATCTTCGCGGACGCGGGACGGGCCGGGGTCAACATCGAGGACGTCCGGATCGAGCACGCCACCGGACAGCAGGCGGGTCTGGTGCAGCTGATGGTGGAACCGCAGGCGGCACCCGTGCTGACGGCGGCGCTCAGGGAGCGGGGCTGGGCCATCCGCCAGTGACGCGGAGCGGGCCGTCCGCCGGTGACGCGGAGCGGGGCCGTCCGGCCCCGTCAGGAGGCCTCTGGCGAGCCAGTACCCTTGTGCGGGGCCCCATCGCGCCCCGCACACCCCACCGCACCGCACCAGGAAGGTCCCCTCCCGTGGAAAACGGCGCCGCCCAGCCCGTGATCGTCGCCATCGACGGTCCCTCCGGCACCGGCAAGTCGAGCACCTCGAAGGCCGTCGCGGCGCAGCTCGGTCTGAGCTACCTGGACACCGGCGCCCAGTACCGGGCGATCACGTGGTGGATGGTGACCAACGGGATCGACATCGAGGACCCCTCCGCGATCGCCGCGGTGGCCGGCAAGGCCGAGATCGTCTCCGGCACCGACCCGACCGACCCGACGATCACCGTCGACGGCACCGACGTCGCCGGGCCGATCCGCACCCAGGAGGTCACCTCCAAGGTCAGCGCCGTGAGCGCGGTGCCGGAGGTGCGGGCCCGGATCACCGAGCTGCAGCGCTCGATCGCGGCCTCCGCGGTGACGGGCATCGTCGTCGAGGGCCGCGACATCGGGACGACCGTGCTGCCCGACGCCGACCTCAAGATCTTCCTCACCGCCTCGCCCGAGGCGCGCGCCGCCCGGCGCAGCGGTGAGCTCAACGGCGCCGACGTCAACGCCACCCGCGAGGCCCTGGTCAAGCGGGACGCGGCCGACTCCTCCCGGAAGACCTCGCCGCTCGCCAAGGCGGACGACGCGGTCGAGGTGGACACCACCGAGCTCACGCTCGCGCAGGTCATCGAGTGCGTCGTCACCCTCGTCGAGGAGAAGCGGGCCAGTAAGTGACATCACCTTCCCTGCGGGGTGCCGAGGTCGGACGGCGCATCGGCGTCGGCCTGATGTACGGGCTGTGGAAGCCGCGCGTGCTGGGCGCCTGGAAGGTGCCCGCGACCGGCCCGGTGATCTACGCCGTCAACCACTCCCACGCCATCGACGGCCCGATGGTCATGGGCGTGGCGCCCCGGCCGACGCACTTCCTGATCAAGAAGGAAGCCTTCATCGGCCCCCTCGACCCGTTCCTGCTGGCCATCGGACAGGTCAAGGTCGACCGGTCGGGCACCGACCGCACGGCCATCACCCAGGCCCTGGACGTGCTCTCGGCCGGTGGGGTCCTCGGGATCTTCCCGGAAGGCACCCGGGGGGAGGGCGACTTCGCCGCGCTGCGCGCCGGGCTCGCGTACTTCGCCGTCCGCGGCGGCGCCCCGATCGTCCCGGTCGCCGTGCTGGGAAGTTCCGACCGGCCCGGCCGGTTGGTAAAGGCGCTGCCTCCGTTGCGCAGCCGCGTCGACGTGGTCTTCGGTGACCCGTTCGAGGCGGGTGACGGCAGCGGGCGGCGCACCCGCAAGGCGCTCGACGAGGCGACCGAGCGCATCCAGAAGCAGCTCACCGCGCACCTGGAAAACGCCAGGCGCCTGACCGGGCGCTGAGCGACACTAAGTAGTGGATCAATCCGGAGAAACCGGGTGGTCCACCGATCACCACGATGAACGACGAGGTACGGACTTCATGAACGACCACATCCACTCCGACGGCTCGGGCGAGCAGCACGACCACGGAGCGCTTGGCGATGCCGAGTACGCGGAGTTCATGGAGCTCGCCGCGGAAGAGGGCTTCGACGTCGAGGACGTCGAGGGCGCGCTCGAGGAGGCCGGTCACGGGCCGCTGCCCGTGCTCGCCGTCGTCGGCCGCCCGAACGTCGGCAAGTCGACTCTGGTGAACCGCATCATCGGCCGCCGCGAGGCCGTCGTCGAGGACAAGCCCGGCGTCACCCGCGACCGCGTGACCTACGAGGCCGAGTGGGCGGGCCGCCGCTTCAAGGTCGTCGACACCGGTGGCTGGGAGCAGGACGTCCTCGGCATCGACGCCTCCGTGGCCGCGCAGGCCGAGTACGCGATCGAGGCCGCCGACGCGGTCGTCTTCGTCGTCGACGCCAAGGTCGGCGTCACCGACACCGACGAGGCCGTCGTCCGGCTGCTCCGCAAGGCCAACAAGCCCGTGGTGCTCTGCGCCAACAAGGTCGACGGCCAGAGCGGCGAGGCCGACGCCACCGCCCTGTGGTCCCTCGGCATCGGCGAGCCGCACCCGGTCTCCTCGCTGCACGGCCGCGGCACCGGCGACATGCTGGACGCCGTCCTGGAGGCCCTGCCGGAGGCGCCTGAGCAGAGCTTCGGCACCGCTGTCGGCGGTCCGCGCCGCATCGCGCTCATCGGCCGCCCGAACGTCGGCAAGTCCTCCCTCCTGAACAAGGTGGCGGGCGAGGAGCGCGTGGTCGTCAACGAACTCGCGGGCACCACCCGTGACCCGGTCGACGAGCTCATCGAACTCGGCGGCGTCACCTGGAAGTTCGTCGACACGGCGGGCATCCGCAAGCGCGTCCACCTCCAGCAGGGCGCCGACTACTACGCCTCGCTGCGCACCGCGGCCGCCGTCGAGAAGGCCGAGGTCGCGGTCATCCTGATCGACGCCTCCGAGTCCATCTCGGTGCAGGACCAGCGCATCGTCACCATGGCGGTGGACGCGGGCCGCGCGATCGTCATCGCCTTCAACAAGTGGGACTCCCTCGACGAGGAGCGCCGCTACTACCTGGAGCGGGAGATCGAGACCGAGCTCGCCCAGGTCGCCTGGGCGCCCCGGGTCAACGTCTCGGCGCGCACCGGCCGTCACATGGAGAAGCTGGTCCCGGCGATCGAGACGGCGCTGGCCGGCTGGGAGACCCGGGTTCCGACGGGCCGCCTGAACGCCTTCCTCGGCGAGCTGGTCGCCGCCCACCCGCACCCGGTCCGCGGCGGCAAGCAGCCCCGCATCCTCTTCGGCACCCAGGCCGGCACCAAGCCCCCGCGGTTCGTGCTCTTCGCCTCCGGCTTCATCGAGGCGGGCTACCGGCGCTTCATCGAGCGCCGGCTGCGTGAGGAGTTCGGCTTCGACGGCACCCCGATCCACATCTCGGTGCGGGTGCGCGAGAAGCGCGGCAAGAAGAAGTAGACGCTGTGACGCCGGAGGGGCGGCCCCGAATCGGGACCGCCCCTCCGGCGTCTTCGCGACCGGCTCAGAAGCCGCGGCGCTGGCCCGGCGGCAGCCCGGTCGGTACGTGCTGCACCACCGTGCCGTGCTGCCCGATCTGCCCGACGCGCTGCCACTGCGACTGCTGTTGTCCGGCCCGGGCGCTGTGCGCCCCCGCGCTGTAGGCGCTGTACGAGCTGCTGAACGATCCCGGCCGGTGCCCGCCGTAGGAGTCGGAACCCTGGGACAGGCACCCGAAGGCCGTGAACCCCAGCTCCTCCTCGCCGCTGCGGTCACCCGGCAGCGAGCGGAACGACTTGACGTACTCGGCGTAGAGCGCGTCGTAGATCGGCGTGACCGAGGGGCCGCACAGCGGGTCCGGAACCGACCGCGAGGGCGGAATCGACTGGTAGGACTGGCGGCGGGGAACGTCGTAGGTGTGCACGTATGTCCAAACGACCCCAGGCCTCCTGAGATGCGGCCGGGGGAGCGCCCGTTGGGGGCGCGGGGAACCGCGCGACGAGCCGCGCACCACCCCCACCCGCCGACGAGGACGCGGCCCCGTGCGTCCGACGCCCTCAGGTCCCCGCGAGCGGCATCGCGGCGGCGACCAGCTTCCCGTTCGCCGCCGCCTTGTCGATCGCGCCCCGCAGCAGGTCCTCCCGCGGCTGACGCCCGATCGAGCCCGCCGGCGCCGCGAACATCAGCACCTGCTGGTGCTTGTTCGCCGCCGCCCGCCAGCTCTCGGTGACCTGGAGCGGCTGGTGCGCCTGCCACCACGCGACCGGCTGGCCGCCCGCCGCGTTCGGCTGGAGCACCGCGTGCAGCTGGCCCACCGCCAGCAGCACCGACCAGCCGTGCAGCACCGGCGGCACCTCGGTCAACTGCGGGATCGGCATGAACCCCTGCTCGATCAGCAGCGGCAGGAAGTCGTCGCCCGCCCCCGTCGCGCCGGGGCGCACGATGGGGCCGGTCGGTTCGACCACGAGCGCCGGGTGCAACTCCCCGGCGATCAGCACGAGTCCGCTGGTGACACCGAGCACCGCCTGCTCGGGCACGACCTTGTCGGCCTCCAGGTCGACACTGTCGCCGCTGATGGACCGCACGGCGCCCTGAAGCTGCTCCTCGGTCACCTGGACGACCTGCGAGGGCAGACAGGTGGCGTGCGCGAAGGCGAGGACGGCGGTCTCGTCGCCGATGAACAGGACGGTGCTGGTGCGCTCCGCTTCGGAGTCGCCCGGGGTGCGGCAGGACGTGCAGTCGTAACTGCCGGGGGCGTTCTCACCGGCGAGCAGCCGGTCGGCCTCATCGTCGCCGATCTCGGCGCGAACCTCGTCGCTGACGTCGAGCATGCGCGGCACGGGTGACTCCCTCGGGAAGCGGTGCCCGGGTGGGTCCCGGGCTCATGAAGGAGACAACGG
Source organism: Streptomyces sp. NPDC034103 (assembly GCF_055575395.1). Taxonomy (NCBI): domain Bacteria; kingdom Bacillati; phylum Actinomycetota; class Actinomycetes; order Kitasatosporales; family Streptomycetaceae; genus Streptomyces; species Streptomyces sp. NPDC034103. The sequence continues at coordinate 150,434 of NZ_JBVISS010000018.1, read as the reverse complement.
CCGATCCGCGGCGGGAGTCACGCTCTTGGGCGAACGGAATCGAACCACCCGAGCGACGGTGACCGGCACACCCACACCCCTCCCGGGCACGGCACCCCGCCCGCCCGGTCCGCCGACCGGGTGGGGCCCTCCGCTCTCCCGCCGCGCCTCGACGGCCCCGCGCGACGCCCCGCCCAGCATGGGCCGATGTACCGCAAGCCGCTCGAACTCCTCCTCGCCGCCTGTCTGCTCGCCGCAGCACCCGCCCTGGCCCACGCGGCCCCACCACCCCCGGCCCCCGGTCCGAACCCCGCGCCCGTGTCCTACGACTGCGCCCGCGACGGCTGGCCCTGGTCGTGTGTCGCGTTCTGCGAGAGCAGCGGGCACTGGGACGTCAACACCGGCAACGGCTTCTACGGCGGCCTCCAGTTCTGGCAGCCCACCTGGGAGTCGTTCGGCGGGCTGAAGTACGCCCCGCGCGCGGATCTCGCCACCCGGGAGCAGCAGATCGCCGTCGCCCAGAAGGTATTGGCCGTGCAGGGCTGGGAGGCCTGGCCGGTCTGCTCGAAGCGGTACGGGCTCAAGGGCCGTATGCACACGGTGCGAGCCGGCGACACCCTCGACGCGATCGCCCGCAAGTACCGCGTCAAGGGCGGCTGGCAGGCGCTTTACCAGGCCAACAAGGACATGATCGGCCCCTATCCGGACCGGCTGAACCCGGGCACGCTCCTGGCGCTCCCGAAGGCCGCCAAGAGCACTACCCGGCGCCCGGCCGTGTTCGGTCCGCCCCTGCCGGCGGGGCCAGTTCGGCCGCCTCTCCGCTGAACACCACCGTGCCGCGGCGCAGTTCGTACACCAGCGCGGGCCGCCCGTGCAGCGCGGGCGGCAGCCGCTGCTCGGCGACGACCACGCACGCGTCTAGGCCGCTGAGCACCTCGTAGGTGCGGGCCGCGACCGCGGGGGACATGCCCTGCGTGGGCTCGTCGACGAGCACCACGCGCGCGCGGGCCAGCACGGCGCGGGAGAGCGCGAGCATGCGCTGCTCACCGCCCGAGAGGGTGCCCGCGCGGCGCCCGAGCAACGCGGCGAGCTGAGGATAGGCGTCGAGGGCCGCGCCGTACGACGGGGAGGCCAGCGTCAGGTTCTCGCGCACCGTGAGCGAACCGAATACCGCCTGCCGCTCGGGGACCAGGCACAGACCGCACCGGGCGCGCACGTGAGCGGGCAGGCGCGTCACGTCGGTGCCGTCCCAGACCACGGCGCCGCCGGAGAGCGGCACGGTGCCGGCGAGGGCGCGCAGGACCGTCGTACGGCCGCTGCCGTTGCGGCCCAGCAGGACGGTCAGGCCAGGGCCCGGGGCGGCGAGGGTGACGCCGTGCAGGGCCTCCAGGGGGCCGTAGCGCACGCGCGCGTGGCGGAGCGCGAGGGTGGTCGTCGTCATGGGGTGGCCGTCCGCAGGGTGTCGAGGACGTGGGCGGGGGGTCCCGAGGCGACGATGCGGCCCGCCGTCATGACGTGCACGACGTCGGCGAGGTCGGCGACCAGGTCGAGGTCGTGCTCCACGACGAGCAGTGCCGTGCCGTCGGCGGCCAGGGCCCTCAGGACCCGGGCCAGCGCGGCGACCTCGGCGGTGTCCAGACCGGCGGCGGGTTCGTCGAGGAGCAGCACGCGCGGGCCGCCGGCGAGGGCTCGGGCGAGTTCGGTGCGGCGCAGGGTGCCGGTGGGCAGGCCGGCGGCGGGGAGATCCCGGACCGGGCCGTCCAGGGCGAGCAGCCGAAGGACCCGCTCGACGGCCGCCGGATCGGGGACGCGGCCCTGTTCGGCGCCCACGCGCACGTTGTCCGCCACGGTCAACGACGGGAAGACCGACAGCTGCTGGAAGGTGCGGGCGACCCCGAGGCGGGTGCGGGCGTGCGCGGGGAGGGCGGTGATGTCCCGGGTGCCGAGGAGAATCCTGCCGCCGGCGGGGGTCAGGGTGCCGGCCAGACAGTGGAAGAGGGTGCTCTTGCCCGCGCCGTTGGGTCCGACGATCGCGGTGACCCGGCCGGGCGGGATGTCGAGGTCGACGGCGTCCAGAGCGGTGAAACCGTCGTAGCGGGCCTTCAGACCGCGCGCCCTGAGCGTGCGGGCGGGTGGCCCCGCCGGGCGCGCGGCGACGGTCACCGGCGGCGCCGGGACCCGCGCCGGCCGCGGCCGCGCCGGCCGCAGCCTCGCCCGCACCGCCTCCCCGAGCGGCGTCGGCCGCACCGCCCGCCGCGGTCGCAGCCGCCCCGCCACCGCCCGCAGCGCCTCGTACGGGCCACCCGGGAACCGGCCCACCAGGACCGCCAGTACGCCGATCAGAGCCGCCGCCACCCCGCCTCGCGCCCCCGCGTCCAGGCCGACCAGCAGGGCCGCCGCCAGGAGCGCGCCCAGGGTGCTGTCGGCGCCCAGGACCACCACCGCGGCGAACCACAGCAGGCCGCGGACGGGGTCGTAGGCGCCGGGGTCGAAGGCGCGCAGGCCCATGCCGAGCATGCCGCCGCCGAGGGCGGCCAGCGCGGCACCCGCGACGAACGCCAGGAGTTTCAGGGACGGCACCCGGACGCCCGCCGCCGACGCGCCCGCCTCGTGGTCGCGCATCGCCGCCAGCGCCCGGCCCGTACGGCCGGTGCGGAGCAGGCGGGTCGCCAGCAGGGCCGCCGCCAACAGCGCCAGCTCCAGGGCGTAGTAGGCCCGGTCACCGTCGAAGCCCGCCGGGCGCCCCAGCGACAGCCCCGAGGTGGCGTACGGCTGCGCGAAGACGAAGCGGCTCACCCCGACGCCCACCGCGAAGGTGGCCAGGGCCAGCGCCAGGCCCCGGCGGCTGATCGCCGGCCACCCCGTCAGCAGGCCCAGGGGGGCCACCAGCGTCACCGCCACGGCCAGCGCGAGCAGTTCGGGCAGCCGGGGCAGTCCGGGGAAGCGGCCGGCCGCCAGCAGGGCCGTGAACAGGGCGCCGAGGCCCGCGTACGCCGCCTGCCCCAGGGAGATCTGGCCGCCCCGGCCCGTGACCACCACCAGCGACAGCAGCACCACCCCCAGCGCGGGCACCTGCACCGACGTCTGGAGGTCCGGGCCCGCGAAGCCGAGCGGGAGCAGGAACAGCACCACCGCCACGATCCACGCGCCCGGCGGGGTCGGCACGCGCGCGGAGGCCGTGCGCGGCAGGGCGTCCCGGGTGCCGACGCGGGGCAGCACGAGCGCCGCGACCAGCAGCGCCACCACGAACAGGTTCGCCCCGACCGCCTGGAGCAGCGGCTCGCCCCAGCCCGCCGGATGCAGCCGCGTCAGCTGGCTCTGCGCCACCCCGATGCCCAGCGCGACGACCACGGCGACCGGCAGGCTGCGCATCCGGGCCGCCACCGCCACCGCCACGACCTCCATCACCAGCAGCGGCAGGCCGTACGGGTCCAGGCGGACGTGGGGCGCCAGCAGGACGCCCGTCAGGCCCGCCGTGAACGAGCCGAACGCCCAGCCCGCCGCGGCCACCCGGTCCGCGTCGATGCCGCCCAGCACGGCCAGCTGCCGGTCGTCGACCACGGCCCGCAGTTCCCGCCCGAAGCGCGCCCAGCGGACCACCGCCCCGACGGCCGCGGAAAGGACCAGCACGACGGCCAGTTGCCCCCACGGATCCGCCCGCAGCACCTCCGGCGCGTCGTCCCGCGTGCCCTGCCCCCACACCAGCGTCGCGCCGCCCACCAGCAGCACGAACACGCCGATCGACGCGACCAGGGTCTGCGCCGGGTCGCCGCCCAGGACCGCCGTCGGCCGGAACACGAAGCGCTCCAGCGCCACCCCGAGACCCGGTGCCAGGACCAGCAGCGTCAGCGTCGCGCCCGCCCACAGCGGCCAGCCCCACTCCACCACGCAGGCGCGCAGCGCGTACGCGCACACCATGGCGATCGCCCCGTGCGCGAAGTTCAGGACACCGGTCGCGCGGTACGTCACGATCAGGCCGATTCCGGTGAGGGCGGCCGCGCTGCCGACCGAGAGGCCGGCGAGCGTGAGGTCGTAGGTGAGCGAGGACATCAGCCGGTTTCCCCGGCGGGCTCGCAGATGGGGCACGGGCCCAGGTCACCGCTCGCCACCCGCTGGGCGTCCACCGGTACGGCCTCGGCCTTCCCGGAGACCAGCGGGCAGTCCGCGCGGTGCCACAGGGTGCCGCCCGGCACCATCAGCAGGTCGCCGCTGACGGCCAGGGGAGCGGTGGCGGGACGCGCGGAGTCGTCCTCGGGCTCGGCGGCCACCAGCAGGCCGTACAGCTCCTCCACGCGCGCGGCGGCCAGGGCGCCCCGGCCGTGGGTGAGCAGCACCGCGCCGGCGATGATCAGGGCGGCGCCGGGGACCGTGCAGGAGGCCAGGTACGGCAGCTGCCGCTCGGCGTACCGCTCGCCGGAGACGCCGTACCAGCCGATGACGCACAGCACCGCGCCCGCGGCGAGCGCGGCCCAGCCGGCCCACAGGACGGGGTGCACGGTCCGCACTCGGGCTGTCCGCATCTGGCTCCCCCATGTCGCGTGCCTGTCCATGTCGGCCAATCTTTTGCACTATGCCTTCTGGAAGCCGACCCTGAAAGCACCGGGCGCACGCGGCCCGGACCGACACCCGGTGGTGAGCCAGATGGTCCTCGCGAGCGACCGCACATGGGGCAAGCGCAGCCGAGGGCCGGCGGCGGTGGTGTTCGTCCTCGCCGCGGCCCTCACGGCATGCGGCGACGACAGCGGCGGGAACGAGAGCCCGTCCGTGACGCCGACCCCGGAGACGACGAGCAGCGCGCCGCGCACGAGCGCGTCGGCCGGTGGGCCCGCCGACCGGGCGGCGGCCGAGAAGGAGGTCACGGAGAACTGGGAGAGGTTCTTCGACCCCAGGACCTCCACCGAGCAGAAGCAGGCCGTCCTGGAGAACGGCGACGAGATGGGGCCCGTCCTGGCCGCCTTCAGCGGCGACAAGCGCGGCGGACAGGTGGACACCGAGGTCAGCGGGGTGGAGTTCGGCTCGGCGACCAAGGCGACCGTGACGTACACCCTGCTCCTGAACGGTGCCACCGCCCTGCCGGACACCAAGGGGACGGCCGTCGAGCAGGACGGCACCTGGAAGGTGTCCGTCAGCACGCTGTGCGCCCTGGTCCAGCTGAGCGGCAATGCGTCGGCGTCGGCGCTGCCGGGCTGCTGAGGCCGTCGCCGCGGTGCTGCTGCTCGCCCTGAGCGCGGCCTGCGGCAGCCGGCTGCCGGAGAGCGACTTCGAGCACGCGGAGCGCTCGGCACCCGCGCGTAACGCCACCCCGATCCGCGTCGGCATCGTCACCAGCGTCACCAGCCCCGTCGGCGGCGACACCTTCGTCGACCCCCGCGACGGGGCGAAGGCCTGGTTCGACCGGCTCAACGCGCGCGGCGGCATCGACGGGCGCCGGGTGGAGGTCCGCGAGTGCGACGACGGGGGCAGCGGCGTCGGCAACAACACCTGTGTGCACCAACTGATCGACGAGGACGAGGTGGTGGCCCTGGTCGCCACCACCGCCCTCGACTACGCGGGCGCCTCCCGGGTCTCCCGCGCGCGCGTGCCCGACATCGGCGGCCAGCCCATCGGGGCCGCCTACGACACCTATCCGCACCTGTACGGCGTCTACGGCAGTCTCGCGCCCCGCGACGGCACCAAGGGCTGGGACGGCAGACAGTACGGCGGCACCGAGGTCTACCGGTACTTCAAGCGCGAGCACGGGGCGCGTACGGCCGCCGTCGTCTCGTACAACCAGGCCGCCTCGGCCGCCTACGCCCGGCTCGTCGAGCGGGGTCTGGAGGCCGAGGGGTACCAGGTGGTCGGCGAGCAGGTCGACTTCGCGCTGCCCAACTTCCGTGCCGTGGCCGCCGACCTGAAGGAGCGGGGCGTGGACCTGGTCTTCGACGCCATCGACGCGCACGGCAACGCCCGGCTGTGCGAGGCGATGGACGACGTCGGCGTCCGGATCACCGCCAAGGTCACCCATGTGCAGAACTGGAGCTCCGCCGTCCCCGAGGTCTACAAGGACTCCCCGACCTGCCGCAACGCCCTGTGGGCCACCGGATCCAGCCGCAACCACGAGGACACCGGCCACAAGGCCGTCCGTGCGTTCCGGGACGCGACCGAGGGCCTGGAGACCCACTCGCAGTGGCAACTGGAGGGGTGGGCGGCCGCGATGTGGTTCACACGGGCCGCCGAGCACTGCGCGAGGACGGAGAGCGGCGTCACGCGCGCGTGCGTGGACGACTTCATGAACCGCGGCGAGGACTACACCGCGGACGGCCTGCTGCTCCCCGTCCGGTTCGAGCGGCTGGCCGAGCCACCGACGACCCGCAGGACGTGTCTGTCGGTGGCCCGGTGGCGGGACGGCACGGGCTGGGTCTCGCAGGGCGACATGGACAGCACCTGCTTCGACGTCCCGCAACTTCCCTACTGAACCACCCGGTTCAGCGCAGCGAACCGAAGAACTCCCGGACGTCGCCGGCCAGCAGATCCGGTACCTCCAGGGCGGCGAAGTAACCCTTGCGGACAGCGACTGTCCGCAAGGCCTGCCAGACTCAAGGTCATGTTGGAGACCTCGGCACGACTCCTGCGTCTGCTCTCGCTGCTCCAGGCCCACCGCGACTGGTCCGGCGCCGACCTCGCCGAACGCCTCGGCGTCACCCCGCGCACCGTGCGCCGGGACGTGGACCGACTGCGCGAGCTGGGCTATCCCGTCAACGCCAGCCCCGGCACCGGAGGCGGCTATCAGCTGGGCGCGGGCGCCGAGCTGCCGCCGCTGCTGCTGGACGACGACGAGGCGGTCGCCGTGGCCGTCGGGCTGCGCACGGCCGCCGGACAGGGCATCGAGGGCATCGGCGAGACCTCCGTACGGGCCCTCGCCAAGCTGGAGCAGGTCCTGCCGAGCCGGCTGCGCCGCCGGGTGGGCGCCCTCACCGCCTTCACCGTGCCGATGCTGCGCGGCCCCCAGGCCTCTCCGGTGGACCCGGCCGTGCTGACCGAGCTCGCCCATCTCTGCCGGGACGCCGAGCGCCTGCGCTTCGAGTACCGCAGCCATCACGGCGAGCCCACCCGCCGCAGCGTCGAACCGCACCGCCTGGTGTGCACCGAGCGCCGCTGGTACCTGGTCGCCTGGGACCTCGACCGCGACGACTGGCGGACCTTCCGGGTCGACCGCATCACCCCCAGACCGCCGCACGGACCCCGCTTCACGCCCCGCACACCGCCCGCCGAGGACCTCGCCGCATTCGTCTCCCGGGGCGTCTCCACGCGCGCGTACGCCGCGCAGGCCGTCGTGCGGCTCCTGGTGCCGATCGAGGAGGCGGCCGAGAAGATCTCACCGAGCTCCGGACAGCTGGAGGCCGACGGCCCGGACGCCTGCGTGCTGCGCACCGGGGCCGCGAGCCTCGACGTGATGGTGATCCACGTGATGATGACGGGCTTCGAGTTCGAGGTGCTGGAGCCCGCCGAGCTGACCGAGGCGATCAGGACGGCCCACGACCGGCTCGCCCGCTCCCTGGCGCGGGCCGCGGAATCCCGGCCGCGTACGCGGGAGGGCGCGGGTCGGACGCCGGGGGCTCGGAGCGGATCCGGGGCGGCGTCGTGACGGTCTGCCGCGGCGGCGGGCAGGGGGTCGGCCGCTCCGGGGAGTGGCCGTAGCCCCGGGATCGTCGCGATGGGGGAGTGCGGTGATTCTGTGCCTGACCCGTGCTTTTCCTACGAGATGTCAGGTCCCGCGAACCCCCTTCGAGCGGGAATGAAAAGGCTCCGGCGGTATGTCTCCCGGCCCTTTCCGTGCCGTTATTCGGAGAGCGGCTCCGGCATAGGGGAATTACGGGCGAGGGCGGGCGGAAGGCCTGGGGAACCGCCCGTACGTGTGACGGAGTTCGGTGGAAACGGCTGTCGGCATCCTGTGACAGAAGCGTGACCGGAGGGGGATCAGTGACCCACCGTGTCCTGATTCCTGGCCCCGCCCCGCGGACAGGGCCTAGCGTGTCGGTATGGCACCCATACCGACACCACCCGCCGAACCCCACGACAACCCGGACGCGTACGTCGGCCTGGACTCCGACCGGGCCGAGCGGCTCGCCCGCGACAAGGGCTGGTCGAGCGTGCGCTCGCTGCCGCCGGGGGCGATCATCACCATGGAGTACCGCGCGGGCCGGCTGAACTTCGAGGTGAAGGACGGTCACGTGGCCCGGGCCTGGAAGGGCTGACACCGGTCGCGGAGACGACGACGGCCCCGGTTCCTGGAGAGGAACCGGGGCCGTCGCTGCGGGTGTGTGCGTACCGTCCCCGCTGTCCGCCGGCTAGCCGCCTGTCAGGGGGCGGGCCGCCGAGGTCGTACCGCGGGCGCCGCGGTCGGGGTGGGGGTGAGGGTGGGGCGGCCGGCGACTGCCGACCGGGGTGACCGGGGTGCGCTCCGAGCGGGCCGTGTGCGGGCCCGGGGCCAGATGGGCGGGCGTCCGGGGCGAGCGGGCCGCGGGCTCGCTCTGGGAGGCCGGGGTGCGCGGCTTGAGCGACACCGGGACCTCGACGGGCTGGACCGTCGCGGGAGCCGCCCGGCGGGCCCGCCAGCGGTCGCGCAGATCGAAGACGGCGGTCTCGGCGCGGGCGATCAGCGGCTCGCACCACGGCAGCGCCAGCAGGATCAGCAGCCCCGCGACCCAGCCGAGGAGCACGTCGCTCAGCCAGTGCGTACCGAGGTAGACGGTGGCGAGGCCGACCCCGAGGGACGTCACGGCGGAGACGGCGGACAGCCATCTGCGGGCTCTCGGGGTGGACGCCAGATAGGCCAGGATGCCCCAGGTCACCACCGCGTTCGCGGTGTGGCCGCTGGGAAATATATCGCCGCCCAGACCCATCTCGTTCGAGCCGATGGTGGTCGCGTAGTGCGGGCCGAGCCGGCCCATGCCGAGCTTGGCGGCGCCGACGGTGATGTTCAGCAGCAGCAGTGAGGCCCCCAGCGTGAGCAGCGGGCGCAGGGTGTGCTGCCGCCAGGAGCGCCAGCCCAGCCAGGACGCGACCATCACCGCGGTCGGGCCGCGCTGGCCGAGCACCACGTAGTAGTCGACGAACCAGTGGATCTCCGCCCACTGCTGGTACGGCCGGAAGAACATGACCTGCCAGTCCAGGCGGACCAGCCACGAGGTGTCGACCACGAGCCACACGATCGCCAGGTAGGAGGCGAGGCCTCCGGCGATCAGCGCGATGCGGTGCCGGGACATCCTCGGCATGTCGAGGTGAGCCGGTCGTTCCGGCTCACGGTCCAGCCTGGTGAACACCCGGTCCAGACGGGTGAGGTTTCGTTCGGTACGCACCCAATCGACGTTACAGCGAGTGAGGTGGGATGCCCGGCGAATCCACGGCTTTGTGATGACGATGTGATGTGGGATTCCTCTCAGGGAGAGGTTTATTTCCGAGGAATCCACTATCCGGGCCGACTCCCCCCTTCAATTCCTTTGATCGTCCGGGTTCCGGTTTATGGCCGCTTATGAATTCGTTCACCGGATGATGGGGCGGAATTATCCGGGCGCTCATCGGACCCCGCGCGTCGATCATGGCGGGCCGGAGCCGTTCAGCCAGAACGCGCCGTACACGGCCGACGCGACGGCGACACCGCACACCACCAGAGCCGCCCGGGACGTGCGCAGCCGCGCCAGCGCCAGGGCCAGGGGGAACAGAAGGGGGAAGGCGGGCAGCAGCAGGCGCGGCTTCGAGCCGAAGTAGCTCGACGCGCACAGGGCGAGCGCGGTCACGACACCCGCGTACACCACCAGCGGCAGCGGCTGACGCTGCCGTACGCCGACGACGTACAGCCATACGACGAGCCCGACCCCGATGATCAGGCCCACGCCGGCGAGGGCGGAGGGGAAGGAGGCGAACTTCTCGCCGACGAACCGCGCGAAGGCGTACCCGCCGTCGAAGCCGTTGCGCCAGCCGGCCTGGACGTCGAGATAGCCGAGGGGGCCCTGGCCGGTGCGGTGGCCGACCCACAGGACGTACGCGGCGGCGCCGAGGGGCGCGAGGAGCATGCCGAGGGCGCGCTCGAGGGGGCGTCCGCCGCCGGACACCGGGGCGCTGGACGGGATGTGCGCGCCGTCCGCTGTCGTGGTGCGCCCGTCCCGCGCCGCGATCGCCGGAGCCGGGGCGCGTTCCCCGGCGCTCGCGCCGTCCGCCCGTGCCGCGCTTCGCCCCCGCCCGGACGAGGGAGTGCTCGCGCCGGTGCGCTCCGGCTCCGGCGAGGGAGTGCTCGCGGCCGCCCGGTCCCGCCGGAACGCCACGATCCCGGCCGCCCACACCGCCGCCACCACCGCGAGCCCCACCGGCCGGGTCAGGCCGGCCAGCGACGCCAGGGTGCCCGCGAGCACCCAGCGGCCCGTCAGCACCGCGTACAGCGACCACGCGGCGAGAGCGGTGAACAGCGACTCGCTGTACGCCATCGACTGCACGATCCCGACCGGCAGCACCGCCCAGACCAGCACCGCGCAGACCCCGGCCCTGCGGCCGTACACATGGTCCGCGACCGCGAAGACGCCCCAGGCCGCCGCGAGCGAGGCCAGCAGGCTGACGACGAAGCCGGCGTCGGCGGCCGACAGCGGGGAGACGGCCGCCAGGCCCCGCTCCAGCCACGGCAGCAGGGGGAAGAAGGCCAGGTTGGAGTGGACGTCCCCGTTGGGCAGGCGCACCTCGTAGCCGTATCCCAGCTCGGCCACCCTGGTGTACCAGAGGGAGTCCCAGCGGGCCGTCAGCAGCGTGTACGCGCTCTTGTCGCGTGCCGCGCTCCACAGCGCGAGGGCGAGCAGGCCGAGCGCGCGGACGGCCGCGTACCCGAGGAGGGCCGGGGCGGCACGCCGCAGGGCGCTCTCCCGCGGCACGGCGCGCGTCTCAAGATCGGTCACGGGTCCGATTATCGACGGCGCGCCGCACCGCACGGCCGCTCCACGGCATGTGCGGTACGGGACGGCAGTGGCGTACGCCACACGTGTTCTCCGCGGAGTGTGAGAGGTCCACCACTTGGCCGACGGGTGAACTCGCGTACGCTGACGTGTCACTCGCCTTCGTTGCGCGGGCCGGAGTCCACCGCTCCTCCGGCCGAGATCACGGGGAGTCCCCACCCCGTGTGCCCGCCGAACGCGAGGGAACATCTGGGAGGTACGTACATGTCCGGGACTTCCACGGTCGCCGCCGCGCTGCGCCGTCGGGCGGCCGGGGCCGGTGCCGACCGCTGGGTCGTCCTCGTCGTCCTCTGTGTGAGCCTGCTGCTGGTCGCGGTCGACGCGACCGTGCTGCACGTGGCCGTGCCCGCGGTCACCGAGGACCTCACGCCCGGCGCGGTGGAACTGCTCTGGATCGTCGACGTCTACCCCCTTGTCTGCGCCTCGCTGCTGATCCTCTTCGGCACGCTCGGCGACCGTGTCGGCCGCAGACGGATCCTCCTGCTCGGCTACGCCCTGTTCGGCGTCGCCTCCGGCATGGCCGCCCTCGCCGACAGTGCCCAGGTGCTGATCGTGGCCCGCGCCCTGCTCGGCGTCGGCGGCGCGATGATCATGCCCGCCACGCTCTCGATCCTTCGCCAGGTCTTCCCCGACCGGCGTGAGCGCGCCCTCGCCATCGGCATCTGGAGCGCGGTCGCCGCGGTCGGCGCGGCCGTCGGCCCGCTGCTCGGCGGTTTCCTCCTGGAGCACTTCTGGTGGGGCTCGGTCTTCCTCGTCAACATCCCGTTGATGCTGGTCAGCCTGCCGGTGGGCCGACTGCTGCTGCCCGAGTCGAAGGGCACCGCCGAGGGCCCCTGGGACGTGGTCGGCGCGCTGACGGCCGCCGCGGGCCTCTTCGGCCTGGTCCTCGGCGTGAAGCGGCTCGGCAGCGGCGAGCTCGACGGGCTCACGGCGCTGCCCCTGCTGGTCGGCGCCGCCCTGCTGGTCCTCTTCGTCCGTCGGCAGCGGCGCCGCACGCATCCCCTCGTCGACCTCCGGATGTTCTCCCGCCCGGCCTTCAGCACCTCCGTCGGCTGCATCGTGCTGGCGATGCTCGCGCTGGTGGGCCTGGAGCTGATCGCGGCGCAGTACCTCCAGCTGGTGCTGGGCCTGTCCCCGCTGGAGACGGGACTGCGGCTGCTGCCGCTGACCATCGCGGCCATGGCCTCCGGGCTCGCCGGTGCGCGGTTGCTGCGGCGGTTCGGCCCGCGCCGGATGGTCTGCTTCGGCTTCCTCCTGACGGCGGTCGCCGTGCTGACCCTCATGGCGATGGGCGGCGAGGACAACACGCCCCTGCTGCTCGCCGGCTTCGTCCTGCTGGGCTTCGGTCTGGAGGTCACGCTCTTCGGGGCCTACGAGTCGATGCTCAGCGAGGCACCGCCGGAGCAGGCGGGCGGGGCCGCGGCGATCGGCGAGACCTCCTACCAGCTCGGTGCCGGGATCGGCATCGCGCTCCTCGGCAGCGTGATGAACGCGGCGTACGCCCCCGGGCTCTCCTCGGTGCAGGGCGTCCCGGCCGCCGACTCGGCGCGGGCGGGGCACTCACTGGGCGAGGCCTACGAGGTCGCGGCGCGGCTCGGCGGATCGGCCGGGGAGACCCTGCGCCGCACCGCGCGGGACTGCTTCGTGCACGGTCTGCATGTGACGCTGCTGGTCAGCGCGGGCCTGCTGCTGCTCGGCGCGGTGATGGCGCTGCGGCTGCCGCGGGCCATGAGCTGCGAGCCGATGACGGTCGAGGTGCCCGCGCCCCGGGAAGTCGCGGAGTCCCGCGTCTCCGCCTGAGGTACTGGACGTGCGCGAGACTGCACCCGTAACGTCGGCCGGAGAGTCGTGACTAGCGCTGCTAGTTTTCAGTTGCCGGAGGGTGCCCCATGTCCGCGTCCGTGAAGCTGCCCCCGTTCGATCCGGCCGATCCGCTCGGCATCGACGACCTGCTGGAGCCGGAGGACCTCGCCGTCCGGGACACCGTGCGGTCCTGGGCGGCCGACCGGGTCCTGCCGTACGTCGCCGACTGGTACGAGAGCGGCGAGCTGCCCGGCATCCGGGAACTCGCCCGCGAGCTCGGCGGGATCGGGGCGCTCGGGATGTCGCTCGACGGGTACGGGTGCGCCGGGGCCAGCGCCGTGCAGTACGGGCTCGCCTGTCTGGAGCTGGAGGCCGCCGACTCCGGGATCCGGTCCCTCGTCTCCGTGCAGGGCTCCCTCGCCATGTACGCCATCCACCGTTTCGGCTCCGAGGAGCAGAAGCGGAACTGGCTGCCGCGCATGGCGGCCGGGGAGGTCATCGGGTGCTTCGGGCTGACCGAGCCCGACCACGGGTCCGACCCGGCCTCCATGCGGACGTACGCCAAGAAGGACGGCACGGACTGGGTGCTCAACGGGCGCAAGATGTGGATCACCAACGGGTCCGTCGCCGGGGTCGCCGTGGTGTGGGCGCAGACCGACGACGGCATCCGCGGGTTCGTCGTGCCGACCGACGTGGCCGGGTTCTCGGCACCGGAGATCAAGCACAAGTGGTCGCTGCGTGCCTCGGTGACGAGCGAACTCGTCCTGGACGACGTGCGGTTGCCGGCGGACGCGGTGCTGCCGGAGGTCGTCGGGCTCAAGGGCCCGCTGAGCTGTCTGTCGCACGCCCGGTACGGGATCGTCTGGGGGGCGATGGGGGCGGCGCGGTCCTGTCTGGAGGCGGCCGTGGACTACGCGAAGTCCCGGGAGCAGTTCGGGCGGCCCATCGGCGGCTTCCAGCTCACCCAGGCCAAGCTCGCCGACATGGCGGTCGAACTACACAAGGGGATCCTGCTCGCCCACCACCTCGGGCGGCGGATGGACGCCGGGCGGCTGCGTCCGGAGCAGGTCAGCTTCGGCAAGCTGAACAACGTACGGGAGGCGATCGAGATCTGCCGGACCTCGCGCACCATCCTCGGTGCCAACGGGATCTCCCTGGAGTACCCCGTCATGCGGCACGCGACGAATCTCGAGTCGGTGCTCACCTACGAGGGCACCGTCGAGATGCATCAACTGGTTCTGGGCAAGGCGCTCACCGGACTCGACGCGTTCCGGTAAAGCCTCTCGGTAACCCTGCGCGGGGGCAGGGCCGGTGAGCGGCCCTGCCTCAGCTCTGGTTGAAGAAGCCGTCCGTGCGGTGCGCGGCCGGGGCGCCGTTCACGATCTCGGTGTGGGCGGGGGTCAGCAGGAAGACGCGTGTGGACACGCGCTCGATGGAACCGCGGAGGCCGAAGATCAGGCCGGCTGCGAAGTCGACGACGCGCTTGGCGTCGGTCGCCTCCATCGCGGTCAGGTTCATGATGACGGGGACCCCGTCCCGGAAGAGCTCGCCGATGGCGCGCGCGTCCCGGAAGCTGTCGGGGGTGACCGTGCCGATGCGACGGCCCTTCTCCTCGGCGACGTCCGAGGCCACCTTGACCCGCGGGTCGGTGACCCAGGCATCCCCGGGCTCGGTTCCTTCGGAGTAGCCGTCGTCGTCGTAGTAACGCTCGTCATCGTTGTCGTCAACGAGGCCCAGCCAGGCACTCGCCTTGCGCACCGATCCCATGGACGCCTCCTCTCACAGCGGTCTTTCTCTCTTTACGTATCCCTATCGTCATCCATGATGCGGATGACGCGCCATGTGGATAGACGCCGCGCGGGGGGTTTGTGACGGTACTGGTGCACAGCGCATACGTCGAGGGCCCGCGTTTCACAAGGGCCGTTCCCCAAACGGCTGCTGACTGTGAGTGAAATATGATTCTTCACGGCGTATGGGTGACGGTCGGGGCGTACGGGTGAACGACGGACCGATACGATGCCGCCGCTCAACGTCGTACTGACCACGGGGGATCGTCATGTTCGGAATCGTCAGGCCCTGCCGGCATCGGCTCGGGGAGAGCCTCAAGACCCAGTGGATGGCGCATTTGTGCGGGTTGTGTCTCGCGCTGCGCAAGGATCACGGGCAATTCGCGCGGATCGTCACCAACTATGACGGTCTGCTCATATCGGTTCTGACGGAGGCTCAGGCCCCGCGGGACGCGGGCGGACGGCGGACGGCGGGCCCGTGCCCGTTGCGCGGCATGCGCACCGCCTCCGTCGCGGACGGCGAGGGCGCGCGCCTGTCGGCCGCCGTCTCGCTGGTGCTCGCCTCCGCCAAGGTCCGTGACCATGTCGCCGACGGCGACGGGCTGCTGGCCCGCAAGCCGGTGGCGCTCGCGGCCCGCCGGGTCGCGTCGAGCTGGGGTGCGGCGGGGGCCCGCGGTGGTCTCGCCGTCGGGTTCGACACCGCCGTGCTCGTGGACGCCGTGGACCGGCAGCTCGGCATCGAGACCCTCGCCGGGCCCGGCACCCCGATCCTGACCGTCACCGAGCCGACCGAGACGGCCACCGCAGCCGCCTTCGCGCACACCGCGGTCCTCGCCGGACGGCCGGGCAACGCCGCGCCGCTCGCCGAGGCCGGGCGCCTCTTCGGGCGGCTCGCGCATCTGCTGGACGCCGTGGAGGACCGGGAGTCCGACGCCGCGGCGGGGGCGTGGAACCCACTGACCGCGACCGGGACCTCCCTGGCGGAGGCCCGGCGGCTCGCCGACGACGCCGTGCACGGCATCCGGCTCGCGCTGCGGGAGGCCGAGTTCGGCGACCCGAAGCTGGCGCACGTGCTGCTGGTGCACGAGCTGCGGACGTCCGTGGACCGGGCCTTCGGCACCGCCTCCTGCGGACACGGCGGCGAACTGTCGCACCCCTACGCGCCTCCCGGCCCGGGCGGTCCGGGCTTCCCGCCGCCCCCGGAGCCGCCCCGCCGGGACCGGCGCGGGCTGCTCGCGGGGTGTGCGGTGTGGCTGGGCCTGGCCTGCACGTGCCAGATGTGCTGCGGCGAGTTCGAGGACCCGTGGACCCGGCAGCGCAGGGAAGGGCTGTGCAACCAGAGCGACTGCGGCGACTGCTGCGATTGCTGTGACTGCTGCTCGTGCTGCGGTGACGGGTGCGACTGCTGCGACTGCGGGTGCGACTGCTGATCCGCCGTGGGGGCGCGGCTGTTCGGGGGCCGCGGATTCGCCGTGGCCCGGTCGTGCGGCTTGTTCGGGCGCGGGTTCGCCGTGGCCCGGTCGTGCGGCTTGTTCGGGGGGCGCGGGCTCGCTGTCATCGGGCGCGCGGCTTGTTGAGGGGCCGCGGGTTCGCCGTGGCCGTCGCGCGGCTTGTCTTGTCCGGCGGCCCCTAGGAGTCCTTCAGCTCCGGCGGTGAGATCTCGGACCTGGTGATCGCCGAGCCCGTCGTCCCCCACTTCTTCAGGATCTCGGCGTACGTCCCGTCCGCGATCAGCCTGTTCACCGCGGCCTGGAAGGCGGGCGCGAGTTTCGTGCCCTTGTCGAAGGCGAAGCCCACGTCCAGACGGTGGAACTCGCCCAGGAACGTCACGCCCTCCTGGTGGGCGACCGCGTAGCGCAGGCCGTTGATGGTGGACATCACCACATCGCTGCGGCCCTGCTGGAGCGAGGACCAGATCGCGCCCTGCTCGCTGTACGTCTGCACCTGGTACGCCTTCTCGCCGGCGTCGGCGCAGACGTGCTTGTTCTCCTCCAGGGTGGCCTCGAAGGTGGTGCCCGCGCTGGTCGCGACGTTCAGGCCGCACAGCTGCCGGAGGTCGGTGACCTTCTTCAGGTCGCTGTCCTCACGGGTGGCGAAGCCCTGGCCGTCGTTGATGTAGGTGACGAAGTCGATCGTCCTGCGGCGCTCGTCGGTGACACCGAAGTTGCCGACGCCGAGGTCGTACTTGCCGCTGTCCAGGGCCGGCAGGATCGCCTCGAAGCTCGCCTGACGGGTCTTCAGCTCGACGCCGAGGACCTTCGCGACCGCCTGGGCGAAGTCGACGTCCTGGCCGGCCAGCGTCTTGCCGTCGTCCAGGATCGACGTACCGGGCGGCTGGCCGGAGATGCTGACGGCGAGGGTGAGGCTCCGGACGCCGGGGGGCAGCAGCCCGGCGGCCGCCGGGTCCTTGCGGATCGCGGAGACGACGTCGGCGGTGGGGATCTCGTCGGACCGGGCCGCGGCGTTCACCGTGTCGTCGGTACCGGAGCCGCACGCCGTGAGGAACAGCGTCCCGGCGGTGATGAGAACGAACGGCGCCATGAGGGCATTTCGGGCACGCAGAGGTGTGCGCATGGCAGGAGGGTCTCCTGGGAGCGAGAAGCGCTGGGTGAGGGGAGGGCGCGTGTGAAGGCGAAGAAGAAAAAGGCAGCGAAAGGGGGTCGGCTCAACAGGAAGAGGACCACACACGACCGAAGTCGATGTGGGAGCGCGTGACCAGCCACTGCTGCGAATGCATGGGGTTAGTGGAACAGGCATCCGGTTGTGCGTCAACCGACTTGAGACGTCCGGCTCACAGTACGGACAGCCTTGACAGCGAGGGGAAACGGCCCCGTAGTCTCACAAGGCGGCCCTGCTGAGGGGCTCGGCCGCATCCGTGTGAAGGCATCCATCCGAGTTCATCACCGACTCGACTTCCCGGAGCCTTCGCATGTCCTCCGACACCCTCGCCAAAGCACCCGCACCGGAGATACCCGAGAACGCGGCCTCCCTGCGCATCGTCCCGCAGCGCCGCCTCGGCCAGTGGGCGGCCGCCGTCGCCGTCCTCGTCCTGCTCGTCCTCGCGCTCGACTCGGTCCTGCGCAACGACGCGTTCCAGTGGGACGTCGTCGCCGAGTACTTCACCACCGCCGCCGTGCTGCGCGGACTGTGGCTCACCCTGTGGCTGACCGCGGTCGTGATGGCGCTCGGCTTCGTGCTGGGCGCGCTGCTCGCGTCGGCCCGGCTGTCGGCCAACCCGGTCCTCAGAAGCGTCAGTTGGGGATACGTCTGGCTGTTCCGGTCGATCCCGATCCTGGTCCAGCTGCTGCTGTGGTTCAACATCGGGGCGCTGTACCCGCGGGTGTTCGGGGTGCGGACGGTCGACCTGCTCGGGCCGGTCACCGTCGCCGTCATCGGACTCACCCTGCACGAGGCCGCGTACGCCGCCGAGGTGGTGCGCGGTGGCATCCTCTCCGTCGACCGCGGCCAGATCGAGGCCGCGCAGGCGCTCGGACTGAGCCGATGGCGGCGCTGGTGGCGGATCGTGCTGCCGCAGGCGATGCGCTCGATCGTGCCGCCCGCCGGGAACATGCTGATCGGCACCCTCAAGGGCACCTCCATCGTCAGCGTCATCGCCGTACAGGACCTGCTCCACTCGGTGCAGCTCGTCTACCACCGCACCTACCAGGTCATCCCGCTGCTGATGGTGGCCACTGTCTGGTACACCCTCGTCACCTCGGTGCTCGGCGTCGGCCAGTACTACGTGGAGCGGTACTACGCGCGCGGTTCGGAGCGGGCGCGATGACGCGGCACTCGCTGGTGATCGTGGGCGCCGGACCGCGAGGGACCGGCCTGATCGAGCGGATCGCCGCCAACGCGCCCGAGCTGTACGGCGGTTCGGGCCTCGACATCCATCTCGTGGACCCGCACCCGCCCGGCGCCGGACGGATCTGGCGGGCCGACCAGTCCCCGCTGCTGTGGATGAACTCCCACGCCGAGGACATCACCATGTTCACCGACGAGACGGTGGCCATGGCGGGACCCGTCCGCCCCGGTCCCACCCTGCACGAGTGGGCCGGCATCGAAGGCGCCGCCTTCGCCGACCGGCAGCTCCAGGGCGCCTATCTGCGCTGGGTCCACGAGCAGGCGGTGGCCGCGCTGCCCGACGGAGTCCGCGTCCACCACCACCCCCGGCGGGCCCTGCGCGTCGGCGGTCCCCGCGAAGGACGTCAGCAGGTGTGGCTGGAGGGCCGCCCCCGGCCCCTGCTCGCCGACCTCGTGGTACTCACCCTCGGCCACCTGGACGCCGAACTGGACGAGGAGCAAGGCCAGTTGGCGGCCCATGCCGACGAACACGGCCTGGTCCACCTGCCGCCCGACTTCACCGCCGACAGCGACCTGTCCGCGCTCGAGCCCGGCCGGCCCGTCCTGGTCCGCGGGTTCGGGCTGGCCTTCGTCGACCTGATGGTGCTGCTCACCGAGGGGCGCGGCGGACGGTACGAGGGTGACGTCTACGTGCCCTCGGGGCAGGAGCCGGTGCTGTACGTCGGCTCGCGGCGCGGAGTGCCGTACCACTCGAAGATCGGCTACGAGTGGACCGGTGAACGGCCGCCGCTGCCGCGGTTCTTCGGGCCCGCCGAGGTCGACGCGCTGCTGGCCCGGCCGTCCGGCTTCGACTTCCGGCGGGACGTGTGGCCGCTGATCGAGAAGGAGTTGGGCTTCGCCCACTACCACCGGCTCTTCCACGCCCACCCCGAACGGACGGCCATGGCCTGGCCGGACTTCGAGGAGAGGTACGCGGCCGGTACGGGCGTCGGGGAGCTGGTCGCGTCCGCCGTGCCCGACCCCGCCGACCGGCTGGACCTGGCCGCGCTCGACCGTCCGCTGGAGAGGGCGCGGTACGGCTCGCACGAGGAGTTCCAGGCCGGGCTGCGGGAGTACGTCGAGCGGGACCTGACCCGGCGTCACAGTCCGGCGCACAGCCCGGACCTGGCGGTGTTCCTCGGGCTGCTCTCGGTGTACGGGCAGCTGGTGCGGCTCGGTGACGCCGGGCCGTGGTGGCACGGCTTCTTCAGCTATTTGGCCTCCGGACCGCCCGGGCCGCGGCTGCGGCAGCTCCTGGCCCTGTCGCGGGCCGGAGTGGTGAGGTTCGTCGGCGCCGACATGAACGTCCGCGCCGAGGAAGGGGTGTTCCGGGCGACGAGCGCCACCGTGCCGGGCGCCTTCGTGGAGGCGCGGGCGCTGGTGGAGGCGCGGCTTCCCGAGCCCACCGTCGGCAGGGCCCGCGACAGCCTGCTGCGCGCACTGCACGCCGACGGCGCCGACGAGACGCCCGACGGGCTGCTCCGGGTCGATCCCGTCGACGGGCGGATCGTCGATCGGGACGGCCGTCCGCACCCCCGGCGCTTCGCGCTCGGCCCCTTCACCGAAGGCCGTACCTCCGGAGCCTTCACCCGGCCGCGCACCGGCGGCCCCGCGTTCCGGCAGAACGACGCGACGGCACGTGCGGCCCTGTCGTTCCTGAGCGCCCTCGTCGCCCGTGCGGCTGCCTGAGACCTCCTACCGCGTCGCCCGGCCTGAGACCCCCTACCGCAAGGAACCCCCACCATGAGCGTGATGGTCGACATCAGATCCGTCCACAAGAGCTTCGGCTCCCTAAAAGTGCTGAAGGGCATCGACCTCGCCGTGCGCACCGGCGAGGTCACCGTGATCCTCGGCCCGTCCGGCTCCGGCAAGTCGACGCTGCTGCGCACCATCAACCACCTGGAGAAGGTGGACGGCGGCGCGATCAGCGTCGACGGTGCGCTGATCGGCTACCGGCGCTCCGGCGACAAGCTGTACGAGCTGCCCGAGCGCGAGGTGCTCAGACAGCGCACCCGGATCGGCTTCGTCTTCCAGAACTTCCACCTCTTCCCGCACCTCACCGTGGTCGACAACATCGTCGAGGCCCCCGTATCCGCGCTGAAGCGCCCGCGTCGGCAGGCCGTCGAGGACGCGCTTCGGCTGCTCGACCGGGTGGGGCTCGCCGACAAGGCCGACGCCTACCCCCGGCAGCTGTCCGGCGGGCAGCAGCAGCGGGTCGCCATCGCCCGGGCGCTCGCGCTGGAACCCCGGCTGCTGCTGTTCGACGAACCGACCTCCGCGCTCGACCCCGAGCTGGTCGGTGAGGTCCTCGACGTCCTCAGAGACCTGGCCCACCAGGGCACCACCATGATCGTCGTCACCCATGAGATCGGCTTCGCCCGCGAGGCCGCCGACACGGTCGTGTTCATGGACGACGGCCGGATCGTCGAACAGGGCCCGCCGGCCAACGTCCTGGACCACCCGCGGCACGAGCGCACGCGGGCCTTCCTCTCGAAGGTGCTGTGATGCTGCATCTCGCCGCGGCCGTGGACCGGCCGGCGACCTCCGAGGCCGCCCCCTATGTCGAACTGGCCCGGCTCGCCGAACACGGAGTGCTCGACTTCGTGACGCTCGACGACACCTTCGCCCGCCCCGGGCCAAACGCGCTCGACATGGTGTCCCGGGTGGCGCCGGCCACCAGCCGGATCGGTCTCGTCCCGACGGTCACGACCACCCACACCGAGCCGTTCCACGTCCAGGCGGCCGTCACCGCCCTCGACCGGGTCAGCCGCGGCCGGGTCGGCTGGCGGCCGGCGGTGGCGGCAACCGAGGGCGAGGCCCGGTCCCTCAGCCGCCGGCCCGCCGAGGCGCTCCGGCGGGAGGCGGGTGAAGTCACCGATGCGGCAGCCGAGTTGTGGGGCAGCCGGGAGGACGCCGCCGGGACACGGGAGGTGCTCATCGACGGGGGCACCCCGGGCCGAGAAGGTCCAGCCCTCGACGTCGACGTGGTGCGGCCCCGGCCCCCGCAAGGGTGTCCGGTGCGGGTCCTCGACGCCACGGAGGGGCCTGCCCGGCGGACGGCCGCCCGGTACGCCGATGTGGCGCTGGTCCAGGTCGCGAGCGCGGCGCAGGCCATGGCCGTGCGCGCCGAACTCCGGTCGGCCGCAGAGCGGTTCGGCCGCGCCCCCGGGGAGCTGCGGGTCCTCGCGAGCCTCCTCGTGGACCTGGGCGACGGCGAGCACGCGGCCGAGCCCGGCCATGGCGGAGGCGGCCCCCGGAGCACCGCGCGGGGCCCGCTGTACCGGGGCGGCCCCGTCGACCTCGCCGAGCTGATCGGCGCCTGGCACGGGCAGGGTGCCGTCGACGGTTTCCATCTCACGCCCGCCGAATCGGCCCGCGACCTGGAGCGGCTCGTCAACGGCACCGTGCCGCTGCTCCAACACCGGGGTTTGTTCCGCACGTTCTACCCGGGCAGCACGCTCCGGGACCACCTGGGCCTGGCCCGGCCCGCCAACCGGTACGCGGGGGAGCTGTCCTGAGCCGGCGGCCGTCGCACCGACCCGGTGAGGGAAGGCGGGCGTCTCAAGTGACCGTTGAGACGGATGGCTTGCCGAAGGCGGTTTTCGGCGATGTCACGAGCGGGCCGCGCAGGGGCCGCTTCCGCTTCCCGCGGCCCGCCGCGCCCGGCACCGAGGGACGCACGGCGGTCCGCCTCGACCGGGTGCCGCTCACCGTGTGCGCCGTCACCGACCATGTCATCTGCCGTGTCCCCGCCGCCCCGGACGACGCCGGACGGCGCTGTCGCGGCGGGGGAGCACACTCTGCTCCGGGGGAGGGGCCTCTCCGTGTCACCGCATGGGTGGTTCAAAGATTGACGGCCGAAAGGCGCCCTTGCGGCTACCGGTCGTTCGGCCGAATACTCCCCCTCAGCGCTTGTCAGGGGCACGGCGTGTTCGAAATCCGAACGTTCCCGCTTCTGGCTGCGCCTCACGGGCCCCGACCCCACGCGGGCCCCCGACCTCCCTGGGAGGGAACGACAAGTGAGGATCAAGCGCACCACCCCCCGCAGTGGCATCACGAGACGGACCCGGCTGATCGCCGTATCCTCCGGACTCGTGGCCGCCGCCGCGATCGCGATCCCCAACGCGAACGCCTCGGACGTGTCCACCTTCAGCGCGAGCGAGCTGAAGAGCGCCAACAGCTCGGTGCTCAAGGCCGATGTCCCGGGCACCGCCTGGGCGGTCGACAGCAAGACCAACCGTGTGGTCGTCACCGTCGACAGCACGGTCTCCAAGGCGGAGATCGCCAAGATCAAGCGGCAGGCCGGCGCCAACGCCGACGCGCTGACGATCAAGCGCACCAACGGCACGTTCAGCAAGTTCATCCAGGGCGGCGACGCCATCTATGCGAGTAGCTGGCGCTGCTCGCTCGGCTTCAACGTCCAGGACAGCAGCGGCAACCAGTACTTCCTGACCGCCGGTCACTGCACCGACGGCGCGGGCACCTGGTACTCCAACTCGGGCCGCACCACGGTCATCGGTTCGACCGCCGGCTCCAGCTTCCCGGGCAACGACTACGGCATCGTGCGCTACACCGGGTCCGTCAGCCGGCCCGGCACCGCGAACGGCGTCGACATCACCCGCGCGGCCACCCCGTCCGTGGGCACCACCGTCATCCGTGACGGCTCGACCACCGGTACGCACAGCGGCCGGGTCACCGCCCTGAACGCCACGGTCAACTACGGCGGCGGCGACGTCGTCGGCGGTCTGATCCAGACCACCGTCTGCGCGGAGCCCGGCGACTCCGGCGGCTCCCTGTACGGCAGCAACGGCACCGCGTACGGTCTCACCTCCGGCGGCAGCGGCAACTGCACCTCCGGTGGCACGACCTTCTTCCAGCCGGTCACCGAGGCCCTGAGCGCCTACGGCGTCAGCGTCTACTAGACCCGGCCGGACCTCGGCGTCCCGACGCCCCGCAGCACAGCCGGTCCCCGGTGGGCCCCCGCACGCGCCTGGCGTGCGGGGGCCCACCGCCGTCGTGAGCACGGGCGCCCGGGCTCACGAGGCCGGGCACAGCCAGTCCAGTACGGCGGGCAGGGCCTCGATCGCCCCGAAGTGACCGGTGTCCGGGGCGAGGACGGGGCGGACGCGGGGCACCCGGTCCAGGAGCCGGTGGAAGTGACCCACCGGGGAGAGCCGGTCCAGGGCCCCGTGCCACAGCAGGACCGGCCGGGTGATGGCCGCCGGGTCGAAGCCCCAGTTGCTCAACAGGGCGAGGGAGTCGTCGAGCCAGCCGTACGCCGAGACGCGCAGCGCCTCCCGGTAGGCGCGCAGCAGCATGTCGCCGACGGACGGGTCGAAGACGATCCGCCGGTCGGCCTCGGTGAGCCCGTCGCGGAGGGTCACCAGCAGCTGGGCGGGGTCCCGGCGGACGTCGGCGGCGCGGGCGGCGAGCCGTTCGGCGTAGGCGAGCGGGTCGGTGAGCGCCAGCGTGCAGTCTTCGACGTGGGACGGCGCCATGCCCTCGAACCAGCTCAGCCCGGCCGCGTCCGGCGGTGCGGGACAGGCCAGTGCCGCCGCCCGCCGGACCCGCCCGGGCAGCAGCGCGGCGCAGGCCAGGGCGTGCGGGGCGCCGCCCGAGTGGCCCAGGACGGTGAACCGCTCCAGGCCGAGGGCGTCGGCCAGGTCCGCCACGTCCCGGGCGGCGTCGGCGACCCGGCGCCCGGGCTGCCGGTCGGAGTCCGCGTAGCCGGGACGGTCGTAGGCGAGGAACCGCACCCAGGGGTGGGTCTTCATCACCGCCTCGGGGACCACTCCGAAGCGGCAGCCCGGGGTCGCGTGCAGCAGCACCACCGGCATGCCGCGCGGGTCGCCGTACTCCTCGACCGTCAGCCACCGGCCGTCCCTGGTCCGTATGCCGTCGAGCACCTGCGTCCTCCGTCTCCCTTTGTGTACAGCGCGGAGTTACCGTCGAAGTACACACCTTGAGCGCCTGAATCGGACCCTGGGGGCCGTCATGGTCGAGGAGCTGGTGGTGGCGGGAGTGACGCTCGCGTCCGCCGGAGCGGTGTACGTGATGGCGGCGGCGCGGGTCGTCAAGCAGTACGAGCGGGGCGTGGTGTTCCGGCTCGGCAGGCTCCGGCCGGACGTGCGCGGGCCGGGGTTCACGATGATCGTTCCGGGCATGGACAAGCTCCGGAAGGTCAACATGCAGATCGTGACCATGCCGGTGCCCGCGCAGGAGGGCATCACCCGGGACAACGTCACCGTGCGGGTGGACGCCGTCGTGTACTTCAGGGTGACCGCGCCGGCCGAGGCGGTCGTGCGGGTGGAGGACTACCGGTTCGCGGTCTCGCAGATGGCGCAGACCTCGCTGCGGTCCATCATCGGCAAGAGCGAGCTGGACGATCTGCTGTCGGACCGGGAAAAGCTCAACCAGGGGCTGGAGTTGATGATCGACAGTCCGGCCGTGGAGTGGGGCGTGACCATCGACCGGGTGGAGATCAAGGACGTCTCGCTGCCCGAGACCATGAAGCGGTCCATGGCCCGGCAGGCCGAGGCCGACCGGGAGCGACGGGCCCGGGTCATCAACGCCGACGCCGAGCTCCAGGCGTCCAAGAAGCTCGCCGAGGCCGCCAAGGAGATGTCCGAGCAGCCCGCCGCGCTGCAACTGAGGCTGCTCCAGACGGTGGTGGCGGTCGCCGCCGAGAAGAACTCCACGCTGGTGCTGCCGTTCCCCGTGGAGCTGCTGCGGTTCCTGGAGAGGGCGCAGCAGGGATATCCGGGGCCGCAGCAACCGCCGGTTCCGGGGACTCAGCAGGCGGCGCCCCCGGTCGAGCAGCAACCGGTGCAGGAGCAACTTCCGCCTCCCGCGCCCCGCCTGGACGCCGGCTCGGAGGGGTCGAGTTCAGGACAGGACTAGACCTCACAGACTGGTCATGGGTTACTCGCACGTAGTGTTTGCGCTGCGAACACACCTGGTGTGACTGTGCATGGTCAATCCCAAGGGGGCGTGCACCCCGCGTTCTACGCGCGTCCTGAACTCAACCTTGTGCGCCCCCTGGGGGGTTCGAAAGAGTAAGGGCTCGTCAACCAGCCTTCCGGCCCGCGAGGTCCCCACAACCGACCGGGCCGACCCCCCACAGGAGGACCCGAGTTGAAGCACCGACGCATACCCAGGCGGCGGGCAGCCCTGGCAGGCGCGGGAATCGCCGCGCTGGTCGCCGCGGGCGTCACCTTGCAGACTGCGAACGCCAGCGAGCCCGCGAAGAGCTCCGAACCCAAGGTTCTGTCGGCACTGGCGGCCGGAAACCTCGCCTCCACGCTCGACAAGGAGCTCGGCACCGACGCGGCGGGAACGTACTACGACGCGAAGAGCAAGGCTCTCGTCGTCAACGTCCTCGACGAGGCCGCGGCCTCGGTCGCCGAGGAGGCCGGCGCCAAGGCCCGGGTGGTGGAGAACTCCCTCGCCGAGCTCAGAGGCGCCCGTACGACGCTCAAGGACGACGCGACCATCCCGGGTACCTCCTGGGTGACCGACCCGACGAGCAACAAGGTGGTCGTCACCGCCGACCGCACGGTCTCCGACGCCGAGTGGGCCAAGCTCGCCAAGGTCGTCGACGGGCTCGGTGCCACGGCCGAACTGCAGCGCACCAAGGGGGAGTTCAAGCCCTTCGTGGCCGGCGGTGACGCGATCACCGGGGGCAGCGGCCGCTGCTCGCTCGGCTTCAACGTGGTCAAGGGCGGCGAGCCGTACTTCCTGACCGCCGGGCACTGCACCGAGTCGATCTCCACCTGGTCGGACTCGAGCGGGACCCGGATCGGCACGAACGAGGTCTCCAGCTTCCCGGGCGACGACTACGGGCTGGTGAAGTACACCGCCGGGGTCGACCACCCGAGCGAGGTGAACCTCTACAACGGGTCCGCGCAGGCGATCTCGGGGGCGGCGCGGGCGACGGTCGGCATGTCCGTCACCCGCAGCGGCTCCACCACCCAGGTGCACTCCGGGAAGGTCACCGGTCTCGACGCCACGGTGAACTACGGCAACGGCGACATCGTCAACGGCCTGATCCAGACGGACGTGTGCGCCGAGCCCGGTGACAGCGGCGGCTCGCTGTTCTCCGGGAGCAGCGCGGTCGGGCTCACCTCGGGCGGCAGCGGTGACTGCGCCTCGGGCGGGGAGACGTTCTTCCAGCCGGTGACGGAGGCGTTGTCGGCGACGGGTACGTCGATCGGCTGACCGGCGCGGATCGTGCGAGGTCCCGCCCCTTCCACAGGGGCGGGACCTTCCGTCTGCCTCAGGACGCCTGGGCGGGCAGCGGCTCGCCGTCGCGCTTCGCGCGCAGTACCGCCACCCCGAGCGTGATCGCGATCCCGACCGCCGCCCACGCCGACAGCACCAGCAGGGCGCCGGTGGTGTCGTTGCCGTCGAAGTAGGCGATCGAGCGGGCCACCCAGGTGCCCGCGCCCGGCGGCAGCGCCGGGCCGATCGCCGCCCAGAACGGCGGCAGCATCGGCAGCGGGAAGGCGCCGCCCGCGCTCGGGTTGCCCGCGATCACCACGAGCAGGATCGCCAGCCCGATGCCGACGGTCCCGAACAGGGCCTGGAGGGCGAGGGTCGCCGCCCCGACGGCGAAGGTGATCAGGGCGCCGAGTCCCCAGAAGGCCAGGACGCTCCCCGGCAGCGCGTCCAGGATCGGCCCCACGATGACCGCGCCGCCGAGCCCGCCGACGATCGACACCAGGGCCGTCACCGCCAGCCGGATCACCGCGCGGCGCGGGCCGGCGGGCCGGGCGCCGCTGCTGATCGCGAGGATCGAGGCGGTCAGATAGCCGCCGACGCACCAGCCCACGACGACGTAGAAGGACGACAGCCCGTCGAAGTCCGTCGAGGAGGCCGGGGCCACGTCCACCGTCCGGACGGTCCTCCGCTGGGAGGTCTCCAGGGCGGTCAGGTACGTCTCCAGGGTGGTCGCGAGGACCGTGCCGCCGCCGCTGGCGACCAGGAGCCGGTCGGTCGTGCCGGACGCGTCGATGATCAGAGCCCCGTCGATGTCCCGGTTCATGATCTGCTTCCGGGCCGTCGCCTCGTCGGACAGTGCCCGCGGGTCCAGCGGTGCGCCGGGCAGCTTCTCCAGCCGGGCCACCGCCTGCTCGGCCGCGGCCCGCGGCGCGACGACCGCGAAGGGCACGTCCCTGGGCTTCGGGTTGTGCAGTGCGCCCACATAGGAGGCGATGAACAGCAGCTGGAGGGCGAGCACCCCGAGGACGAGCAGCGTCGCGCGCGGGGTGACCGCGTCCTTCACCTCGGCGAGAAGGCCGTTCCGGGCGCCGTTGCGTGTCATGTCCCCACAGTCCGAGGTGGGGGGCGTTTCCGCAGGTGGGGGAGGGCCGAACGGTTGTCGTACAGATGTTCGGGAATTGGTCTATGGTGGGGGTGAGGCAGTCGGGAACTGATGTTCGATTTACGGGAGGCGTGGATGCCAGGGTTCACGCATCTGCACACCGTCTCCGGGTTCTCCCTGCGCTACGGCGCCTCCCACCCGGAGCGGCTGGCGGAGCGCGCCGCCGAGCGGGGCATGGACGCCCTCGCCCTCACCGACCGCGACACCCTCGCCGGCACGGTCCGCTTCGCCAAGGCCTGCGCGAAGGCGGGGGTACGGCCGGTCTTCGGCGTCGAGCTGGCGGTGGAGGAGCGCGCACCGGAACCCGTACGGCGGGAAAAGCGCCGCGCGCCGGTCCGCGGAGGTGCCTTCATCGACGAGTCGACCCCCCGCGTCACCTTCCTCGCCCGGGATGGCGCCCACGGCTGGGCCGACCTGTGCCGACTGGTCACGGCGGCCCACACGAGCGAGGGCACCCCCCTGCTGCGCCGGGCGGACAACGCGGGCGACGGTCTGACCGTCCTGCTCGGCCCCGCCTCCGACGTCGGCCGCGCCCTCGCCGCCGGACGCCCCGACCGGGCGGCCCGGCTCCTCGTCCCCTGGCGCGAGACCTACGGCGACGCCCTCCGGCTGGAGGCCGTCTGGCACGGCCGCGAGGGCACCGGGTCCGGCTCCCTGCGCCTCGCCGCCCGCACCGTCGGCTTCGCCGCCGAGCAACGGGTGCGCCCCGTGCTCAGCAACGCCGTCCGGTACGCCGACCCCGGTCAGGGCCCGGTCGCCGACGTGCTGGACTCCGCCCGCCGGCTGGTCCCCGTCGACCCGACGAAGGAGCTGGACTCCGGCGAGGCCTGGCTCAAGGACGCGTCCGCCATGCTGGCGGCGGCCGAGCGGGTCGTGGAGGCCGCGGGCTTCCGGCGCGACACCGCCCACCGGCTGCTGGAGCAGACCCGGGCCACCGCCGCCGAGTGCCTGGTCGACCCCGAGGACGACCTCGGCATCGGCACGGTCCACTTCCCCGAGCCGCATCTCGTCGGCGCGGGCCGCCGCACCGCCCAGCGCGTGCTCGCCTCACGGGCGGCGGCGGGGATGGTGCTGAAGGGCTATGCCGGCCGGCGCGACTACTGGGAGCGGGTGCACCAGGAGCTGGACATCATCGCCCACCACGGCTTCGCCTCCTACTTCCTGACGGTCGCTCAGGTAGTGGACGACGTACGGGAGATGGGTATCCGGGTGGCCGCACGCGGCTCCGGCGCCGGCTCCCTCGTCAACCACCTCCTCGGCATCGCCCACGCCGACCCGGTCGAGCACGGGCTGCTGATGGAACGGTTCCTGTCCAAGCGTCGGCTCGTGCTGCCCGACATCGACATCGACGTGGAGTCCGCGCGCCGGCTGGAGGTCTACCGCGCGATCATCGACCGGTTCGGCACCGAGCGGGTGGCGACCGTCGCGATGCCGGAGACGTACCGGGTGCGGCACGCGATCCGCGATGTCGGCGCGGCCTTGTCCATGGACCCCGCCGACATCGACCGCATCGCCAAGTCCTTCCCGCACATCCGCGCCCGGGACGCCCGCGCGGCCCTGGAGGAACTGCCCGAACTGAAGGAGCTGGCCGGGGAGAAGGAGAAGTACGGCAGGCTCTGGGAGCTGACCGAGGCGCTCGACGCCCTTCCGCGCGGAGTCGCCATGCACCCCTGCGGGGTCCTCCTCTCCGACGCCTCCCTGCTGTCCCGGACGCCGGTCATGCCGACCAGCGGCGAGGGCTTTCCCATGGCGCAGTTCGACAAGGACGACGTCGAGGACCTCGGGCTGCTGAAGCTGGACGTGCTCGGGGTGCGGATGCAGTCGGCGATGGCGCACGCGGTCGCGGAGGTGGAGCGGGCGTCGGGGGAGCGGGTCGACCTGGACGCGATCGCGCCGGGCGACCCGGCGACGTACCAACTCATCCGTTCCGCCGAGACGTTGGGCTGCTTCCAGATCGAGTCGCCGGGCCAGCGGGACCTGGTCGGGCGGCTCCAGCCGGCCACCTTCCACGACCTGGTCGTCGACATCTCGCTCTTCAGGCCCGGCCCGGTCGCCGCGGACATGGTGCGGCCGTTCATCGAGGCGCGGCACGGGCGGGCGCCGGTGCGCTATCCGCACCCGGACCTGGCGGAGCCGTTGAAGGGGACGTACGGGGTCGTCGTCTTCCACGAGCAGATCATCGACATCGTCGACATCATGACCGGCTGCGGGCGCGGCGAGGCGGACCGGGTGCGGCGCGGGCTGTCCGACCCGGAGTCGCAGGGGCGGATCCGGTTCTGGTTCGCGCAGCACGCGGCGGCGAAGGGGTATACCGCGGAAACGATTCAGCGGACCTGGGAGATCATCGAGGCCTTCGGCTCCTACGGCTTCTGCAAGGCGCACGCGGTCGCCTTCGCCGTACCGACCTACCAGTCGGCGTGGCTGAAGGCGCATCACCCGGCGGCCTTCTACGCCGGGCTGCTCACCCATGACCCCGGGATGTACCCGAAGCGGCTGCTGCTGGCGGACGCGCGGCGGCGCGGGGTGCCGATCCTGCCGTTGGACGTGAACCGGTCGGCGGTCGCCCACCGTATCGAACTGGTGTCTGAATCTCCCTCGGTGTGGGGGCTGCGGCTCGCCCTCTCCGACGTGCACGGCATCAGTGAGGCGGAGGCGGCGCGCATCGCGGACGGGCAGCCGTACGCCTCGCTCCTGGACTTCTGGGAACGGGCCCGGCCGAGCCGGCCGCTCGCCCAAAGGCTGGCCCAGGTGGGCGCGCTGGACTCCTTCGGCGCCAACCGGCGTGACCTGCAACTGCACCTGACCGAGCTCCATCGGGGCGCGCGGGGCGCCGGTGGTGGTCAACTGCCGCTGGCGGGCGGGCGGAGGACCGCGCCCGCGGGACTTCCGGACCTCTCCTCCGCCGAGCGGCTCAGCGCCGAACTGGGCGTGCTGTCGATGGACGCCTCGCGCAACCTGATGGACGACCACCGGGAGTTCCTGGGCGAGTTGGGCGTGGTCGACGCCCGCCGGCTGCGCGAGGCGCGGCACGGCGAGACCGTGCTGGTCGCGGGCGCCAAGGCGGCCACCCAGACACCGCCGATCCGGTCCGGCAAGCGGGTCATCTTCAGCACCCTGGACGACGGCACCGGCCTGGTCGACCTCGCCTTCTTCGACGACTCCCACGACGCCTGCGCCCACACCGTCTTCCGCTCCTGGCTGCTGCTGGTGCGCGGGGTGGTGCAGCGGCGCGGGCCGCGCAGCCTCAGTGTGGTGGGCGCCGCCGCCTGGAACCTCGCCGAACTGGTCGAACTGCGGGTGGAGAAGGGCCTCGACGCGGTGGCGGCCCGGCTGGTGGAGCCGGTGCCCGGGAGATCCGGTGACGCACCCGGCGACCCGACCGGCGGCCGGCGCGTCCGGATGCCGACGGGATACGAACTGCATCCGTGGGCCGATCTGCGACCTGCGGGTCAAGAGCCCTCACAGGTAAGGAAGTTGTGGCACCAGAGTCCGGGGAGTGCGGGATGACCATCCTCTGCGTACGTTTCCAGCTGCCGCCCACGGGTGAGGCGGCCCTGTCGGGTCTGCTCGGGTTGCTGGAGGAGTTCACGCCGGTCGTCGAGGCGTTGCCGCCGGACGGGGCGCTGGTCGATCTGCGGGGCGCCGAACGCTACTTCGGGCGGGACGCCGTCGAACTGGCCTCGGTGATCCGGGTCCGCGCCCTCGCCCTGCACGGCGTCGACTGCGTGATCGGCGCCGGACCGGGGCCGATGCTGGCCCGGATGGCGATGCGGGACGCGCGGCCCGGGGTGACCCGCGCGGTGTCCGAGGAGACGGTCAGGGACTTCCTGGCCGAGCGGCCCGTCGCCGCGCTCCCCGGCGTCGGTACGGCCACCGCCCGCACCCTGTGCGAGTACGGCCTGGACACCCTCGGCCGGGTCGCCGCCGCCCCCCTGTCCACGCTCCAGCGCCTGGTGGGCGCGCGGGCCGGCCGCGAACTGCACGAGAAGGCGAACGGGATCGACCGCGGCCGGGTCGTCCCGAACGCCGTCTCCCGCTCCCTGACCACCGAACGCCCCTTCACCCGCGACGAGTTGGACCCCGACCGGCACCGCCGCGCGCTGCTCTCCGCCGCCGACGAACTGGGCGCCCGGCTGCGCGCCCTCGACAAGGTCTGCGGCGCCCTCACCCTCACGGTCCGCTACGCCGACCGCTCCTCGACCACCCGCACCCGGACCTTGAAGGAACCCACCGCCCACTCGGTCGCGCTGACCAGGGCGGCGTACGAGATGTACGAGGCGCTCGGCCTCCAGCGCGCCCGGGTCCGCTCGACGGCCCTGCGCGCCGAGTCCCTCGGCCCCGCCGAACAGGCCTCCCACCAGCTCAGCTTCGACCCCGTCGACGAAAGGCTCCGCCGTATCGAGGAGGTCGCGGACCGGGTGCGGGCGAGGTTCGGGCCGCATGCGGTGATGCCGGGGTCGCTGGCGGCGTGACCCGGGGCGTTCGCGGGTCAGTTGGCCCACGGCGGGGTGATGACCGTGCCGTCGGCCAGGGTCGCCTGGAGGCCGACGGACGTGGTCACCCAGGAGACGGCGGTGCGGTCCGTCGGGTTCTCGACGCTCAGGGTCGCACCGCGGTTGATGATCACGGTGTCGCCGGCCGTGATGCGGTGGACCTCCTCGTCCAGGGTGATCAGCAGTTCCCCGTCGAGGAGATGGAAGATCTCCTCACGGTTCACCGTGTGGGCGGGGGCCTTGGTGCCCGCCGGGATCTCGCCGCGCCAGGCGCACAGCTCCTTGCTGCCGCTGAGCGGGGTGGCGTACGAGACGAAGCGGGCGCCGTGGATCTCGTGGGTGACGGCTGCCGAGGAGTGGATGACGGGCATGGGCGGCCTCCGTGGCGATAAGTGGTCAAGCTGCTTGACTATATGACTCTATGGTCAAGCAGCTTGACCAATTCGTCAAGGGTGTTTCAATGCATCCGTGCAAAACTCCGAAGCCCTGGCCCTGTCCGCCGCCCTGCTCGCCGCCGCGGGCGACCTGACCCAGCGCATCAACGACGGCGTCGTCGCCCGCGGGTTCTCCGGGGTGCGCCCCATGCACGGCTTCGCGTTCGCCCGGCTCGCCCCGGACGGGGCCACGGTCACCGAGCTCGCCGCCCATCTCGGGGTGACCAAACAGGCCGCCAGTCAGCTCGTCGACGAACTCGTGCGCAAGGGATACGTCGAGCGGCGGTCGCATCCCGTCGACGCGCGGGCCCGGCTCGTGGTGCTGACCGAGCAGGGGTGGGCGTGCACCCGGGCCGCGGAGGAGGCGGCCGCGGAGGCGGTTCGGGTGTGGGTCGACGTCATCGGCGAGGGTGAAGTGCGGGCGCTGCGCGAGCGGTTGACGCGCATTGCCCCCTATGGCCCGCTCAGGCCCTCCTGGTGACGGTTCGTCAGCCGATGTGCTCGCGTCCCGCTCGTGCGCGGTTAGCACTGGAAGTTTTTACTGCCGCGTAACTTCACAGTCGCACTACTCGTTCGTAACTTGACGAATGAACAGCATCCTCGTGATCCGGATCACAGGGCGTAAGGCCGTCGCACCTCCCCTGAGCCGCAAGGAGATCACCCGATGCTGCCCTGGAAACGACTGCTCAGACCCCTGGCCGCGCTCCTGCTGACCGCCACGGTCGCCGTCCTGCCCGCCGCCACCGCCCACGCCGCCGACGCCGCCGAAGTCCAGCGCAGCGGCTGGAACGACTTCTCCTGCAAGCCGTCCGCCGCCCACCCCCACCCCGTCGTCCTCGTCCACGGCACCTTCGCCAACTCCATCGACAACTGGCTGGGCCTCGCGCCCTACCTGAAGAACCGCGGTTACTGCGTCTACTCCTTCGACTACGGCCAACTGCCCGGCGTTCCCGTCTTCCACGGCCTCGGGCCCATCGACAGGTCGGCCGAGCAGCTGTCCGCCTTCGTCGACAAGGTGCTCGGCGCCACCGGCGCCGCCGAGACCGACCTCGTCGGCCACTCGCAGGGCGGCATGATGCCCCGCTACTACCTCAGGTTCCTCGGCGGAGCCGCGAAGGTGAACGCCCTGGTCGGCATCGCGCCCAGCAACCACGGCACCTCCTTGAACGGCCTCACCCGGCTGCTGGCCTACTTCCCGGGCGCCGGCGACCTGCTCTCCCAGAACACCCCGGCCCTCGCCGACCAGGTCGCCGGCTCCGCCTTCCTGACCAAGCTCAACGAGGGCGGCGACACCGTCCCCGGCGTGCGGTACACCGTCCTCGCCACCCGGTACGACGAGGTCGTCACGCCGTACCGGAGCCAGTTCCTCAGCGGACCCGGCGTCCGCAACGTGGTGATCCAGGACCTGTGCCCGCTCGACCTCTCCGAGCACGCGGCGATCGGGCTGTTCGACCTGATCGCCTTCCACGAGGTGACCAACGCGCTCGACCCCGCGCACGCCACCCCGACCACCTGCGCGTCGGTCCTGGGCTGACACCCGGGTGGGGGCTGCCCGGCCTGAGCCGCCGAACAGCCCCCGCCCCCCGCGGCGGACCTACCGGCCGTGCCGGCCGCCGCTCACCGCGCGCCGCCGCACCGACCCGAACAGCAGCGCCGCACCGAGCGCGAGGACGGCGGCGCCGCCCATGGCGAGGTAGGCGGAGCTGCTGTCGCCGCCGGTCTCGGCGAGGTCCTGCGGGGCACCGGACGCCCGCACGTCGTGCGCCGGAGCGGCGGCGGTCGTCCCCGCCCCGGGCGCGGCCGACTCGGTGGCGGCGGACTGCGAGGCGGCCGGTTCCGCCGACGTACCGGCGTCCTGGTCGCCGTGGCCGTGGTGCTCGACCGTCGACTCGTCCTGACCCTCCTCGATCTGCTCCTCGGAGGGCGCCGACGCGCTCGGCGCCGGGGACGAGCCGCCCGGAGCGGCGCCGTCGCCGCCGAAGGTGACGTCGGAGCAGGAGTAGAACGCCTCCGGGCTGTCCGAGCGCTGCCAGATCCCGTACAGCAGCTGCGTGCCGGTGCGCTGGGGGAGCGTGCCGGAGAACGTGTAGTAGCCGCCCGTCGCGGTCGGGTCGGTGGCCGTCGCCACCGGGTGGTCCAGGTCCAGGTCGTCCCAGCCGAGCGGCCGTGCCGGGTCGTAGCCCGCCTTGGTGATGTACACCGTGAAGGTGCCCTTGTGCGGCGCGGTCACGCGGTACTTGAAGGTGTACGAGCCGCTGCTCACGCTCGTCGTCGGCCAGTCCGCGCGGGCCAGGTCCAGGCCCTTGAACTCGTCGTTGTTCGCGCTGCACAGCCTGCCGTCCGGGATCAGCGCCTGGTGCCGACCGTTCGCGTCACCGATGCGGACGCCGTTCCAGTCGTACAGCGCCTGCGTGCCGCCGGCCGCGACCGCCGCCTCGCACGCGTCGGACGTCGGGCTCTCGGCACCCTCCGCGTAGCACTGGGCGACCCGGCTGACCGGGTCACCCATCGTGCCGTGCGCCGACGCAGGAGCGGCGGCCAGCGCGGTCAGGGCGAGCGGGGCCAGGCCGAGGGTGGCGACGGCGGCGACCTTGCGGCGTGCAGGCATGCGGAGACTCCTCGCAGACGTTCTTGGGGATCCCGTGGGGGCGATCAGCAAGCTAGCCCCAAGGAACCCCGGAATCGCCTGCTGGGAGCGGCCGGGGGAGATCCTTATGGTCCCTTTAAGGGAGTGTTCGGACTGCGATCAGGTAGCTACCGTCGCGGGTATGAACGACGAGGAGATCCGGCCGGCCGACGCCGCCGACGTGGCGGCCGTGAAGACCGTGACCGACGCGGCGTACCACCCCTACATCGCGCGCATCGGCGTGGTGCCGCAGCCCATGGAGGCGGACCACACGGCGAACGTGGCCGCGGGGCGGGTGTTCGTCACGGGGGACCCCGTGCACGGACTGGTGGTGGTCGAGGAGCACCCCGACCACCTGTTCCTGGACAGCATCGCCGTCCATCCCGACGCCCACGGCAAGGGCGTGGGGGGACGGCTGCTGCGGTTCGTGGACGCACGCGCGCGCGAGCTGGGGCTGACCGAGGTCAGGCTCTACACGAACGCCATGATGTGGGAGAACCAGAAGCTCTATCCGCGGTTCGGCTACGAGGTCCTGGAACGGCGAGTGGACGGGCCCTATGACCGCGTCCACTACCGCAAGCGACTCGTCTGAGGGGACGGCCCGCGCCGTCAGCCGTCCGGCCACCAGGTGCGTGCGATGTCCTTCCGCACCTCCTGGCGCCCGGAGGGGCGCTCTTCGGCCTCCTCGCGGATCCGGCGGGAGTCCGACTTCTTCAGGGGCTTCTGCACGGTTGCGCGGCGCATGGCTGCCTCCTTCAGTGCCTACCGAGTTCCGCGTTCTCACGGAGGTAGACGCTTTTGGGGAGAGTTCCTCATCGGAGCGGATCTGTCAGTGGTGACCGTCACGATTTCGACTGGCTTTCGAGCGAGGCTCCGGCGGCGTCTGATTGTCAGTGCCGGATGCCACGCTGTGGACCATGGTGAAACACAGGGAAACTGATGCCCACGTGGACATGGATTGGAACGCGGCGGCCGGATCTTTCGACGACGAACCGGATCACGGCCTGCGCGACCCCGAGGTGCGCGCCGCCTGGGCCGAGCGGCTGCGCTCCTGGCTGCCCGGCCGGCCAGGCGACATCCTCGACCTCGGCTGCGGCACCGGCAGCCTGTCGCTCCTCGCGTCCGAACAGGGACACCACGTCACCGGCGTGGACAGCTCCCCCGCCATGGTGGACCTCGCCCGCGCCAAGCTCGCCGGCCGTGACGCGGCGTTCCTCGTCGGTGACGCGGCGGCACCCCCGGTGGGGGAGCAGCGCTTCGACGTCGTCCTCGTACGGCACGTGCTGTGGGCGCTGCCCGACCCCGACCGGGCCCTGCGGCACTGGCGCGAGCTGCTCAGACCCGGCGGCCGGCTGGTGCTGGTCGAGGGCGTCTGGGGTGCGGTGAGCCCGGTCGGCATACCGGCGGACCGCCTCACCGCCCTCCTGGAGCCGCTCGCCGGGCACCTGCGCGTGGAGCCGCTGTCCGGCGAACCGGCGCTGTGGGGGAGGGTGGTGGACGACGAGCGGTACGCGGTGGTGGCGACGGTCTAGTGCCGCGGGGCACTAGGTCAGCAGCGACTCCAGGCCGCCCTCGACGGAGGCGAGCGCCTCCAGTTCGTCGAGCGCGGTGACGGCGGCCGCCGCCGCCTCGGGGTCCCGCTGTGCCAGACCGCTCGCGGCGAACTCGTCCTCGTCCAGGCGCAGTACGTCGGTGCCGTCCGCGGAGCGCCACAGGTCCAGGTCGAGATCCTCCACGACGAGTTCGGCGCCGGAGCGGACGGCGGGGCGCGTGACGTCGCAGTACCAGCCCTTGAGGGTGCCGTCGGCGGCGCGGACCTCCTTCACCGCGTACCAGTGGTCCCGCCAGTAGTGCTCCGTGAAGACGTCCCCGGGCTCGAAGCGGACGAAGCCGAAGTCGCGCACGCCGTCGCCCGCCCAGGCGGCGCGCACCGTGACGTGGTTGCCGTCGTCGCCGACCAGCTCGGCCGGGTAACGGATCTTGGTGCGGCCCGCCTTGACCAGGACCACGTCCAACTGCTCCCGCGTCTCAGCCGAGTTCGCGGACATACCGAACCTCCGTGGCGCAGATCTCGTAGCCGAACCACTTGTTGATCGCGATCATCGGGCCGTTCCCGGTGTCGTTGCCGGTGAACGCCTCCGTGAACCCGGCGGCGCGGGCGCGGTGCAGGGAGTCGTTCTTGGCGAGCTTGGCCAGGCCCCTGCCGCGGTGGGCGCGGGCTGTACCGGTCATGGCGGTGCCGTAGCGCTTGCCGCCGTCGGTCCGCGCCAGGCTGAAGGCGGCGGGGCGCCCGTCGACGACGGCCACCGTGGTCAGCTCAGGGCTCATCAGCGGCTGCTGCCAGGTCTCCCGCAGCCATGCCTCGTAGTCCGTGAACTCCTGGCCGACGTCGCTCGGTTCGTCCGCCATCGTCTCCGCGTCCAGCTCGAACACCGGGCGCGGATCGTCCGCGAAGTCGGCGCCGGTGCGCAGCTCGACACCGGGCGGCGTGGCCTGGAGCGGGGGCAGCGCGCCGCTCGTGAGGTCGAGGCGGAGGAAGTGCGCGGAGCGGCTGGCCCGGTACCCGTGGCGCTCGGCGAAGGCGCGGTGGTCCGGCTCGTCCAGGACCCAGGCGTACAGCTTCCTCGCGCCGCGGGCCGCCAGATACTCCTCCGCGGTGCGCGCCAGCAGGGTGCCGGCGCCGTGCCGGGTCCGTTCCGGGTGGACGTACAGGTTGACATACCCCTGGCCGGGCTCCGGGCTGTCGTACACCAGGCCGACCTGGGCCGTGCCGATCACCTCGCCGTCCTCCTCGGCGAGCAGCGGGCGGTAGTGGGCGTCCGGGTGCGAGCGCGCGATGTCGTAGGCGACGGAGTCCGGGGTGTACAGCATGAACGGCAGGGCGCGGTCCATGACGCGGACGAAGCTCTCCAGGTCGGCTCGTACATCGGGGCGCAGGTCGCGCACGATCACAGTCATGTGGCCGGACGTTACGGGTCGGCCGCGCCCGGCTGCCTCTCATTTTCCGGTGGGCCGAGCGCGGCGGGTCCGGGCCGGGCACAGCGCGTACGGGTCGAGCACCCTCGGGGTGCGGGACAATCGTGCCCGTGACCTTGAAGATCCACATCGACGACAGCGCGCCGTCGTACGAGCAGGTACGGGCGCAGATCTCCGAGCAGGCGCGGACGGGGGTGCTGCCGGTCGGGTACCGGTTGCCGACCGTGCGCGGGCTGGCCGAGTCGCTGGGCCTCGCGCCGAACACGGTGGCCAAGGCCTACCGGGCGCTGGAGAGCGACGGGGTGATCGAGACGCGGGGGCGCAACGGCACGGTCGTCGCCGCCGCGGGGGCCGCCGCGGAGCGGGAGCTGGCGTCGGCGGCGCAGGCCTACGTGGAGCGGGCCCGGCGGCTGGGCGTGGACGAGGACGCGGCGCTGGCCGCCGTGAGCGACGCGGTGCGGGCGGTGTACGGGGCGGGGTGAGGGTGCGGGGCGGGGCGGGGCACACCAGCGGGTGGGCGCCGGGGGTTCAGCCGAGGAGCCGCTCGAAGACCGCGGCGTCCCGCACCGCCGCCCCGTTCTGGTCGTTGTTGAAGTACGCGTACACGTCCTCGCCCTCGCTCCAGGTGTCCGTCACCCGCCCGGCCCATGTCTGGAGCGACCGCCTGCCGTACCGCGGCCACTCCCGCGCGCGGCCCTCGTGGAAGCGGACGTATCCCCAGTCCGCGGTGCGCCACAGCGGGGTCATGGCGCGGGCGCGGCGGTCCGCCCAGCACAGGGCAGCGCCGCGGGCCTCCAGGACCTCGCGCACCCGGGGTGTCCACCACGACTCGTGCCGCGGCTCGACCGCGACGCACACCCCGGAGGGAAAGCAGGCCAGGCAGGCGTCCAGCAACCCGGGGTCGGCCCGCAGCGTAGGCGGGAGCTGGAGCAGCACCGGGCCCAGGCGGTCACCCAGGCCCGCCGCGTGCCGCATCAGCCGGGCGACCGGCTCCTCGGGCTCCTTGAGCCGCTTGATGTGGGTCAGATAGCGGCTCGCCTTGACCGCGACCACGAAGTCCGCGGGCACCCGGTCCCGCCAGGCCTCGAAGTTCTCCCGCGACGGCAGCCGGTAGAACGCGTTGTTGATCTCGACCGTCGGGAAGCGCGCCGCGTACTCCTCCAGCCAGAGCCGCATCGGGCAGCCGTCCGGATAGAGCACGCCCCGCCAGTCCTTGTACTGCCAGCCGGAGGTGCCGACGAACCAGGTCATACGTCCATCAAAGCATCGGACACGGATGACCGGCTCATCCGTCCCTCAACGCGTCGATCGCGGAAAACCGAGTCAGTCGGCCCTCGATGCGTCGGTCACAGAACCGGGGCATGCGTCCCTCGACGCGTCGGTCACGGAACCGGGGCATCCGTCCCTCGACGCGTCGGTCACAGATAGAGGCCCGCCTCCACCCCGTCGCGCGGCTCCGGCAGGGCCGTCGGAGAGGTGCCCCGGCGCAGCGCGTACAGCTCCGCCAGGGTGGCGCCGTCGCGGCCCACGCCCTCCTCCGTGCCCAGCCAGTCCACGGCCTCCCGGCGGGTCAGCCGGCCCACCTCGATACGGGCCAGACAGCGGCCGGGACGCACGACCGCGGGGTGCAGGCGCTCCAGGTCCTCGTTGGTCGTCACGCCGACCAGGACGTTGCGGCCCTGGCCGAGCAGACCGTCGGTCAGGTTCAGCAGCCGCGACAGCGCCTGTCCCGCCGTGTGCTTGGCCTCGCCGCGGATCAGCTCGTCGCAGTCCTCCAAAAGCAGCAGCCGCCAGCGGCCCTTGCCCGTGGAGTCGTCCTCCCCGATGGCGATGTCCATCAGATAGCCGACGTCGGAGAAGAGCCGCTCGGGGTCCAGGACGCAGTCCACCTGGCACCAGTCCCGCCAGGACCGGGCCAGCGTGCGCAGCGCCGAGGTCTTGCCGGTGCCCGGCGGGCCGTGCAGGAGCAGCAGCCGGCCCGCGATGTTCTCGGGCACCGTGTTCATCAGGCCGCTCATCGCCTCGGCCACCGGCGCGGTGTAGTTCTCGCGCACCTCGTCCCAGATGCCGGCGGCGATCTGCCGGGTGGTGCGGTGCGGGCCGCGACGCGGGGAGTAGTACCAGAACCCCATGGTCACGTTCTCCGGCTGCGGTTCGGGTTCGTCCGAGGCGCCCTCGGTGGCCTGGTCGAGGACCTTCCGCGCCAGCTCGGCGCTGGTCGCCGTGACCGTGACGTCCGCGCCGCGGTTCCAGCGGGAGACCAGCAGGGTCCAGCCGTCGCCCTCGGCGAGGGTGGCGCTGCGGTCGTCGTCGCGGGCGATGCGCAGGATGCGGGCGTCGTCCGGGAGCAGCGTCGCGCCGGACCGTACGCGGTCGATGTTCGCCGCGTGCGAGTACGGCTGCTCGCCCGTCGCGAAGCGGCCGAGGAACAGCGCGTCGACGACGTCGGACGGCGAGTCGCTGTCGTCGACGTTGAGCCGGATCGGCAGAGCGTCGTGTGGGTTCGCAGACATGCCGCCATGATCCGGCACGGGCGCGTCCCATGCATCCGGTTTCCGCAGTGCGCCCGGTGTGCCGGATGAGCCCGTTTGCGGAGCCTGTGTCCGGTGAGGAAGCTGTCTGTCCCGAACCTCTGCCGCACGGGTCGATCCCCCGATTACTGTTGCCCTCGATGGGACGTCATGGGTGGGTCTCGGGGGCACGGCGGTGGCGGCTCACCGCACTGCTCGGCGTGGGTGCGGCGGCTCTGGCGCTGGTCGTGACCCTCCTCAACACGCTTCCGGGGAACGGCGCGAGCACCGACGGCACCTCACGCGACGGCGACAAGGTGCACGGCACCCCCACCAGCACACCGGACGCACGGAACCCCGAGGTCGGCTGGGGCTTCACCCACACCCAGTTCAGCGCCGACGAGGGCAGCGCGGCCGCCGTCGAGCGCGTCGGGAGACGGCTGGTGGACATCGGCGGGCTGCCGCAGAACCAGCACCTCATGGGCTGGGGCGCCGACAACCCCGAGCCGGTGAAGGGGCGTTACGCCTTCGAGGACCTGGACCGCAGGATCGACTTCGTCCGCGCCTCCGGCTCCACTCCCGTCGTCACCCTGTGCTGCGCCCCGGACTGGATGAAGGGCGGCGAGCCCGGCGTCGGCAACACCGACTGGAGCCAGACCGCGCTGGAGACCGCGCCGGAGCCCGCGCACTTCGAGGACTTCGCCGCGCTCGCCGCGACGGTGGCCAAACGCTACCCGGACGTACGGCACTTCATCGTCTGGAACGAGTTCAAGGGCTTCTGGAACGACGCCGAGGCCCGCTGGGACCACGAGGGCTACACCCGGCTCTACAACCTCGTCTACCGGGCGTTGAAGAAGGTCAACCCCGAGATCATGGTCGGCGGGCCGTATCTCGTGATGGACAGTGTCGACCCCCGCTCGCCGGACGCCTCCGCCGGCTTCAAGGGCCCCTGGGGCGCCATGGACCAGCGGGTCCTCGACGCCTTCGCCTACTGGAACACGCACAAGGCCGGCGCCGACTTCGTGGTCGTCGACGGCTCCAGCTACACCAACGACGACGAACTCCTGCCCGACGAGTTCGCGGCGACCGACAAGTTCACCGCGGTCAGCCGGTGGGTGCGCGAGCAGACCGGCGACCTGCCCCTGTGGTGGGCGGAGTACTACGTCGAACCCTCCGACAGCAGGGACGAGCGCGAGGGCTGGTCCGAGAGCCGCCGGGTCGCCGTGCAGGCCGCCGGGATGATCGCGCTGGCCAAGGGCGGCACCACCTCCGCCTTCTACTGGAACCCGGAGAACGAGAAGGGCACCGACTGCGCGGGCTGCCTGTGGACGCCGACCAGCGGCAGCGACGGCGGGCAGAAGCTGCCGATGTTCGATCTGGTGAGCCGGTTCAGCACGGCCTTCGCGCCGGGCACCGGCCACAGGACGGTGTCCGTCGCCGCTGACGACCTGCCCCATCTGCGCGTCCTCGCCACCGACGACAGGGTCCTGGTGGTCAACACCCTCGACCGGAGAATCAGCACCGAGGTGGACGGCCGGAAGGTCGCCCTGCAGGCCTACGAGGTCAAGTGGCTCACCCGGTAGGACGGGTGAGCCACCCGGCCCCTACTTCATCGTCAGGAACCGCTGCACCAGCGAGGCCAGCAGCACCGCGAGCAGCGGCAGCGAGAACCAGAAGCTGCTCTGCAACCACTGCAGTTGCCGCACGCTCGGCCGGACCGCGACCCGGACCACCTCGCGTGCCGTGAGCAGCACGACCAGGGCGAGGGCCGCGAGACCGCCGACCACCGACCAGGGCGTCCAGGTCACCTGCGGCCCGATCGGACCCGGATCCGCCGTCGGCGCCCTGCCCGCGGGCTGCTCGGCCAGCGCGTACATGGTGACGTCCGGGTTGACGAAGACCTTCCTCAACTCCGCCCGCTTGTCCAGGTTCCGGATCAGCCGCGGCTCCCAGCTCGCGGAGTAGCCGACGTCCAGCTCCAGATAGGTCACCTGGCTGCGGTTGATCATCAGATACGAGTTCGGCCCCGCGTCCCTGAGCGCCTTGACCAGGCTCGACACCAGGACCGGGTCGGCCGGCGCCGCAGTCGGCAGATACTCGACCTTCTCCATGTCCCGCGCGCCCCACGGCATGGCCGGTGTCACGTTGTCGACCGTGTCGTTGCTGAGCCACAGCAACCGGACCGTCGGGTCGTCGTGGGCGTACACGTACTCCATGGCGGCGACCTCGCCGGGCCGGATCCGCTCGAACGGCTCGTTGCCCCAACGGGCGATCAGGAAACCGCCCATGAGGAGCAGCCCCGCCATGAGCGCGGCCAGCGGGGCCAGGCTCACCCGGTCCTTGTCGCGTTCCTTCGCGGTGATCCCGGTGCGCGGGAACAGCGCGAGGCCCATCAGCAGGGCCGCGCCGGGCAGGGCGAACATGAAGACGCGCAGCGCCATCTCACCGCCGTAGGACTGCATGCCGAAGCCCAGGAACGGTACG
Organism: Streptomyces sp. NPDC034103; assembly: GCF_055575395.1. NCBI lineage: Bacteria > Bacillati > Actinomycetota > Actinomycetes > Kitasatosporales > Streptomycetaceae > Streptomyces > Streptomyces sp. NPDC034103. The sequence goes on along the minus strand of NZ_JBVISS010000018.1, from coordinate 107,141 downwards.
AAGGTCAGGGCGAGCAGGGAGCGCTCCTGGTAGTGGTGGTCGCGGCGGCGCCACCAGCCCCAGCAGGCGAACGCCATCACACCGCCGGCGAGCAGCACGCGCGTGTAGAGGACGAGCTTGTGGGTCGAACTGCCGCCCTCGATCCGGCCGCCCACCGAGGACTGCACGTTGCCGCCGACGCCGCCGACGCCGCCGAAGAGTTCGTCGAAGTGCCCCGACCAGTACGGCTCGGCCATGAAGCCGACCCAGACGGCCACCATCACGGCGAACAGGATGGGCAGGCCGCGCAGTTCGGACTTGCCGATCAGCACGAGGGCGGTGAGCAGGCCGAGCATCACGAACGGCGTGAGCTGGTGGGCCGGGACGCTCGCCCCGAACAGCCCTATGACGACCATCAGCAGGACCGCGCGCTGCCGCCGGTTCGTCGGCTCGACCTCCGCCTCGCCGGGCCGCCTCTTCGTCCAGATCACACGCGGGGCGCGGAAGTAGACCAGCAGGAGCGCCGCGAACACCAGATAGAGGAGGTAGGTGAAGCCCTGCGGGGAGAAGTAGTCCTGGCCGACCCATCCGGACAGCACGAAGACCCACAGGCCCGTCCACTTGGCCCGCCAGCTCGCCCGCATCGAGCGGACCAGCAGGAACATCGGCGCCAGATAGAGGAGTTGGATGGCCAGCGGCCACCAGCGGATCACCTCGGTGAAGTCGTCGACCCCACCGGCCTGCGCGACGAACGCGGCCACCGCGAAGAAGCCCGGCCAGCTCCAGCGGGCGTCCAGGTCGGGCACGGCCGACCCGGTCCGGTCGATGAAGTCGAGGAAGCCCAGATGCTGCCAGGCGGTCGCGAACCGGGGCTCGGTCTCGATCACCGCGGGCAGCGCGTGCAGCGACACCACCGTCGCCAGCAGGGTGACGAGCAGCAGCGCCTTGTGCTCACGGCCCAGCCAGAGCAGCGAGGCGAAGGCCACGGCCAGCAGCCCGGCACCGACCAGGGTGGGCAGCGGCAGCACGGAGACCAGCCCGAGCCCGCCCATCTCGTCCAGGTCGGCCTCGCCGAGGCCCAGCACGGGCACCCAGTACAGCAGCAGCGCGGCGGTCAGCAGACAGCCGAGCACGACCCCGGCCCGGCCGGGCCGAAGCCGCTCCCGCCGCGACGCGGGCGGCGGCTCCACGGCCACCGGTACCTCTTCCGGCACGGGCGGCTCCTCCCGCGCGACCGGACGGGCGGGCTCGAACGGCGCGTCCACCTCGGCTCCCGCCGCGAGCCCGGCCGAGGTCTGCACCGGGCCCAGCGACGCCTCCGAGCCCGGTTCGCGCTCCTCGACCGGCAGTCCCACCTCGGGCGGCTTCGCCCAGGTCGGCCGGTGCGGCGGCGCCGCGTGCGGCCGGGGGCGCGCCACCACCGGTGTGCCGGTGGGCGGGGTGCCCGGGCCGGGCCGGACGTCCGGCCGGCGTTCCAGGTGGTCGAAGTCGACGTGGATGCCGAGGCCGAGGGTGTCCTGGTCGAGCGCCCAGGCGGGCCCGCGCCCGCGGACGCCCAGTGGGACGGTCACCTCGCGCGCCCCGAGGTCGGCGAGGTCCCCGTCGGGCGCCGCGTCCTCCGGGACGGCCGACGAGCCCTTGAGGATCCGGTACAGCCTGGGGGCGGCGAGCGCCACGATCACCGCGAGCGCGCAGATCTCCGCGACACCGGCGCCGATCAGCCCCATCCGGGGCAGCAGCACCAGCGTCAGCCCGAGCACCAGCGCGCACAACAGGCCCTGCAACCAGGCCAGTCCGGCGGTGCGGCTCTGCGCGCGCAGCACCGCGAAGTACGTCTCCATCACGACCCGCAGCACCGCGCCGACCGCGAACCAGCGCAGCAGCCCGGTCGCCGCGTCGGCGTAGCCCGCGCCGAACACGCCGAGGATCCAGGGCGCGCCGAAGAACAGCACGGCGCACACCGGCAGCATGATCCGCGCCATGCGCTTCAGCGCCGCCCGGGTGTTGGCGGCGAGCCGGCCCGGGTCGTGGGAGCCCTCCACCGTGAGGGAGGCGCCCATGTTGATGGCGAGCAGGTTGACCGTGCCGCCGATCGTCGTCGTGATGTAGAAGTACGCGTTGTCCTCGGAGCTGACCCGGGCGGCCACGATCACCGGGACCAGGTAGACCACGGCGAGCGAGAACAGGGAGCCGGTGTAGTCGCCCGCGAGGAAGCGCCCGATCTCCCGCAGCGACGGCGGCCGCGCGTGGCCCTCGGTCGCCTTCACATGCCGGGCCACCAGCCGCCGGAACACCAGCCAGCCCAGCGGCAGCACCGACACCGCGATGGCCGCGACCCACGACACGAAGACGCCCATGGTGGGGATCGCGGTGGCGAAGGCGACCAGCAGCACCAGCTTCACCGCGGAGAACACCGTGTTGCCGACCGGCACCCACAGCGCGCTGCGCAGCCCGGTCAGCACCCCGTCCTGGAGGGTCAGCACCGACCAGGCGACCACCGCGAGCACGAAGAACAGGGCGTGCGCGGGATCGTCGAGGAAGCCGTACGACGGCCCCCACAGCCCCAGCGTGAGCAGGAAGACACCCGCGGCCAGCGCCACGATCACCGAACTGCCCGCGTAGGTACGGAAGATCAGCCGCCCGGTGGCGCGGCCCGCGACCGGGATGAAGCGGGCCAGGGCGCCGGTCAGGGTCACCGCGGTCAGGCCCGCGAGGAGTTTCATCGCGGCGATCGCGGCGGAGCCCTGGCCGACCGCGGACTCGGAGTAGTAGCGGGCCGCGGCCAGCCAGAAACCCAGGCCGAGCACGGCGGAGATCCCCGTGTTCAGCATCAGGGCGTAGGCGTTGCGGAACAGCTGGCTGCCACCCGCCGACCGGCCGAGGCCGGGCAGCCGGAGACGGCGCCCCGACCGCTCGGGCGCCTCGGCGGCGGGCTCGGTGGCCTCGGGGGTGGTCGTCGTGTCAGACACGGGAACGGATGGCCTTCCGGCGGACCTGTCGTGCTCTGCGGACCATGGCGTACCCCTTGGTGAACGCGCGGTCCCGGGCGAAGTTGCGGGCGATGGCCCGGCCTTCGATCAGCCGACGGAACTCCTCGGCGTCCGTGGCGCGGCGCACGGTGACCCGCCGCAGCGCGTACGGCCCCTGACGGCGGCGGGCGAGTCCGTTGCCGACGGCGAGGGCCTGGTCGTACCCCGTCTGGCGGACCTTCTCCCGTACCCGGCGGCTGGAGTAGCCGTAGGGGTAGGCGAACGAGGCGGGGACGGTGCCGAGTTGGTCCGACACGATCTCCTTGCAGAGGATCAGCTCACGGCGCAGGCGGTCGTCGTCGAGCTGGTCGAGCTGCGGGTGGGTGTGGCTGTGCCCGCCGATCTCGACGCCGTGCGCGGCGAGTTCGCGCACCTGCGGCCAGTCCAGCATGGTGTCCAGGGCGTGGCCGTTGTCGTGCGGGCCGCGCAGCCAGGCCGTGGAGACGAACAGGGTGGCGGTGAAGCCGTGCCGGGCGAGCGCGGGCAGGGCGTGCCGGTGCACCCCCTCGTAGCCGTCGTCGAAGGTGATCAGTACCGGACGCTCGGGCAGCGGCTTGCCCGAGCGCCAACTCGCCGCCAACTGGGCCGTGGTGAGCGGGGTGTGCCCCGACTCGCCGATGATCTCCATCTGCCGGGCGAACGCCTCCGGGGTCACCGACAGCTCGCGGGTCGCCTCGCCGGGGTCGGTGGCGATCGCGTGGTACATGAGGATCGGCACGGGTGCGTCAGCCATCCGAGCCCTCCTCGATCCGCGCCACCTGGAACGTGGCCCCGCCCCCGCGTGCCCTGACGCTTCCCACCACGTACCCACCGGCGGCCGTCAGCACCCCCGCGACGATCGCGCCGGCCCGCCCCGCGCCGCCCGGCCGGGCCAGCGCGGCGTCCCGCAGCCCGCGGGCGACTCCGGCGGGCAGCACCCGGGTGGCGTACCGGCGCTCCGACTCAAGTCCCTTCTGTGCGCCGACACTTCGCGCCACGAGTGCCTTCGACAGCCCCTCGGCGTAGGCGCGGGTGCGGAAGTACCCGAAGTGCTCGCGCGCCTCGGGCACCCGGTGGTGGATCACCGCGCGGTCGTCGATCAGCAGGACGGCGTCGGGCCGGGCGCGGGTGAGCCGGATGCACAGCTCCGTCTCCTCGCAGCCCAGCGGCCGCTTGTCGCCGTCCCGTCCGATGCCGGTGGCGAACCCGCCGGCCGCGTCGAAGGCGGTACGCCGGAAGGAGGCGTTGCCGCCGAGGACGTTGCGGACGCGGACCAGGCCCGGCGGCAGGCCCTTGTAGGTGCAGCCCACCACCCAGTCGAACTCCTCGGGGAACCAGGCCGGCCGCCGCCCGGAGGCCCAGATCGGCTCCGTACGGCCGCCGACGGCCATCACCCGCGGATCGGCGTAGCCCGCGGCGAAGTGGCGCAGCCAGTCCCGTTCGGCGACGGCGTCGTCGTCGAGGAAGGCGATCACCTCGCCGCGCGCGGCGGCGATCCCGGTGTTGCGGCCCGCGGACAGCCCGCGGGGGCCCGCGTTGGCGAGCACCCGCACGGACCGGACCTCCTTGTACTCCTTGGCCAGCCGGTCCAGGAGGGTCGGGTGGTGATCGACGACCAGCAGCGTCTCCCGCGCCGGGTACGACTGCGCGGCGACCGAGGCGAACGCCGCGAGGATGTCCTCCCAGCGGTCCTCGGTGTAGACGCAGATCACGACGGAGATGTCGGGACCGCTCAAGACACCTCTCCCCGGACCGAGTCGAGCATCGGGGAGTGATGGGCCTGGCGGCGCAGCTCACGCCGGTTGGAGCGTTCGCCGAGGATCACCTTGAGCACCCGGAACCCGTCCCGTACGGCGCGCAGATTGCTGGCCCCGTGGATGCGGAGGTACTCGTAGCTGGGTATCTCCTGCACTCTCAGGCCCGCCTTGACCACCCTGATGTTGATCAGGGTCTCGATCTCGAAGCCCGTGCAGTCGAGGTCGATCTTGTCGAGGCAGTGCCGCCAGAACGCGTTGTACCCGTAGCAGAGATCCGTGTAGCGGGCGCCGAACTTGCGGTTGACGATGGTGCACAGCGCCCAGTTGCCGAGCTTGCGGATGAAGGTCATGTCGTCCGTGCCGCCGCCGTTGGCGAACCGGGACCCCTTGGCGAAGTCGGCGCCCGAGAGCAGGGCGGAGACATAGCTGAGGATCTCGTTGCCGTCGGCCGAGCCGTCCGCGTCGACCATCACGATGATGTCGCCGGTACACGCCTCGAACCCGGTGATCAGCGCGTCGCCCTTGCCCTTCCCGCGCTGCTTGACGACCTTGACCTCCGGCCACAGCCCGCGGGCCACTTCGACGGTGTCGTCCGTGGAGTTGCCGTCCACCAGGACGACTTCGTGGATCCAGTCGGGCAGGGTCTTGAAGACGTACGGAAGATTCTCCGCCTCGTTCATGGCGGGAATCACGACACTCACCGGAGGCGCGATCGCCAGGTGGGTGGAGACAGGCCGGTACTTCGCGGCCGTGGACAGGTGCTGGCCCGGGGTCGCCGAGCGCAGAACAGAGCTCATGAGTCTGGTTCCCTCTCGTCCGGCTGGACCGCCCGCCCCTGGGCGGCCCGGCTGTTGTCCGGTTCGAAAGGGGGGTTGTTTGCACCTACGGCATGCCGAAACGGATCTCCGAACACGCCCGGTGAGCTGGCAAAGCCGGCCGACGGCCCCGACAGGGCCGCCGGTCGCGCGGCACGACTCGGTCACCAGTGCGGTCACCGAGCACGGCACCCCCCTACCGCGCCCCGCTCCGGCCCGTCGCGGTCCTGAGCCCTCCCCTGGTACCGCTGTGACGTTCCGTTGCGGGTGTGATGTATGACGGTATTGACGATTGAACCCCTATGGCAAGACCTGGAACCAGGCCTCACGTTTTTGTTGGTTTGACCGTTACGGAACCTATGTGTTCCGCGATCGGATGCTCCCCATCCGCTTCAGGATCCGGTCCGCCGGCTCGAAGAGCTCCGGCCGCGACTGGACCGTGTTGCGCAGCGCCCGGACCGGGGCGCGGCGCGCCCTGTGCCCGAGTGCGACCGGGTGACGCCGGGTCACCCACCCCTCCGACACGACGATCTCCCGTGTCTTGAGGGAGTCCTTGTACTCCTTCTGGCCCCGCCCGAGATCGAGATGGGCGATGCCGTCGGCGGCGGCCGCCTCGGCCATCCGCAAGTGCAGCACCAGCCCCGGCGAATACTTCGAGAACGCCGGGTCGTACGCCGGGAACCAGCAGGCCAGCACCCGCTCGCTGCGCAGTCCGAAGTGCGCCGCGATCGGCTTGCCGCCCGCGTACAGCACCGACAGGACCCCCGCGAACGGCTCGGAACGGGTGTGGAAGAGCCGCTCCACGAGTCCCGTGATCCAGGCGTGGGCGAAGCGGTCGCTGCGCCCGGTCCTGCGGTACTGCGCGGACTTCCAGCCCATCAGGGTGCGCAGTGCGGCGGGGTCGCGCTCGTCGTGGACGTAACGCACCTCGCCGGCGTCCCGGCCGAGCCTGCGCTCCTTGGCGAGCGTGGTCCTGGTGAACTTCGGTGCCCTGGCGCGCAGATGGGCCAGATAGGCGTCGTAGCCCTGGTCGACGTCCATGACCGGGGACGGGAAGCTGCCGGTGGTACCGGCCGCGAACGGCTGGCTGCCCTCCACCAGATGGTCGAACTCCCAGACGGCGAGCCCGCAGGCACGCAGCAACTCCTGCGCGTCGAAGGTGAACCCGGGCCGGTGCACCAGGCCCTGGGCGTCCGAGACGCCGAGTCCGACGGCCCGGCCGACCCCGGTGGCGCTGCGCTGGAACGGGAAGAACGCGGCGGGCTCCCCGCCCTCGCGCGCCACCGCGATCCGCACGCCCCGGCGGTGGTACCCCACGGCGAGCGCGAACTCGGGGGACAGGAACGGGTTCGCCAGCTCGGGCGATCCCTGGAGGTGGGCCTTGGACTGCAACGACGTCCACGCCGCCCGGTCGGCCGCGCTCAGCTCGCCGGGACGGTACACGCTGATGTCCACGTCAGGCAGTCCGTCCCGTCGTCGTACGGCCGCCTCGGCGCCGTACCCGGACCAGCAGGAGAAGGAGGGCGCTGATCGCGGTCACCGCCACGATCCCGCCCCGCCACGACCAGTGGTGGGTGGCCAGCATGCCCTGCGCGACCAGCATGTTCACGACGACCGAGCCCGCCAGCGCGGTGATCACCCGGGTGAGCGGGGCCAGACCGCGCAAGGCGGCGCCGATGGCCACGGCCGGCGCCGCGAGCAGGAAGAACAGCGTGAACGGGCCCCGCAGCGGTGAGTCCGAGCCGACCAGCGCGAGGACCGCGCCGCATCCGCCGACGGCCGTGGCGGCGCCCGCGAGCAGCGGCGACAGGTCCCTGTGCGGTCCGGTCCGCGCGCGGTCGGCGCCGTCCTTTGATGATGTCCTGATACGTATGGTCTGCATTGGCGACTTTGCCCCCCGAAGCGCCGGATGCGAGGCTTCAATGTCGCGCAGGGCGACCGGGGCCGTCAAGGGCGTGAGGGATCCCGCGGCTCGCGCCGGTCCGCGCCTGGACAGCTGTGCCCCGCAAGCGCTCGGCGCCTGCGGGGCACGGTCGGCCGGGAGTTACTGCACGAGCTTCAGGAGGCGGTTCGGCGAACCGCTGCCGGGGCTGGTGACCGCGTTGGTGGTGGCACCGGCGATCAGGGCGGAGGCGACCTGGGCCGGGCTCGACGAGGTGTGGCCGGCCAGGTAGACGGCGGCCGCGCCCGCGACGTGCGGGGTGGCCATCGAGGTGCCGGAGATGGTGTTCGTCGCGGTGTCGCTGGTGTACCAGCCCGCCGTGATCGAGGAGCCCGGCGCGAAGATGTCCAGGACCGAGCCGTAGTTCGAGTAACTGGCCCGGGCGTCGGTGCTGGTGGTGGCGCCGACGGTGATGGCCTCGGTGACCCGGGCCGGGGAGGACGAGGAGGCGTTGGCGTTGCTGTTGCCCGCGGCCACCGCGTAGGTCACGCCGCTGGCGATGGAGTTGCGGACCGCCGTGTCCAGGCTGGTGGACGCGCCGCCGCCGAGCGAGAGATTGGCGACCGAGGGGCCGGAGTGGTTCTTGGTCACCCAGTCGATGCCCGCGATGACGCCCGCGGTGGTGCCGGAGCCGGCGTTGTCGAGCACCCGGACCGCCACGATCTTCGCCTTCTTGGCGACGCCGTAGGTGGTTCCCGCGATCGTGGTGGCCACATGGGTGCCGTGGCCGTTGCCGTCGGAGGCGGTGGTGTCGCCGTCGACCGCGTCGTAGCCGTACGAGGCACGGCCGCTGATCTGCGCGTGGGTGATGCGTACACCGGTGTCGATGACGTAGGCCGTCACGCCGGCGCCCGCGGTGTCCGGGTAGGTGTAGGTGCCCGAGAGCGGCAGCGCGGCCTGGTCGATGCGGTCCAGGCCCCAGGGGGCGCTGGTCTGGGTGGCGTCCACGTGGACGCGCTGGTCCTGCTCGACGGAGGCCACCGCGGGGTCGGCCGCGAGTCTCTTCGCCTCGGCCGCGGAGAGGGTGGCCGAGTAGCCGTTGAGCGCGGCGCCGAAGGTCTTCCTGACCGTGCCGCCGTACTCCCTGACCAGGCTCTTTCCGGCGGTCGAGGTCGACTTGAAGCCGGTCGGGCCCTTCTTCAGGGTCACGATGTAGCTGTCCTTGACCGCCGTGGGGGAGCCGGCGGCAAGGACGGTGCCCTCGGCCGGGGCGGCCTCGGCGGGAAGGGTGGTGAGCCCGCCGACGAGGGTGGCGGTCGCCAGGCTGGTTATCGCGGCGAACCGGAACTTACGCAGTGGTGCCATGCGAGGGAGTCCTCCTCTGGGCGACACGCGGCGGTGTGGGGCGCGCGTCCGTGGGGGGTGCGCGCGTGATCGCGCACACGACCCGGAACGTCGCGTTCCCGTCCCGGGCTGAGTAAAGCGTGGGTGATCTACGCGCGCGGGCCAAGGGAGTTGAGGAGCTGTCAACAAACCTGTCATGTACGCGCAATCAAACGCGCCATGAACATATGCCGCCGGATGGGTGGGGGCGGAAAAGTCTTGGCATGAACACTTCCCGTCAACACGCGTAGTTGCTACGACGGTTGTGGCAGAGATCCTGCTAAAGGGAGGTTCCATGAGACGTTCCCGACTTACCGCTTACGTCACCTCGCTCCTCCTCGCTGTCGGCGCCGCCCTCGCCGGGGCGACCCCCGCGCAGGCCGCGACAGGCCCGTACGTGGCCCTCGGCGACTCCTACTCCTCCGGGGTGGGCGCCGGCAGCTACCTGTCCTCCAGCGGTGACTGCAAGCGCAGCACGAAGGCGTACCCCTACCTCTGGGCCGCCGCCAACTCACCCTCGTCGTTCGCGTTCACGGCTTGCTCCGACGCTCGTACGGGTGATGTTTTGGCGAACCAGCTGACCCCGCTGAACAGCGCCACCGCCCTGGTCACCATCAGCGTCGGCGGCAACGACGCCGGCTTCGCCGACGTCATGACCACCTGCGTGCTCCAGTCCGACAGTTCCTGCCTGTCCCGCGTCAACACCGCCAAGGCGTACGTCGACTCGACGCTGCCCGGCCAACTGGACAACGTCTACTCGGCGATCAGCACCCGGGCCCCCAACGCCGAGGTCGTCGTGCTCGGCTACCCGCGCTTCTACAAGCTCGGCACCAGCTGCGTGGGCCTGTCCGAGACCAAGCGGAAGGCGATCAACGACGCCGCCGACCACCTGGCCGCCGCCCTCGCCAAGCGCGCCGCCGACCACGGCTTCACCTGGGCGGACGTGCGCCCGACCTTCACCGGCCACGAGATCTGCTCCGGCAGCTCCTGGCTGCACAGCCTGAACTGGCTCAGCGTCGGCGACTCGTACCATCCCACCGCCGCCGGCCAGTCGGGTGGCTACCTGCCCGCACTGAACAGCGCGACCTGACCGCTCACCCGCTCGGCGAAAGAGAGGGGGAGACCCCGTCCGTCGGGGTCTCCGTCTCACAGGTCACCGAGAACGGCACCGAGTTGGACGTCACGTGCTCCGGGTCCTGCACCTCGACACTGATGTCGCTCTCGAACGTCCCGCTGTCGTTGCTTGTCGTCGCGACCACCGTGTCCTGCCGGGACGTGCCGCCGCCCGCCGGGAACGACAGCGTCTTCCAGCCGCTGTCCATCACATCGCCGTCCGAGGACACCCAGCGGTAGCGCACCTCGGCCGGCACCCGGCTCACCGTGATCGTCGCGGTGAACGAGGGCGCCTCGGCCTGCGGCGGCGGACAGGCCCCCGAGTACTCCGTGCGCGACCCCTTGAGCGTGGCCTTGACGGTCACCGGCGCCGGCGCGCTCGTCGTGCTCTTCTCCGGGGTGGAAGCGGGCGGCGGCTCCTCGCTCTCCTCGTCGGACGGCGTCGGCGTGGTCTCGCCCGCCGTACGGCTCGTCTCGGGGCTCCCCTCATTGCCCCCGTCGTCATCGCCGTTCAGCAGGGTGTACGTCAGCCCCGCGATCGCCAGCGCCAGCGCGGCGAGGCCCGCGACCAGGACCACGGCGGCCCGGCGGCTGCGGCCCGGGGGCTCGGTGGCCGTCCGGGCGGTCGCGGGCGAGGCGGCCCTCCTGGGCCCCGTCGGGTAGGAGGTCGTCGGCGGTTCCGCGGGATAGGCGGCCGTCGCCGGCGGGTACGGGCCCGGCGGCGGCGCGTCCGCGCGCAGGGTGCCCCCGGCGCCGATGATCCGCAGATCCTGCTCGGCACGGTCGGCCGGCAGCCGCTCCGCGGGGTCCTTGCGCAGCAGGCCCTCGATGACGGGGGTGAGCGGACCGGCCCGGTGCGGGGGCGGCAGCTCCTCGTCCACGATCGCGCGCAGGGTGCTCAGCGGGGTGTTCTGGCGGAACGGGGAATTGCCCTCGACCGCCGCGTACAGCAGCACCCCCAGCGACCACAGATCGGACTCGGGGCCCGGGGTGCGGCCCAGCGCCCGCTCCGGGGCCAGGAACTCGGGCGAGCCGATGACCTCGCCGGTCATCGTGAGCGCCGAGCTGCCCTCGACCATCGCGATCCCGAAGTCGGTGAGCACCACCCGGCCGTCGTTCGACAGCAGCACGTTGGCGGGCTTCACGTCCCGGTGCAGCACCCCCGCCTCGTGCGCGGCGCGCAGCGCGGCCAGGACCTCGGCGCCGATGTGGGCGGCGCGCTGCGGGGACAGGGGGCCCTCCGCGTCCAGGACGTCGGCCAGGGAGACCCCGCGCACCAGCTCCATCACGATCCACGGGCGCCCGTCCTGCGTGGCCACGTCGTACACCGTCACCACGTTGCGGTTCGCGACCCGGGCCGCGGCCCACGCCTCGCGCTCCAGCCGGGCGTACATCCGCTCGACGTCCGCCCCGGCCAGTCCCGAGGGGGCGCGCACCTCCTTCACCGCGACCTCACGGTGCAGCACCTCGTCGCGGGCGCGCCACACGGTCCCCATGCCGCCCTCGCCGAGCGGGGACAGCAGGCGGTAGCGGCCCGCGATCAGACGTTCACTGCCCGGCTCTTCGGACACGGGCGTCCCCCATTCGCAGCTCCGCGTGACTTCGTGTCATTTCTCCCCAAAAGTAACTCAGCCAAGTGCGGATGCCGCCCCCTTGAGCACCAATCCGACTCCGAGCGCCACGACGAGGAACGCGGACATCAGCGGCGCGGACCTGCGGACGAGCACCGTGGCCGGGTGGGTGGTCCAGCGGGGGCGCCGGTCCAGCAGCCGGTTCATTCCGGTACCCAGCCTCACGACGGCGAACCCCGCTGCGGTGAGGGTGAGCGCGAGGCCGACGCCGTACGCGACGACGAGCAGGAAGCCGAACCAGGCCTGCCCCAGCGCCATGGCCCCGACCAGCACGACGACCGCCGAGGGACTCGGGACGAGACCACCGGCGAACCCGAGCAGGATCGTGCCGCGCAGGGTGGGGGCGGTGGAGTGGGTGTGGGTGAACCCGCCGTGCGTGTGCTCGACGGTCTGCGGGTGGGGCGCGTGGTCGCGGGGGCGGGGGTGGTCGTGGCTGTGCGGGGCGGGGGTGGGCGCGGGGGGCCCGGCGGTCGCGTGACTGTGCGCGGACACCAGCACCGGCACGCGTTCGGGCGCCTCGGCGGGCTCGTGGTCGTGGGGGTGACCGTGACCGCCGTCGTCTCCGTGGTCGTGGGTGTGCCCGTGCGCATGCCCGTGGTCGTGGTCGTGGTCATGATCGTGGGGGTGCCCGTGGCCCTGACCCCGCGCGTGCTTCCGCTGGTGCCAGGCCCGTCGTACGAGGGTCAGACCCGCCCCGGTCACCAGCGCCCCGCTCGCGACGCCCAGCCAGGTGATCACCGAGGGCGCCGCGCCCGAGCCCGCCGTGACCAGCAGGCCCAGAGCGACCACGCCCAGGGTGTGGGTGACCGTGACCGACGCGGCGAGCGGCATGACGTCCCTCAGCCGGGCCCTGCCGCCGCGAGCCGTCGCCACCGCCGCCATCAGGGTCTTGCCATGGCCGGGGGCGAGCGCGTGCAGCGCGCCGAGGGCCACCGCGATGAACAGGGCCAGCGCCGCGAAGCCGACGGTGAGGTCGTGGCGGGCCACCAGGGAGTCCAGCGCCCGGGTCCAGCGGTCGGCGCCGCGCGGGAGCACGGACGCCGCCGGCGCGTCCGCACGCTCCTCGGCGAGGGCAGGCCCGCCGGGTCGTACCCGCAGCTCTGCCGTCGTGGTGTCGGCTGGGGAGGACAGCAACTCCTGCGGATACGTGCGCAGTTCACCGGACACGGACGTCCTCGGCACGTCCGAGGCGGTGAGCGTCACGCGGTCGCCGCGCGCGGTGATCTCCCTCCACCCGGGCCCGGAGTCCGCACCGGCGCTGCGAAAGCCCAGGCCGACGGTGGCGCCCTCGGGGAGCGGCGCCGTCAGTTCGCACTCCACGCGCAGGGTGTCGAGCCCCGCCTGCCCGGGCCGCACCCGCGCCACGCCGCTGCGGACCGTCAGGGCCACGCCGCGGCCGTCGACGGTGACCTCGCTGTCCCGGGCGGCCGTCGCGCACCGGTCGGCGGCCCACCCGGTCAGACCCTGCCGCTCGATGTCCGGCTTCGCCTGGGTCGCCGGGATCTCGGCGAGGTCCTCGACGTGGTCGACGCGGAGCCGGCCCGGGGCGGCGACGAGACCGTCGTAGCGGTTGACGGTGAAGTTGCCCAGCGGGTGCGCGCTCGCGTCCTGGGAGGGGAGGAGCACGAGCGCGCAGGCGGCCGTGAGAGCGGCCGCACCGGAGGCGAACAGTCGACGGGACCTCACGCGGCCGCCTCCAGGTCCTTGAGCGCCTCGCGGGCCTCGGCCGCGCCGAGGGGCGAGAAGCCGGGGTTCAGCTTCAGGGCCGCCGCCAGGTGGGTGCGGGCGTCCTTGTCATGGCCGGTGGCGCGTTCGATGACGCCCCGGTGGTAGAGGAACGCGGCGTTGCGGTAGCCGGTCGCGGTGGCCCGGCGGGCGTAGGGCAGGGCTTCGTCGTCCTGGCCGTTGACGTGCAGGGCCCAGGCGAGGGCGTCCGCCGTGTGCACGGTGTGCCGGCGGTCCCACTCGGCGCGGGCCGCGCGCAGGGCCGCCTTCCGGTCACCGTGGTCGGCGGCGGCGAGCGCGGTGTCGAGGTCGGCGTTGACGCCGTTGGCCCGGGCGAGCGCCGTCCAGGCGTCGACGAGGGCGTACTGGTCCTCGGCCTTCGCCCGGTCGCCGCGCTGGTCGTACAGCTCGCCGAGCGCCACGAGCGGGCCCGGCAGCGGGAAGCGGGCGACGACGTCCTCCAGGCCGCGGACCGCCGCCTTCTCGTCGCCGCTCGCGGCCTGGGCGCGGGCCCGGCCCTCCAGAGCGGGGAGGTAGGCGTCGTCGGCGGCCAGAGCCCGCGCGTAGTGGGTGAGCGCGTCCTTGTACTCGCCCTGGTTCCAGGCCAGTTGGCCGAGCTGGGAGGCGACGTACGCGATGTCCCCGGGAGTCGAGGCCGACCTCAGTGCCTGCTTCAGCACCCGCTTGGCCGTGGTCACGTCGCCGCGCAGTTCGTGGACGTACGCGTACCGCGTGAACACCGGGATGCCCGGCCTGCGGGAGTCGGCGGTGTCGGCGGCCTTCGCCGCGTCGGCGTAGCGGCCGAGCTCGACGAGGGCGTCGATACGGGAGGACAGCGCGCGTTCGTTGTAGGGGTTCTGCTCCAGTGTGCGGTCCGCGTACGTCAGGGCGCCGTCGAAGTCGTGCCGGGCGGCGGCGAGGGCGGCCCGGCCGGCGAGGGCCTGCTCGTTGCCGGGCCTGATCCGAAGCGACCGCTTCAGCGCCTGCTCGGCCCGCGGGTAGCGGGAGGGGTCGCCCTGGGTGCGGGCCTGCTCGACGTAGGCGAGCCCGAGGGTGGCCCAGCCGCCGAAGTCCCGCGGCTGGGAGCGGAGATGGGCCTGCAGGGAGGAGACGCTCGCGGCGAGGTCCCCGCCGGAGAGCATCGCCGGTGAGACGGCGCTCGGCGCGGCCGCGACGGACGTGCCGCCCTCGTCGCGCAGGGCGCCGACCGCGATCGAGCCGGCCGTGAGGGCGATGGCCAGCAGAACGGCGGAGCCGCCGAGTCGCACGGCGTGCAGCCGTCGTCCGGCGGTGGCCGTCTCGTCGTCGTTCGTACCCGGGGCCATGGCCCTCTCCTGGAGTTCGGTCGGCTGGATGTGAAGGCGCGGCCCGCGCCGTGGGGGGATGAGTACGCGGGCCGCGCCGGTTCGGGGTGGCCTGGGCCGGGTCGTCTAGTAGGCCCGGGTCCGCATGCGGCGCCACCACATGAGCGCGGCGCCGATCAGCGCGATACCGGCCGCGCCCGCCCCGGCGGAGGCGGCGACCAGCGTGGTGTCGTCCATCCCGGTCGAGGAACCCGCGGGCTGGAGCGCGTCGCCCAGCTGGTTGCGGACGTCGTTGCCGCCGCTCGTCCCCTTGGCCAGCGCGCCACGGGACCCCGCGGTCGGGTTGGCCAGGTACGGGAAGGACTTGCCGAACTTCTTGTCGTTCTTGTCGACCGCGTCGCCCAAGTCGTTCTTGGCGCCGACCAGTTCACCCTCGACGACCTGGAGGGCGGCGTCGAGCACGTCGTCGGAGAGCCGGCGTCCGTTCGGGAAGCCCGCGTTGTCGCCGTCGAGCACACCGAGCCGCTTGGGGTTGTGGGTGGGCTTGATCGAGGTGTTCAGGCGCAGTTCCTCCGCCGGCCGCACGTTCGGCGGCTGGTTGAGGCCCTCGACGCCCTTCAGGAAGACGTCGACCAGGTCGTTGCGCGGCTCGGCGGGCGCCTTGATCTTGTAGATCGCCTCGATGAGCTTCGGCAGCTCGGGGTTGGTCACGTTCTGCAGGAACTGGGCGTCCGCACCGGGCGTGGACGCGTTGAACTTGTCCTTGTCCTTGAGGGGGTTGACGACCTCGTTCACCAGCGGCATGCCCAGCCGCGAGACCTGGCTGTAGTAGCCCTGCGCGTTCTTGCGCTGGGTCGTCGACCAGATGCCCACGACCGGCTGCTCGTGCGACTCGGCGATCATGTCCGTCGGGACCTGGAGGGCGATGGAGTTGACGTTGTAGCCCTTGAGGGTGTCCCGGCCGACCTCGGAGAGATTCCCGCCGTACAGGAGGTCGAAGACCCGCAGGTCCAGGAAGAACGGGTCGTCGGCCTGGCCGGCGAAGGTCGTCGAGCCGCCCGGCAGCTCGTGGACCGCCTCCTTGCGCAGCTTGTTGTAGTCCGGCATCGACGCCTTGCCGACGTTCGACGGCGCCACGGGCACGTCGTCGGCGACCTTCGTCCTCGACACCTCGTGCTGGTTCTTCAGCTTGACGAGGTCGATGTCGTAGGTCTGCGTGATGTTCAGGTCCGGGTCGTCGAGGCTCTCCACCGGCCCGGTGTTGTACAGGAAGGTCTTGTCGTTCTTGACGTGCGTCTTGAACGTGTAGCGGTAGAGCAGGTCGCCCTGCGCGTCACCGTTGTTGTCGATGTGGAGGTCGTACTGGGCGTCCTCGGCGAACGTGAAGAAGTTCGGTCCGCCGGCCGGCTCCTCGAACGGGATCCAGTTCGCGATGATCGTCGTCGTGTCCGGCTTGTCCGGGCTGACGAAGGCGTACACGTCGGTGTTGTCGTACTGCGGGTCCCCGGAGATGAGCGGGGCCTCCCGGTGACTGGAG
Organism: Streptomyces sp. NPDC034103; assembly: GCF_055575395.1. Classification (NCBI taxonomy): domain Bacteria; kingdom Bacillati; phylum Actinomycetota; class Actinomycetes; order Kitasatosporales; family Streptomycetaceae; genus Streptomyces; species Streptomyces sp. NPDC034103. The sequence goes on along the minus strand of NZ_JBVISS010000018.1, from coordinate 91,007 downwards.
GCGTTGGCCGCCCCCGGTTCCAGCGCGGCCACGCCGGCTGCTGCGAGCCCCCCGGCGGCCAGCGAAGCGCATATGAGGGTCGCGACGCTCCTGCGCCCCGCACCGCTCCTGGAGTTAGGTGTCATGCCGTCCGTCCTCAGTCCCAGCTTGTCTGACGAACGCTCATTCGGAGCGGCCGGCAGGGTGGATTGGTCGAATCCCAAAGGTTCTTACGGCGGAACGCGGATCATGTTTCATCGATCGGCGACCCGCGTTTTCGGCGATCCGATCCGTAACCCCATCCGGAGGTGTGTGCGTTGCGAATACCTCGCGGGGCGGGACGGCCCAGATGCGGATTGGCGGGAGGGGGAGACGAGGTGGAGGCGGACGAGCTTCTGGTGCTCGTGGCGGGCGGTGACCAGAAGGCATTCGAGGAGCTGTACGGGCTGGTCTCCGGCCCGGTGTACGGGCTGGTGCGCCGGGTGGTGCGGGACCCGGCCCAGTCCGAGGAGGTGGCCCAGGAGGTGCTCCTCGAACTCTGGCGGTCCGCCGCGCGGTTCGACCCCGGCCGGGGCAGCGCCCTGTCCTGGGTCCTCACCCTGGCCCACCGCCGGGCGGTGGACCGGGTGCGCAGTGCCCGCGCGGCCGGCGAGCGCGAGCTGCGGGAGGCCAGGCGGTCCGAGGGCCCCGCCTTCGACCAGGTCACCGAGGAGGTCGAGGCGGGCCTCGAACGCGAGTGGGTGCGCCGGTGCCTGGACCGGCTCACCGAACTCCAGCGCCAGTCCGTCACCCTCGCCTACTACGACGGCTACACGTACCGTGAGGTGGCCGAGCGGCTCTCGCTGCCGCTGGGCACCGTCAAGACCCGCATGCGTGACGGGCTCACCCGGATGCGCGAGTGCCTGGGAGGTGTGGCATGAGCGTTCTCGCCCGGCTGCTCGGCCGCGACGACCCGCACTCGCTGGCCGCGCCCTACGCCCTCGACGCGCTGGAACCCGCCGAACGGGTCCGCTTCGAGAGGCACCTGAAGACCTGTCCGCTCTGCGCCGCCGAGGTCCGCGCCCTGTCCGAGGACGCCGCGCGCCTCGCCTGGTCGACGGTCGCCCCGGCGCCGCCGGCCATGCGCGACCGGGTGCTGGCCGCCGTACGCACCACCGCGCAGGAGCCGGTGCGCGCGCACGAGCCGCAGCTGCCGCCGCACGTGTGGGGCGCCCAGGCGCCGCGCTCACGCGCCCGTGCGCCCCGGGAGCGCCGCCCGCTGTTCGTGCCGTTCGCCACCGCCACGGCGGCCGCCGCTCTCGTGGTCGCCTCCCTGTTCGCGGTACAGGCGAACGACACCCGGGAGCAGTTGAACGCCGAGCGGGCTCAGGCGCGTGAGATCGCCCACGTTCTCGCGGCTCCCGACGCCCGGGCCGGCACCGGCAAGGACGCGCGGGGCCGCGGTATCGGTGTGGTCGCCTCGGCGTCCGAGGGCAGCGCGGTGGTCACGCTCAGCGGATACGACGACATCCCGGGCGACCGCGTCAACCAGCTGTGGCTCATGCGCCCCGGCGCACAACCGCGCTCCCTCGGGCTCTTCGCCGCCGACACGCCCTTGGTCGCCACCGGTCTCGACCCGTCAGGGACGTCACTGGCTGTAACCGTCGAGCCGGACGGGGGTTCGGCGCAGCCCACTACGCAGCCGGTTGTCCAACTCGCCCTGAAATCGGTTGGATTCGGAGAGTAACCGAGGAGGGGTCGTCAACGCCCTTACGGGGAAGGTGAATCCTGTGACCGCGATACACGAGTGCCCCATGAGGGCGATAGGGTTACCCTGCCCGGGCCGGGTGGACTCGTACGGGTGGGGAGTGACATGGAACAGATAACAGTGCGCAGCAGGGCGCGGGTCCCTGCGATCACCTGCGGGAGCAGCGCGACCAGTTCGCGTCTCGACCGGCATCTCGCGGTGCTGGGGGGGCCTGCCGTCCCGCAGCGGGAGGCGGCGGAGGCGACCTCGCTGATGCGTGAGCTGACCGCCCGTGAGCCCGCGCAGCGCAGCGACAGGGGTGCGCGCGTCCGTCGCGTCTCGCTCTTCGCGCCGCTGCGTCGCCTGCGCCGGTCGCTGTTCGGCGGGCACTAGCCCGCACGCTCAGGCGTTTTTTGACCCGCGCCCGGTCGGCCGTGCCGCTCCGGCGTCACGCCGCGCCTTGTCGTCCGTCATCCCCACGGCAGGCGGCAGCGCCAGGCACGTCCACCGTGCGCGGGTACACCACCACTCCACCCCGCTCCAATCCATCGGCAGGGCACGGCAGTTGGGGCACAGGCGCCCCGACGTCACATTCGGCGAACATCAGTTCAGCGCACGTCGGTTCCTCGCGGCGCGCCGGTTCACTCCAGGCCGGTCGCCCGGTCCCCGTGCCCCTGGGGGGCCAGTGCCGCGGCAGGCAAGGTCCGCCCCGGCGCGACGCCCGGCACTAGATGAGCCCCAGTTGGCCCTCCGGCCCCTCCTCGTGGTGGTCCAGTACCGAGGCGGGCCTTCGTGCCGTCTCCGGTACCGGGAACACCCCCGCCCCGCGCAGCTCCGCCGCGGTGATCCGCGAGGCCACCGTCAACTCGCTCTGGCGCTGCGCCACTTCCGCGACCAGGGCCAGCACCGTGATCAGTTCCAGCAGCTCAGAGGTCCAGGTCTGGGGCCAGGTCGGCGGGCGGATCGCGGCCAGCGTGCCCGGTTCCGGCTCGGCGGTGCGGGTCGTGAACCACTCCTCCAGGACCCGCACACCGCTCACCTCGAAGTCCCAGGCCTCCGGCGGCACCGGGGAGACGCGGCCCTCGTCGAGGTGGAGGGTCTCCGCGTCGCGGTCGTAGTGCAGAGAGAGGGGGCGGGGCGGGAGCGGGGCGCGGACGTAGGGGCGGCGGCCGCCCGGGAGCCTGGGACGGTCGCCGTCGCGGCGCATCAGCCACAGCAGACGGTGGCCGAGTTCGGTGCCCCGGTCCCAGAGTTCGGGGTCGTCGGTGAGGGGGACGGTGAGGTCGGGGCGGACGGCGGTGAGGGTCCACGCCAGGACGTCCGCCGGGTCGACGGGCCGGTCGAGCCGCTCGCCGAGATACGCCGGCAGGCCCGGCGCCAGGTTCGGTTCCTCGGCGTCCGGCCTTCGGTACAGCGGGCGGATCCGGCCGGGGCGGAGCAGGGGGAGCAGGGAGGTGGCGATCAGCACCGGGCCGGCGCCACCGGCGGTCTCCGCCACGAAGATCTGGCGGTCGTCCGCGACCCGCCACAACTCGGGCCGGGCGGTGTCGATCAGCCGGTGGTCGGGGATCAGCCACTGCTCGTCGAACGGGGCGCGCAGGACGCGTACCGGCTCGGGACAGGGCCCGGCGGCGCGGGCGAGTCTCTCGGTACCGCCCGGCTGCCCCGGCAACTGCCCGACCGCCGAGCGCAGGGTGCGTGAGCGCGTCGGCTCGAACAGGGCCTCCCGGTCGGGCCCCTCGGCCTTCAACAGGGCGTCCCAGCGGGCCTTCAGGGATGCCGCGTCGGGGCCCGTCGGCCACCCCCGGCCGAGCCGCGGCGGTGCGACGGACCACGGCATGAGGTCCGCCAGCAGCGGAGCGTCGTCGTGCGTCACGCTGGGCATCGTACGACCTGTCGCCGGCCCGCGGGTCAGGTGGCGTCCAGCGTCACCGTGAAGGAGAAGCGGTCGCCGCGGTAGTGGATGACCGCCGCGTCCAGCACCCGGCCCGCCGTGTCGTAGGTGACGCCCGTGTAGCGCAGGATCGGGCTGAGCAGCGGGACTTCCAGCAGCCGGGCGGTCTCCGGGTCCGCGAGCCGCGCCTCCACGGTGTCCGTGATGCGGCTGATGTCCGCCCCGACGATGTCCCGCAACACCTTGGTCATCGGCCAGCGGACCAGGTCCTCCGGGTCGATACGGGCGGCGAGTTCGGGGCGGACCCAGTTGCGGGCGTGGTTGGTCGGCTCGCCGGTCTTCTCCTCGCCGCGCAGCCGGTGGTACGTCGCCAGCTCCCTGATGTCCGGGAAGTACTCGGCGAGTTCCCCGGGGACCGGGCCGCGGCCGTGCTCCAGCAGTTGTGTGACCATCCCCGACTGCTGGGCCACGATCGCGTCCACCGAGCCGAGCAGCCGCACCGGCGCGGCCCGGAGCGCGTGCGGCTCGATGAACGTGCCCCGTCGGCGGTGGCGGGTGATCAGCCCCTCGTCCTCCAACTCCTTCAGCGCCTGCCTCATGGTCAGCACGCTCACCCCGTAGTGGCCCGCCAACTGCTCCTCGGTGGGCAGCCGCAGCGGTTCCTCGGGCGAGCGGCCGAGTATCGAGGCGCGCAGCGACTGCGAGACCTGGTACCAGAGCGGCAGCTTGCGGTTCAGGACGATCGAGTCCGGGGCGAAGGAGGTCACGGGTCAATCCGTACCGGTCGTCGCCGATCAGTGCAACGGAGCGAGCGGAAGGGGCGCCGGTGTCGAGAGCGCGAGCGCGCGGAGGCCCGAAGGGTCGAGCACGGTCGTGGACTCGACACCGGCTTTGGCGCCCCGTAGACGAACGAGGTCATGAAGGCGCGCGGAAGTGACGCTCCAGCCCCCGCCACACGTCGTCGTAGTGCCGTTGCAGATGGTCCGCCTGGGCCGCGTGCGCGGTGAGCGTCACCGGCCAGCGGGTCTCGAACATGAACGCCAGCCCGTCGTCCACCTTCTGCGGCTCCAGCTCGGCCGTGCTCGCCCGGTCGAACGTCTCCCGGTCCGGACCGTGCGCCGACATCATGTTGTGCAGCGAGCCGCCGCCGGGGACGAAACCCTCCGCCTTCGCGTCGTAGGCGCCCTCGATCAGGCCCATGTACTCGCTCATCACGTTCCGGTGGAAGTACGGCGGCCGGAAGGTGTCCTCGCCCACCAGCCAGCGCGGCGCGAAGACGACGAAGTCCACACCCGCCAAGCCCGGGGTGTCCGACGGGGACGTCAGCACCGTGAAGATCGACGGGTCGGGATGGTCGTACGAGATGGACCCGATGACGTTGAAACGGCGCAGGTCGTAGACGTACGGGACGTGGTTGCCGTGCCAGGCGACCACGTCGAGCGGGGAGTGGTCGTAGGTGGCCGTCCAGAGGTTGCCGCAGAACTTGTTGACCACCTCGACCGGGCCGTCGACGTCCTCGTACGCGGCGACCGGGGCCTTGAAGTCCCGTGCGTTGGCGAGGCCGTTGGCGCCGATCGGGCCGAGGTCGGGGAGTTGGAAGGGGGCGCCGTAGTTCTCGCAGACATAGCCGCGCGCGGAGGCGTCGAGGAGTTCCACGCGGAAGCGGACGCCGCGGGGGATCAGGGCGACATGGCCGGGCTCGGCGTGCAGCAGGCCGAACTCGGTGCGCAGCAGCAGGCCGCCCTGTTCGGGGACGATCAGCAGTTCGCCGTCGGCGTCGCTGAAGACGCGGTCCATGGAGTCGGTGGCGTGGTAGAGATGCACGGCCATGCCGGTGCGCTGGGTCGTGTCGCCGTTGCCGCCGAGGGTCCACAGGCCGGCCAGGAAGTCGGTGCCCTCGACCGGCTCCGGCAGGGGGTTCCAGCGCAGCCGGTTCGGGTCGGGCACGGACTCGGTGAAGGGCGCCGAACGGATCCAGCCATTGTGCGTGTGCGTGAACGCCGGGTGGGCGGCCGACGGGCGGATCCGGTACACCCAGGACCGGCGGTTGTGCGCGCGGGGCTCGGTGAACGCCGAGCCGCTGAGCTGTTCCGCGTAGAGGCCGAGAGGTGCGCGCTGCGGTGCGTTGCGGCCCTCGGGCAGCGCGCCGGGGACGGCCTCCGAGCTGTGCTCGTTGCCGAAACCGGAGAGGTAGGCCAGCCCTTCCGCGGTCTTCCGCGCTCCGCCACGCTCGAACCCGCTCGCGCGGGAGGTGCCCCCATCGCTCATGATCGCTCCCTTGCGACTCTGATTCCTATGTATCACCGTAGGATTGCGGTTTCGGTGGCGCAAGGGGGTTCCGGGAGCGGGTTGTGAGGGCGGGCCTCCTCATCAGGGAGGAGGAGAACCAGACTCCAGGTGGATTCGAGGTTCGGAACATTGTTCTAGTCTCCCGGGCATGTCGTGGACGCGGACGCTGCCGGCCGCGCTCGCGGTCTGTGTCCTGCTGCTGACCGGAACCGCGAGCTGTGGATTCGGTGATGCGCACAAGGAGCAGGAGGGGGCGGTGTCGCCGACCCCCGTGGGCAAGGTGCTGGACGACACCGACGAGGACGGCCGGCACTACCGGGAGGTCGACGGTGAGGACGCCCCCGAGGTGGGCATCGAGGTGCAGCCCGACACCGACGACGGCTGGGACGTCCGCCTGACCGTGCGCAACTTCCGCTTCTCCCCGCCGGGCGCGAAGCCGAAGGCGGCGGAGGGCCGCGGTCTGGTGTACCTCTTCGTGGACGGCAGGCTCGTCTCCCGGCTGCGCAGCCCCGACTGCCACATCCCGGGCAAGCTCGTCCCCCGCGGCACGCACACCGTCACCGCACGGCTGCACGCCGACGACGGCACCGTGTGGGCTGTCGAAGGCGAGCCCGTCGAGAGCGCGGCCGACATCACCGCCTCCGGCGCGCAGGCCTCACCGCAGACCACGTCCGGGCCCTCCGCGCTGAGTGCGCCGGCCACCCTCGCGCGTACCGGGGGGCGAGGTTCACCGGACCGCGGCGGACAGGCATCATGATGCCCGTGCCCCACGCGACATCGCTACGCCGAGCGCCCGTGCAGCGGCGCAGCGCCGAACGGCTGACCAGGATCCTCGACGCCTGCGCCGACCTCCTCGACGAGGTCGGCTACGACGACCTCAGCACCCGGGGCGTCGCCCAGCGCGCGGGCGTGCCCATCGGCTCCGTCTACCGCTTCTTCGGCAACAAACGGCAGATGGTCGACTCCCTCGCCCAGCGCAACCTCGAACGCTTCACGGCCCGGGTCGCCGAACGCCTCGAGGAGACGCCGGACGGCGGCTGGCGCTCGGCCATGGACGCCGTCCTCGACGAGTACCTCGCCATGAAACGCACCGCCCCCGGCTTCTCCCTCGTCGACTTCGGCAACCAGATCCCGGTCGGCGCCCGCCACGCCGAACCCAACCACCGCGTCGCCGACCGCCTCACCGACCTCCTCTCCGGATACCTGCGCCGCGCGCCGGACGACGACCTGCGCCGCACCTTCCTCATCGCCGTGGAAACCGCCGACACCCTCGTCCACCTCGCCTTCCGCGTGGCCCCGGAGGGGGACGCGAAGATCATCGGGGAGGCCCGGGAGATGTTGCGGGCGTATCTGGCACGCGTGCTGGACTGACCGCGCCTCGCGGTTTCGCGACCTCACCCCCCGCCACCCCTCCCCAGCACACCTACCGGTCGGTATGCTCGCCCGCACAGGCATCGTCGCCCCGGGAGGACCCGTGCCCCGCACCGCTCTGCGTATCTGCCCGCTCTGCGAGGCCACCTGTGGTCTGACGCTGACGATCGAGGGGAGCGCGGTCACCGGCGCCCGCGGGGACCGCGACGACGTGTTCAGCAGGGGGTTCATCTGCCCCAAGGGCGCCTCCTTCGGGGCCGTCGACCAAGACCCCGACCGGCTGCGGGCCCCGCTCGTGCGCAAGGACGGGGAACTGCGGGAGGTCAGCTGGGAGGAGGCCTTCGACGCGGTCGCCGCCGGGATCCGGCCGGCCGTCGAGCGGTACGGGGCGAACTCCGTCGGCGTCGTGCTCGGCAACCCCAACGTGCACACCATGGCCGGCGCGCTGTACCCGCCCGTGCTGCTCGCCGGCCTCGGCACCCGCAGCGTCTTCACCGCCTCCACGGTCGACCAGATGCCCAAGCACGTCTCCAGCGGCCTCCTCTTCGGCGACGCCAACGCCATCCCGGTGCCCGACCTCGACCGCACCGACCATCTGCTGCTGATCGGCGCCAACCCCCTGGAGTCCAACGGCAGTCTGTGCACCGCCCCCGACTTCCCCGGCAAGCTCAAGGCGCTCAAGGCCCGCGGCGGCACCCTCACCGTGATCGACCCGCGGCGCACCCGCACCGCCCGGCTCGCCGACCGCCACCTCGCCATCCGCCCCGGCGCCGATGCCCTGCTCCTGGCGGCGATGACGTACACGCTCTTCGAGGAAGACCTCGTGGACACCGGGGAGTTGACCCCCCACCTCCAGGGGCTGGACGAACTCCGGGAAGCCGTCCGGGACTTCACGCCCGAAGCCGCCGCCGGAGCCTGTGACATCGACGCCGGCACCATCCGCACGCTGGCCCGCGAACTCGCCGCCGCCCCCACCGCCGCCGTCTACGCCCGCATCGGCAGCTGCACCGTCCCGCACGGCACCCTCGCCAGCTGGCTCGTCGACGTCCTCAACATCCTCACCGGCAACCTCGACCGCCCCGGCGGCGCCCTCTTCCCGCAGGCGGCCACCGACCGGACCCCCCGGCCCGCCGGACCCAGCCACGGCTTCGCGCTCGGGCGCTGGCACTCCCGGGTGAGCCGGCACCCCGAGGCCAAGGGCGAGCTGCCGATCTCCGCGCTCGCCGAGGAGATCGACACCCCGACCCCGGACGGCGAGCCGATCCGCGCCCTGATCGCCGTCGCCGCCAACCCCGTGCTCTCCGTGCCGGACGGCGACCGGCTCGACAAGGCGCTCGACTCGCTCGACTTCATGGTCAGCGTCGACCCCTACCTGAACGAGACCTCCCGCCACGCCGACGTCGTGCTGCCCCCGCCGCCGCCCTCGCAGAGCCCGCACCACGACTTCGCCTTCAACACCCTCGCCGTGCGCAACCAGGTCCGCTACACCCGCCCCGCCGTCCCCCTGGAGCCCGGACGGATGGCCGAGACCGAGATCCTGGCCCGGCTGGTCCTCGCCGTGACCGGCATGCACGGCGCCGACCCCTCGGCCGTCGACGACCTGGTCATCGGGCAGACCCTCGGCAAGGCGGTCAAGGAGCCGTGGTCCCCGGTGCACGACCGCGACCCGAAGGAACTCGCCGCGCGGCTCACCGGAGTCAGCGGCCCCGAGCGGCGGCTCGACATGATGCTGCGCCTCGGCCCCTACGGCGACGGGTTCGGCGTCCGACCGGACGGGCTGAGCCTGGAGACGCTGCTGGCCCATCCGCACGGCATCGACCTCGGGCCGCTCGCGTCCCGGCTGCCGCAGCCGCTCAAGACACGCAGCGGGAAGGTCGAGCTGCTGCCGGGGCCGATCGCCGACGATCTGCCGCGGCTGCGGCGCGCCCTGGCCGAGCGGCCCGAGGGGCTCGTCCTCGTCGGCCGCCGCCATCTGCGCTCCAACAACAGCTGGATGCACAACGTCCCAGCCCTCACCGGCGGCACCAACCGCTGCACCCTGCACATCCACCCCGAGGACGCCGAGCGGCTCGGGGTGGCGGACGGGGCGGCCGTACGCGTGAAGGGGGCCGGGGGAGAGGTGATCGCTCCGGCCGAGGTCACCGACGGCGTGCGCCCGGGCGTGGTGAGCCTGCCGCACGGCTGGGGCCACGACCGGCCCGGCACCCGGCTGAACCACGCCCTCAAGGAGCCCGGCGTCAACGTCAACCAGCTCCTCGACGGCAGCCTGCTCGACCCCCTGTCGGGCAACGCGGTCCTCAACGGCGTACCCGTGCTGCTTTTTCCCGGGGGATAACCCCCGGACCCCCAGCCGAAAAACAGCCACCGTCGCGGCCCTGTGAGCAGCGCAAAGCTGTGACCAGCAGTTTTGCGCTTATTGCTCGCATGTCAACGTCTTGTTAACGCCGCTTGACGGGACCTAACGTCAACGCACTGCCGACTCCGGTGGGAGTTCAAGGGCGAACGTTAGGTATCCACTCATGCTGACCATCCTTGGCTTCGCCATGATCGCGACCTTCCTGGTCCTGATCATGCTGAAGAAGATGTCGCCGATCGCGGCGCTCGTACTGATCCCGGCGTTGTTCTGCGTCTTCGTCGGGAAGGGCGCCAAGCTCGGTGACTACGTCATCGACGGCGTCACCAGCCTCGCCCCCACCGCGGCGATGCTCATGTTCGCGATCGTCTACTTCGGTGTGATGATCGACGTCGGCCTCTTCGACCCGGTCGTCCGGGGGATCCTGAAGTTCGCCAAGGCCGACCCGATGCGGATCGTGGTCGGCACGGCGATCCTCGCCGCGATCGTCTCGCTCGACGGCGACGGCTCGACCACCTTCATGATCACGGTCTCGGCCATGTACCCGCTGTACAAGCGCCTGAAGATGAGCCTGGTCGTGATGACCGGTGTGGCCGCCATGGCCAACGGCGTCATGAACACCCTGCCGTGGGGCGGCCCGACCGCCCGCGCCGCCACCGCGCTCAAGGTCGACGCCAGCGACATCTTCGTCCCGATGATCCCGGCCCTGCTCGTCGGCCTGCTGGGCGTCTTCGTCCTCGCGTACTTCCTGGGCCTGCGGGAGCGCAAGCGGCTGGGTGTGCTGACGCTGGGCGAGATCCTGGTGGAGGAGAAGGCCGAGGAGAAGGAGCCCGAGACGGTTCTCGTGGGTGCCGGTTCCGGCTCCGGCGCGTCCGGCACCGAGAAGGTCACCGGCGGCTCCGGCTCCGGCACCGACGCCGAGGAGGGCGACGAGGAGCGCTTCGCGGTGCTCGACCCGAACCGCGCCACCCTGCGTCCCAAGCTCTACTGGTTCAACGCGCTGGTCACCGTCACCCTGCTGACCTCCATGATCATGGAGTGGCTGCCGATCCCGGTGCTGTTCATCCTCGGCGCCGCGCTCGTGCTCACCGTGAACTTCCCGCACATCCCCGACCAGAAGGCCCGGCTCGCCGCCCACGCCGACAACGTCCTGAACGTCTCCGGCATGGTCTTCGCCGCCGCCGTCTTCACCGGCGTCCTCCAGGGCACCGGCATGGTCGACCACATGGCCCGCTGGATGGTCGACGTCATCCCCGAGGGCATGGGCCCGCACATGGCCCTCGTCACCGGTCTGCTGAGCCTCCCGCTCACCTACTTCATGTCGAACGACGGTTTCTACTTCGGTGTCCTCCCCGTCCTCGCCGAGGCCGGTGCCGCGCACGGGGTCTCGCCGCTGGAGATGGCCCGCGCCTCCCTCGTCGGCCAGCCGCTGCACATGTCGAGCCCGCTCGTCCCGGCCGTCTACGTCCTGGTCGGCATGGCCAAGGTCGAGTTCGGTGACCACACCAGGTTCGTGGTCAAGTGGGCCGCGCTGACCTGCCTGGTCATCCTGGTGGCGGGGATCGTGTTCGGCATCATCTGACCGATCCGATCAAGGCCCTCCGACCGAACCGACGAAGGCCGTTCGACCGAACCGACGAAGGACTCGACCATGGCGCCCGGCAGGAACCGCGGCTGGCTGCTCCGTCTCGTCATCGCCTTCGCCTTCGCGCAGGGGGCGGTGTCGATGGCCCGGCCCGCCGTCTCCTACCGGGCGCTGGCGCTGGGCGCGGACGAGCGGGCGATCGGTGTGATCGCGGGGGTCTACGCCCTGCTCCCGCTGTTCGCCGCGGTCCCTCTTGGGCGCCGTACCGACCACGGCCGGTGCGCGCCCCTGCTGCCGGCCGGCGTGGTGCTGATATCCGGCGGCTGTGTGCTGAGCGGCATGGCGAACTCCCTCTGGGCGATGGCCGTCTGGAGCGGCGTGATGGGCCTGGGCCACCTCTGCTTCGTGATCGGCGCCCAGTCCCTCGTCGCCCGCCAGTCCGCCCCGCACGAACAGGACCGCAACTTCGGCCACTTCACCATCGGCGCCTCCCTCGGCCAACTGGCCGGCCCGATCGCCGCGGGCGCCCTGATCGGCGGCCGGGACATGGCGGGCACGAGTGCGCTCGCGCTGATCGTCGCGGGGGCGGGCGGCGCGGTCGCCCTCACCTCGCTGTGGCGCGTCGAGCACCGCGACACCGCGGCCAAGTCCCGTGCGGGGCACGGCGATCGGGTGCCCGTCCAGCGCATCCTGCGCACCCGGGGAGTGCCCGCCGGCATCTTCGTCAGCCTCGCCGTGCTCTCGGCGACCGACATCCTCACGGCCTATCTGCCGGTCGTCGGCGAGCACCGCGGCATCGCGCCCTCCGTCATCGGACTGCTGCTCAGCCTTCGCGCGGCGGCGACCATCGCCTGCCGGCTGGTGCTGACCCCGCTGCTGCGACTGCTGGGCCGCAGCCTGCTGTTGACGGTCACCTGCCTGATGGCCGCCGTGCTGTGCGCGGGCATCGCCCTGCCGGTCCCGGTGTGGGCGCTGGCCCTGATCCTCGCGCTCCTCGGGTTCTGCCTCGGTGTCGGACAGCCGTTGTCCATGACGACGGTGGTCCAGGCGGCCCCCGACGGCGCCCGCTCGACGGCACTGGCCCTGCGCCTGACCGGCAACCGTCTGGGCCAGGTCGCCGCGCCGGCCGCCGCGGGCCTGGTCGCGGGCGTCGCGGGGGTGGCGGCGCCGTTCGTGATGCTGGGCGCGCTGCTGCTGCTCTCCTCGGGCGTGGCGCTGCGCTCTCCGGCGAGGACGGTCGCCGGGTCCGCCGGGTCCGCCGGGTCCGCCGGGTCCACCGAACCCGCCGAGTCCCCCGGGTCCGCCGAGTCCCCCGGGTCCGCCGAGTCCGTCGCGCCCCCTCGGTCCGGGACGACGTTGGGCCGGAAGAGCGATGGCTGACGCGCCGTAGGGCGGGCCTCCCCCCTTTCGTCATGGATATGTGACAGAGAGTCAGGTGAAGTGCGATTTGTACGAAAATCGTCTGACTCGGAGGCTTCGCATGTCCACCACGTCTCTTCCACGCCGCGCCGGTGCGCGCGCCGCCGCCCTCGCCGCCCTGACCCTCGCCGGCTCCGTCGCCGTCGGGGCGCCCGCCGCCCTCGCCGCGCCCGGCGACAACGGCGACGTCAAGGTCCACGAGGTGGGCACCCCCTTCAGCGACCAGCGCGACCAGCCGAAGGTCTGCGACTTCTACCTCTCCGCCTTCAAGTTCGACCCGAACGAGAAGGTCCACTGGATGATCGACGAGCACCCCATGGGCCAGGGTGCCCCGCACGACCTGGAGGGCGACTTCACCGCCGGCGCCGACGGCTCGGGGCAGACCATCCCGCTCGGGCTGCCCAACGGCATGTACAAGCTCACCTGGACGACCGACAAGGGCCATGGGGCGGGCAAGTTCAAGGTCTTCAAGGTCGACTGCGTCACGCCCAAGCCCAGCCCGAGTGTGCCGGGCGGCCCGAACGGCGGCCCGCCGGCCGGCGGTGGCGGGATCGCGCGCGACCAGGCGTTCGGGCCGGTCGCCGGCGCCGCGGCCGTGGGCCTGGCCGCGGTCGGCGGGACGGTGTGGTTCCGTCTCCGTCGCCGCCCGCATGGCGCGTAGACGCCGACGCAGGCCCTGGTACCGGACGCGCGCCTACCGCCTGGCGAGAACGGTCGTGGTGACCGTCTCGCTGGTGGTGGGCGGCGTCTGGTGGGCCCAGGGCGAGGAGTCCGGCCGGGCGGTCGAGGCCGCCCGGCCCGGCTCCCCGGCGGCCCCCGCCCGCGACGCGACCGACGCGCGCGGCACCGCCCAGCGGCGCCCCACCGCGGCGCCGCGCACCCGGGCGGAGCCCCCGCGCCGCCGGGCCGCACCCCGGCGGCCCCCGCCGGCGACACCGCCGAGGGTGGCCCCGCCCCCGAGCGCCGCCCCCGCCCCGAGGGCCGTCCCGCCCCGGGCTCCCGCGCCGCGGCCGCGTCCCCTGCCGCGCTCCCGCGCCACCCGCCTCGTCATCCCCTTCCTGAGCCTGGACGCCCCGGTCATGAGCCTCCGGCTCGACCGTGACCGGCGGCTGCCCGCGCCTCCCGACGACGACGAGAACCTGGTCGGCTGGTACGAGGGCGGCCCGTCCCCCGGACAGCAGGGCACCGCCGTCGCCGTCGGCCACCTCGACACCGACACCGGTCCCGCCGTCTTCGCCGGCCTCGGCGAACTCAGGCGCGGCCGCCTGGTCCAGGTGCGGCGCGCGGACGGGCGTACGGCCGTCTACGCGGTCGACACCATCAAGACGTACGAGAAGGACCGGTTCCCCAACCGCGAGGTGTACGGCGCCCGGGGCCGTCCCGAACTGCGCCTGATCACCTGTGGCGGCAGCTATGACCGCAGGACCGGATACTCGGGCAACGTCGTCGTCTTCGCGCACCTCGTCACGATCCGCGAACCTCCGGCGAGGACCGCGACCCGCGAACCCCCGGCGAGGACGGCGACCCGCAAGCCCCCGGCGGGGACCGCGACCCGCAAGCCCTCTGCGGGAACCGCGACCCGTGAACCCCCTGCGCGGGCCGCCCGGCGCTGAATGTGGCCGTCCGTTTTCTCACTTGCTGGACGGTGGCGTCCGATCTTGCCCGTTCCCTTCCCCCGGCTGCGCACATTCCGTTAACTTCCGTGACCCACAGGCCCCGTTCGACCCGTTCGGGGCGTCAGGCCACGGAGCATTCAGCGCTCAGTCAGCCCCCGGGGGCACCTGTCATGACACGCGCCATCTCTCTGCACGACGTGAGCAAGAGCTACACCCGGGGCAACCGCGTGGTGGAGCGACTGTCCCTGGACATCGAGCCCGGCGAGTTCCTCGTCCTGCTCGGGCCCTCCGGCTGCGGCAAGTCCACCGTGCTGCGGATGATCGCCGGGCTCGAGGAGATCGACGAGGGCGAGCTGCTGCTCGACGGCGAGTACGCCAACGAGCTGCCGCCGGCCGGCCGGGACATGGCGATGGTCTTCCAGAACTTCGCCCTCTATCCGAGCATGACCAGCCGCGACAACATCGGCTTCCCGCTGCGCTTCGAGTCCCCCGGCGCCGATCCGCGCCCCCGCGTGGACGCCACCGCCCGCATGCTGGGCATCGAGGAGCTCCTGGACCGGCTGCCCGCCCAGCTCTCCGGTGGCGAGCGCCAGCGCGTCGCCATGGGTCGGGCCATCGCCCGCCACCCCTCGGCGTTCCTGATGGACGAGCCGCTGTCCAACCTCGACGCCAAGCTCCGCAACCACCTGCGGGCCGAGATCTCCTCCCTCACCCGGAAGCTGGGCGTCACCACGGTCTACGTCACCCACGACCAGGGCGAGGCCATGTCCCTCGGCGACCGGGTCGCCGTCCTGCGCGGGGGAGTCCTGCAACAGGTCGGCACCCCGCGCGCGGTGTACGCCCTGCCCCGCAACGTCTTCGTCGCCGCCTTCATCGGCACCCCGCGCATCAACCTCCTGCGCGGTCTGGTCCGCGCCCCGCTCGACGGCGCGATGACCATCAGCCTCGGCAAGCAGTTCCTCCGGCTGCCCGAACCCCTCTCCCTGGACCACCAGATGCTCCGCGTCCAGCAGGGCCGGGAGGTCATCGTGGGACTGCGCTCGGAGGCGGTGCGCATCGCCAAGCCGTCCGCCGCGCGGCCGGGCGAGATGGTGCTCACCGGTCTGGTGGAGCACGTGGAGTTCCAGGGGCACGAGGTCCTCGTCCACTTCGACACCGGCTCCAGCCCGGCCGTCGTCCCCGACCTGGAGGCCCCGCGCCCCGCCGTCCGCCCCGCCCGGCGCCGCCGTCGCGAGGGTGCCCCCGGTGTGCTGGACCGGCTCAGGAACCGCGCGGACGCCCTGCGGGCGGGCCCGGTCGTGGTCCTCGACCACCCCACCGGCCCGCCCCCCGCCCCGGCGCCCCCGGACGGCCGCCTCCCCGGGGACCTCATCGTCCGCACCACCCCCGACATCGACCTCCGTCACGGCATGCAGGTCCCTCTCCTGGTCGACCTCGCCCACCTGTTCGTCTTCGACCAGCACGGCGAGCGGATCTGCCCGGCCCCGGCGCGGCGGCCCGATCTGGAGCAGTGACTCCCATCAGGGGCGGTGCGCGTCCGTCGCGGGCGGGAGGCCGTGGGGAGGGTGGACGACAGGGCCCGGGACGGCTTCTGATGGCATGAGTCACGTACCGGGACGTCTGGCGCCCGAAAACTATCGTCGCTAGTTTATGAACCGGACTGCGCCGGACGGTCGCTGGTTGGGCACCGGGCCGCGCCGGACGTACGACACGGCCCCGCCGGGAGGAAAGCACGATGAAGGCACACGACGGCATGTACATCGACGGCGAGTGGCGGCCCGCCGCGGGCCGGGACACGATCGAGGTCGTCAACCCGGTCGACGAGCAGGTGATCGGCCGGGTCCCGGCCGGTACCGCCGAGGACGTCGACACAGCCGTACGGGCCGCCCGCGCCGCCCTTCCCGCATGGGCGGCGACGGCACCCGCCGAGCGCGCCGCCCGGCTGGCCGCCCTCCGGGACGTCCTGGTGGACCGCAAGGACGAGATCGCCGAGACGGTCACCGCCGAACTCGGCTCGCCCCTGAAGTTCTCCGAGAACGTCCACGCCGCCGTCCCCCTCGCGGTCGCGGGCTCCTACGCCGAACTGGCGGCCACGTACGCCTTCGAGGAGCAGGTCGGCAACTCGATCGTCCGCCAGGAGCCGATCGGCGTGGTCGGCGCGATCACGCCCTGGAACTACCCGCTGCACCAGATCGTCGCCAAGGTCGCCCCGGCGCTCGCGGCGGGCTGCACGATCGTCCTGAAGCCCGCCGAGGACACCCCGCTGGTGGCCCAGCTCTTCGCCGAGGCGGTCCACGAGGCGGGCGTCCCGGCGGGCGTCTTCAACCTGGTCACGGGCCTCGGCCCGGTCGCGGGCCAGGCCCTCGCCGAGCACCCGGACGTCGACCTGGTCTCCTTCACCGGCTCCACGGCCGTCGGCAGGCGGATCGGCGCGACGGCCGGTGCCGCGATCAAGAAGGTGGCCCTGGAGCTCGGCGGCAAGTCCGCCAACGTCATCCTGCCCAGCGCCGACCTCGCCAAGGCGGTCAACGTCGGCGTCGCCAACGTGATGTCCAACTCCGGCCAGACGTGCAGCGCCTGGACACGGATGCTCGTCCACCGGGACCGGTACGACGAGGCGGTCGAGCTCGCCGCCACCGCCGCCGCGAAATACGGCGACCGCATCGGCCCGGTCGTCAACGCCAAGCAGCAGGCCCGCGTGCGGGGTTACATCGAGAAGGGTGTCGCCGAAGGTGCCCGGCTGGTCGTCGGTGGCCCCGAATCCCCGCGTGAGCGGGGCTGGTTCGTGGCACCGACGGTCTTCGCCGACGTCACCCCCGACATGACCATCGCCCAGGAGGAGATCTTCGGCCCGGTCCTGTCGATCCTGCGCTACGAGGACGAGGAGGACGCCCTGCGCATCGCCAACGGCACGGTCTACGGTCTCGCGGGCGCCGTCTGGGCGGGCGAGGAGGCGGAGGCGGTGGCCTTCGCGCGCCGGATGGACACCGGCCAGGTCGACATCAACGGCGGACGCTTCAACCCCCTTGCCCCGTTCGGCGGTTACAAGCAGTCCGGCGTCGGCCGCGAGCTCGGCTCGCACGGTCTCGCCGAGTACCTCCAGACCAAGTCCCTCCAGTTCTAGGAGCGTTTTTCGTGGTTCGCGCAGCAGTCCTTCCCGTCGTGGGCGCTCCGTTGGAGGTCACCGACATCGAACTCCCGGACCCCGGCCCCGGCCAGGTCCGCGTCCGCCTCGCCGCCGCCGGCGTCTGCCACTCCGACCTGTCCCTGTCCAACGGCACCATGCGACTGCCGGTCCCGGCCGTACTGGGTCACGAGGGCGCCGGGACGGTCGTCGCCGTCGGCGAGGGCGTCGGCGGGGTCGCGCCCGGCGACGGTGTCGTCCTCAACTGGGCCCCCTCCTGCGGAACATGCCACGCCTGCTCGCTCGGTGAGGTCTGGCTGTGCGCCAACGCGCTGAACGGCGCCGCCGAGGTCCACGCCCGCGCCGCCGACGGCACCGACCTGTACCCCGGCCTGAACGTCGCCGCGTTCGCCGAGGAGACGGTCGTGTCCGCGTCCTGCCTGCTGCCCCTGCCCGAGGGCATCCCGCTCACCGACGCGGCCCTGCTCGGCTGTGCCGTCCTCACCGGCTACGGCGCCGTCCACCACTCGGCGCGGGTCCGCGAGGGCGAGACGGTCGCGGTCTACGGCGTCGGGGGAGTCGGCCTCGCCGCCCTCCAGGCCGCCCGGATCGCGGGCGCCTCGAAGATCGTCGCGGTCGACGTCTCGCCGGCCAAGGAGGAACTGGCCCGTGAGGCCGGCGCCACCGACTACGTCGTCGCCTCGGAGAACACCGCCCGCGAGATCCGCGGCCTGACCGGCAAGCAGGGTGTCGACGTCGCCGTGGAGTGCGTGGGCCGCGCGACGACCATCCGCACCGCCTGGGACTCCACCCGCCGCGGCGGCCGTACGACGGTCGTCGGCATCGGCGGCAAGGACCAGCAGGTGACCTTCAACGCCCTGGAGATCTTCCACTGGGGCCGCACCCTCTCGGGCTGCGTCTACGGCAACTCCAACCCGGCCGAGGATCTGCCGGTACTCGCCGAGCACATCCGCGCGGGCCGTCTGGACCTGGGCGCCCTGGTGACGGAACGGATCGCCCTGGACGGCATCCCGGCGGCCTTCGAGAACATGCTCGCGGGCAAGGGCGGCCGGGCGCTGGTCGTCTTCTAGGACCAGCGGCGGCTCAGGCCCAGGCCCCGTCCACCCGTTCGCGCCGTGTCCCCGGTCCCGCAGGAGGCCGGGGACACGGCATGTCCACCGGCCCCCCGAGTGCTCAGGGCGACCTCCCGTCCGGGGCGTACGGTCGCCGCGGGCCAGGCGCGTTCACACCGATCCGGTGACCTTCGCGGGCCGCCCTCGCCCAGCCGCGGGGGTCCGCGAACGGGACACCGCCACACCGGCCAGACACAGCGCCCCGCCCGCCAGCGTCAGCGGCCCCGGCACCTCGTCGAGCGCCAGCCAGGACATCAGCACGACCAGCGCGGGCACGGCGTACGTGGTCGCGCCCATGCGTCCCGCCGTCGTACGGGCCAGGGCGTACGCCCACGTGGTGAAGGCCAGCGCGGTCGGGAAGACGCCCAGATAGACCATGTTGAGCGTCGCGGACACCGGCGCCCGCGCCGCCTCACCGGCCAACTGCCCGGCGAAGGGCAGGCACAGCACCGCGCCGACGAGACAGCCGTACGTGGTCACCTGGAGCGCGCTCGCCGACGCCAGGGCCGGCTTCTGGGCCACGACCCCGCCGGCGTAGGCGACGGCCGCGAGCAGACACAGCGCGACGCCGAGCACGGACGCCCTGCCCTCGCCCGACATCGACAGCCCCACGGTGACCGCTCCCGCGAACGACACGGCCATCCCCGCGAGCAGCCTCGGCGGCAGGGCGTCGCCGAGCAGCCGCGCGCCGAGCAGGGCGATGAGGATCGGGCCGATGTTCACCACGAGGGCCGCCGTCCCGGCGTCGACCTGCTGCTCGCCCCAGTTGAGGGCGACCATGTAGACGCCGAACCAGAGGACGCCCGAGGTCAGGATGCCCGGCCAGGCGGCCCTCGGCGGCGGCCTCTCGCCGCGCACGAGACAGATCAGCCCCAGGGCGAGGGTTCCCGCCAGCAGCCGTCCCAGTGCCAGGGCGCCGGGCGAGTACGCGGCTCCCGCGCTGCGGATGGAGACGAAGGCGGAGGCCCAGAGGACGACCGTGACGGTGGCGGCTCCGGCGGCCAGGAGGCCGGGACGGCGGGAGTTCATCATGCTCCTGAGGCTAGGAAGGGCGGCGAGGAAGAACTCGCGGTTCTCGGACGGTGTGTGTCCGCGGGCGAGGGGGACGCGCTCGCGCCGCTGAAGGGAGGCTCAGCCGACAGTGCGCGCATCGATGCCCAGCAGGTGGGCATCGATGCCCAGCAGGTCGGCCAGGGCCCGCTCACCGGCCGCCGTCACCTTCACCGCCCGCTCGGACCCGATCCGTACGCACCAGCCCGAGTCCAGCGCGTGGCGGCACAGCGCGGCGCCCGCGACCCCCGCGAGGTGAGGCCGGCGCTCGGTCCAGTCGAGGCAGGCACGGGCCAGCGGCCGTCGGCTCGTGCGGTCGAGGGCGACCCCGGCGTCGTCGAACCACGCCAGGCCCGCCTCCGTCAGCGCGAACCCGGTGTCCTGACGCAGCAGTCCACGGGAGGTCAGCGCGTCCGTCACCGCGATCCCGAGCCGCCCCGCGAGATGGTCGTAGCAGGTACGCCCCCGTGCCATCGCCGATCCGGCGCTCGACTCCCGCAGCGTGCGCGGCCGTACCGCGGAATCCGGCGCCAGATGAGAGGCCAGCTCCTCCACCAGTTGGGCGGCCCGCACATCCGCGAGGCGCACGTACCGGTGCCGTCCCTGCCGCTCCTCGGTCAGCAGACCGCCGGCCACGAGCTTGCCCAGGTGCTCGCTCAGGGTCGACGCGGCGACCCCGGCATGGCGGGCCAGCTCGCTCGCGGTCCAGGCCCGCCCGTCGAGCAGGGCCAGCAGGCACGAGGCGCGGGTCTCGTCGGCGACGAGCCCGGCGAGGCGGGCCAGCTCCGCCGCCCGGGGATTCCGTGAGGTCATGCCTCCCAGGATGGGCCCCGGACGGTTCGGCGCCCGCCGAAGCGTGTCAGGCCGTGCGCCGGACCCGCTCGTACTGCTGGACCAGCCCGTCCAGCAACGCGGTGAGGCCCGTCTCGAAGGCGCGCTCGTCGATCTTCTCCTGCTGCTCGGCCAGCAGATGGGCCTGCCCGAGGTGGGGATAGTCGGCCGGGTCGTACGCGCTCTGGTCGTCGACGAAACCGCCGGCGAAGGAGCCGAGCGCGGAGCCCATGATGAAGTAGCGCATCAGCGCGCCGATCGAGGTGGCCTGGGCGGGGGGCCAGCCGGCGGCGACCATCGCGCCGTAGACCGCGTCCGCGAGCCGCAGTCCGGCGGGCCGGCGTCCCGGGCCCCGGGCGAGCACCGGGACGATGTTCGGGTGGTCCCGCAGGGCGGCCCGGTAGGAGACCGCCCAGTCGTGCAGCGCGGTCCGCCACTCCCGTCCGTCCTCGAACATCGACAGGTCGACCTGCGCGCTGACCGAGTCGGCGACCGCTTCCAGGATCTCGTCCTTGGTGCGGAAGTGGTTGTACAGCGAGGGCCCGCTGACCCCCAGCTCCGCGGCGAGGCGGCGCGTGGAGACGGCCGCGAGGCCCTCCGCGTCCACGAGCGCGCGTGCCGTCTCGACGATCCGGTCGGTGCTGAGGAGGGGCTTGCGCGGTCGGGCCATGGCGCACATAGTAGGGCTGCGGTCAGAAACTAGCAGTGCTAATTTAAAACGCTGCTTTCCTGGATGTGCGGCCTTCGAAGGGGTGGTCTCGTGGTGAACCTGGAACTCGGTGCGGAGCAGGAGGCCGTACGGCAGCTCGCCCGGGACTTCGTGGCCCGCGAGATCGCCCCGCACGTCATCGCCTGGGACCGTGCCGAGGAGGTGGACCGGGGGATCGTCAAGAAGCTCGGCGAGGTCGGCTTCCTGGGCCTGACGATCGACGAGGAGTACGGCGGCTCGGGCGGCGACCACCTCGCGTACTGCCTGGTCACGGAGGAACTCGGCCGGGGCGACTCCTCGGTCCGCGGCATCGTGTCGGTCTCCCTCGGCCTGGTCGCCAAGACCATCGCGGCCTGGGGGAGCGAGGAGCACAAGCGCCGGTGGCTCCCCGGCCTCACCTCCGGCGAGCAGGTCGGCTGCTTCGGCCTCACCGAGCCGGGCACGGGCTCCGACGCGGGCAATCTCACCAC
Source organism: Streptomyces sp. NPDC034103 (assembly GCF_055575395.1). NCBI lineage: Bacteria > Bacillati > Actinomycetota > Actinomycetes > Kitasatosporales > Streptomycetaceae > Streptomyces > Streptomyces sp. NPDC034103. Next base: position 69,458 of record NZ_JBVISS010000018.1, on the reverse strand, counting down.
CCGGGCGGTGCGCGACGGCGACGACTACGTCATCAACGGCACCAAGATGTTCATCACCAACGGCACCTGGGCCGACGTGGTCCTCCTCTTCGCCCGCTCCACCGACGCCCCCGGCCACAAGGGGGTCTCCGCCTTCCTCGTCCCGACCGACACCCCCGGTCTGACCCGCCGCGCGATCCACGGCAAGCTCGGCCTGCGCGGCCAGGCGACGGCGGAACTGGTCCTTCAGGACGTGCGCGTCCCCGCGACGGCGATGCTGGCCCCCGAGGGCAAGGGCTTCTCGGTGGCGATGTCGGCCCTGGCCAAGGGGCGGATGTCGGTGGCGGCGGGCTGCGTGGGCATCGCCCAGGCCGCGCTGGACGTGGCGGTGCGGTACGCGGGGGAGCGCGAGCAGTTCGGCAGGTCGATCGCCCATCACCAACTGGTCCAGGAACTGATCAGCGACATCGCTGTCGACGTGGACGCGGCCCGCCTGCTCACCTGGCGGGTCGCCGACCTGATCGACCGGGGCGAGCCCTTCGCCACCGAGTCCTCCAAGGCCAAGCTGTTCGCCTCCGAAGCCGCCGTGCGGGCCGCCAACAACGCCCTTCAGGTCTTCGGCGGCTACGGCTACATCGACGAGTACCCGGCGGGCAAACTCCTGCGGGACGCCCGCGTGATGACCCTCTACGAGGGCACCAGCCAGATCCAGAAACTGCTCATCGGCCGCGCCCTCACCGGCGTCTCCGCCTTCTGAGTCCTCGGCCCGCCCCGCGTTCTGAGTACGGCATCTGAGTACCTCGGCGGATGTGGCGGGGGCCGGACCCGCCGAGACTCGACCCCATGAGTGACACCACGGGCAAGCCCCAGAACACCGCCGCCTTCTACGGCCAGGCGGTCGCCTCCTTCGCCGTCGCCATGGCCGCGACCGCGATCGGCATCTTCAAGCTGCACGCCGACGCCTGGGTGCGAGGCTTCCTGGCGATCGCCGTCCTGTACCTGGTCACCTCCGCCTTCACCCTCGCCAAGGTCATCCGCGACCGCCAGGACGCGCAGACCCGCGCGTACGGCCCCTTCGAAAAGCTCTGAGCGGCCACGCTAAGCGCTCGCTCACCCTCGGCGGTATGGTGGTGCCTCTGTCAGTGGAGAGGGGCAAGCGATGAGTACGGCGGAGGAGACGGCCGGCGGCGAGACGTCGGCGTGGGGCGAGGTCACGCCCGACGCGGCACGGAGGCTGCTGGTCGCCGCGGTGGAGGCCTTCGCCGAGCGCGGCTACCACGCCACCACGACCCGCGACATCGCGGGGCGTGCCGGCATGAGTCCCGCGGCCCTCTACATCCACTACAAGACCAAGGAGGAGCTCCTCCACCGCATCAGCAGGATCGGCCACGCCAAGGCCCTGGAGATCCTGCGGACGGCGGCCCGCCGTGAGGGCACGGCGACCGAGCGCCTCGCGGACGCGGTCAGCTCCTTCGTCCGCTGGCACGCGGGCGGCCGCACCACCGCCCGGGTCGTCCAGTACGAACTCGACTCCCTCGGCCCGGACGCCCGCGCCGAGATCCTCGCCCTGCGCCGCCAGTGCGACGCCGAGGTGCGCGGCGTCATCGAGGACGGCGTGAACTCCGGCGAGTTCGACGTCCTGGACGTCAAGGGCACCACCCTCGCCGTGCTGTCCCTCTGCATCGACGTGGCCCGCTGGTTCAGCGTCGACGGCCCCTGGACGCCCGACGAGGTCGGCGCGCTCTATGCCGACCTCGTGCTGCGGATGGTGGGCGTCGACCGGTAGCGCACCGGGACCCGTCGACCACGTGCGGCGGCGCACTCCTGTGCTCGACGGTCCCTACAGGTAGTACCGGGCCCGGTCGACCATGTGCACCGGCGCACGCCCGCGCTCGACGGTCCCTACAGGTAGTACCGGGCCACCGACTCCGCGACGCACACCGGCTTGTCGCCGCCCTCGCGCTCCACGCTGAAGGCGACGGTGACCTGCACGCCGTCCGGCACGTCGTCGACCCCCGTGATCACGGCCGTGGCCCGCAGGCGCGACCCGACCGGCACCGGGGCGGGGAACCGCACCTTGTTGGTGCCGTAGTTGACCCCCATCGTGACGTTCTCGACCTTGATCAGCTGCGGCCCGAACAGGGGCAGCAGCGACAGGGTCAGGTACCCGTGCGCGATGGTGGTCCCGAAGGGTCCGGCGGCGGCCTTCTCGGGGTCGACGTGAATCCACTGGTGGTCGCCGGTGGCCTCCGCGAAGAGGTCGATCCGCTTCTGGTCGACCTCCAGCCAGTCGGTGTACCCCAGCTGCTCGCCCACCGCGGCCTTCAGTTCGTCGGCCCCCGCGAACACCCTCGGCTCCGCCATGTCCAGCCTCCCGCATCGCAAACGTCATGTCTAAGCAACTGCTTAGCATGGTCGTCGGCGACCCCCCTGTCAACGGACCTCCCAGGTAGGGTCCGAGGGGTGCCCCAGATTCCTGAGAAGATCCACGAGCTCACGGTCGGCCAGCTCTCCGCGCGCAGTGGCGCGGCCGTCTCCGCCCTGCACTTCTACGAGTCCAAGGGCTTGATCACCAGCCGCCGCACCACGGGCAACCAGCGCCGCTACCACCGGGACACCCTGCGCCGCGTGGCCTTCGTCCGAGCCGCCCAACGTGTCGGCATCCCGCTGGCCACCATCCGGGAGGCCCTGGCCCAGCTCCCCGAGGAACGCACCCCCACCCGGGAGGACTGGGCCCGCCTCTCCGAGACCTGGCGTTCCGAACTGGACGAGCGCATCAAGCAGCTCAACCGCCTGCGGGACCACCTGACCGACTGCATCGGCTGCGGCTGCCTCTCCCTGGACACCTGCGTCCTGTCCAACCCGGACGACGCCTTCGGCCAACGCCAGGCAGGGTCCCGCCTGTTGGTGGAGCGGGGCACCCCGAGGTCACCGCGGCGCGAGGACGCCGGGCGCTGCGGCTGACGCACCCCGGAGGCACCCCGGGCATGCCCCGGAGGCACCCCCGGGACACGCCCCCGCGGCAGCCCGAACGCCCAGCCGCCGAGACCGCGGGGCCTTCACGCCCAGGGCGAGCATAAGTTGGCGACCCGCGCGGAAGCCCTCGCCCTGTCTGCGGAAGACCTCATCCTGCTCACGGAAGCCCTCGCCCCGCCCGCGGAGGCCCTCGCCCCGCCCTACGACGAGCGCTGGGCCCACCCGTACTGCACGAGTGCCGCGGCCACCAACTGGGCGTTGGACACCGCCGGTTCACCGTCGGGGAGGAGCAGCGTGTCCTCCAGCCCCACCCGGGTGTCCAGCCGCAGCCGTCCGGCCAGGCGCAGCACCGGCCAGGCCCCGCCGTCCTCGCCGTGCAGCAGGACCGGGCGACGGGGGTCGGCGACCCTGATCCCGGCCAGCAGCTCACGCGCCGTGTTCTCGGCGGTGTCCGCGGACGTGTCGGTCACCTCGGCCAGCACCCGCAGCACCCGGGGCGCGAGCGGTGACGCGGCGAACCGGGCGACCGCGTCGGTCCCGGACCACAGGCCGGCCTCCACGCCCACGCCCCGGTCGAGCAGGGCGGCGGCCAGTTCCTCGGCCCCCTCCTCGTGCCAGTTGACGGAGGCGTGGTCGGGGAGCACGGTCCACTCCCGCACCCGCTCCAGCCGACGCGCGGGATCCGGCTCCGCCCACGCGCCCGTGGTCACGCCGACCGGCACGGAGACCCGGGCCCGTATCGCCCGGAGAGTCTCCGCCAGCACGCGAGGGGACAACGTGTCCTCGCCGCAGGGCGACTTGGGGTGGACATGGATGTCCGTGGCACCGGCCGCCACCGCCGCGGCCGCGGACTCGGCCATGTCCTGCGGCGACAGCGGCACGCCCGCGCCGGCGGAGGCCCCTCGGGAGCCGTTGAGACACACTTGCATCATGTCTCGATGGTGCCAGCCACCACCGACAACGGACCCGGTGAGAGCGGCTCCTGTGGACAACCGCCCCCGGCGGGAGCGGTTTCTGTGGACAATCCGGCGGGCCCGGCAGACACCCGCCCCGGCCCCGGTACGCGACCGTCGCTCACCCGCCCGTGCGGCCGGGCTGTTCGAAATGGGGGTGCGGCATCCCCGGCGCACCCCCGGTCGCGCTGCTCAGGCGGACACCAGCAGCCGTCCCCGTCGGGAGGCCGCCAGCGCCTCGGGCGTCAGCACCGGACTGGGCACCAGGATCCCGCAGTCCGTGCAGACAGGGCCCGAGGAGGGCTCGTGGGCCAGGTCGTAGGTCCAGGTCAGCTGTTCCCCGTCGCACACCGGGCACTCCGAGCCCGGCTCGCGCTCCAACGCGGAGATCAGCCTGCGCAGCACCTCGGCCAGCGGTTCCCGGGGGTGGCGCCGCGGGTTGTCGCACCACGCGACACCGAAACCGCCCCAGGTCAGCCGGTGCCAGTCATCGACACTGCCCGGCCTGCGCAGCCCGTCGTGCTTCTCCTTCTTGCGCCGCTCGGCGAACTCGACCTCGTAGGCCAGCCAGACCGAGCGCGCCTCCTCCAACTCCTCCAGCGCGGCCACGAGCCGCGCCGGATCGGGGGACCGGTCCTCGGGACCGAACCCGGCCCGGGAGCACAGATGGTCCCAGGTCGCCCTGTGCCCGTAGGGAGCGAATCGCTCAAGGCACTTACGCAGCGAGTAGCGTCGCAGCGCCAGATCGCACCGCGGATCGCGCACCTGTCTCGCCAGACTCCGGAAACCGGCCATCGCCCTGCACCTCCGTCACACCTGCACCTGTACTTCGGTCACTTCGGCGTCGTCGCTTCGGACATCGCCGAATAGACGTATCGACACGCGATTCGGCTCCATCCGATTTCCGATGCCTCCCATCAGCCTCCGGACCGGCTACCAAAACTTGACGCATGTTCATCTTCGAACCCGGGGATACCGCCGGTAACGCCAGACCCCACTCCCGTCGGTAGGAGCCGCCATGCCACGGCGCACCTCACGCACCGCACTCGACAGCCTGAGAACTCCCGGCAGACTCACCGGGTTCCTGAAGACCGCATCGGTATGCGCGCTGATCGCCGGTCTTTTGTCCCCTCTTGGCCAAGCGGCCGCCGCACCCGAGGCCACCGCCGCCAGCGACCACTGCGGCAGCCAGTGCTCCGACATCCTGCCGCCGGGCCAGAACGGCAACGCCACCCTCGCCCAGATCCTCCTCAACCAGGCCTTCGGCTCCCAGCCCGAGCACGCCGAGGACCAGCTCGGTCCCTACGCCAACCTGGCCAAGGGCTACCCCTCGCTCACCAACACCACGATCAACACCTTCTTCAACGACGCCTCCTTCGGCGTCCCCTCCGACCAAGTCGCCTCCACACTCAACCCCGGTGGCCGCAGCGATGTGACGATCGTCCGCGACAAGAAGACGGGCGTTCCGCACATCACCGGTACCACCAGATACGGCACTGAATACGGAGCGGGCTATGCGGCGGCTCAGGACCGCCTGTGGTTGATGGACGTCTTCCGCCACGTCGGACGCGGCCAGTTGACCTCCTTCGCGGGCGGCGCCCCCTCGAACCAGGGCCTGGAGCAGCAGTTCTGGCGCAACGCCCCCTACACCGAGGCCGACCTCCAGGCCCAGATCGACAGCGCGGCAGCCAAGGCCGGAGCCCGCGGCCGGCAGGCCCTCGCCGACGTCGACGCCTACGTGGCCGGCATCAACGCCTACATCGACGCATCCGACAGCGGCCGTTACTTCCCCGGCGAGTACGTCCTGACCGGCCACAAGGACTCCGTCACCAACGCCGGGACCATCGAGCACTTCAAACCCACCGACCTGGTCGCCCTCGCCTCCGTGATCGGCGCGCTGTTCGGCTCGGGGGGCGGCGGCGAGGTCGACAACGCGCTCTCGCTGCTCGCCGCGCAGGAGAAGTACGGCGTGGCCCAGGGCACGGCCGTCTGGGAGTCCTTCCGTGAGCGCAACGACCCCGAGGCGGTCGTCACGGTCCACGACAAGAGCTTCCCGTACGCCACCAAGCCCGCCGACCCGCAGGGCGGGGCGCTCCCGGACGACGGCTCGGTGCGGACCGAGCCCCTGATCTACGACGCCACCGGCACCGGCGCCGGCCAGAGCGCCTCCTCGGCCTCCGCGACGGCGACGGCGGCCGCCCTCGGCTCGGCCCGGCGCGGGATGTCCAACGCCCTCGTCGTCAGCGGCGAGCACACCGCCGGCGGCCACCCGGTCGCCGTCTTCGGCCCGCAGACCGGCTACTTCGCACCCCAGCTGCTCATGCTCCAGGAGATCCAGGGCCCCGGCCTGAGCGCGCGCGGCGCCTCCTTCGCGGGGCTGAGCATGTACGTCGAACTCGGCCGCGGCCAGGACTACGCGTGGTCCGCCACCACCTCCGGCCAGGACATCATCGACACCTACGCCGTGGAGCTGTGCCAGGACGACTACCACTACCTCTACCGCGGCACCTGCACGGCGATGGAGAAGGTCGAGCACAGGAACTCCTGGACCCCGACCACCGCCGACGGCACCGCCGCCGGCTCGTACACGATGCGCGTCTGGCGCACCGCGTACGGCCCCGTCGAGTACCGGGCTACCGTCGGCGGCAAGAAGGTCGCCTACACCACCCTGCGCTCGTCGTTCCTGCACGAGGCTGACTCGATCATCGGCTTCCAGATGCTGAACGACCCGGACTACGTCAAGAGCCCGGAGACGTTCCAGAGCGCGGTGCAGCACATCAACTACACCTTCAACTGGTTCTACGCCGACTCCGAGCACACCGCGTACTACAACAGCGGCGACAACCCGGTGCGTGCCACCGGCGTCGACGCCGACTTCCCGGTCTGGGCGCGGTCGGCGTACGAGTGGAAGGGCTGGAACCCGACGACGAACGCCGCGGAGTACACCCCCGCCTCCGCCCACCCCCACTCCATCGACCAGGACTACTACATCTCCTGGAACAACAAGCAGGCCGCCGACTACTCGACCGCGCCCTGGGGCGACGGCTCGGTGCACCGCGGCAACCTGCTGGAGGACCGGGTCAGGAAGCTGGTCGCGGCGGGTGGTGTGACCCGGGCCTCGCTGGTGAAGGCCATGGCCGACGCGGGCCTGGCCGACCTGCGGGCCGAGGACGTGCTGCCGGACCTGCTGAAGGTGATCAACAGCAGCACGGTCACCGACTCCACGGCCGCGGCCGCCGTGGGCAAGCTCCAGACCTGGCTCAAGGCGGGCGGCAAGCGCACCGAGACCTCGGCGGGCTCCAAGGCGTACGCCGACGCCGACGCGATCCGGATCATGGACGCCTGGTGGCCGCTGCTGGTGAAGGCCGAGTTCGAACCCGGCCTCGGCACCGAGCTGTACAGCGCCCTCACCACCAACCTGCCCGTCGACGAGGCCCCGTCCGCCGCGCACGGCCCGACCGGCTCGCACGCGGGCAGCTCCTTCCAGTACGGCTGGTGGTCCTACGTCGACAAGGACATCCGGGCGGTGCTCGGGGAGACCGTGCGGGGCCCGCTGGCGCGGAAGTACTGCGGTGGCGGCAGCCTCAGCGCCTGCCGGGACCTCCTGATCAGCACGCTGAGGACGGCGGCCGGCAGGACCGCGGCCCAGGTCTACCCCGGTGACGACCTGTGCGCGGCGGGCAACCAGTGGTGCGCCGACTCGATCGTCCAGCGCACCCTGGGCGGCATCAAGCACTACAACATCAGCTGGCAGAACCGGCCGACCTACCAGCAGGTCGTGGAGTTCACGTCACACCGGTGACGCGTCAGCGGCGGCGGGTCACCCGATACGGCCCGCCGCCAGCACCACCCGCGCCAGCTCCCGGTGCACGATGTCGCTGTGCGCCCCGGCCGGCGCCCCACCCCGCCTGACCACCTCGGACGCGTCGATGTTCACGCACCCCGAGGTGGGCAGCGGCGTCCGCAGCGCCTCGGCGAGCGTCCACGCGCGCGTGCCCGGGACCGCCTGCACCCCGTCGAAGCCCATCGCACCCCACTTGGCGCCCAGCACCCGGCCCACGTCCGCCCCGGCCACCCCGCGCGCGTCCCCCGCCATGCGGGAGGCCAGCGGGTACAGGGTGCCGAGCGCGCAGTCGTGCCGGGAGAAGCAGCACACCAGGGGGCCGTCGACACGGTTCTGCTGACCCTGCAACACCCCGCCCGCGCGCGGGTCGTGCGGCAGCCGGGTCGCGAACGCGTAGTGCGAGAAGGCGCCTTGGAGCAGTGTCACGGACTTCACCGTGCGCACCCCCTCGGGCAGCCCGCGCAACGCGAACGACACCAGCCGCCCGCCGAAGCTGTGCCCGATCAGATGCACTCGCACGCCGGGCGCCGCGGCGGCGAGTTGCCCGATCACCCGCCCGAGCCCCCGCTCCCCGACGGTCCCCGCGCGGCGCTTCATGGCGTAGTAGGTCGCCTGCCGCAGCAGTTCGTGGGCGCCGTCCCAGGGGTCGGGGATCGTGAAGCCCGCAGCCCCGTCCGGTGACTCCACGTGCGCCAGCGCCCGCGCGAAGTCCTCGCACACCTCCGCCACCGGCCCGGAGAACATGTCCGGCTCGCTCTGCGGCACGCCCTCCGCCAGCGTGTCCGCCCCGAACAGCGCCTGCGGCCCCGGCGGCACCAGCTCGACCAGCATCCGCACCAGCCGGCCGAACTCCTCCAACTCCGTGTCCTCGCGCGGCTGCTGGTCCAGCAGCCGGGTGATCTGCTCCACCACGGTCGTGCGGCCCGGGAACGTCTCCAGCAGGGCGTGCCGGGTGTCCTTGTCGAGCGCCGGCCGCCGCGTGGACTGGGCCGCGACCGACCGCGGGACGTCGGGGACCGGCTCGTCGGCGAACCGCATCGACGGCCACACCACCCCGGCGAACCCGAGACGGGCGTCCGGCGCGAGCTCGGGGATCGGCTCGAAGAAGCGGCTGTAGAGGCGGGTCGCGGTGGAGCGGTCGCTGTTCCAGCCGTGCGCGAAGACGATCAGATCCCGCACCCCGCGCTCCACGACACCCGCCAGCAGCCGGTCTTGCCGCCTGCCCTCCGGGTCGCCGTCCGCGTCGAACGTCAGCTCCCAGTACGGCCTCACGCTCATCGCCGGTTCCGCCATGACGGGCCCCCTTGTCCCCCGTAGTGGTGCGATGCGGTCGCATCGTCCTGCCAAGGGGCGGGGTTGGCCATACGTAACGGCTCAACTACTTCGGGTTCACCGATAGACGAGATACTTCCGCCGGACCGCCCGGAACGCGGCCAGCTCCGCCCGCCAGCCGGCGACCACCTCGTCCGGGTCGGCCCCCGCGTCGATCGCGGTACGCACCTGGGTGGACCCGGTCAGCCTGTCGATCCAGTTGTCGGGCCGCCAGGCGAAGCCGCTCCACACCCGTTTCGCGGTCACCAGCAGGGCGATCCCGGTGCGCACCGGGTCGTACGTCGCCCGGTCGTGCACATGGATCTGCACCCCGCCGACGGTCCTGCCCTGGAACTTGGAGAACGTGGGCGCGAAGTACGCCTCCCTGAAGTGCACGCCCGGCAGCCCGAGTTCGTTCGCGGCGGCGGCCCAGCGCCCGTCGATCCCCTCGGCGCCGAGCAGTTCGAAGGGGCGGGTCGTGCCCCGCCCCTCCGACAGGTTCGTGCCCTCGAAGAGACAGGTCCCCGAGTACACCAACGCGGTGTCCGCGGTGGGCATGTTGGGGCTCGGCGGCACCCAGGGCAGCCCGGATGCGTCGTAGAACTGCGCACGCCTCCAGCCGGTCATGAGGACGGTGCCCAGGGACACGGGGGCGGTCAGGAACTCCCCGTTGAACAGGCGCGCCAGCTCCGCGACGGTCATGCCGTGCGCCTGTGAGATCGGCTGCCGTCCCACGAAGGTGGCGAACTCCCGGTGCAGTACCGGCCCTTCGGCGGAGCGTCCGGTGACCGGGTTCGGCCGGTCCAGCACCACGAACCGCTTGCCCGCCAGCCGGGCCGCCTCCATGCAGTCGTAGAGCGTCCAGATGTAGGTGTAGAAGCGCGCGCCCACGTCCTGGATGTCGAAGACGACCGTGTCGACGCCGGACGCGGTGAAGACGTCCGCGAGCGCCTGGCCGCTCTTGAGGTAGGTGTCGTAGACGGGCAGGCCGGTCGCCGGGTCGTCGTAGCGGCCCTCGGAGCCGCCGGCCTGGGCGGTGCCGCGGAAGCCGTGCTCGGGGCCGAAGACGGCGATGAGGTCCACGCGGTCGTCGGCGTGCATGACGTCGACGATGTGGCGGGCGTCGCGGGTGATGCCGGTGGGGTTGGTGACGATGCCGACGCGCTGGTCGCGCAAGGGGGCGTAGCCGGTCGCGGAGAGGTTCTCGAAACCGGTGCGCAGGCGGGGGGCCGCGGAGGCCGGGGGTGCGCCGGCGAGTGCGCTCGCCGTCGTTGCTGCCGTGGTCGCCGCGAGGAGAGCTCGTCTGGAGAGGCGCATGGGGGCACGGTATTGCTCCCGCGGGTCGCGGGGAAGGTGCGGGCGACCCGCGGCCTGTCGCACCCCGCGGCGCAGCCGCACACGGACCCGGTCACGCGGCCCCGCGGTGCAGCCGCGCACGGACCCGGTCACGCGGCCCCGGGGGCGGGCGTCCTACCCTTCCTTTCCTACATACCGACTGGTTAGTCTGGCCGTCTTCGCAGAGCCGCAGTCGAAGGAGACCGATGGTGGAAGCCGTTCAGGGTGCTGGTGTCGTCGTCACGGGGGCCGGAGGGGGCATCGGTGCCGCCCTCGCCCGGCGGTTCGCCGCCGAAGGGGCCCGGGTGGTCGTGAACGACCTGGACGGCGACCGCGCCACGACCGTCGCCGAGGAGATCGGTGGGATCGCGCTGCCCGGTGACGCCTCCGCCGTCGTCGACGACGCCCGCGACGCCCTCGGCGGCACCGTCGACGTCTACTGCGCCAACGCCGGTGTCGCCTTCGGCGGGGAACTCGACGAGCAGCTCGACGAGACGGGCTGGGCCACGTCCTGGGACGTCAACGTGATGGCCCACGTGCGGGCCGCCCACGCGCTGCTGCCCGGCTGGCTGGAGCGGGGGAGCGGACGGTTCGTGTCCACCGTCTCCGCGGCCGGGCTGCTGACCATGATCGGCGCCGCGCCCTACAGCGTCACCAAGCACGGGGCGTACGCCTTCGCCGAGTACCTGTCGCTGACCTACCGGCACCGCGGGGTCAAGGTGCACGCCATCTGTCCGCAGGGCGTGCGCACGGACATGCTGGACGCGACCGGCAGCGCCGGTGACCTGGTGCTCAAGCCGACGGCCGTGGAACCGGACGACGTCGCGGAGGCTCTCTTCCAGGGCATCGCCGAGGACCGGTTCCTGATACTGCCGCACCCCGAGGTCGCCGGGTACTACCGGGCCCGGGCAGCCGAACCGGACCGCTGGCTCGGCAACATGAACCACCTTCAGCGCAAGTGGGAGGAGACGCGGTGACCGAGTCCCGTTACGCGGGCAAGCCCTGGGTGGCGCTGCTCGACGACGCCCAGCGCGCCCCGATCGACCCCGCCGACTCCCTGGTCCACGCCCTGCGACGGTCCGCCGCCGAGGCCCCGGACCGCCCCTTCCTCGCCTACTTCGACGGCCGCCTCACCTACCGCGAGGTCGACGCGCTGAGCGACTCCGTCGCCGGGCACCTCGCCGCGCGCGGTCTGGAGCGCGGCGACCGGGTGGCGATCCTGTTGCAGAACTCCCCGCACTTCGTGCTCGCCCTGCTGGGCGCGTGGAAGGCGGGCGCGGTCGTGGTGCCCGTCAACCCCATGTACAAGTCCGGGGAGGTCGGCCACGTCCTGCGGGACGGCGAGGTGGCCGCGCTGATCTGCTCCGACCGGGCCTGGGAGTCGTACCTGCGCGAGACGGCCGCCGGCTCGCCGGTGCGGATCGTGCTCACCGGCTGCGAGCTGGACTTCCAGACCCGCGACGACGCGCGCGTGCTGACCTTCGAGCGGCTGCCGCGGGCCGCCGACGCCGACGACCTGGCCGCGGTGGCCCGCGCGGACCACCCCGCGCCTGAGGGCCGCGACCCGGCACCGTCCGACATCGCGCTGATCAGCTACACCTCGGGCACCAGCGGCACCCCCAAGGGCGCCACCAACACGCACGGCAACATCATGTACAACGCCGAGCGGCAGCGCACCGGGCTGGCCCTGCCCGAGGGGCCCGTCTACTACGCGCTGGCGCCGCTGTTCCACATCACCGGGATGGTCTGCCAGCTCGGCGCGTGCCTCAACAGCGCGGGCACCCTGGTGCTGACGTACCGCTTCGAGACCGGGGTCGTCCTGGAGGCGTTCGCCGAGCACCGGCCGCACTACACGGTCGGCCCCTCCACCGCCTTCATGGCGCTGGCCGCCCACCCGGACGTCACCCCGGACCACTTCTCCTCCTTCGTCACCATCTCCTCCGGCGGCGCCCCCCTGCCGCCCGCCCTGGTGGAGAAGTTCCGTGCCGGGTTCGGGCCGTACATCCGCAACGGCTACGGCCTGACCGAGTGCACCGCTCCGTGCGCCTCCGTGCCACCCCATCTGGAGGCGCCCGTCGACCCGGCCTCCGGGACGCTCGCCGTGGGACTGCCGGGCCCGGAGACGGTCGTGCGGATCGTCGACGACCAGGGCGCCGAGGTGCCCTTCGGGGAGCAGGGCGAGATCGTGGTGCGCGGACCGCAGGTCGTGCCCGGCTACTGGCGCCGCCCGGACGCCACCGCCGAGACCTTCCCGGACGGCGAGCTGCGCACCGGCGACATCGGCTTCATGGACGCCCAGGGCTGGCTGTACGTCGTGGACCGCAAGAAGGACATGATCAACGCGTCCGGCTTCAAGGTGTGGCCCCGCGAGGTCGAGGACGTGCTGTACACCCACCTGGCGGTACGCGAGGCGGCCGTCGTCGGGGTGCCCGACGGGTACCGCGGGGAGACCGTGAAGGCCTACATCAGCCTGCGCCCGGGCGCCGACACCGACCCGGATGAACTCGCGGTGTACTGCAAGGAGAGACTGGCCGCCTACAAGTACCCCAGGCAGGTGGAGATCCTGCCCGACCTGCCGAAGACGGCGAGTGGGAAGATCCTCCGGCGGGAACTGCGTTCTCGCAGGCAGGACGAGCAGTAGCGCACAACGAGCGGTATGAACGGAAAGGCAGGAGGCGGCACAGTGCCCAGGACGACCGACGGGGACGGCACGCCCGTTCCGCAGCGGCTGCTGGCCGCCGCCACCCGGCTCTTCGCGGAGCAGGGCTACGACCGCACCTCCGTGCAGGAGATCGTCGAGGCGGCCGGCGTCACCAAGGGGGCGCTGTACCACTACTTCGGTTCCAAGGACGACCTCCTGCACGAGGTGTACGCGCGCGTGCTGCGCGTCCAGCAGGAGCGCCTCGACTCCTTCGCCGACGCGGACGAGCCCATCGAGAAGCGGCTGCGGGGCGCCGCCGCGGACGTCGTCGTCACGACGATCGAGAACCTCGACGACGCGTCGATCTTCTTCCGCTCCATGCACCACCTGAGCCCGGAGAAGAACAAGCAGGTGCGCGCCGCCCGCCGGCACTACCACGAGCGCTTCCGCGCGCTGGTCGAGGAAGGCCAGCAGGCGGGCGTCTTCTCCACGGCGACGCCCGCCGACCTGGTGGTGGACTACCACTTCGGTTCCGTCCACCACCTGTCCACCTGGTACCGCCCCGACGGCCCGATGAGCCCCCAGGAGGTCGCCGACCACCTGGCCGACCTGCTGCTGAGAGCCCTGCGCCCGTAGCAGCGCCAGGACGTGCGCACGGGGCGGTCGCTCAAGGCGACCGCCCCTTGGCGCTCAACTCACAGGTACTTCTTCAGCTCCCGGCGCGCCAGCGACCGCTGGTGCACCTCGTCCGGACCGTCGGCGATCATCAGCGTCCGCGCCCCGGCGTACAGCTCCGCCAGCGGGAAGTCCTGGCTGACCCCGCCCGCGCCGTGCAGCTGGATCGCCCGGTCGATGATGTCGACGACGGCGCGCGGCGTGGCGATCTTGATGGACTGGATCTCGGTGTGGGCGCCCCGGTTGCCGACGGTGTCCATCAGCCAGGCCGTCTTCAGCACCAGCAGCCGCAGTTGCTCCACCGTCACGCGCGCGTCGGCGATCCAGTTGTGCACCACGCCCTGCTGGGCCAGCGCCTTGCCGAAGGCCGCACGCGACACCGCCCGCCGGCACATCAGCTCGATCGCCCGCTCGGCCATCCCGATCAGCCGCATGCAGTGGTGGATCCGGCCCGGCCCGAGGCGCGCCTGGGCGATGGCGAACCCGCCGCCCTCCTCGCCGATCAGGTTCGACACCGGCACGCGCGCGTGGTCGAAGATCACCTCGGCGTGGCCGCCGTGGGAGTGGTCCTCGTACCCGAAAACCTGCATCGCCCGCTTGACCGTGACGCCGGGGGTGTCACGGGGGACCAGCACCATGGACTGCTGACGGCGGATGTCGTCGCCGTCCGGGTCCGTCTTGCCCATCACGATGAAGATCTTGCAGTCCGGGTTCATCGCCCCGGAGATGTACCACTTGCGGCCGGTGATGACGTACTCGTCGCCGTCACGCTCGATGTACGTGGTGATGTTCGTGGCGTCCGAGGAGGCCACCTCCGGCTCGGTCATCGCGAACGCCGAGCGGATCTCACCGGCGAGGAGCGGCTCCAGCCACTGCTTCTTCTGCTGCTCGTCCCCGAACTGGGTGAGCACCTCCATGTTGCCGGTGTCCGGTGCCGCGCAGTTCAGCGCGGTGGGCGCGAGCTGCGGGGAACGGCCGGTGATCTCGGCCAGCGGCGCGTACTGGAGGTTGGTCAGCCCGGCCCCGTACGCGGGGTCCGGCAGGAAGAGGTTCCACAGCCCCTGCCTGCGGGCCTCGGCCTTCAACTCCTCCACCACGGCCGGCGTGTCCCACGGCGACGCCAGCCGGGCACGCTGCTCCTCGGCGACGGCCTCGGCGGGATAGACGTGCTCGTCCATGAAGGCGAGCAGCTTGGCGCGGAGTTCCTCGGTGCGCGCGTCGAACGCGAAGTCCATGGCGGGTCAGCCTTCCTGAAGGGTGGTCAGGCCGTGCGAGATGAAGACGGGGACGAGGTCGCCGATGCGGTCGAAGCCGGCGCCGACCGTCTGGCCCAGGGTGTAGCGGTAGTGGATGCCCTCCAGGATCACGGCGAGCTTGAACCACGCGAACGCCGTGTACCAGGAGACCGTCGAGACGTCGCGCCCCGAACGGGCCGCGTACCGCTCGACCAGCTCGGCCGGGTCGGGATGGCCCGGCGCCGTGGCGGTCGTGGAGACGGGGGAGTCGGGCAGGTCCAGCGGCATGCTGTACATGACCAGCAGGCCGAGGTCGGTGAGCGGGTCGCCGAGCGTCGACATCTCCCAGTCGAGGATCGCGTTGATCCGGTCGGCACCGGTGTCCGGGTCGGGCCCGATGAGCACGTTGTCGAGCCGGTAGTCACCGTGGATCACGGTCGCGGTGGGGGAGGTGGGCAACCGGCGCCCCAGCGTCGCGTGCAGCTCGTCGATGCCGGCCAGTTCGCGGTTGCGGGAGGAGTCCAGCTGCTTGCCCCAGCGGCGCAGCTGGCGGTCCAGGAAGCCCTCGGGGCGGCCGAAGTCGGCGAGGCCCACCTCGGCGGGGTCCACCGCGTGCAGTTCGACGAGCGTGTCCACCAGGGACAGCACCGCGGCCCGGGTGCGCTCCGGGCCGAGCGGGAGCAGCTGGTCGGCGGTGCGGTACGGGGTGCCCTCGACGAACTCCATGACGTAGAACGGTGCTCCGATGCCCGCCGTGTCCTCCTCGGACTCGCACAGCAGCAGCGGTTTGGGGACCGGTACGTCCGTCGGGTGCAGCGCGCTGATCACCCGGTGCTCGCGCTTCATGTCGTGCGCCGTGGCCAGGACGTGGCCCAGCGGGGGACGGCGTACGACCCACCGCGTGGTGCCGTCGGACACCGTGTACGTGAGGTTCGACCGTCCGCCCTCGATCAGCCGGCCGGTCAGGGGGCCGTGGACCAGACCGGGCCGCTCGCGGTCGAGCAGGCCGCGCAGCCTGTCGAGATCCAGTCCGGGCGGATGGTCGGGGCTCATGCGTCGCTCCTACGGGCAGGTGAACGGTACCCGAAACATGATGCCGACCGGTCGGTATGCCGTCCAGTGCGTGGAGCGAACGTGATCTGAGCCACGATAGGCCGACAGCTCCCCGTCCGGTGCGACGGGGAGCTGCGGTGACGTCTTTTCGGTCACGTGGTCAGTGGTCGTCCCAGTGCTCCTCGTGCCGGGCGTGCCGGTGGCCGTCGTGCAGATAGTCCACGTGGTCCCCGTGCAGCACGCTCTCGTGTCCGCAGGAGTCGCCGTGCGCGTGGTCGTGGCCGTCGTGGGTGACGTGCCCGCCCGGCTCGCACTCGTCCCAGTGGCCGCCGTGCTCCCGGTGCAGATGCCCGCCGTGCGCGTAGTCGACGTGGTCCCCGTGCGGTACCTCGGTGTGCCCGCAGTCGGGTCCGTGGGCGTGGGAGTGGGAGGCGTGTTCCTGGTGGAGGGTGCTCATGGTGCTCGCCTTCGCAGATGTGCCGATGCCGTCGGACAGGCTGCCACGCGAACGCCGCGTATCGGGGCATCCCGCTTGCGTGGCGTCCCGTTACCCCGGAGGGTCGAAGCCATGAAGGGCATCAGCTACTCACGCTACGGCGGACCCGAGGTCCTCGCATACGGGGATCTGCGCGACCCCACGGTCGGGGTCGACGGGGTACTGGTCAAGGTCCGGGCGGCGGCGGTCAACCCGGTCGACTGGCACGCCCGGGAGGGGCACCTGGAGCAGATCCTGGACCCCGTCTTCCCGGTGGTCCCCGGCTGGGACGTCAGCGGTGTCGTCGTCCGACTCGGCGTCTCCGTCCCGGAGTTCGCGATCGGCGACGAGGTCATCGGCTATGTCCGCGAGGACTTCCTCTCCCGGGGCACCTTCGCCGAGTACGTGGCCGCCCCCGTCCGCACCCTCGCCCGCAAGCCCCGCAACCTCTCCTTCGAGGAGGCGGCGGGGCTGCCGCTGGCCGGACTCACCGCCTACCAGGTGCTGGTCAAGGCCCTCCAGGTCAAGCGCGGCGAGACGGTCCTGGTGCACGCGGCGGCGGGCGGCGTGGGCTCCCTCGCCGTACAGCTCGCCCACCACTTCGGCGCCCGGGTCATCGGTACGGCGAGCCCGGGCAACCACGACTTCGTACGGAGCCTCGGCGGCGAGCCCGTCGCGTACGGCGAGGGTCTGGCCGAACGGGTGCGCGGGCTGGCCCCCGAGGGCGTCGACGCGGCGTTCGACACCATCGGTGGCGAGACCCTGACCACCTCGGCGAACCTCCTGGCCCCCGAGGGCCGCCTGGTCTCCATCGCGGACGGGAACGTCGTCACCTACGGCGGCCGCTACGTCTGGGTGCGCCCGGACGCCGAGGACCTCCGGCGCCTGTCCGCGCTGGCCGAACAGGGCGTGGTGTCGGTGCACGTGTCACAGACCTTCCCGCTGGAGCGGGCGGCGGAGGCACAGCGGCTGAGCCAGGAGGGGCGGACCCGGGGGAAGATCGTGGTGACGGTGGACCCGGAGCCGGAGCGGCGGCCGGAGGAGCGGGAAGGCGACGACCGGGCCTAGTGCCGCGGCGGGCGCCTCGTGCCCATCAAGGAGCGGCGTCCGGTGCGCCGCCCCCTCAGGGCTCCCGGTGTGCCGACCGGAAGCGCTGGGGGGGGGCGTGCCGGGGCGAGCTGCCTGCGCCCGCCCTAGAACACCAGCGCGGCTCCGCAGAGCGCCATGGCGACGGTGCACAGGGTGGCCGCGCTGGCATGGCGCGGGGTGAGCGCGGAAGGGACCCCGGGGGCCGCGAGGGCGCGGATGCGGCGGTGCGCGACGAGCAGGAGGCCCAGCCACAGGACGCCGGCCAGCGCACAGGCGACGACACCGGCGGCGGACGGACCCCCGTGCAGCGCGGTCTTCGCGGCGAGCACGGCGCAGACGGTGCCGGACAGGGTGGTGCGCCGCCAGGCGAGACGGGTGCGTTCGGGCTGGAGCCCGGGATCGCGTTCCTCGGCGGTGCCGACAGACCGCGTCGCGCTCACCCCTCCCACCCGACGAGCACGACCAGCACCATCGCGACGGCGACGACGGCCACGACGACACCCAGCAGCGCCGGGAACCGGGAGACGGGCAGATCCTCGCCCCGCCGCATCGCCCGCTCGCACCGCATCCAGTGGTTCACCGCGCGCAACGAGCACAGCACCCCGGCGGCGAGCAGCGCGAGCGCCAGCCCCACCCGCCAGCCCCAGCGCAGATCCGGCAGGAACTGGTCCACGGCGAACCCGCCGCCGATGAGCGCGAGGGCGGTCCGCAACCAGGCCAGAAACGTGCGCTCGTTGGCGAGCGAGAACCGGTAGTCGGGCGTGGTGCCCTCCTCCCGGACCTGCTCGGGGGCGAACCACAGCCGGACGTTGCGCACGAAGCCGATCACGTCCCGACCCTACCGGGGTGCAGGCATCCGCCCTGGTCGAGGGGGAGACGTGTCAGCCCGCCGCCCGGTGGGCGCGGAGCCGTTCGTACGCGTCCCGTCCGTCCGGCACCCACTGCCACTCGCCGAGCCGCCGCTCCACCTCCTCCTCCGGCAGGAAGTCGTACCAGGCGACCTCCTCGACCTGGGGGTTCACCGGCAGCTCGCACCGGACCTCGTACACCGACGACCACCAGGTCTGCCCGGCCCCGTCGTCGTACAGGAACTTGAAGAGGAACTCGGGAGCGGGCAGCCCGGACACCCCCAGCTCCTCCTCGGCCTCCCGCAGAGCCGCCTCCTCGTAGGACTCGCCCGCGCCGACGACACCGCCGACCCACATGTCGTACAGGGACGGGAAGACCAGCTTGGTCGCGGTCCGCCGGTGCACGAAGAGCCGCCCCGCGCGGTCCCGCGCCTGGATGAACACACACCGGTGCCGCAGCCCCTTGGCGTACGCCTCACCCCGCGGCGACTGCCCGACGACTCGGTCGTCCTCGTCGACGATGTCGAGAATCTCGTCAGCAGAACTCATGCCCCTCATCCAAGCAGGCCTTTCGACGAGACCGGTCGCCCCACCCGCGACGCCTGTGCCTCGGGTCCGGCCCCGGCGGCCCGGCGCGGCCTCAGTGCGGCTGGAGATCCCGGGGTCGTGTGGTCCGCTCGGATGTCCCGCAGGGCATCGCCGGGTGGAGGCCCAGCAGCACGATGCCCGCCACGACCGCGGCGAGGCCGGCCGCCTCCCAGGCCAGGGCGCCCGTGTCGGTGCGGAGGCGGTCGCCGAGGAAACCCACGCCGCAGATGATGCCGGCCAGGGGCTGGGCGGCGGTGAGGGCCGGGAGGGACATGCGCAGGGAGGCCGTCTCGAAGGCGCTCTGGACCAGGACCAGGCCGGTGACGCCGAGGGCCAGCACGGCGTAGGGCTGCCAGCCGGTGAGCAGCTCCACCAGGCCGCCGGCGGAGAAGCGCTGGCCGCTCACCCGCGTCAGGGCGTCCTGGACGCCGTAGAGCAGGCCGGCGGCGACGGCGAGCAGGGCCGGGCCCGCGACGAGGCGGGAGCGCTTGGCGTACGTCGTCAGCAGCAGCGCGAGGCCGATCATCGCGCCGATGATCAGCCAGTGCCGCAGGGGGTCGGTGACCGCCGTGCCGCCGCGCGGCTCGCCCGCGACGATGAACGCCGTCACCCCGCCCGCGAGCAGCAGCAGGCCCGCCCAGCCCTGGCGGCCCAGCGGCTGCTTGCTCTGGTGGCGGGAGAGGGCCATCGCGAACAGCAGGTTCGTCGCCAGCAGGGGCTCCACCAGGGAGATCTCGCCCTGTCCCAGCGCGATCGCGCCCAGCGCCATGCCGACCACCATCAGCGCGATACCGCCCAGCCAGCGCGGCATCCTCATCAGGTCCAGCAGCAGCCGGGGCGAGAGGAAGTCGTTCAGGGGTGCCCGCTGGGCCGCGTCCTGCTGGAGGACGAAACCGAGGCCCAGACAGCAGGCGGCGCTCACGGCGAGAACCAGGACAAGAACCGACACGCTGCGTACCTCGATCACTGGGCCGGGCTGCGGGGCGGGGGTAAGGGCCGACTTTAATGCCCCGGGACGCGGCTTGCTCCCGGGAGTACCCGGAACCGGGCGGTTGACTCGGTCGCCCGTACGACCGTCCCGCCATGCTCCGACGCCCGGCCTCGCGGCGCCATGGCGTACGCCACACCCACGGCCCCCCGTATGCCCTGTGCCCGCCAAAAGTGATCACAACTGCCTCATGCGTCACACTAGTTGAACCGTGTAACAGCCGTTCCGGCCTTGACGGGAAGCCTTGGCTGCGGGTTTGCTGTCCGTGACCAGCTGCCCACACAACCGAACTACGACGTCGAGCAACGTCGCGTGAGGAAGTCTCCGCGGTGTCTCCACCCCCGCCCCCACTGGGCCGCAGCCGCAGACGCGCGGCCCAGGCCTTCGACGCCGCCCTCGACGACGCCGAACTCGCCGCAGCCCGCGCCGCGTTGGCCCAGGGCCGCTGGCAGGCCGCCCGCTCCCTGCTCGCGCACTCCGGCGACGACTGGGACCTGCGAGGCCACCGGGTGACCGTCCTCGCCCTGGAGCCCTACAGCGCCGCCTGGACCCGCGACTGGCTGCTCGCCGAACCCGAGTCCGCCGACGCCGCCGTCCTGCTCGCCCTCGCCCAGGTCCAGCGCGCCCTGCGCGGCAAGGAGAAGCCGGACCGCGCCCGCGATGCCTGCCGTACCGCCGCCGAGCGGGCCCCCGCCGACCCCACCCCCTGGCTCGGGATGCTCATGCTGGAGAAGGGCACGGTCGGCGCCCAGGCCGCCGTCCGGATCTTCGAGGAGGTCCGCCGGCGTCACGCCGACCACCACCACGCCCACCACCTGATGGTCGCCCGCCTGGCCGAGCACCGTGCCGAGACCGGCCCGGACCCCCTGCACGAGGTCTACGACTTCGCCAACTGGGCCGCCGAACAGGCCCCGGCCGACTCGCCCCTCGCCATCCTCCCGGTCATCGCGCACGCCGAGCGCTACCGCGTCCTCGCCGCCGCCGGCCACGAACCCCCCGACCCGGCCGCCTCCGGCCACTGGGTCGGCCGCCGGGCCCGCCAGGTGATGAAGGCAGCCTTCGACTGGTGGCTGGAATGGGAGCACGAGGGCCATCCCCGGCGCCTGGTCGACCTCAACTTCCTCGCCCACGCCAAGGTCAACGAGGGCCGGGGCGCCGAGGCCGCCGCCCTGTTCCACCGCATCGGCGAGCACGCCACCCCCGCCCCCTGGTCGTACCCCGACCGGGACCCCTCCGCGGCCTTCCGCGCCGCCCGCGACAGCGCCCTCGGTACGACGTAAGCCCCCCGGCACCCCCTGACGGCCCCCGGCCCCCGGCCCCCGCCAGCCCTTCCCCCGAAAAGGACGGTCTCCCCCGTGACAACGGACAGTTCGAGCCCGAGCAGAACCGACGGCATCAGCACCTTCAAGGGCCAGGACCGGGCCCTGCGCGCCGACCGCCTCGGCACCGGTGGCCTGCTGCTCTCCGTGCTCGCGGCGACCGCCCCCCTCATGGTGGTCGCGGGTGTCATGCCCACCACATTCGCGGTGATGGGCATCGTCGGACAGCCCCTGCTCTTCGTCCTCCTCGGCGTGATCCTCGTCCTGTTCGGCATCGGCTACGCCGAGATGAGCCGGCACGTCCACAACGCCGGCGCCTTCTACGCGTACATCTCCCGAGGCCTCGGAGGCACCGCCGGCGCGGGCGCGGCGATGGTCGCCCTCGTCGCCTACAACGCCCTCCAGGTCGGCATCTACGGCATCTTCGGCTTCGAGGTCTCCGGCCTCTTCGCCACCTACGCCGAGACGGACGTCGCCTGGTGGATACCGGCCCTGGTGGCCGCGCTCGTCGTCGGCGCGCTGGGCTGGCTGAAGATCGACGTCAACGCCAAGGTGCTCGGCGTCCTGCTGGTCATCGAGGTGGCCCTGGTCGTCATCTTCGACATCGCCGCCGTCGCCGACCCGGGCAAGGAGGGCCTGTCCCTGCACGCCTTCAACCCCGACACCCTCACCGGCGCGGGCGTCGGCACCGCGCTGTGCTTCTGCATCGCCGCCTTCCTCGGCTTCGAGCAGGCGCCCGTCTACGCCGAGGAGACCAGCCGCCCGCACGTCCTGGTGCCCCGGGTGATGTTCCTCGCCGTCGGCGGGGTCGCCGTCTTCTTCGCGCTCAGCAGCTGGGCCCTGACCGTCGCCACCGGCCCCTCGGCGATCGTCGGGGAGTCGCAGAAGCAGAGCGCCGGGCTGCTCTTCGGCCTCACCGAGTCCCGCCTCGGCGGCACCTTCACCGACGCGCTGCACATCCTCTTCGTGACCGGCATGTTCGCCGCGATGCTCAGCTTCCACAACGTCGTCGCCCGCTACGCCTTCGCCATGGGCCGCGAGGGTCTGCTCCCCGCCGCCTTCGGCCGCACCACCGGCGCCAGCGGCGCTCCCGGCACCGGCTCGCTGCTCCAGACGGCCGTCTCGGTGGTGGTCGTGGCCGCCTTCGCGGTCGCCGACGACAAGCCGACCGGCGACCCGACCGTGCCCGTCCTGCACCTGTTCACCTGGTTCGGCAACATCGGCGCCCTCGGAGTGATCGTCCTGATGGCGGCGGCCTCCTTCTCGGTGGTCGTCTTCTTCGCCCGCCGCGGGGCCGCCGGCGCCCAGGCCTGGCGCCTGGTCACCTCCGCACTGGCCGGCCTCGCCCTGCTGGTGATCGCCGGCTACACCGTGAAGGACTTCGATGTCCTGGTCGGCTCGGGGCCGGACTCGTCGCTGAACTGGCTGCTGCCCGGCATCATCGTCCTGGCACTGCTCGCCGGCGTGGTCCAGGGCCTGCTCCTGCGCGCCCGCTCGCCCGAGGCGCACGCCCGCATCGGCCTGGGCAACGAGGCGTTCCAGCTGGACAAGGCGGCCTCTTCGTAAGGAGTGGTTACGGAAGTCTGACGGGCACCCGCGAACCCTGGTCCGCCAGGGCCCGCGGGTGTTCGAATGGTCAGGTGAACTCCGGACAGCCCGAGGAACAGGGCAGGCCCATCGGCCGCCGCGTCCTCCTCGGCACCCTCGGCCTCGGCGCCCTCGGCGTGGTCGCCGCGCCCACCCTCCAACGCGGCCTGGAGTCCTTCCTCGGCGGCGCGGCCGACAAGGACCCCACCGGCCTCACGGGTCTCCTCCCCAACGGCGGCGGCTTCCGCTACTACTCGGTCGCCTCCTCCGTCCCGCACAAGAACGCCGCGACCTACCGCCTGAGAGTCGACGGCCTCGTCGACCGCCCGGCCACCTACACCCTGAACGACCTGCGCGCGATGCCCCAGACCCGGATGGTCAAGGACGTCCAGTGCGTCACCGGCTGGCGCGTCCCGGGCACCCCCTTCGAGGGCGTCCGCCTGTCCCGGCTGCTCGACGCCGCCGGGGTCCGCTCCACGGCCACGGCGATCCGGTTCAGCTGCTTCGACGGCACGTACACCGAGAGCCTCACCCTCGACCAGGCCCGCCGCGCGGACGTCCTGGTGGCCCTGCGCATGCGGGACGAGGACCTCGGCCACAGCCACGGCGGCCCGGTCCGCCTCTATGTGGCGCCGATGTACTTCTACAAGTCCGCCAAGTGGCTCTCCGGCATCACCGTCACCGAGGACGTGGAACCGGGCTACTGGGAACGGCGCGGCTACGACGTCGACGCCTGGGTCGGCCGGTCGAACGGGCGGGACGATGAGCCTACGAGCTGACGCCCCCGCCCCCGAGTCGTCCCGCGTCCGGCGCTTCGGCCGCAGCCAGCGCTGGGTGCACCGCGCGACGGCCGCCCTGATGGGCGTGTGCGTGCTCAGCGCGGCCTCTCTCTACCTCCCCCAGCTCGCCGAACTCGTCGGCCGCCGCGAACTGGTGGTCCGCGTCCACGAGTGGTCCGGCCTCGCCCTGCCCCTTCCCGTCCTGATCGGCCTGGCCTCCCGGCACCTCCGCGCCGACCTCGGCTTCCTCAACCGCTTCGGCCCGCACGACCGGACCTGGCTGCGCGCCGCCCTGCGCCGCGACAAGCGGCCCTCGGCACGCCCGGCGGGGAAGTTCAACGCCGGGCAGAAGGTCTACGCCGCCTGGATCGCGGGCGCCACGCTCGTGATGCTCGGCACCGGCCTGCTGATGTGGTTCACCCACCTCACCCCGATCCAGTGGCGCACCAGCGCGACCTTCGTCCACGACTGGCTGGCGCTGACCATCGGCATCGTCCTCGCCGGCCACATCGGCATGGCGCTGGGAGACCCGGAGGCCCGCCGCGGCCTCAGGACCGGGACCGTGAGCCGGGAATGGGCCGAGCGCGAGCACTCCCTGTGGCATCACTGACCGGCTGACCGTGACCCCGACCGCCCGGCGGCCCGGCCTGCCGCCCCGAAGTCGGCGCGGGGCAGCGCGACATGGCGAGCCCGAAATCCCGACTCTCCGCACCGCAGGCCACGTTCACCCCGCTCACGGGACCGGGTTCAGCCCCCGGAGACCAGGGCCGTCCGGCCGCTGATGTCGAACAGCGGGTGACTCGTCCCCGTACCCCTAGATGATCAGCGAGAGGAGCAGGACGAGGCCGCCCGCGACCACCGAGATGATCGTCTCCATGACGGACCAGGTCTTGATGGTCTGGCCGACGCTCAGGCCGAAGTACTCCTTGACCAGCCAGAACCCGGCGTCGTTGACATGGCTGAAGAAGAGCGAGCCGGCGCCGATGGCGAGGACCAGCAGGGCCGCGTGGGTCGTCGACATGTCGGCGGCCAGCGGGGCGACCAGTCCGGCCGCGGAGACCGTCGCCACCGTCGCGGAACCGGTCGCGAGGCGGATGGCCACCGCGATCAGCCACGCCAGCAGCAGGGCCGGGATCGACCAGTCCTTGGAGATGTCCAGGATCATCGCGCCCACGCCGGTGTCGATCAGCGTCTGCTTGAAGCCGCCGCCCGCGCCGACGATCAGCAGGATGCCCGCGATGGGCGCGAGGCCCTTCTCCACCAGACCGGAGACCCGCTCCTTGCCGAAGCCCGCGGGCCGCAGCAGTGTGAAGATGCCGAGCAGCACGGAGGCGAGCAGGGCGATCAGCGGCGAGCCGATGACGTCGAAGACGCGCTGCGTGGTGTTCTCGGGGTCGTCGATGACGATGTCGACGAGCGCCTTGGAGAGCATGAGGATCACCGGCAGCATGATGGTGATCAGCGTGGCGCCGAAGCCGGGACGCCTCTCCAGCTCCTCCGAGGCCCGCTGCGGGATCATCTTCTCCGGCGCCGGGACGTCCACCCAACGTGCCGCGTACCGGGAGAACAGCGGACCGGCGATGATCACGGTCGGGATCGCGACGAGCACGCCGAGCGCCAGGGTGACCCCCAGGTCGGCCTTGACCGCGTCGATCGCGACCAGCGGGCCGGGGTGCGGCGGGACCAGGCCGTGCATCACGGACAGACCGGCGAGGGCCGGGATGCCGATCCGCATGAGCGAGTAGTTGCCGCGCCTGGCCACCATCAGCACGACCGGGATCAGCAGCACGACGCCGACCTCGAAGAACAGCGGCAGACCGATCACCGAGGCGATCAGCACCATGGCCCACGGCAGCGAACGGCCGCCCGCCCTGGCGAGGATCGTGTCGACGATCTGGTCGGCGCCGCCGGAGTCGGCGAGCATCTTGCCCAGGATGGCGCCCAGGGCGATGAGCACGCCCACACCGGCGACGGTCGTGCCGAGACCGGTGGTGAAGCTGGTGATGGCCTTGTCCAGCGGCGCCCCGGCGAACGCGCCCAGCGCGAGCGAGCCGATGGTCAGCGACAGGAACGCGTGGAGCTTGAACTTGGTGATGAGCAGGACGATGACGGCGATGCCCGCCAGGACGGCTATGCCCAGCTGAGCGTGCCCGGCCGAGGTGATCGGCTCGACCGGATCCGCTGCCAGCATCTCGACGCTGAGTCTGGTCACGGGGGTTTCCCTTGCAGGTACGGGGACGGGGAGGGGAGGTGCGGGGTGTTACGGGAGCGCGGCCAGGGCCTCGGCGGCCCGGCCGGCGATCTCCTCGGGGCCGCCGGTGACGTCCACCACGACGCCCGCCTCGTCCTCCTGAAGCGGCTGGAGGGTCGCGAACTGGGAGTCGAGCAGCGCCGTCGGCATGAAGTGCCCCTGCCGTTGGGACATCCGGTCCTCGATGAGGGCGCGCTCGCCCGCGAGGTGGACGAAGACGAGCTCGGGGGCGACGGCGCGGAGCCGGTCGCGGTAGGACCGCTTCAGCGCCGAGCAGCTGACCACCCCGCCGAGCCCCGCCCGCCCGCGCGCCCAGTCGCCGATGGCGTCCAGCCAGGGCCACCGGTCCTCGTCGGCGAGCGGGGTGCCGGCCGACATCTTGGCGATGTTGGCCGGCGGGTGGAAGTCGTCGCCCTCGGCGTACGGGACGCCGAGCCGGGCGGCGAGCAGGGGACCGATCGTGGTCTTGCCGGTGCCCGCGACGCCCATCACCGCGACGACATGAGGGGTGTTCATCGCTGCCTCCCTGTCTTGGTCGACCTGATGTCGACGCAACTGAAACCCATTAGGTACGACGAATTCAAGAGCCTGTGATGAATAAGTCTGACTTTTTGGCTCCGTGATCTGCCGCGTACGCTGAGTGCATGAGCACATCCGGCCGGGGGCTGCACGGCCACGTACTGGAAACCCTCGGCCCCGCGATCACCGGGGGTGAGTACCCGCCGGGCAGCGTTCTGCGCACGGACGAACTGGCCCAGCAGTTCGACGTGTCCCGCTCGGTGATGCGCGAGGCGGTCCGCGTCCTGGAGTCCATGCACCTGGTCGAGTCCCGCCGCCGCGTGGGCGTGACGGTCCGCCCCAAGTGCGACTGGAACGTCTACGACCCCCAGGTGATCCGCTGGCGCCTGGCCGGCGCCGACCGCCCGCACCAGCTGCGCTCCCTGACGGTCCTGCGCTCGGCCATCGAGCCGGTCGCGGCGGGCCTCGCGGCCAAGAACGCCACGGCTCGGCAGTGCGCCGAGCTCACCGAGTGCGCGCTGGGCATGGTCGCCCACTCACGCGGCCACCAGTTGGAGGGCTACCTGGTCCACGACATGGCCTTCCACCGCGTCATCCTCGCGGCCTCCGGCAACGAGATGTTCGCCCGCCTCGCGGACGTGGTCGCCGAGGTTCTCGCCGGCCGCACCCATCACGAGGTCATGTTCGAGGACCCCGACCCGGCCGCGGTGACCCTGCACCTCCAGGTCGCCGAGGCGGTCCGCGCCGGCGACGCGGTCCGCGCCGAGACCCTCACCCGCGAGATCACCGTGGGCGCGCTCCAGGAACTGGACATCCTCGCGCCGTGACCGACGAGGTGCGGCGCGCGCACACCGCCGGCCCCCGCCGCGAGGGTCACTCCAGGAAGTCCCCGTCCACGTAGACCCAGGCCCCGTCCACCCGCTCGAACCGGCTGCGCTCATGCAGCGACCCACCCCGGAAGGACGCCCGGAACGTCACCGTCCCCACGGAGTGGAACGCCGAGCCGTCGGTCGTGTCGAGGATCTCCAGAGAGGTCCACCGCATGCCCGCGTCGAGGTCGAGGCTCGCCGGCCGGGTCCGCGGATGCCAGGTCCGCAGCAGATAGGCGGCGTTCTGCTGGACGAAGGCGCAGTACCGGGACCGCATCAGCGCCTCGGCGGTGGGCGCCGCGGCGGCACCCGAGTGGTAGCGGCCGCAGCACCGGTCGTAGGGCTCGGGCAGACCGCAGGGGCAGGAACGCGTGCTCATGGGCGCCACTCTCCCGGGCCCAGGGCGTGTTGTGAAAGTGGTCTCGTCGCCCGGAGGGCGGCCGCGCGGCGTTCGGTGCGTGCTCTCGGCGTGCCGCCCGGAAGCCCTCGTACTGGGCGTACTCGGGCTTTCGGGCGGTGCGGCGAGAGTGCGTGCCGGGCGTCGCGCGGCAGAGGCCACTTTCACAACAGGCCCTGTCCGGCCGCCCGCGTCCGCGGCACCGGCAGCGGCGGCAGCGCCGTCCCGTGCACCCACGCCTGGAACGCCTCGTCCAGCGGCTCGGTCGAGAAGCGGGAGGCGTGCGCGGTGAAGGTCGCCGTCGTCACCGCCCCGCCCCGGTGCAGCCCCGCCCACTCCCGCAGCATGCGGAAGAAGGCCACGTCGCCCATCGCGCAGCGCACCGCGTGCACGGTCAGGCCGCCGCGCTCGTAGAGCCGGTCGTCGAACATCGACTTGCGGCCCGGGTCGGCGAGCCGGAGATCCTGCGGCAGCGACGACAGCAACCGGTGCGCGGCGGTGGCCAGTTGCTGCGCGGTCCGACCGCCCGAGCGCTCCGACCACAGCCACTCCGCGTACTTGGCGAACCCCTCGTTCAGCCAGATGTGCCGCCAGTCGGCGATGGACACGCTGTTGCCGAACCACTGGTGCGCCAGCTCGTGCGCCACCAGCCGCTCCGAACCCCGCGCCCCGTCCACGTGGTTGGAGCCGAAGAGGGACAACCCCTGCGCCTCCACCGGCACATCGAGCTCCTCCTCCGTCACCACGACCGCGTACTCGTCGAACGGGTACGGGCCGAACAGGTCCTGGAAGAGGTCCATCATCTGCGGCTGGCGCGCGAAGTCCCGGGAGAACCGCGGCAGAAGACGCGCCGGGATGTGCCCGTGCTGCGGCACCCCGCCCGGCCCCGGATCGCCCAGCAGCACCGTCTGGTACATGCCGATCGACAGCCCCACCAGATAGCTGGATGTCGGCGCCGACTGCTCGTACACCCAGGTCGTCGTGGACGCCTTCGTGGTCCGGGTCAGCAGGCGCCCGCCCGCCACCACCGCGTACGCCGACGGCGTGGTGATCGAGATCTGGTAGGAGGCCTTGTCCGCGGGCCGGTCGTTGCACGGGTACCACGACGGCGCCCCGACCGGCTGGCTGGCCACCAGCGCCCCGTCCTCCAGCTCCTCCCACCCGAGCCCGCCCCACGGGCTGTGCACCGGCTTGGGGTTGCCCGCCCACTGCACCTCGACCGTGAACGCGGCCCCCGGCCGGACCGGTTTCGCGGGGCGGATGCGCAGCTTGCCGCCGCGATGCGTGTAGTGCGGCTGCCGGCCGTCCACCCGGACCCGCCCGACCTTGAAGTCGGCGAGGTTCAGGAAGAAGTCGCCCAGCGGCGCCGGTCCCGCTATGGCGTTGATCCGGGCCGTGCCGGACAGCCGGTTCGGGCCCGGACGGTAGTCCAGCGCGAGTTCGTACCGGTGCACCCGGTACCGCGCGTCACCGTTCTCCGGGAAGTACGGGTCCGAACCCGCCGACTGCTGAACCGCCACCGCTGTGTCCGCTCCCTGCGCCATGTCGCCACCTAGCCCCGGTGCGCCGCCCTCCCGTGCCGAGGGGCCCGCGCTCAGTGACGCCATGCCTCGATCGGGTTGCCGAGCCAACGGGTGTCGTCCGGAACGGACTCCGCGGCCATGACGAGCGACGCGGGACCCAGGGTCGTACGGGCCCCGACCGTGCTGCCGGGCAGCACGATCCCGCCAGGACCCAGCGTCGCGCCCTCACGGAGGACCACAGTATCCGTCCGCAAGATCCGGTCGTGGAAGAGGTGCGTCTGGAGCACACAGCCCCGGTTCACCGTGACCGCG
This sequence comes from Streptomyces sp. NPDC034103, assembly GCF_055575395.1. Taxonomy (NCBI): domain Bacteria; kingdom Bacillati; phylum Actinomycetota; class Actinomycetes; order Kitasatosporales; family Streptomycetaceae; genus Streptomyces; species Streptomyces sp. NPDC034103. The sequence continues at coordinate 39,912 of NZ_JBVISS010000018.1, read as the reverse complement.
TCCCCCAGGGTCACCAGATCCGTCTCCGGCAGCCAGTAGCTCTCCACCCAGACCCCCTTGCCGATGCGCGCGCCCAGCCCCCGCAGCCACGCGGTCATCAGCGGCGTACCCGGCACCGACCCGGCCAGCCACGGCACGGCGACGACCTCGACGAAGGTGTCCGCCAGCTCGTTGCGCCACACGAAGGAGCTCCACAGCGGATGCTCCCCGCCGCGGTGCCGCCCGACGAGCAGCCACTTCGCGACGATCGACACCAGCGCGGCCGCCCCGCCCGCCGCGAGCAGCACCAGGCCCGACAGCGCCCAGGCCCACCCGCCGAGAACACACAGCGCCGCGACCGTCAGCATCCCGATCGCCGCCGAGCAGAACACCGGCACGATCCGGCACAGCTCCACCAGCGCGCGCGCCCACAGCAGCCGCGCCGGCGGGTCGTACGTCCGGCTCTGGTCGCCACCGGCGGCCGCCCGGGGCAGCTTCACCGGCGGCAGCCCCAGGTACGAGCTGCCCTTCTTCGCCTTCTTCGGCGTCGCCGACAGCACCCCGACCAGCCCGCCGTCCGGCACGGACCGCCCCGGCGCGGTCATCCCCGAGTTCCCGAGGAACGCCCGCCGCCCGATCTCGGCCCGCCCGATCCGCATCCAGCCGCCGCCCAGCTCGTACGGCGCGGTCAGGGTGTCGTCGGCCAGGAACGCCCCCTCACCGACCGTCGTCAGGCTCGGCAGCGCGAGCACCGTCGACACCTCCGCGCCCCGCCCGATCCGCATCCCGAGCATCCGCAGCCACACCGGCGTGGCCAGCCCGGCGTACAGCGGGAACAGGGTCTCGCGCGAGCGGTCCATCAGCTGGGTGACCGTCCAGGCCTGCCAGCCCACCCGGCTGTGGGTCGGATGCGTGCCCTCCCGCAGCCCGAGGCTCAGCAGCCGTACGGCGACCAGGAGCAGCAGCGCGTACGCCAGACCGAACGCCAGCGTCGCCGGGACGAGCGCGAGCGCGGCGCCCGGGAGAGGCTGCTCCGGCGTGAGGAACACCCGGCCCACCAGGAACGCGGCCAGGCCCGCGAGCACCGGCAGCGCGCTGAGCGCCACACCTGTCACGCCGTACATCACCCGCCAGTACGTGCCCTTGCGCGGCCGCTCCTTGGGCCAGTTCCGCTTGGCCTTGCCCAGCTTGACCGCGGGCGCGCCCGCCCAGCGCTGCCCGGTGGGGACCTGCCCGGTGACCGCCGAACCCGGCGCCACCTCGGCCCGCTTGCCGACGCGGGCGCCCGGGAAGAGGATGCTGCGCGTCCCGACGACCGCGTGCGCGCCGACCCTGACCGCCCCGAGCTCCAGCCGGTCGCCGTCCAGCCACCAGCCGCTCAGGTCCACCTCGGACTCCACGGCCGCGCCCCGGCCGAGCTTGAGCATGCCAGTCACCGGCGGCAGCGAGTGCAGGTCCACGTCCGGACCGACCCTGGCGCCCAGCGCCCGCGCGTACCGCTCCAGCCACACCCCGGTCAGCCCGGTCGCCCCGCTGAACTCGGCCAGCCGCTCCGCGGCCCACAGCCGCAGATGCACGCTCCCGCCGCGCGGGTACCTACCGGGCCGCACCCCCCTGAGCAGGAGCCGCGCCCCGCCCGCCGCGATCGCCAGCCGACCGGGCGGACTGAACAGCACCAGCGCCGCCGCGCCGACGATCCACCAGGAGGCGGTCGGCAGCCAGGCGTACGACAGGACGTTGCCCAGCGCGGCCAGCGCCACCGTCCAGCGCAGCCCCAGCAGGGTGAACAGGGGGACCATCGCGAGGAGTTGGATCACCTGGGCCCGCACCGGCACCGGGGCGACGACCCGCGCGGCCCCGTCGTCCTGCGCCGACTCCGCCAGGTGCCGGGCCAACTTCCGCAGGACGGGCTGCTGGTAGATGTCGAGGACGGCCGCGCTCGGGTAGCGGGTGCGCAGCCGGGTGGTCAGCTGGGCGGCGGCGAGACTGCTGCCGCCGATGGCGAAGAAGTCGTCGCGCGCGCTCGACACGGGGATGCCGAGCACCTCGCTCCACTGCTCGGCGAGCCACGCCTCGGTGCCGTACAGCTGCTCGACCGGCCCGCCGGTCTCGAGGTCCTTCAGGGGCCAGGGCAGGGCGTCGCGGTCGACCTTGCCGCTGGTCCGGGTGGGCAGTTCACCGACCGGCGCGAGCAACGGCACCAGGGCGGCGGGAAGTTCGGCGCGCAGCTTCTCGACCGCCGTCGCGTGGTCCCAGCCCTCCTGCGTCACGACATAGCCGACCAGGAGCTGGTTGCCGCCGCGGGCGGTGCGCACGGCGGCGGCGGCACCGGCGACACCGGGCAGCCCCTGCAACGCGGTGTCCACCTCACCCAGCTCGATCCGCCGCCCACCCAGCTTGATCTGCTCGTCGGCCCGCCCGAGGAAGACCAGCCCCTCCGGCTCCGCCCTGACGAGGTCACCGCTGCGGTACGCCCGCTCCCAGCCCAGCGACTCCAGTGGCGCGTACTTCTCCGCGTCCTTCCCGGCGTCCAGGTACCGCGCGAGACCGACCCCGCCGATCACCAACTGCCCGCTGGCGCCCATGGGTACGGGCGCCCCGGCCTCGTCCACGACGGCCAGCTCCCAGCCGTCCAGCGGCAGCCCGATCCGGATCGGCTCCTCACCCGACATGAGCGAGGCACAGGCCACCACGGTCGCCTCGGTCGGCCCGTACGTGTTCCAGACCTCACGCCCCTCGGTCACCAGCCGCTGCGCCAGCTCCGGCGGACAGGCCTCCCCGCCGAAGATCAGCAGCCGTACGTCGGTGAGGGTCTCCGGCTCCCACAGCGCGGCGAGCGTCGGCACCGTGGAGACGACCGTGATCTCCTGCTCCACCAGCCACGGTCCGAGATCGGCACCGCTCCTGACCTGCGCCCGCGGCACCGGCACCAGACAGGCGCCGTACCGCCACGCCAGCCACATCTCCTCGCAGGACGCGTCGAAGGCGACCGACAGGCCCGCCATGACCCTGTCCCCGGGACCGATGGGCTCCTCGGCGAGGAACAGCGCGGCCTCGGCGTCCACGAACGCGGCGGCGCTGCGGTGACTGACGGCGACACCCTTGGGCTTCCCGGTGGAGCCGGAGGTGAAGATGACCCACGCGTCGTGCTCGACACCGGGCCGCGCGGCGGGCACCTCGCTGCGCCCGGTCAGGGTCAGCTCGTGCCCGGCCGCCACGACGGCCCGTACGTCCGCCTCGCCGAACACCAGCTCGGCGCGCTCGTCGGGGTCCTCGGCGTCCACCGGCACGTACGCGGCACCGGCGGCGAGCACGGCGAGGATCGCCACATAGAGGTCGTTGGTGCCGGAGGGGACGCGGACGCCCACCCGGTCGCCCAGACCGACCCCGGCCTGCGCGAGCGCGCACCGCAGCCGCTCCACCTCGACGGCCAGCGCGCGGTAGGTCAGCGACGTCGTGCCGTCGTCCAGGGCGGGCTCGTCCGGGTACGACCGCACGGACGCGTCGAAGATGTCCACCAGGGTGCGCGGAGAGGCCGCCGGGCCCCCGGAGAAACGTGCCGTATCACCGAACCGCTCGCGGATCTCGTCCTCGAGCAGGCCGAGAGCATCGCTCTCGTGTATGGCTGCCATCGGTCCTCGCGTCTCGATCCCGGAGACCTCCGGGGTGCTGGCGGGGCCGCAGGTCTGCCTGGGGTTGTCCGGCTCCAGCTCGTAACAAGCCGGAAATTTTAGTACGACGCTAGGTTCGGACCCCTGGAACGGCCAGCGGCCAGGCCCGTCCGGGTGGCGTCCCGGACGAGCCTCGTACCGCCTGACCTGCTGATCCTCAGCGAGGGCGAGACATGCCCCACATCGACCAAGAACCCTGCGAGTGGCCGCTGTTGGGTGCTTTGTTCATGATGCGTAGGTCTCGAATTCAGCTATCCGCGGTGTCCCGTTCGCCCCGGTGACCGAGAAGGTGATCTTCTTCAGCGCGGTCGGAGCCAAGGCGATCGTCCCCGCCCCGGTGCCGGAGGCCAGCACCGCGCCGGTCTCGGGGGTGGGTGTGGGTGTGGCCGTCGGTGTCGCGGTCGCCGTGGGTGTCTGGACCGTGCAGTGCCAGGGAGTGGTCACCACGGAGGGCCGCGAGGTTGCCGACCTGGCGGGAGAGATTTCGCCAAGGAGCGGAGAAAAGCAAAAAACCCCTGATCGACAGGGGTTTCAGCTGGTGTCCGAGGGGGGACTTGAACCCCCACGCCCGATAAAGGGCACTAGCACCTCAAGCTAGCGCGTCTGCCATTCCGCCACCCGGACAAGGTGTCTGTCGCGCGGGTTTCCCTCGCGGCGACAGAGGAAACATTACCAGGCTTTCGAGGTGCCCCGATCACCCCCTCACCTTGGCGTGAACGCCGTGTGACGGGCCGGGTCCGGTCTTGGGCGCGGCCCGCCGGAGAGAGAGGATGAGGGCGACCACCAGCAGTGACAGCGGGAGGAACCACCGTGAGCGGGACGGACACGACCAGGCACGTCACCGGCGAGGACGAGGTCGTGGACCTCTGCCGCGAGCTGATCCGGATCGACACCAGCAACTACGGCGACCACTCGGGCCCGGGCGAGCGCAAGGCGGCCGAGTACGTCGCCGAGAAGCTGGCCGAGGTGGGCCTCGAACCGCGGATCATCGAATCGCACCCGGGCCGCGCCTCCACCGTCGCCCGCATCGAGGGCGAGGACCCCTCCAAGCCGGCGCTCCTCATCCACGGGCACACCGACGTCGTACCGGCCAACGCGGCGGACTGGACCCACCACCCCTTCTCCGGCGAGGTCGCCGACGGATGCGTGTGGGGGCGGGGCGCCGTCGACATGAAGGACATGGACGCGATGACCCTGGCGGTCGTCCGCGACCGGCTGCGCAGCGGCCGCAAGCCCCCGCGGGACATCGTGCTGGCCTTCCTCGCCGACGAGGAGGCGGGCGGCACGTACGGCGCCCGGTACCTCGTCGACAAGCACCCCGACCTCTTCGAGGGCGTCAGCGAGGCGATCGGCGAGGTCGGCGGGTTCTCCTTCACCGTCAACGAGAACCTGCGCCTCTACCTGGTCGAGACGGCCCAGAAGGGCATGCACTGGATGCGGCTCACCGTGGACGGCACCGCCGGGCACGGCTCGATGACCAACGACGACAACGCCATCACCGAGCTGTGCGAGGCCGTCGGCCGGCTCGGGCGGCACACCTGGCCGGTGCGGGTCACCAAGACCGTGCGGTCCTTCCTCGACGAGCTCTCCGACGCCCTCGGCACCGAGCTCGACCCCGAGAACATGGACGAGACCCTCGCCAAGCTCGGCGGCATCGCCAAGATGGTCGGCGCCACGCTGCGGAACTCGGCGGCGCCCACCATGCTCGGCGCCGGCTACAAGGTCAACGTCATCCCCGGTCAGGCCACCGCCCACGTCGACGGCCGTTTCCTGCCCGGCTACGAGGAGGAGTTCCTCGCGGACCTCGACCGCATCCTCGGCCCGCGCGTGCGCCGCGAGGACGTGCACGGCGACAAGGCGCTGGAGACCGACTTCGACGGAAAGCTCGTCGACGCCATGCAGAGCGCGCTGAGCGCCGAGGACCCGATCGCGAAGGCGGTGCCCTACATGCTCTCGGGCGGCACCGACGCCAAGTCCTTCGACGACCTGGGCATCCGCTGCTTCGGCTTCGCGCCGCTCCAGCTGCCGCCGGAGCTCGACTTCGCGGGCATGTTCCACGGCATCGACGAGCGGGTGCCGGTGGACGGGCTGAAGTTCGGGGTGCGCGTGCTGGACCGGTTCATCGACGCGTCCTGAATGGACGCGTCCTGAATGGACGCGCCGATTCGACCGGGCGTGCGGAAGTGACTGAGAAGGGTGAATGCACTCATAGGTTCGTAGCTTCATTACTCCCCTCTCGTTACAGGTGATGCGATCGGCAACACGAGATCGCTTTTGCCAACAAGGAGGAATAATGATCAAGAAGGTCGTCGCCGCTGCGGCTGCCACTGGTGGCCTCGTTCTCGCGGGTGCGGGTCTCGCCGTCGCCGACGCCGGTGCCCAGGGTGCCGCCGTGCACTCCCCGGGTGTCCTGTCCGGCAACGTCGTTCAGGTCCCGGTTCACATCCCGGTGAACGTCTGCGGCAACACGGTCTCTGTGATCGGCCTGCTGAACCCCGCCTTCGGCAACACCTGCATCAACAAGTGACGCCGACCCCCGGAGGTGCATTCCTCCGAGGGGCGTTTATCTGACCGTCGGCCTCGGAGCGCGCGCCATGCGCTCCGGGGCCTACCGGTCTTTTCACGAGGATCGCAGGTCGAAATCCACAAGGCAGGGGGAATGCAGGAATGCGTGAAGTGACCCGCAAGGGCCTGATGACGATGGCGGCCGCGACCGGCGTGATCGCCGCCGCGGGAGGCGCCGCGCACGCGGACTCCGGGGCGATCGGATCGAGCTCGAACTCGCCGGGCGTGCTGTCGGGCAACACGGTGCAGGCGCCGGTGCACGCGCCGGTGAACGTGTGCGGCAACACGGTCGACGTGGTCGGGGTGCTCAACCCGGCCATGGGCAACAAGTGCGCCCACCCCGGCGGATCGTCCGGCGGGTACGGCGACTCCGGTGCCGGTGCGTCCTCCGGCGGTCACGCGAGCGACTCCCCGGGGGTCGGCTCCGGCAACCATGTCGAGGCCCCGGTGCACGTCCCGGTGAACGTCTGCGGCAACAGCGTCGACGTCATCGGGATCGCCAACCCGACCACGGGCAACGACTGCGGCAACGGTGGCGGGAACCCCGGTACGCCTCCCGGCGGCGGTCAGACCCCTCCGGGCGGACCGGGCCAGCCGGGCAACCCCGAGCAGCCGAACCACCCGGGCACCCCCGGGGGGCCGGGTACTCCGGAGGGTGGGACTCCGGGCACACCGGGCGGCGGCACTCCGGGGACTCCGGGGGCGCCGGGCTCGTGGGGCGACAACCACCCCGGAGCCCGGACCGTCACCCAGCCGCAGGGCCACGCCCAGCTCGCCACCACCGGCAGTGACCTGCCCCTGGGCCTCGCCCTCCCGGCCGGAGCGGGCGCGCTGCTCGCGGGCGCGGTGCTCTACCGCAAGGCGCGGGCCTCGGCGTAGTCGGCGCCCCGGGGGTCGGCAGAGCCGGTACCGGGCAGAACGGAGCGGGCCCCGCCTCGGCGGGGCCCGCTCCGTCTCGCATGCCTCACCTCACCACGTGGCGCGCACCTGGCGGATGATCCTGCGGCGCAGCCGCACCTTGCGGCTTCCGTCACGCAGCAGGCTCAGGCGGTCCAGCTCCCAGTGTCCGTACTCGGCATGGTCGGTCAGCAGACGTGTGGTGTCCTTGCGGGAGACCCCGCGCGGCACGTACACGTCGACAAATTCGTATTCCGGCATCGCATCTATTGTGCGGGCTGGGGCTCGGTACGGATAGCGTCTGCACTATGTCTGATGCTGTGCAGCCCACCGCTGCCGAGGTACGCGCCGCCGCCGAGGCGGTCAAGGCCGCGCTCGACCGTCACCTGGCCGCGGTCGAACACCGGTCGGGGGAGGACGACCCGGCCGTGTACGAAACGTTCAACGAACTCGCCGCGGCCGCCGAGGTGTACGACGAGCTGCTCTACGACCGCTACGACGAGGTCACGCCCTTCGAGATCCCCGGCACGGAGGAACTGCCTCCGTACGCGGGTCCCGAGGAACCGCACGCCGTGAGTGTGCTGATCCGCCGCGACTACGCGGTGGCCGAGCCGCAGCGGCTGCTCGCCCAGGCCCAGCGGGTCGAGGCGGCCGACTACGAAGAGGGCGCGGAGACCTCCGGCACCGTGCACGGAGCGCTGGGCCTGCTGTTCGGTGAGTTCGAACCGGACGAGATCGCCTCGCGGCACAAGGAGTTCGGGCTGGAGGAGGGCGACTCCACGCTGTGGGTGACCGCGGCCGACGAGCAGACCGACCCCGGGGAATGGCTGGAGGCACCGTTCGAGGGGGTGGACGCGCAGCGGGTGGTCTGCCGCTTCGACGTCAGCGCGGTCTTCGACGACGATCTCGACAGTGCGGACGATGCCGACGACATCGACGAGCTCGACGACATCGACCCGGAGCTGGACGAGGACGAGGATCTGGAGCACCTGGACGCGGAACGCTAGCGCTGGGCTCGGACGGCGGCGGTCACGGAGGTTCTCCGGGGCCGCCGCCGTCGGCGTGTGCGGGGGCGGTGGGCGAGCGCGGCTGGTGGACGGCTGCGGGGTGGTGGGGGAGTGCGGTCGGTGGGCGGCTGCGGGGTGGTGGGTGAGCGCGGCTGGTGGACGGCGGTGGGGCGGTGGGCGGCTGCGAGGCGGTGGGGGCTTGTCGCGCAGCTCCCCGCGCCCCTGGGTGGGTCGCCGCGTGCGCAGTCCGCAGTGCGCCCCGGGTGGGGCGGGCGGGCAGGCAGCCCTCGCTCGCCCCTTAGGTGGGTCGCCGCGTGCGCAGTCCGCTGTACGCCCCCGGGTGGGTCAGGCGGGCAGGCAGCCCCCGCTCGCCCCCCGGGTGGGTCAGCCGGGCGTCGGCAGCTGGGTTCCGAGGAGGACGGGGAGGCGCGTCGTGCGGGGCTTCGCCTGGATCTCCGCGACCGCCCTGGGCAGGGCCTGGTCCGCGCCGTGGACCACGGACAGATGGCGGACGGCTCGGCCGAAGGCCGTGTAGACCCAGGGTCGGCTGAGGGCCTGGGTGGCGTCCCCGGGGAGGACCACGACCACCGCCGGCCAGCGGCCGCCCACCGCCTGGTGCGCGGTGAGGGCCCAGCCGTGCCGCACGCACTGCTCGACCCGCTCCTTCGGTACGACGACGTCCTCCCCGGCGCACGACAGGTGCAGGCCCTCCGCGTCCGCCTTCACGACGTGGCCCGGCACGCTGCGGCCGGGGGCGGGGGAGTAGGCGACGCGGTCGCCGGGGTCGAAGCCGCCGAAGCGACCGGGTCCGGGGTTGAGACGGTCCTTGAGGGCCGCGTTGAGGGTCCGGGTGCCCGCCGCGCCGCCGTGCCCCGGCGTGATCACCTGGGTCTGCTCGGCGGGTACGCCGATCGCCCGCGGCACCGAGTCGGCGACCAGTTGCACGGTCCGGTGCACGGCCTCGCCCGCGTCCCGCACCGGCACGATCACGACCTCCTTGCCCGGCGCCTCGACCTGGTTCAGTTCGCCGACGCCGATCCCGGAGACCAGCTCACCGAGGGGTCCGGGATCCGGGCGCCGTGAGGCGATCTGGGGGCAGACCCTTGCGGCCAGCAGGTCGCCGAAGACCCTGCCCGGCCCCGCCGACCACAGCACCCCCGGATCCCCGGCCAGCACCAGCCGCGCCCCGTCCGGCAACGACTCCGTCAGCAGCGCGGCCGTCTCCACGTCCAGCTGGGGCGCGTCGACGACGACGAGCAGGTCGAGGTCGAGCGCCCCTTCGGCGTCCCGCCCCGGACCTTCGGCGCCGGAGAGGAGGCCGGTGACGGTGACCGCGGTGGCCGACGTGGCGAGGCGGTCCCGGCCCAGCGGTCCGGGGGCCGCCGTCCAGGCGCGCAGGCCCAGTTCGCGGGCCGCGTCCAGCAGGGCCGCCGGTTCGGCCAGGGACGCCTCGCCGCCGGTGTGGAGGACCAGACCATGGCCCGCCACCGCGCGGATCAGTTCACCGGCGGAACCCTGTGCCGCGTCGGCGGCGCGCTCCCAGTCCTCGGCCGAACCGTCCTGCTTGGGCACCGAGTTGATCAGCCGCGCCAGTCCGTCGGCGAGGCTCTCCTCCGCGAGCGCGTACCGCTCCAGGCCGACCAGGACGCGCACCGGGCGCTCCTCGCCCTCCTCGGGCTCCGGGGCCCGCGGGTCGAGGGCGTCCTGGAAGACCAGGGCCTCGGCCTCCGCGAGGGTGTTCTGGACGGCCGCGTCGGCGTCCGGCACGCCCTGCTTGCCCAGCGCGGCCGTGAGCGTGGGCAGTTCGAGCGCGGTGTGCCCGGCCGCGGCCGCCTGCTCCAGCAGCCAGACGGTCACCGCCCGACCCCGCCGCTCGTCATCCGGACCGCACTGCGCACCGAGCAACGCCCGCGCGAACCCGTCGGCCTGCTCTGGCCGTACCCCGGTGACCCGCAGCAACTGCCAGGGGTCCTCGCGCAGTTGCCCGGCGGCGCCTTCTCCCAGGGCCGCGGCGACCTGCGGGACGAGGGCCTCCGGCGCACCGCCGTCGGTCAGCACCTCGCGCACGGACTCCAGGGTCCGCGGCGCCGGGGCCGCGGGGACCTCGGCCGCCATGGGCCGGGGGCGCCGCGCGGGTTCCGGCGCGGGCCGGCGTGGCGCCTCGGGCTCGGCGAAGACGTCCGCCACGGGCTTCGCCCCGCTCTCCACGGCCCGTACGGCGGCCAGCAGATCGGCGGCCTTCCCGCTGAGCTTCGCGCCGGCCTCGACGGGTCCCTGCTTCTCGGCCTTGCGCCGGGCGATCCGCTCCCGCTCGAGCTTCTGCGCCGCGAGTTCGGCCTGGGCCTCGGACAACTTGGCCGCGGCCTCCGCGTCGGCCCCGGCCGCAGCGACGTCCTCGCCGCTGGCGGAAGGCCCGCCCTCAGCCGCAGCGCTGTCCTCGCCGCCGGAGGCTCCGCTGTCGGCCGCGACGGACTCCTCGGCCTCGGCCGCAGCGCTCGTCTCGTCGCCGGTCGCGGAAGCGTCGCTGTCGGCCGCGACGGACTCCTCGTCCTGGGCTGCGGCGCTGTCCTCGCCGCCGGTCACCACAGGTCCGCCGTCAGCCGCGACGGACTCCTCGTCCTCGGCCGCAGCCCTCGCCTCGCCGCCCGTCGTGGAGGCCCCGTCGGCCGCACCGAGGTCGGGTCCGGTGCCGTCGGTCGCCCCGGCTCCCGGCCCGGTGCCGTCGGCCGTCTCGGTCCCGTGCCCCGTCGCGTCGGCGGTGCCGGTCTCCGCGGCCGGGGTGCCCTCGGCCACCTCGGCCACCTCGGCCACCTCGGCCTCCTCGGTCGACGCGGCCTCCGGCTCGGTCTCCTCCGTGGGCTCCGGCTCCGTGCTCACAGCGTGCTCCAGTCGTGATCGGGATAGCGGTGCACGGGCGCCGACACATCGTCGAGAGCCCGGCAGATCTCGTCAGGAAGACTAAGGGCCTCCACTGACAATGCCGCCGTGAGCTGCTGCGCGTTGCGCGCGCCGACGATGGGCGCGGTCACCCCGGGCCGGTCGCGGACCCAGGCGAGGGCCACCTGGAGCGGGGTCACCGCCAGTCCGTCGGCGGCGGTCCGCACCGCGTCCACGATGCGGCTCGCCGTGTCGTCGAGGTACGGCGCGACGAACGGGGCGAGGTGGTCGGAGGCGCCGCGGGAGTCGGCCGGTGTGGCGTCCCGGTACTTGCCCGTCAGGACCCCGCGCCCCAGCGGGGAGGAGGGCAGCAGTCCGATGCCCAGGTCCAGCGCGGCGGGCAGCACCTCGCGCTCGACGCCGCGCTGGAGCAGGGAGTACTCCAGCTGGGTCGCGGCCAGCCGGGTCCGGGTGCCGGGGGCCGCCAACTGCCAGGTCGCGGCCTTGGCGAGCTGCCAGCCGCAGAAGTTGGAGACACCGGCGTACCGCGCGCGGCCGCTGCTGACCGCGAGGTCGAGCGCCTGGAGGGTCTCCTCCAGCGGGGTGTCCGGGTCGTAGGCGTGGACCTGCCAGATGTCGACGTGGTCCGTGCCGAGCCGGGCGAGCGAGGCGTCCAGCGCGGAGAGCAGATGGCCGCGCGAGCCGTCGAACCGCCGGTCCGGGTCGGGCACGCTGCCCGCCTTGGTGGAGATGACGAGGTCCCGGCGCGGCACCAGCCCTTCCATGAGGCGGCCGAGCAGATACTCGGACTCCCCGTCGCCGTACACGTCCGCCGTGTCGACGAGGGTCCCGCCCGCCTCCCAGAACGTCTTCAAGAGGTCCGCGGCGTCGTGCTCGTCGGTGTCCCTGCCCCAGGTGAGGGTGCCTAGTCCAACGCGGGACACGCGCAGGCCGGTGCGGCCGAGATGCCTCTGCTCCATGAACGCCGACATTACTGGCCGGAACCAGCGGTGTGGGGGCCTGTGGACAACCAGTTTCCCGCAGCGACAGGGGCGTTGATGTGGGCGGAAGAACACGAGCGCGAACTGCCCCGATCCGCGTGGCCCGCGCTAAGGTCGGGAATCCAGGGACGTTACTGATGGGTAAGGGGAATCGGCCATGCAGCTCGGCATCAACCTCGGCTACTGGGGCGCCGGAATGGACGCGGACAATCTCGCCGTCGCCCAGGAGGCCGACCGACTCGGGTACGCCGTGTGCTGGGCCGCCGAGGCCTACGGCTCCGACGCCGCGACCGTGCTCAGCTGGGTCGCCGCGCAGACCGAGCGCATCGACGTCGGCTCGGCCATCTTCCAGATCCCGGCCCGTCAGCCGGCCATGACCGCGATGACCGCCGCCACCCTCGACTCGCTCTCCGGCGGCCGCTTCCGGCTCGGCCTCGGCGTCTCCGGACCGCAGGTCTCCGAGGGCTGGTACGGCGTCAAGTTCGACAAGCCGCTGGCACGCACGCGTGAGTACGTCGAGATCGTCCGCAAGGCGATGACCCGCGAGCGCCTGTCGTACGAGGGGCAGCACTGGACGCTGCCGCTGCCCGGCGGGCCCGGCAAGCCGCTGAAGCTGACCGTGCACCCGGAGCGCGAGCACATCCCGCTCTACATCGCCGCGATCGGACCGAAGAACCTGGAGCAGACCGGCGAGATCGCCGACGGCGCCCTGCTCATCTTCCCGTCCGCGGAGCACCTGGAGGAGACGACGCTCAGGCATGTGCGCGCGGGCCGCGAGAAGGCCGGCAAGACCCTCGACGGGTTCGACGTCCACCCCACCCTCCCGCTCGCCCTCGGCGAGGACAAGGACGTGGCCACGCTCGCCGACACCTTCCGCCCCTACACCGCGCTGTACGTCGGCGGCATGGGCAGTGCCAAGCAGAACTTCTACAACCAGCTCGCCCAGCGCATGGGGTACGAGGAGGCGGCCGCCGAGGTGCAGGAGAAGTACCTGTCCGGCGACAAGCAGGGCGCCGCGGCCGCCATCCCGCACGACCTGATCGACAAGACGACACTGCTGGGCTCCGTGGACCGCATCGCGGACCGGATGAAGGAGTACGCGGCGGCCGGTGTCACCACGCTGAGCCTGGCCCCCGCGGGCTTCACGCTCGACGAGCGGATCGCCGCGCTGCGCGCCGGGTCCGAGGCGCTGGAGCGGGCCGGACTGGCGTAGCGCGCCGGGAACCACCGGAAAGTTTCTGCGGCCGTGGTGGGGGCTCGGGGGTCTTCCCCGCCACGGCCGTCACGCAGAACAACGCGCCCGCGCCCGTGCGGTTACGCCCCCGTCGTGACGGCCAGGGTCCTCCGTTCGGCGGAGTTGTCCGACACAGCTGTTGCAGCACCCCTCGCGCGGCATTTGACTCGTTCTTTGCGGAATGCCGCGGAGTCCCGCAGAGAGGTGCCCACGATGCTTTCGGCCAGGAGTCTGTTCCAGGAGATCCTCGACAACGACGAATCCTTCCGCCTGTTCTGCTCCATCGCGGCGAGCGGGGAGTCGCAGGGCGGCTGGGAGAACGCCCGCATCGCCGCGCTCGTCCCCGACAGCGAGCGCGCCCTCGCCCCCAAGATCTCCCGGCACGGCGCGGACGAGGACAAGCACGGGCGGATCTTCAACGCCCTGATGAGGAAGCGCGGCCTCGAACCGGTCCCCGTACCGCCCGACACCGACTACACGATGCTCCTGGAACGCGACGGGATCGGTCTCGCCCACGACACGCTCAGGGCCGGCCGGCCGCTGACCGTGCGGGACATCGTGACCTACCTCGCCCACAGCCGGGTCACCGAGCAGCGCGCCTCCGAGCAGATGGAACTGCTGCGCAAGCACTTCGCCGACGACCCCGAGCTCGGTCGCGCGGTGAAGATGATCTCGGGCGACGAGGACAACCACCTCGCCTACTGCCACGAGGAGCTGCTGCGGTTCGCCCGCGCGGGACACGGCCGGGACATCCAGCGGACCCTGCGGCAGTGCGCGCTCGCCGAGATCCGCGTCTACCGGGACGTCAGCCTCGCGGTCATGGCCCACATGGGCCGCATCCTGGGCTGGCCCACGGCCAAGTCGGCCGTCCTCGCGGCGGGCATCCACGCGGTGTACGCGTACGAATGCGTCTTGGGCTGGCGCCGGATGGTCTCCCTGAAGATGCCCGAGCGGCGCGACGCACTCGGCGGACCGGCCACCCCGGCCCCCGAGTTCGCCTGACCCGCGCGCCTACAGCCAGCCCCGGTTCTTGAACATCCGGAACAGCAGCACCTCCAGGGCGGCCATGACCACGATCACGGCCGGGTAGGACCACACCCAGCGCAGTTCCGGCATGTGCTCGAAGTTCATGCCGTAGACCCCCGCGATCATCGTGGGGACCGCGGCCATGGCCGCCCACGCGGAGATCTTCCGCATGTCGTCGTTCTGCCGGACGCTCATCTGCGCCAGATGCGCCGACAGGATGTCCGACACCAGGCGGTCGAGGCCCTCCACGGACTCGTTCACGCGCGTGAGGTGGTCGTTGACGTCCCGGAAGAAGGGCCGCGCCTTCTCGTTGACGAACGGCACCCCCGAGCCGAACTGGCCGACGGCCGCCAGCCGGGTCAGCGGCAGCGCGAGCGGGCCGGTGGCCCGGCGGAACTCCAGGATCTGCCGCTTGAAGTTGTAGATGCGGGACGCGGTGTGGCGCGAGCCGCCGCCGTCCGGCGAGAAGACCTCCGTCTCCAGCTCCTCCAGGTCCGTCTGGAGCTCCGTCGCCACGTCCAGGTAGTGGTCGACCACGGCGTCCGAGACGGCGTACAGCACCGCCGTGGGACCCTTGCCCAGCAGCTCCGGCTCGTGTTCCAGCCGCTGGCGCACGTCCGCGAGCGGGGAGCCCTCGCCGTGCCGGACGGTCACCACGAAGCCGTCGCCGAGGAAGAGCATGACCTCGCCGGTGGAGACCGTGTCGCTCTGCGGCTCGTACACCACCGGCTTGAGGACGACGAAGAGCGAGTCGTCGTAGACCTCCAGCTTGGGCCGCTGGTGCGCCTTCAGGGCGTCCTCGACCGCCAGCGGGTGCAGCCCGAACTCCCGGGTGACCAGGTCGAACTCCTTCTCAGACGGCTCGTGCAGCCCGATCCAGACGAAGCCGCCCGCGCCCCGCGCCTGGTCGAGGGCGTCGGACAGGTCCTCCGGGCCGTCGGCCCGGTGCCCGTCGTGGTAGATGGCACAGTCCACGATCACGCTGCGTATTCTCCCGTCGCTCGGCGGCCGGCGCACGCGTGCGTGCGCCTACCCTGGGCCGCATGCCCACGTTGATCCTCGTCCGGCACGGACGATCCACCGCCAACACCGAGGGACTGCTCGCCGGATGGACGCCCGGGGTCGCCCTGGACGAGCGCGGCATCGCGCAGGCCGCCGCGCTGCCGGGACGGCTCGCCCAGCTGCCGATCTCCGAGGTCGTCAGCAGCCCGCTCCAGCGCTGCCAGGAGACGATCCGGCCGCTGCTGGACGCCCGCCCCGGACTGAGCGCCCACACCGAGGAGCGGATCGGGGAGTGCCACTATGGCGACTGGTCCGGCCGCAAGCTCGCCGAGCTCATGGACGAGCCGCTGATGGAGGTCGTCCAGGCGCACCCGTCGGCCGCGGCGTTTCCGGGCGGCGAGTCGATGCGGGCGATGCAGACCCGCGCGGCGGAGGCCGTACGTGAGTGGAACGCGCGCGTGGAGCGCGACCACGGCTCCGACGCCGTGTATCTGATGTGCTCGCACGGCGACATCATCAAGTCGCTCGTCGCGGACGCTCTCGGACTTCATCTCGACCTCTTCCAGCGGATCTCCGTCGAACCGTGTTCCATCACAGCGATCCGTTACACCCGTCTGCGGCCGTTTCTCGTACGTCTCGGTGACACCGGTGATTTCACCTCGCTGGCGCCGCGCGAGGAGCCGGCCGGCGGTGACGCCACGGTCGGTGGTGGTGCGGGCGCACCGTGATCGTCGGGCGCAGTAGGGTGAAGCGGTCGAAGCAGCGCCGTACCCACGATTCCAATGGAGACAGGACGTGTCCCGTCAGGTGTTCCTCTACGACCCGCCGGAGCGTTTCGTGGCCGGCACGGTCGGACTGCCCGGGCGCCGTACGTTCTTCCTCCAGGCCTCCGCCGGCCCCCGGGTGACCAGCGTGGCCCTGGAGAAGACCCAGGTCGCCGCGCTCGCCGAGCGGATGGACGAACTGCTGGACGAGGTCGTGCGCCGCAGCGGCGGCATCGCCGCCGTGCCGGCCATGGCACCCACCGAGGTGTCCGACACCGCCCCGCTGGACACCCCCGTCGAGGAGGAGTTCCGCGTCGGCACCATGGCCCTGGCCTGGGACGGCGAGGAGCAGCGCATGATCGTCGAGGCGCAGGCCCTCGTCGAACTCGACGCCGACTCCGAGGAGGACCTCGCCGAGGCCGAGGAGCGGCTCCTGCAGGACGAGGAGAACGGCCCCCCGATGCTGCGGGTCCGGCTCACCGGCGCGCAGGCGAGAGCCTTCGCCAAGCGTGCCCTGGACGTCGTCAACGCCGGGCGGCCGCCGTGTCCGCTGTGCAGCCTCCCGCTCGACCCGGAAGGACACGTATGTCCGCGCCAGAACGGATACCGCCGCGGAGCGTGACCACGGCAGAGCTGCTCACCCGCGGTGAGCTGACCGTGCGCGGACAGATCCGGGACGCCTCCAACGCGGTGCTGCACTGCTCCGTCGCCTACGAGGGCCGTGAGGCCCTGTGCGTCTACAAGCCGGTGCGCGGCGAGCGCCCGCTGTGGGACTTTCCCGACGGCACCCTCGCCCAGCGGGAGGTCGCCGCGTACGAGGTCTCCGAGGCGACCGGCTGGGGGCTCGTCCCGCCCACCGTGCTGCGTGACGGGCCCTACGGCGAGGGCATGGTCCAGCTGTGGATCGAGGCCGGGCCGGGCCCGGACCTGCTGGCGCTCGTCGACGCGCAGGAGCCGGGGCCGGGCTGGAAGGCGATCGGGTTCGCCGAGGTGGGGGACGGAAAGACCGCCCTGCTGGTGCACGCCGACGACGAGCGGCTGCGGCGGCTCGCCGTGCTCGACGCCGTGATCAACAACGCCGACCGCAAGGGCGGCCATCTGCTGCCCGCCGGGGACCGGCTGTACGGCATCGACCACGGGGTCACCTTCAACGCCGAGAACAAGCTGCGCACGCTGCTGTGGGGCTGGGCGGGGGAGCCGCTGCCCGGCGAGGCCGTCGACGTGCTCAAGGGCCTCAGGGAGGCGCTGGCGGGCGAGCTGGCCACCCGGCTGGCCGAACTGATCACACCCGCCGAGCTCGACGCCACACGCGCGCGTGTCGAGTCCCTCCTCACCACCGGCAGGCACCCGGAACCGAGCGGCGAGTGGCCGGCCATTCCCTGGCCGCCGGTGTAGGAGCAGAGCGGGTGGCACCGTGCCCCGCAGGGGCGCGGGGAACCGCGCGACCAGCCCCCACCGGCCGGCGGTTTCGTCACGGCTACCCCTGCGGAGCGTTCCGCGCAAGACCGCCTTACCGGCCATCCGGCCCGGTCCGGTTCGTATGCGGAACATCCGTCCGGTTAGGCTCATGACATGCATGCCTGGCCCGCTTCCGAGGTCCCCGCCCTGCCTGGTCAGGGCCGCGACCTGAGGATCCACGACACCGCGACCGGCGGTACGGTCACCCTCGACCCCGGTCCCGTCGCCCGTATCTACGTCTGCGGCATCACGCCGTACGACGCGACCCACATGGGTCACGCGGCGACCTACAACGCGTTCGACCTGGTTCAGCGCGTGTGGCTCGACACCAAGCGGCAGGTGCACTACGTCCAGAACGTCACCGACGTCGACGACCCCCTCCTGGAGCGCGCCGAGCGGGACAACGTCGACTGGGCCGCCCTCGCCGAGAAGGAGACGGCCCTCTTCCGCGAGGACATGACCGCCCTGCGGATGCTGCCCCCGCGCCACTACATCGGCGCGGTCGAGGCGATACCCGGCATCGTCCCGCTGGTGGAACGGCTGCGGGACGCGGGCGCCGCGTACGAGCTCGAGGGGGACGTGTACTTCTCCGTCGAGTCCGACCCGAACTTCGGCAAGGTGTCGGGCCTGGACGCCGCCGCCATGCGGCTGCTGTCCGCCGAGCGCGGCGGCGACCCGGACCGTCCGGGCAAGAAGAACCCGCTCGACCCGATGCTGTGGATGGCCGCCCGCGAGGGCGAGCCCAGCTGGGACGGCGGCTCGCTGGGCCGCGGCCGCCCCGGCTGGCACATCGAGTGCGTCGCCATCGCCCTGGACCACCTCGGCATGACCTTCGACGTCCAGGGCGGCGGCTCCGACCTGGCCTTCCCGCACCACGAGATGGGCGCCTCGCACGCCCAGGTGCTCACCGGCGAGTTCCCGATGGCCAAGGCCTACGTCCACGCCGGCATGGTCGCCCTGCACGGCGAGAAGATGTCCAAGTCCAAGGGCAACCTGGTCTTCGTCTCCCGGCTGCGCTACGACGGCGTCGACCCGGTCGCGATCCGGCTCGCCCTGCTGGCCCACCACTACCGGGCCGACTGGGAGTGGACCGACCAGGTGCTCCAGGACGCCGTGGCCCGGCTCGGCGCCTGGCGCGCGGCCGTGTCCCGGCCCGACGGACCGCCCGCCGACGCCCTCGTCGAGGAGATCCGCGCGGCGCTCGCCGACGACCTCGACGCCCCCACCGCGCTCGCCGCGGTCGACCGCTGGGCCGCGCTCCAGCAGGCGCAGGGCGGTACCGACGAGGGCGCCCCCGGCCTCGTCTCGCGCGCCGTGGACGCGTTGCTCGGCGTCGCGCTGTAGACACCCGGCACCCGAAGGGCGCTTCCTCCGAGCGGAGGAAGCGCCCTTGGTTCTGCCGGCTCCCGGTGGTCACAAGCGCGGAATCCGGACACCGCGCAGCACGTTCGGTGACTGGGCGTCCCGATGACCTGCCGCGGCCTTTCCTCGCTTCCGAACAGCGGTTCAGAACAGCGGTTCAAGCGTGAGCGGTGGACAACCAGGCATTCCAACGGGCCCTCGTCCAGCCCGTGTTCGGCAACTCGCTTCAAAAGAAGCTGAATTGGGTAACGGGTGCAATCCGTCCTGAATCAGATGTCACGCAGCAATCCGGCCAAGGACTGCGGTGGTCATCGTCATGTGATGGGGTGGGGGCGTCTGTTGACCGTTCGGCCGGCCACCGCCGGCCCCTTGGCAGAAGGACGCACAGTGGCACCCACAGACCGTTCCTTCGCACGTCGAAGACTGCTCACCGCGACCGCGGCGCTGACGGGAGCAGCGCTGCTCGGCGGCACCGCACACGCGGCCGGGACGCCGAAGAAGGCTGCCTGGCCCGACCGGTTCCCGCTGCCCGACGGCTTCCAGCCCGAGGGCATCGCCATCGGGACCAAGCCCTTCGGCTACTTCGGTTCCCTGGCCGACGGCGCCGTCTACCGGGCGAGCCTGGCCACCGGCCGGGGCTCGGTGATCAGCAAGGGCCTCGGCGAGGGACACCCCACCGTGGGCCTGAAGATCGACCCGCACGGCCACAGGCTCTTCCTCGCCGGCGGCGACAGCGGCGAGATCCGCACGGTGGACGCCCGCTCCGGCGCGATCGAGAAGGTGTACGCCACCGGCGGCACCTTCGTGAACGACGTGATCCTCACCCCGGGCGCCGCCTGGTTCACCGACTCCTTCAAGCCGCAGCTCTACAAGCTGCGCCTCGGTGGGCACGGGGAACCCCTGGACGTCGAGACCGTTCCCCTGACCGGCGACTGGGTCCAGGGCGACGACTTCACCGCCAACGGCATCGAGCGCACCCCCGACGGCCGCGCGCTGCTCGTGGTGAACGCCTTCGCCGACGGCGGCACTCTGGAGCGCGTCGACCCGCGCACCGGAGTCGCCCGCGCCGTGGACCTCGGGGGAGCGAAGATTCCCAACGGGGACGGTCTCCTGCTGCTCGGCAGGACCCTCTACGTGGTCCAGCAGGCGCAGAACGCGGTCGACGTGTTCCGGCTGAACGCGGCCGGCACCAAGGGCACGACGATCACCCGGATCACCGACCCGCGCTTCCGTATCCCGACCACCGCGGCGGCCTGGGGCGACCGCATCTACCTGCCCAACGCCCGCTTCGACGTGGACCCGACGCCCACCACCGACTACGACGTGGTGGCGGTACCGCGGGTCTGAAGCGGCAGGAGGGCGGTGCGCGTCATACGCACCGCCCTCCTGCCACCCAAGCACTCAGCCCAAGCGCTCAGCCCAAACACTGACCAGGCATTCAGCCCGAGCCGTCGGCTCGGGCCTCCGCCCGATGCCATCGGCCCGAGGCGCTCGGCCTCCGCCTCAGTCCTCAGACGAGTCGGCCGGGCCCTCGTCGTCCGCGCCGCCCGGCCTCGGCGGCTTCGGCGGGCGCGTACGACCGCTGGGGTTGTCCCGCAGATACGACGTGCCCTCGCCGCCCTCGGTCGCGTGACCACCGGGCGGGGTCGGGCCGCCGCCGTCCCGTCTGCGCAGATACCGCTCGAACTCGCGGGCGATCGCCTCGCCCGACGCCTCCGGCAGCTCCGCGGTGTCCCGGGCCTCCTCCAGCGTCTGCACGTACTCGGCGACCTCGGTGTCCTCGGCGGCCAGCTGGTCCACGCCCACTTGCCAGGCGCGCGCGTCCTCGGCCAGCTCGCCCAGCGGGATGCGGATGTCGATCAGGTCCTCGAGCCGGTTCAGCAGCGCCAGCGTCGCCTTCGGGTTGGGCGGCTGCGACACGTAGTGCGGTACGGCCGCCCAGAGGCTGACCGCTGGTACGCCCGCGTGCGTGCACGCCTCCTGGAGGACGCCGACGATGCCCGTGGGGCCCTCGTACTTGGTCTCCTCCAGGTCCATCCGCTGGGCCAGGTCCGGGTCGGACGTGGTCCCGCTGATCGGGACCGGACGCGTGTGCGGGGTGTCGCCGAGCAGGGCGCCCAGGATCACCACCAGCTCCACGCCCAGTTCGTGGGCGAAGCCGAGCAGCTCGTTGCAGAACGAGCGCCAGCGCATGGACGGTTCGATACCTCGGACGAGTACGAGGTCGCGCGGCTTGTCACCGCCGACGCGGACCACGGAGAGCCGGGTCGTCGGCCACGTGATCTTCCGCACTCCGGCATCCATCCACACCGTGGGCCGGTTCACCTGGAAGTCGTAGTAGTCCTCGGCGTCCAGCGCCGCGAACACCTCGCCCTTCCACTCCCTGTCCAGGTGCGCGACCGCGGTGGAGGCGGCGTCGCCGGCATCGTTCCAGCCCTCGAACGCGGCCACCATGACCGGGTCGATCAGCTCGGGAACCCCCTCGAGCTCGATCACCCAGTGCCTCCTTCCGACGTGCCCTCACGTACGCCCCAACCTTACGGCGTCCAACGGGGGCGTCCGCAGCCCCCTTGCACGGGGGAGTGAACGCATCACTGCCCCGTCTGCCGCCCCGGAACACCCCCAGTGATCCGAGCTGTGCCGGGACGACCTGCACGGCTGTCCCGGACGTCGCCCCCTGACGCGGGTAGACGTCCGACGATCGGGGAGCCGTTGCTCACAGGGTCGAACGCAGCCACTGCTCCACGCTCGCGATGTGCACCGTGGCCCAGGAACGGGCCGCCTCGGCGTCCCGGTCGCGCAGGGCGGCCAGGATCATGCGGTGTTCGTGGAGGGTGCGGCTGACGGCGTCCTCTTGGGTGAGGCCGCGCCAGACACGGGCCCGGGTGGTGGGCCCGGAGAGACCGTCGAGGAGGGAGCAGAGCACGGAGTTGCCGGAGCTCTGCACGATGCCCCGATGGAAGTCGAGGTCGCAGGCGACCAGTTCCTCCACCGAGGGGGCCTCACCGAGCTTGGCCAACTGGGCCGACAACGCGTCCAGTTGCTGTTCGCTGATGCGCAGGGCCGCCATGGAGGTCGCGGCCGGCTCCAGGATGCGGCGGACGGCGAGGAACTCGAGAACGGTGTCGTCGCGGTGGAAGTCCACCACGAAACTCAGCGCCTCCAGGAGGAGTTGAGGGTCCAGGCTGGTCACATAGGTGCCGTCGCCCTGGCGCACGTCCAGGATCCGGATCAGCGACAGGGCGCGCACCGCCTCCCGCAGGGAGTTGCGGGACAGCCCGAGTTCGGCGGCGAGTTCGCTCTCCTTGGGCAGCCGGTCGCCGGGGCGCAGGGCGCCCGAGACGATCATGCCCTTGATCTTCTCGATCGCCTCGTCGGTGACTGCCATGCCCGGCCTCCCAGTGGTTCCCGCACGCCCGGTTCGGGGCCTGCGAACGTCCCGTCAAGACATCCGATGTCTCACATCATTATGGGGCCGACCGGCCGATCGGCCGAACAGGATGCCCATGGCCCGCTCGGGCACCACCGCCCAGGTCGGCGATCACCACCCACTCGTCCAGGGTGCGGACAGACGAGAGAACGGGGACGGGTCAGCGTCGGCGGCCGTCACCGGCACGGCGGCACACCGGCACGGCGGCACACCGGCACACTGGCACACCGGCCGAAGTCGAGGAAGCGCCGCTTGAGCAGCACGGGCGTCCTCGCTCGTCTCGGTATGCGGACTGATTGCCGGGCCCTGGCATCCGTTTCCGGACACTTGCCCGATTGTCTCGAACTGTGGTTCCCCCAGGTCATGTACCGTGACCGGACACCACCGGAACATCAGGAGTGTCCCGATATGCCCCAGGGATTGCGTGCCGTCGAGTGGACCGGCGACGGTCTCGCCCTCATCGATCAGACGCTGCTCCCGCACCGCGACGAGACGGTGGCTGTCCGCGATGTGGACACTCTGGTCGACGCGATCCAGCGGCTCGTGGTCCGCGGCGCCCCCGCGATCGGCGCGGCCGGCGCGTACGGCGTCGCCCTCGCGCTGGTGCAGGGGGAGCGCGAGGGCTGGTCGGTGGCGCAGGTGCGCGCCGCCGTCGCACGCATCCGGGAGGCCCGGCCGACCGCCGTCAACCTGATGGTGTGCGTGGACCGCGTGATGGCCCGCTTCGACGAGGGCCTGGGCGCCGTCCTGGAGGAGGCCGTCGCCGTCCAGCGCGAGGACGTCGAGGCGAACCGGGCGATGGGCGCCCACGGTGCCGACTGGCTGCTCGAAACGGTGGGCGTGGAGCGGCCGTTGCGCATCCTGACCCACTGCAACACGGGCGCCCTCGCGACGGCCGGCTGGGGCACGGCACTCGGCGTCATCCGCGAACTCCACGCGCGCGGACGCCTCGACGTCGTCTACGCCGACGAGACGCGTCCGCTGCTCCAGGGATCCCGGCTCACCGCCTGGGAGTTGGTCCAGGAGGGCATCGCGCACTACGTACAGGCGGACGGCGCCGCCGCCGGGACCATCCTGCGCGGCGAGGTCGACGCGGCGATCGTCGGGGCGGACCGTATCGCCGCCAACGGCGACACGGCGAACAAGGTCGGCACGGTGGGGGTCGCGCTGGCGTGCGCCGACGCGGGCATCCCGTTCCTGGTGGCGGCGCCGACGACGACCGTGGACCTCGCCACCAAGACCGGCGACGAGATCCACATAGAACTCCGGGCCGAGGCCGAGGTGTTGGAGTGGGGCGGCGTGCGGACGGCGCCCGCCGAGTCGCGCGGTCACAACCCCGCCTTCGACGTGACGCCGGGGCGGTTGGTGACGGCGCTGGTGACCGAGCGAGGTGTGCTGGAGGTGGCGTCCGGCCAACTGCCGGGCGAGTACCTGACGTGACGAGAACGTGACGAGAAGGGGACCCCCGCCGCCGAGGGCCCCCTTCCGTGTGCTCAGCGCTGCGACAGCTCCAACTCCAGCAGCCACTCCACGACTTCGGTGTGATGCCGGGCCTGACGGGGATCGGCACCCCACACATACAGTCCGTGCCCCGCGACCACCACCGCCGGCATCCGCGCATCACGCGCCGCCTCCAGCCGGTCCCCGAGCACCTTCATGTCCTGGCTGTTGGCGATGACCGGCAAGAGCACCTCGACGTCGTGCGCGGGCTGTCCGACGCCCTTGAGCATCTCCAGGTCCCGCAGGACGATCCCGCCCGGTTCCCGACGCCCCATGGCCACCGAGGCGACCGTGTGCACGTGCACCACGGCCCCGGCGCCGGTCAGCGCCGCCACGCGCGCGTGCAGCTCGGCCTCCGCGGACGGCTTGCCGCCCCGTACCGCGGCGCCCTGCCCGTCCACCAACACCACGTCGGCGGGGGTCAGTTCCCCCTTGTCACGGCCGCTCGCGGTCACCGCGAGCCGCAGCGGGTCACGGCTGAGGACGACGGACAGATTGCCGGAGGTGCCCCGCATCCAGCCGAAGCCGGCGAAGCGCGCGGACTCGGCGGCGAGGACCACCCCCGCCTCCTCCAGGTCCCGTTCGGTGATCTCGGCGGTCATACGGTGCTCCCGGTGGTGCTGAGGGTGATCTCGTCGAACGCCGCCGCCTCGGCGTGGTCGCCGACGCCCTGCGCGTAGTACGGCTCCCCGGGCCGCCGGACACCGACGGTGTGCCAGCCGGCCGCACGGGCCGCGTCCAGCTCGCCGGGACGGTCGGAGAGGAAGAGAAGCCTCGCGGCCTCGACACCGGTCGCCGCCGCGATCCGGCGGTAGGACTCCGGCTCCTGCTTGGGGCCGGCGTTCTCGGTGTCGTACAGGCCCGAGACGAGCGGGGTGAGGTCGCCCTGCGGGCTGTTGGTGAACCACGCCCGCTGGGCGGCGACCGAACCGGACGAGTAGACGTACAGCCCGATCCCCGCCGCGTGCCACGCCCGCAGCCGCGGGACGACATCGTCGTAGAAGTGGGAGACGAGGTCACCGCGGGCGAAGCCCTCGGACCAGATGACGCCCTGGAGGGTCTTCAGCGGTGTGGCCTTGCGGTCCTCGTCGAGCCAGGCGATCAGGGCCTTCTCGACCGCGGCCGCGTCCGCCGCCGGGTCGCCGAGCGCCTCCCGGACCTGCGCGACCGCCCGGGCCACGTCCGGATCGTCGCCCCGCTCGGCCAGCAGCGCGCCGAAACGGGAGCGCGAGTACGGGTACAGCACGTCGACGACGAAGCCCGTGGCGCTCGTGGTGCCCTCGATGTCGAGCACCACGGCGTCCACGTCGTGCACCACGCTCATGCGGAGGCCTTGTCCGCCTCGTAGCCCGCCGCGATCGTGTCGTAGTCCGGGAAGCGGGAGGCGATCGTCGAGCCGGTGAAGGTGCCGATCCAGCCGTCCTCCTCGTGGAAGAAGCGGATCGCGGTGAACGACGGGTTGGTGCCCATGTCGAACCAGTGCGTGGTGCCGCGCGGCACGCCCAGCAGGTCGCCCTTCTCGCAGAACACCGCGTGCACCTCACCGCCCGCGTGGAGGTAGAAGATGCCCGAGCCGGAGACGAAGAAGCGGACCTCGTCATCGTCGTCGTGGGTGTGCTCCTGGAGGAACTTCTCGCGCGCGGCCTTCGCCTTCGCGGGGAACTCCGGGTCGTCGCTGGGGTGCAGGCCGAGGACGTCGACCGTCGTGAAGCCCTCCTCGGCGTTCAGCCTGTCGATCTCCGGGCCGTACGCGGCGAACACCGTGTCGCTGTCGGCGTCGAAGGGGACGTCCTCGCGGACCGGCCACTGCTCGTAGCGCACGCCGAGCGGCTTGAGGGCCTCGGCGATCTCGGCGGGGTCCGAGGTGCGGCGGACCTGCGTCTCGGGGCCGGACTCGGACCAGGTGGTCAGCAGGGTCATGGGAACAACTCCAGGAGTCTGGAAGGGATGTCCGGATACCGAGACAAGCACCGGACGGGCGGGGGAGGAAGAGGGCGGTGACGGGACGGGCGAGGCGGGCGGTCAGCCGCGACACAGCGCGCCGGGACAGCGGCGCATGCCGGTCCTACGCGTCGCTTTCGCGCCAGCTGTCGTCATCAGGGCCTCACAGTGCCGGGTCGGTGCCGGTCCCGCGATGCTAACGCGTGCCGTGACCTGCGGCGGGTGTGACCTAGTCGTTGTCTCACTCCCTGAGAAACCGCTTTCAAGCTTTGACGTATGGCCGAAATCTTTCTCATGATCTGCGTATGAAGACGCTGCTGCTCGTACGGCGGCTGTACGTGGACCTGCTCCGGTCGACCACGGCCCGCTGTCGCTGACCCCTCCCGGAGCCCCGGCCCGCCCGCCCCTCTGTGCGTCGGCGCATCACGACACCCCTGCTCCGGGTCGAGCACCCCTTTCACCTCCCCGACACCTGGAGCCCCGTCATGCCCCGCACCCGTCTGCCCCTCGCCGCGCTCTCCCTCGCCTCGCTCTCCGCGCTCGTGCTGTCCGGCTGCTCGCAGTCCACGGACGCCTCGAAGGACACCGGTGACACCGCCGCCTCCGCCTCGGCCGCCACCGGCAAGAAGCCCGCCCCCTTCAGCGCGGGCGCGGTCAAGGTGGCCCTGGTCCGGCAGAGCGGCGCCGGTGACTACTTCGAGCAGTGGGGCAACGGCGCCAAGGCGCAGGCCAAGGCCCTCGGCATCGACCTGACCGTGTACGACGCACAGGCCGACAACGCCAAGCAGGCCACCGACCTGTCCTCCGCCATCAACTCCGGCGCGAAGGCGATCATCATCGACCACGGCTTCCCGGCGACCATCCAGCCGGAGATCGACAAGGCCGTGAAGAAGGGCATCAAGGTCGTCGTCTACGACGTCGAGACCTCCACGAAGGGTGTCGTCTCCACCAAGCAGGACGACGCGAGCATGGCCAAGGCAGTCCTCGACGTGATGGCGAAGGACCTCGGCAAGAACGCCAAGGTCGGCTACGTCAACGTCGCCGGTTACGCCGCCCTCGACAAGCGCGACTCGGTGTGGAAGGGAACCGTCGACAGCAACGCCTGGAAGCAGGAGTTCAAGGTCGGCAAGGTCACCGACTCCACCGCCACCGACAACGTCCCCCTGGTCTCCGCCGCGCTCACCCAGCACTCCGACGTGACCGGCGTCTTCGCCCCCTACGACGAGCTCGCCAAGGGCACCGTCCTCGCCGTCCAGAACAAGAAGCTCCAGGGCAAGGTGAAGGTCTTCGGCGCGGACGTCTCCAACGCCGACATCCAGCAGATGACCGCCGCCGACAGCCCCTGGGTCGCGACCGCCGGCACCGACCCGTCCGCCGTGGGCGCCGCCGTCGTCCGGACGACCGCGCTGGAACTGGCCGGACAGCTGGACAAGACCTCCGTCCAGTTCCCGGCCGTCGCCATCACCCAGGACTTCCTCAAGAAGAACAAGATCGCGAACATGGACCAGCTGCGTGAGGCGCTGCCCGCGCTGAACCTGACCCAGGTCTCGACCGCGGACTGGATCTCGAATGTCGCCCACTGAGACGGCAGGTGAGGAGGCCGCCCCGGCCGCCCCGGCCGTCGCTCTCACCGACGTCAGCATGGCCTTCGGCGGCAAGACGGTCCTCGCCTCCGTCTCCCTCGACATCGCCCCGGGCAGCGTCGTCGCGCTGCTCGGCGCGAACGGCGCCGGCAAGTCCACGCTGATCAAGATCCTGTCGGGCGTGCACACCGACCACGGCGGCGAGGTACGGGTCGCCGGGCAACCCGCGGCACTCCAGTCGCCGCTCGCCGCCCGCCAGTTGGGCATCCAGACGGTGCACCAGCGCATCGGCGAGGGCATCGTGCCCGGCCTCACGGTCGCCGAGAACCTCGTCTTCGAGGAACTCGCGCAGCGCCGCGGCAACCCGTTCCTCAACAGCGGCACGCTGCTGGCGCGCGCCCGGGAGATCCAGACCGGCCTCGGTCTGGACTGGAGCGACTCCCTGCTGCGCCGAGACGTCACCGAACTCGGCATCTCCGACCGCCAGTTGCTCATCCTCGCCCGCGCCCTGGCCACCCGCCCCCGGCTGCTCATCCTCGACGAGCCGACCTCCGCGCTCTCCGCCGCCGAGGCCGAGCGCCTGTTCACGCTCGTCGAGAGGATGCGCGACGACGGCATCGCGGTCCTCTACGTCTCCCACCGCCTCGGTGAGATCGACGCCCTCGCCGACCGCCTGGTCGTCCTGCGGGACGGCCGTCTCACCGAGGACCAGGCCAAACCCTTCGACTGGGACGCCGCCCTGCGCGCGATGCTCGCCCAGGCCCAGGAGGCGACGACGGCCCGCCCGGTGCGCGAGGGCGCCGCCGGCGAGGTGGCCCTGTCCCTGCGCGGCGTCCGCCTCTTCGAGGGCCGGGCCCCACTGGACCTCGACATCCGGGCCGGCGAAGTCACCGGCGTCGTCGGCCTGTTGGGCGCCGGCAAGACCGAACTCGCCCGAGGGCTGTTCGGCGCCGAGCTCTTCACGACCGGTTCCGTCGCCCTGGACGGCACGCCGTACGCGCCGAGGAGACCCTCCGACGCGATCCGGGCCGGCGTCCACCTCGTCCCCGAGGACCGGCACGCCGACGCCCTCATCCCCGGCTGGTCCCTGGCCCGGAACATCTCGCTGCCGTTCCTGAAGTCGCTGTCCAGGGCGGGGCTCGTCCAGCGGGGAAGGGAGGACGCCCTCGGCCGCGACACCATCGAGGCCCTCGGAGTCGTCGCCCGCGACGAGCACAGCACCGTCGAGGAACTGTCCGGCGGCAACCAGCAGAAGGTCGTCGTCGGCCGCTGGCTCGCCGAGACCCCCCGCGTCCTCATCCTGGACGAGCCGTTCCGAGGCGTGGACATCGGCGCCCGCCGGGACATCGGCCGCCGCGCCCGCGCCCTCGCCGCCGAGGGCGCCGCCGTGCTCGTCCTGTCCGCCGACGTCGACGAGGTGCTCGAGGTCGCCGACCGGGTCGTCGTGCTCGCCGCCGGTGAGATCCACCTCGACGCGTACGGCGAGGCCGCGGAACGCGACCGTGTCATCCAGACCATCTCGGCGTCCGTGTGACCCCGGCTCCCTGAGGAACTACGCCATGACGACCACCCAGAGCACGGAAGTCCCCACGAAGGCGGCGCTTCCGCCCGCCGACTCCACCGCCCTACGGGTCCAGAACGCCGTCATCAAGTACGGCTTCATCTTCGTGACGGTCGCGCTCTTCCTGTACTTCGCGCTCAGCGAGGGCTCCTTCCGCGAGTCCGCCACCCTCCTCGACACCCTGCGCTATGTCTCCGTCGCCGCGATCCTCGGCCTCGGCGTCACCCTCACCATGGCCGTCGGGGGAATGGACATGTCCGTCGGCGCGGTCGCCGGGCTCGGCGTCTCGGTCGCGGCCCAGACGATGGTCGTCCAGAACCAGGTCGGCACCGTCGCCATCGTCGCCGTCCTCGCCGCCGGCGCCCTCGCGGGCCTGCTCAACGCGCTGCTGATCGTCGTCCTGAAGATCCCCGACATGCTCGCCACCCTCGGCACCATGTTCGTCATCCAGGGCGGCAAGCTCATCCTGGTCGACGGGCAGTCGATCACCCCGGGCATGACCCTGGACGACGGCACCACGGCCCCCGGCAGATTCACCGCCGGGTTCCTGCGCATCGACCGCGGCACGGTCCTCGGCGTCCCCGTCTCGGTCCTGATCTTCGGCGGCCTCACCCTCGCCGCCTGGGTCTTCCTGGCCCGCACCCGCTGGGGCCGGGTCCTGTACGCCATCGGCGCCAACCCCGAGGCCGCCCGTCTCGCGGGCATCCGCGTCGGGGCGTACCGCTGTCTCGCCTACGTCCTGTCCGGCGTCCTCGCCTCCATCGGCGGGCTGATCCTCGCCTCCCGCATCGGCCAGGGCGACGTGAGCGCCGGCACCTCCCAGCTCCTGGAGGCGGTGGCGGTGGCCCTGGTCGGCACCTCGGTCCTCGGCCGGGGGCGCCCGAACGTCTGGGGGACGGCCCTCGGCGCGGTCCTGATCGGCATCATCACGACCGGCCTGACCATCAAGGGCCTGCCCTACTACACCCAGGACGTCGTCGAGGGCGCGGTCCTCATCCTCGCCCTGGTCTTCAGCTTCACCCTGTCCAAGCGCCGCACGTCCTGAGGAGAGCCATGGGCTACCGCATCCTGGAGACCGACGACATCCCGGGCTACCTGCACGAGCGGGGCCACTGGGACAACCCGGCCGACGTCGCCGTCCGCGAGGTCTCGGACGGCAACATGAACAGGGTCTTCCTCGCCTCGAACACCGACGGCACCCGCAGCCTCGCCGTCAAGCAGGCCCTGCCCTGGGTCCGGGTGGCCGGCCCGTCCTGGCCGATGAACCCCGACCGCGCCGACGCCGAGGCACGCGCCTACGAGCAGGTCGCGCGGGTCGCCCCGGACAAGATCCCGGCGATCCACGGGTACGACCCCGAGAACTACGCCCTCGTCATGGAGGACATGTCGGACCTGGAGGTCCTGCGTACCCTCCTCAACGAGGGCGCCGCGTACGGTCCGCACACCTCCGCCCGGATCGGCGAGTTCGTCGCCCAGTTCTCCTTCGCCACCAGCGACTTCGGCATGGCCTCCGCCGACCGCAAGGCCCTGATCGCCGCCTCGGTCAGCCCGGAACTGTGCAAGATCACGGAGGACGTCGTCCTCTCCGAGCCGTACATCGAGCACGAGCACAACCACTGGCACGAGCAACTGGACGACCTGGCGCGGGAGTTCCGCGCCGACGCCCGCCTGCGCACCGAGGTGGCCGACCTCCGCCACACCTTCATGACCAGCGCCCAGGCCCTCCTCCACGGCGACCTGCACACCGGCAGCGTCATGGTCGGCGACCGCGACGGCGCCCCCGTCGTCCGGGTCTTCGACCCCGAGTTCTCCTTCGTCGGCCCGATCGGCTACGACCTCGGCCTGTACTGGGCCAACGCACTGGTGTCGGAGGAACGGGCACGGGCGCTGGGCCGGTTGACGGACCACGCGGACCAACTCCGGCTGTCCTGGGAGGCGTTCGAGACGGAGTTCCGCCGCCTGTGGCCGGCCCGTGTCGACACCTTCTTCGACGACGCCTATCTGGACCGCTTCCTGCGCCGTGTCTGGACCGAGTCCGTGGGCTACGCCGGCACGGAGATCGTCCGTCGCATCATCGGCTTCGCCCACCTGACCGACCTGACGACCCTTCCCGACCCGGTCCCGGCGTCCCGCAGGGCACTGCTCCTGGGCCGCGAACTCATCGTCCGGCGCGAGGAGTTGACGTCACCGCAGGCCGTGCGCGCCGTCGTGGCCGCACTCGACTGACCCGCCGCCGAACCACCTCGGGGGCTGCCTGATCCAGGGTCATGCACCCAGGAGGACCCCCGCCACCGACACCGCGGACATACGAACGGGGCGGCTCCATCGGCGTGGAACCGCCCCGTTCGCGTGCCGGCCCCCATAGGGGAGAGGGGCCGTTCTCGGTGGTGCCGGCCAGGGCAGGAAGGGGCCGGCCCGAGGTCTACTTCTTGTCGAGCAGGTCCTGCACCTTGGCGCGGACGTCGTCCGAGGCCAGGCCGCGGATCGTCAGCGTCGTACGGCGGCGCAGCACGTCGTCCGTGGTCTCGGCCCACTCGTTGTCCCGGGCGTAGACGACCTGCGCCCAGATCTCCGGGGCGTCCGGGTGGACGCGCTCGCCCAGCTCCGGGTTCTCGTTCGCCAGCCGCGCGATGTCGAAGGCGAGCGAACCGTAGTGCGTGGCCAGGTGCTTGGCCGTGTCCGCCGCCATGCGCGGACCCGGCGCCGGGTTGTCGACCAGCAGCCGGTGCGCGACCGCCCGCGGGTTCGCGACACCCGGCAGCGGCAGCCTCTTGGGCAGCGAGGAGATCGGCTCGTAGTCGTCACCCAGCGGAGCGCCCGGCAGCGACTCCAGCTGCTTCATGACCGTACGGCCGATGTGCCGGAAGGTCGTCCACTTGCCGCCCGCGACGGACAGCATGCCGCCCCTGCCCTCGGTCACGACCGTCTCCCGCTTGGCCTTGGCGGTGTCACCGGGGCCACCCGGCAGCACGCGCAGACCCGCGAAGGCGTACGTGATGAGGCCACGGTCGAGCTGCTGGTCGCGGATGGAGAACGCGGCCTCGTCGAGTATCTGCGCGGTGTCCTTCTCGGTCACCGTCACGTCCCCCGGGTCGCCCTCGAACTCCTCGTCCGTGGTGCCCAGCAGCAGCATGTCCTCCCACGGGAGGGCGAAGGTGATGCGGTACTTGTCGATCGGGGTGGCGAGCGCGGCCCGCCAGGGCGCCGTCCGCTTCAGGACCAGGTGCGCGCCCTTGGACAGGCGGATGGAAGGAGCCGCGTTCGGGTCCTCCATCTTGCGCAGGTGGTCCACCCACGGGCCGGTCGCGTTCAGCACCAGGCGGGCGTTCACGCCGAACTCGTCACCGGACTGGCGGTCGCGCAGCTCGGCGCCCGTCACCCGGCCCCTGGTGAACCGCAGCCCGGTCACCTCGGCGTGGTTCAGGACCACCGCGCCCGCCTCGACGGCCGCACGGACCGTCATCAGCGCCATGCGCGCGTCGTTCATCTGGTCGTCGCCGTAGACCGCGACGGCCTTGAGGTTGTCGGTACGCAGCTCCGGCACGTCCTGCGCCGCCTTGGCGGGGGACAGGAGGTGGCCGACGCCGTCACCGAACGCGGAGAGCATGGAGTAGGCGAAGACGCCCGCCCCGAGCTTCGCGGCGCCGTGCGGCCCGCCCTTGTACACGGGGAGGTAGAACGTGAGCGGGTTCGCCAGGTGAGGGGCCACCTGACGGGAGACCGCACGGCGCTCGAAGTGGTTCTCCGCCACCAGCCGCACCGCGCCGGTCTGCAGGTAGCGCAGACCGCCGTGGAGCAGCTTCGAGGAGGCGGAAGAGGTGGCACCGGCGAAGTCGCCGGCGTCGACCAGGGCCACCCGCAGGCCGGACTGCGCGGCGTGCCAGGCGGTGGAGATGCCCAGGATGCCGCCGCCGATCACGAGAAGGTCGTACGACGCCTTGGAGAGCTGCTCCCGGGTCTCGGCGCGGCTCGGGTTGGAGCCGGAGGCCGGGCGCGTACCGAGGGCAGGCACGGACTGCAGGGTGGTCTGACTGGTCATTTCGGGTTCTTACTCCTCATCAGAGCGGCTTGAGCCTACGAGTGGCTCTCGTCAGCTCTCTTCGTCCTCGAGCCAGCCCATCGTCCGCTCGACGGCCTTGAGCCAGCTCTTGTACTCACGGTCGCGCTTCTCCGCGGCCATGTTGGGGGTCCACTCGGCGGCTCGGCGCCAGTTGGCGCGCAGGTCGTCGGTGCTGGTCCAGAAGCCGACGGCGAGACCGGCGGCGTAGGCGGCACCGAGGCAGGTCGTCTCGGCGACCATCGGGCGGACCACGGGGGCGTCCACGAAGTCGGCGAGGGTCTGCATCAGCAGGTTGTTGGAGGTCATACCGCCGTCGACCTTGACGGCCGCGAGCTCGACACCGGAGTCCTTCGTCATGGCGTCGGTGATCTCACGGGTCTGCCAGGCCGTGGCCTCCAGGACGGCGCGCGCGAGGTGCGCCTTGGTGACGTACCGGGTCAGGCCCGCGATCACACCGCGGGCGTCGGAGCGCCAGTACGGGGCGAACAGACCGGAGAAGGCCGGCACGAAGTAGGCGCCGCCGTTGTCCTCGACCGACAGCGCGAGCGTCTCGATCTCGGCGGCGGTGGAGATCAGGCCCATCTGGTCGCGCATCCACTGCACCAGCGAACCGGTGACGGCGATCGAGCCCTCGAGGGCGTAGACCGCCTTCTGGTCGCCGATCCGGTAGCCGACCGTGGTGAGCAGGCCGTTGTACGAGTTGACGGGCTTCTCGCCGGTGTTCATCAGCAGGAAGGTGCCGGTGCCGTACGTCGACTTGGCCTCGCCCTCGGCGAAACAGGTCTGGCCGAACAGGGCCGCCTGCTGGTCACCGAGCGCCGAGGCGACCGGGATGCCGCCGAGCAGGTCGCCCAGCTTGCCGCCGGAGACCTCGCCGTAGACCTCGGCGGAGGAGCGGATCTCCGGGAGCATCGACAGCGGCACGCCGATGGACTCGGCGATCTTCGCGTCCCACTCCAGCGTGTGGAGGTTCATCAGCATGGTGCGGGAGGCGTTGGTGACGTCGGTGTAGTGCTTGCCGCCGTTGACGCCGCCGGTCAGGTTCCAGATGACCCAGGAGTCCATGGTGCCGAAGAGGATGTCGCCGGCCTCGGCGCGCTCGCGCAGGCCCTCGACGTTGTCCAGCAGCCAGCGGGCCTTGGGGCCGGCGAAGTACGAGGCGAGGGGCAGGCCCGTCTCGCGGCGGAAGCGGTCCTGGCCGACGTTGCGGCCGAGCTCGCGGCAGAGCGCGTCGGTGCGGGTGTCCTGCCAGACGATGGCGTTGTGGACGGGCTCACCGGTGTTCTTGTCCCACAGGAGAGTGGTCTCCCGCTGGTTGGTGATGCCGATGGCCTTGATGTCGTCCCGGGTGATGCCGGCCTTCTCGATGGCTCCGGCGACCACTTCCTGGACGTTGGTCCAGATCTCGGTGGCGTTGTGCTCGACCCAGCCCGGCTTGGGGAAGATCTGCTCGTGCTCCTTCTGGTCGACGGAGACGATACGGCCGTCACGGTCGAAGACGATGCAGCGGGACGAGGTCGTGCCCTGGTCGATCGCGGCGATGAAGGGGCCGGCGGTGTGCGCGTCGGTCACTGTGTGCTCCTGGGTTTCCGTAAGTAAGGGGGACTGTCTACGACTGCTTGTTCTAAGCGAAAGCGACGTTGTAGATGCCCGCAGCGATCGCGGCGCCGATCAGGGGACCGACGACCGGGACCCAGGCGTAGCTCCAGTCGGAGCCACCCTTGTTGGGCAGGGGCAGGAGGGCGTGCACGATACGCGGACCGAGGTCACGGGCCGGGTTGATGGCGTAACCCGTCGGGCCACCGAGGGACAGACCGATCGAGACGACGACCAGGGCGGTGATCAGGGCGCCCAGGGTGCCCAGGCCGTTGCCGCCGTCGTTGAGGCCCTGCGTGAGAACCGCGAGCACCAGCACGATGGTGCCGATGACCTCGGTGGCGATGTTCTGCCAGGCGACCCGTATCTCGGGGCCGGTGGAGAAGACGCCCAGGACCGGGCCGGCGCCCTTCTCCTGCGCCTCCACGGACTTCGTGACGTTCTCCCGCGCACCCGGAGTGCCGACGATCTCCTCGTCGGTCAGGTGCGCGAGGAACTGGCCGTAGTAGGCGATCCAGACCAGGGCCGCGCCGATCATGGCGCCGAGCAGCTGCCCGCCCCAGTAGATCGGGACGTCACTCCAGGAGATGCCGTCCTTCTTGAGCGCGAGCGCGAGGGTGACGGCCGGGTTCAGATGGGCGCCGGAGAGCGGCGCGGAGGTGTAGACGGCCGTCAGTACGGCGAAACCCCACCCGAAGGTGATGGCGAGCCAACCGGCGTTACGGGCCTTGGAGGCCTTCAGCGTGACGGCCGCGCAGACGCCGCCGCCGAGCAGGATGAGTATGGCGGTACCGATGGTCTCGCCGATGAAGATGTCGGAGCTGGACACCCGCGACTCCTTTGTCCTTCGTCCAGGGGAAGCAGAACCCCGGGTCCCTCCGGTGGTTCGCGTGCCCTCGGGGTGAGAGCGATGCCGGCCCTTGGCGTTGTCACACTCTAGCGCGTATTGCCGGTAGGTGTTCGACAATGCCGACCGATGGACGGGAGTCTCACCCCGGCGTCACATGTGCGTCAAGGGTTCTGTTATCGAAAGCACGATCGTTATTGATTGCCGTGAGCTATCGATCTTCGAACGGGCCATCTGGCGCGACCCACCCGATATGTGCACTTCAGGGTAGGACGAAGGCCGGAACGCCGTCGCGGCGTCCCGGTGGCTCCTGCCGAGTCCTCCGCCGACGGCTCCCGCCGGCTTGCCCCAGGCCCGCTCTAGAAGCGCCCGGCGCCCAGGTCCCGCGACACCGCGCGGGCACAGTCCCGCACCGCCGCGATCAGCTCGGGGCGCAGCTCACCGTCCCGGCACAGCCGCTCCACGGCCCCGGTGACACCCACCGCCCCCACCGGCATCCGCCGCCGGTCGTGAATGGGCGCGGCCACACCGGCGACGCCCTCCCAGGTCTCCTCCACGTCCGCCGCGTACCCACGCGCGCGCGTGATGTCGAGGACGTTCTCGAAGGCGTCCAGCTCGCACACCGTGCGGTCGGTGAACGCCTTGCGGTCGGCCTCCAGCACCTCGCTGTGGGCCACCGGGTCGTACGCCGACAGCACCTTGCCGAGAGCGGTGGAGTGCAGGGGCTGCATGGCCCCGATCTCCAGGACCTGCCGGCTGTCGTCGGGCCGGAAGACGTGGTGCACGATCAGCACACCCTGCTGGTGCAGCACACCGAGGTGGACGCTCTCGCCGCTGGAGCGGGCCAGGTCGTCGGTCCACACCAGCGCGCGTGCCCGCAGCTCGTGCACGTCGAGATAGGTGGTGCCCAGACGCAGCAGCTCGGCGCCCAGCTGGTACCGCCCCGACGCCTCGTCCTGCTCGACGAACCCCTCCAGCTGGAGGGTGCGCAGGATGCCGTGGGCGGTGCCCTTGGCGAGGCCCAGGGCCGAGGCGATGTCCGACAGGCCGAGCCGACGCTCGCCGCCCGCGAGCAGCCGCAGCATCGCCGCCGCCCGTTCGAGCGACTGGATGTTCCGTGCCATCGCCGTCCTGCCTCCGTCCCCTTCGACCGTCGACCCGCGACGTCGCTGCCGCCGTTCGGCAATGTCGAACACTACTAGTCCATGCCGACCAATCGCCAATGGTCGTACACACCTTTGCGTCACCGGTGATCCGCCCGCGTGTCACTCGTGCCCCGCAAGCGACGCGCCCGCCATCCTCGTCCGTCCCGTGGACGCTCTGACCGTCCGGGCCCCGTCCCGGCTACCCTGACGGCGTGCGCCCGCGGTGGGAAGTCCCACGGCAGGAAGCAAAGCCGACAGCCGTCGCACCCTGAGGGAGCCCTTTCATGGCCTCGTTGCCACCGACCCCTTCCGCCGACAGCCGGACCCGCGCGTCCGAGCTCCGTGAGGCCTTCGCCACCCGTGTGGTGGTCGCCGACGGGGCGATGGGCACCATGCTCCAGGCGCAGGAGCCCACGCTTGAGGACTTCGAGCAGCTGGAGGGCTGCAACGAGATCCTCAACGTCACCCGCCCCGACATCGTGCGCGCGGTGCACGCCGAGTACTTCGACGCGGGCGTCGACTGCGTGGAGACCAACACCTTCGGCGCCAACCTCTCCGCCCTCGGCGAGTACGACATCCCCGAGCGCGTCCACGAACTGTCCGAAGCGGGCGCCCGTATCGCCCGCGACACGGCGGACGAGTACGCGGCCCGTGACGGCCGCCGGCGCTGGGTCCTCGGCTCGATGGGCCCCGGCACCAAACTCCCCACGCTCGGCCACACCACCTTCGGTGCCATCCGGGACGCCTACCAGCAGAACGCCGAAGGCCTGCTGGCCGGCGGCGCCGACGCGCTCCTCGTCGAGACCACCCAGGACCTCCTCCAGACCAAGGCCTCCGTCATCGCCGCCCGCCGCGCGATGGAGACAGCCGGATACGACGTCCCCCTGATCGTCTCGGTCACGGTGGAGACGACCGGCACGATGCTGCTGGGCTCCGAGATCGGCGCCGCGCTGACGGCGCTGGAGCCGCTCGGCATCGACATGATCGGCCTGAACTGCGCGACCGGTCCGGCGGAGATGAGCGAGCACCTGCGCTATCTGGCCCGGCACTCCCGCATCCAGCTGTCCTGCATGCCCAACGCCGGCCTGCCCGTCCTCACCAAGGACGGCGCGCACTACCCCCTGTCCGCGCCGGAACTGGCCGACGCGCAGGAGAACTTCGTCCGCGACTACGGCCTGTCCCTCATCGGCGGCTGCTGCGGCACCACCCCCGAGCACCTGCGCCAGGTCGTCGAGCGCGTCCGCGACCTCGCGCCCACCGAGCGCAGCCCGCACCCCGAGCCGGGCGCCGCATCCCTGTACCAGACGGTGCCGTTCCGGCAGGACACGGCGTACATGGCGATCGGTGAGCGGACGAACGCCAACGGGTCGAAGAAGTTCCGCGAGGCCATGCTGGAGGCCCGCTGGGACGACTGCGTCGAGATGGCCCGGGAGCAGATCCGCGAGGGCGCGCACATGCTCGACCTGTGCGTGGACTACGTCGGCCGCGACGGTGTCGCCGACATGGAGGAGCTGGCCGGTCGGTTCGCGACCGCGTCCACCCTGCCGATCGTGCTGGACTCCACCGAGGTCGACGTCATCCGGGCGGGGCTGGAGAAGCTCGGCGGCCGTGCGGTCATCAACTCGGTCAACTACGAGGACGGCGACGGCCCCGAGTCCCGGTTCGCGAAGGTCACCAAGCTCGCCCAGGAGCACGGCGCCGCGCTGATCGCGCTGACCATCGACGAGGAGGGCCAGGCCCGCACCCCGGAGCACAAGGTCGCTATCGCCGAGCGGCTGATCGAGGATCTGACGGGGAACTGGGGCATCCACGAGTCGGACATCCTCATCGACACCCTGACCTTCACCATCTGCACGGGTCAGGAGGAGTCCCGCAAGGACGGCATCGCGACCATCGAGGCCATCCGCGAGCTGAAGCGGCGCCACCCTGAGGTGCAGACGACTCTGGGGTTGTCGAACATCTCCTTCGGGTTGAACCCGGCCGCGCGGATGCTGCTGAACTCGGTGTTCCTGGACGAGTGTGTGAAGGCGGGTCTGGACTCGGCGATCGTGCACGCCTCGAAGATCCTGCCGATCGCCCGGTTCAGCGAGGAGGAGGTGCAGACGGCCCTCGACCTGATCTATGACCGGCGTGCCGAGGGCTATGACCCGTTGCAGAAGCTGATGGCGCTGTTCGAGGGCGCCACGGCGAAGTCGCTGAAGGCGGGCAAGGCCGAGGAACTGGCCGCGCTGCCGCTGGAGGAGCGCCTCAAGCGCCGGATCATCGACGGCGAGAAGAACGGCCTGGAAGCCGACCTCGAAGAGGCCCTCCAGGACACGCCCGCCCTGGACATCGTCAACAACACGCTTCTCGACGGTATGAAGGTCGTCGGTGAGCTGTTCGGCTCCGGGCAGATGCAGTTGCCGTTCGTGCTCCAGTCCGCCGAGGTCATGAAGACGGCGGTGGCCTATCTGGAGCCGCACATGGAGAAGACGGACGATGACGGCAAGGGCACGATCGTGCTGGCCACCGTGCGCGGGGACGTGCATGACATCGGCAAGAACCTGGTCGACATCATCCTGTCCAACAACGGCTACACCGTCGTCAACCTCGGCATCAAGCAGCCGGTGTCGGCCATCCTGGAAGCGGCCGTGGAGCACAAGGCCGATGTGATCGGCATGTCCGGGCTGCTGGTGAAGTCCACGGTGATCATGAAGGAGAACCTGGAGGAGCTCAACTCCCGTGGTCTCGCCGCCGATTACCCCGTGATCCTCGGCGGCGCCGCCCTCACTCGCGCCTACGTCGAGCAGGACCTGCACGAGATCTACGAGGGCGAGGTCCGCTACGCCCGCGACGCCTTCGAAGGCCTGCGCCTCATGGACGCCCTCATCGGCGTCAAGCGCGGCGTCCCCGGCGCCAAGCTGCCGGAGCTGAAGCAGCGCCGGGTGCGTGCGGCCGCGAGCGTCGAGGTCGAGGAGCGCCCGGAAGAGGGCCACGTCCGGTCCGACGTCGCCGTCGACAACCCCGTTCCCACGCCCCCGTTCTGGGACACCCGCGTCATCAAGGGCATCCAGCTCAAGGAGTACGCGTCCTGGCTCGACGAGGGCGCTCTCTTCAAGGGGCAGTGGGGTCTGAAGCAGACCCGCACCGGCGAGGGCCCGTCGTACGAGGAGCTCGTGGAGACCGAAGGCCGACCCAGGCTGCGCGGTCTGCTGGACAAGCTCCAGACGGAGAACCTGCTGGAGGCGGCCGTCGTCTACGGCTACTTCCCGTGCGTGTCCAAGGACGACGACCTGATCATCCTCGACGACGAGGGCAACGAGCGCACCCGCTTCACCTTCCCGCGCCAGCGCCGTGGCCGCCGGCTGTGCCTGGCGGACTTCTTCCGCCCGGAGGAGTCGGGGGAGACCGACGTCGTCGGCCTCCA
>NZ_JBVISS010000017.1:0-196545 GCF_055575395.1 Streptomyces sp. NPDC034103 | reverse complement strand
CCGATGGGGGTCTGGGGGCGCAGCCCCCAGGGTTTGGGCGGGGTTGAAGGGGCAGCGCCCCTGGGGATGGGACGGGTAGGGGCGGCGGGGGCGAGAGACGCTCAAGGCCGGTCCCGACTGTGGCGCACACGCAGGACGGCCCCGCCCTCCCCCAGGCGGAGCCGTCCCGTGAGCGTGAGGTCAGCCGGCCATGCCCTCCAGAACCGGCGCCGGTTCCCGCCTCTCTCCCGGCAGCGCCCCGCCCACCGCCCGCCCGGACGGGATCAGCAGAGCCGCAACCCCCGCGAGAGCGACCACCGCCGCCCCCGTGACCAGCGCGGGCCGCAGCCCGTCCACGAACGCCTGCCCCGTCTCGTAACCCCCCTGAGCCGAGAAGATCGACCCCATGATCGCGATGCCGAGCGCCCCACCCACCTCACGCAGCGCGTTGTTCGCGCCGGAAGCGATCCCCTGCTCGGAGCCGCGGACGCTGGACATGACGAGGTGGGAGGCGGGGGCGAAGAAGAGTGCCATGCCGATACCGCTGATGATCAGCCCGGGGAGCTGGATCGAGTAGGACGCGTCCACCGTGATCACGGCCGCCAGGTAGGCGAGACCCGCCGCCTGGAGGAAGAGCCCCGTGGCCACGACCGGACGCCCGCCGACACGGTCCGAGAGGATGCCCGCGATCGGCGCGACCAGCATCGGCATTCCGGTCCAGGGCAGCATCCGCAGCCCCGCCTCGGTGGGCGAGTACCCGAGGACCCCCTGCATGTACTGGCTCAGCAGGAAGATCGACCCGAACATCCCGAGGAACATCAGCAGGCTGGCCGCGTTGATGCCGGAGAAGGCCCGGGAGCGGAACAGCCGCATCGGCAGCATGGGGTTCCTGGCCCGCGTGCTGTAGATGACGAACCCGGCGAGCAGCGCCGTACCGGCGAACAGTGACGCCAGGACCACCTGGTCCGTCCAGCCGTCCGCGGGGCCGCGCACCAGCCCGTAGACGATGCCGAAGAGACCGCCGCTGGCGAGCAGGGTGCCGGGGAGGTCGAGGGGCGCGCCGGTGCCGTGGGACTCCGCGAGGCGGAGGCGGGCGAGGGGGAGCAGGGCGACGCCGAGCGGGACGTTCAGCCAGAAGATCCACTGCCAGGAGAGGTGTTCGGTCAGGCTGCCGCCGATCAGCGGTCCGGAGGCGACCGCGAGACCGTTGACCGCGCCCCAGATGCCGTACGCCATCCCGCGCTTGGCCGCGGGAACGGCCGCCGTCAGGAGCGTGAGGGTCAGCGGCATCATGATGGCCGCGCCCACGCCCTGCACCGCGCGGGCCGCGATGAGGCTGTCGATGCCCGGGGCCAGCGCCGCGCCGGCGGACGCCCCCGTGAAGATCGTCAGCCCGACGAGGAACAGCCTGCGGCGGCCGAAGCGGTCGCCCAGGGCCGCGCCGAACATCAGGAGGACGGCGAAGGTGAGTGTGTAGGCGCTCACCGTCCATTCCAGGTCGTGCAGTCCGCCGCCGAGGTCCTCACGGATCGAGGGCAGGGCGGTGGTGACGACGAGGTTGTCGAGGGCCGCCATGAATCCGGCTACGCTGGTGATGACGAGGGCCCAGACCGCTCCCCCGCGTGGCGTCTTCTGTATGGCTTGTTGTGACATCGCTCCCCCAGAGCCGACTCGGATAGTTATTGATCACTAACTTTTGTGCTCATGAAAAGGCGCCGACAACGCCCGTCACCGCTCACTTCTCCAGCCGGCCCTTGAGCCGCGCCGACGGATACATGCCTTCCCACACCCGGTGCCCGGGCGGAAACCCCATCGCCACCAGGCAGTTGATGAGCATCCCGAACGCGAGGAAGACCGTCGTCTCGTTGGCGTCGCCGCCCAGCGGCAGATGGACCGTGTCCCACAGCCGCATCCAGCCGTCCCGCACGGCCTCCCCGAACTCGTGGTCGCCCTCCTCCTCGGCGGCCCCCACGGCGACGTACGTCTGCATCTGCATCAGCAGCCGCTCCGGGTGCTCCGCGATGACCTTGGTGTACGCGTTCGCCATGGCATGCAGGGCCTCTTCGCCGCTCAGCCCCTCGGAGGCCTCCGCGAAGGTGCGGATGGTGTCCTCCATGCAGCGCGTGGACGCCGCCAGGAAGATCGCCTTCTTGCCCGGGAAGAGCCGGAAGAGGTACGGCTGCGAGACACCGACCCGCTTGGCGATCGCCTCGGTCGACGTGCCGTGGTACCCACCGCGGGCGAACTCGCTCATCGCCGCACGGATGACGCTCTCACGCCGCTCCTCCGCGCTCATCCTGACCATGCAGAGGAAGTTAGTACTCAATCACTAACTTGGCAAGGAGGTCGATAAAACAAGGCTTCAGGGGAACAGGTAAGGGGCGCTCCGCCATGGAGAGCGCCCCTTACGTCACCTGCGGGTCAGGCCAGTCGTACGACCGCCCTGGACATCCCCAGGACCTTCTGCCCGGCGCTGGTCACCGTGAGGTCGACGCGGACCGTGTTGTCGTCGAGCTTGGCGGCGACCTTGCCGCTGACCTCGATGAGGGCGCCCTGGTCGTCGTTCGGGACGACGACGGGCCTGGTGAAGCGGACCCCGTACTCCGCGACGGCGGCCGGGTCGCCGACCCAGTCCGTCACCACGCGGATCGCCTCGGCCATGGTGAACATGCCGTGCGCGATGACGTCCGGCAGTCCGACCTCCTTGGCGAACTTCTCGTTCCAGTGGATCGGGTTGAAGTCCCCGGAGGCGCCCGCGTACTGGACGAGAGTGGCGCGGGTCACGGGAAAGGTCTGGGCGGGCAGTTCGGTGCCGACCTCGACGTCGTCGTAAGCGATCTTCGCCGTCATGGTCTTTCTCACGCCTCCTCTGCCGCGCGCGCGACGAGCTTCGTCCAGGCCGTCACGACGTGCTCCCCGGCCTCGTCGTGGACCTCGCCGCGTACATCCAGGATGTCGTTGCCGGCCATGGACTTGATGGCCTCGATGGTCGAGGTGACCGTCAGACGGTCGCCGGCGCGGACCGGGCGGGTGTAGGCGAACTTCTGGTCGCCGTGCACCACGCGGCTGTAGTCCAGGCCCAGCTGGGGGTCGGCGATGACCACGCCCGCGGCCTTGAAGGTGATCGCGAAGACGAAGGTCGGCGGTGCGATCACATCCGGGTGACCGAGCGCCTTCGCGGCGTCCGGGTCGGTGTACGCCGGGTTGGCGTCCCCCACGGCCTCCGCGAACTCGCGGATCTTCTCCCGGCCCACCTCATAGGGGTCGGTGGGCGGGTAGCTCCGTCCTACGAAGGACTGGTCGAGCGCCATGGGCTCGGCACCTCCTGATCACTCGCCGATCACTCGCTGATCGGGCGTACTGGCCGGTATCGGGCTCATCAACGACGTGAGGCCGCCCCCCTGACTGCTGGGGGCGGCCTCACGTACGAGCCTGATTTATCGCGTTTCGCGGTGCGCGGTGTGCGCGTTGCAACGCGGGCAGTGCTTCTTCATCTCC
This sequence comes from Streptomyces sp. NPDC034103, assembly GCF_055575395.1. Classification (NCBI taxonomy): domain Bacteria; kingdom Bacillati; phylum Actinomycetota; class Actinomycetes; order Kitasatosporales; family Streptomycetaceae; genus Streptomyces; species Streptomyces sp. NPDC034103. The sequence goes on along the minus strand of NZ_JBVISS010000017.1, from coordinate 193,068 downwards.
AGTCGGTCCGGGTTGTTACGCCGGTTCTTCTTGGTGATGTAGTTCCGCTCCTTGCACTCCACGCAGGCCAGCGTGATCTTCGGGCGGACGTCGGTGGCAGCCACAGGAGTGCTCCTTGACGAACGGATGGGACGATTAACGCATAGAAGAGTAGCCGATCGAAGGACCGACCCCGCAATCGGCTACTGTCTGTAGCGGTGACCGGACTTGAACCGGTGACACAGCGATTATGAGCCGCTTGCTCTACCGACTGAGCTACACCGCTGCGATGCGATCCGTTCCCGCCTTGCGACGGGAACCTCACACACCAGAGCCCCAATACGGAATCGAACCGTAGACCTTCTCCTTACCATGGAGACGCTCTGCCGACTGAGCTATTGGGGCGAGCGATGAAGACATTACACGCTCGGCCGCCGTTCACCCAAATCCGTTTCCAGGCCCTCTCCGCGGCCCGTTCGCGGGCCTGCGCCACGGCCACGGAACGGCCCGCACAGCGGTCTGTCCTGCGCTGTTCCGCCCTTCTCCCACCAGCCTCACGAGCCCCTCCCCCACGACGAACCACACCAGTACGACTATTGCGCTCCTCCCCGCCGCGAGCGGATCACCCTTCTAGGCTCGACTCACTCTGCGTGATCTTGCGTCCCCCGTGCGCAACCCCGAGCCACGAGCCTTGAGCCCCTGGAGCGCGATGCCCGACAGCCAGCCGCAGCCACCCCACTCGTCGTCCTCGCCGGGCCCGGCCGACACCGGCTCGCTCCTGCTGTGCGGGGCACGGCTGACCGACGGCAGGACCGTGGACGTACGGCTGGGCGGCGGACGCATCGAGGCGGTCGGCACGGCGGGCAGCCTGGCGGCGAGCGGCACGCGCGCGTGCGGCACGCGTGTGGACCTCAGCGGCTATCTGCTGCTGCCCGCGCCGGTCGAGCCGCACACCCACGGCGACACGGCGCTCTCGGCCGACGAGGACGGCCCCGTCTCGTACGACCCCCAGGACGTCCAACGCCGGGCGACCGAGGCGGCCCTGCTCCAGCTCGGTCACGGGGCCACCGCGCTGCGGGCGCACGTGCGCGTGGGTGACGTCCAGGGGCTGGGCGCGCTGGCCGCCGTACTCCAGGCACGGCGTTCACTGCGCGGGCTCACCGAGCTGACCGCCGTGGCGATGCCCCGGGTGCTGACCGGGGTGGCCGGGGCGGAGGGGCTCGCGATGCTGCGGGACGCGGTGAAGATGGGCGCCGCGGCGGTGGGCGGCTGCCCGGACCTCGACCCCGACCCGACCGGCTATGTGCAGGCGGTGCTGGACGTCGCCTCCGAGCACGGCTGCCCCGTCGATCTGCACACCGACGCCACCGACCCGGCCCGCCTCGCCCGGCTCGCGGCGATGGCCGGCGGGCTGCGCCCCGGAGTGACCCTCGGCCCGTGCGGCTCGCTGGGCCGCCTGCCCTCCGAGGTCGCCTCCCGCACCGCCGACCAGCTCGCCGCGGCCGGCGTGGCCGTGGTCTGCCTGCCGCAGGGCGGCTGCGGGGGCGTCGAACGGCGCGGCACGGCGCCCGTACGGCTGCTGCGCGCGGCCGGCGTGCGGGTGGCCGCCGGCAGCGGCGCACTGCGGGACGTCTCGAACCCCGTGGGCCGCGGGGACCCGCTGGAGGCGGCCTACTTGCTGGCCTCCCGGTACGGCACGCGCCCCGAGGACGCCTACGACGCGGTGAGCGCCTCCGCGCGGGCCGTCCTCGGACTGCCCGAGGTACGCGTAGAGGCGGGCTTCCCGGCCGAGTTGCTGGCGGTGCGGGGCGACCGGTTGGCGGGCGCGCTGTCGCTCGCGTACAGCCGGATCGTCGTGCACCGGGGGCGCGTGGTGGCACGGACGAGCGCGGTACGGGAGTTCTGCGACTCGGCGGCGGCGGTGGAGTTGGGGCTGCCGCGGCAGGGGCGGGGGGCGTAGTCCGCGCGGGGGGCGTAGTCCGCGCGGGGCGCGGTAGGTGGTGCGCGCGTCGTACGCCCGCACGGCCGAAACGGTGCGGCCATTCCACTCGGAGGGGGCTCGGAGGCGTGCGCTGTGTGGCGGCGGGCCGCCAGGTTCACGTCACCCCCGGGGTCTCCCAAGTCCTCAGTCCTCTGCGAGCGCGCCGCCTGGGGCGGGGCTCAAGTCATGCGGCGGATGCGGTCGTCCGGGCGTACGGTCGAAGGCATGCGCATTGTCATCGCTGGTGGTCATGGTCAGATCGCGTTGCGGCTGGAGCGGCTGCTCACCGCGCGCGGACACGAGGTCGCGGGAATCATCCGGAAGGCCGAGCAGGGGGACGACCTGAGGGAAGCGGGCGCCGAACCGGTCCTGCTGGACCTGGAGTCGGCCTCGGTCGAGGAGGTCGCGGACCGTCTTCAGGGCGCCGACGCGGCGGTCTTCGCGGCGGGCGCGGGTCCGGGCAGCGGCACGGCCCGCAAGGAGACGGTGGACAAGGGCGCGGCGGTGCTGTTCGCGGAGGCGGCGGTCCGGGCGGGCGTACGCCGTCATGTGGTCGTGTCGTCGATGGGCGCCGACGCGAAGCACCAGGGCGACGACGTGTTCGACGTCTACCAGCGCGCCAAGGGCGAGGCGGACGACTACGTCCGGGCCCAGGACGCCCTGGACTGGACGATCCTGCGCCCCGGCGCACTGACGAACGACGCCGGCACCGGTCTCGTACGCCTGGAGGCGCACACGGGTCGCGGTCCGGTCCCGCGCGACGACGTGGCCGCCGTGGTGGCGGAGTTGCTGGACACCCCGGCGACGGCCGGCCTGACCCTGGAGCTGGTCAGCGGGTCGACACCGGTGTCCGTCGCGGTGAAGGCCGTGGCCGGGAACTGAGGGCGGCTGCGGAGGGGCGCCGACCGCGCGCGAGGAGCTGCGGCGGCGGCCCCTTTTGCGGGGGCTTGCACGGGCACGCGGCGGTACGGGCCTACTGGGCGCGGCAGTTCGCGACCGGGCGTCACATGGATATGCGAGCCGGGGCATCGGACCACGGGCTGACGGCCCCACCCACCCTCGTCAGAACAGAGGCATCTGGCCCGGCATCTCCGGGATCACGTAACCGTCCAACGACGGCTGAGCAGCGCCGAGTTGCGCCTGTCGACGGGAGCCGGGGCAGGAGACGAGCTCGCCGCTCTCGCGAGCACCGGGCGGATCGTGCCGCGCGAAACGACCGGCGACGACGGCGATCTCACGACGGCATTCGGGGCAGTTCCTGCGACGGGTGGACATGGGGTCAGTGTGCCCCGCGCGGACAGGTGTCGTGCATGTCGGACGGGTGACCGCCGGGGGGGGGCCGACCGCGCGCGAGGAGCCGCGCCACCGCCCTCCCAGTCCCTCGTCGGCAACGCGTGCCCCCGAAAACGAAGAGACCCCCTCCACTCTGCGTTTCCGCAGTTCGGAGGGGGTCTACCTTCATGTGGCGGCGCCAGGATTCGAACCTGGGAAGGCTGAGCCGGCAGATTTACAGTCTGCTCCCTTTGGCCGCTCGGGCACACCGCCGGGGTTGCTGCCCTTCGAACCGTCTTTCGGCGGTGCTCCGTGGCAACGACGTAAACAATACCCGATGGGGAGGGGTGCTTCGCCACCCGATTGATCAGCGCTCGGGGGACGTGGGGTGGCTAGGCTTGTGCGGATGCGGCCCGGGGTCTACGCCGGGCTCGGCGGTCGCCCCACGCACGCCGATACGCAGCCCGATACGCACCCGATACAAGGAGCCACAGGACATGGCCGACTCCAGTTTCGACATCGTCTCGAAGGTCGAGCGGCAGGAGGTCGACAACGCCCTCAACCAGGCCGCCAAGGAGATCTCACAGCGCTACGACTTCAAGGGCGTGGGTGCCTCGATCTCGTGGTCCGGCGACAAGATCCTCATGGAAGCGAACTCCGAGGACCGGGTGAACGCTGTCCTCGATGTCTTCCAGTCCAAGCTGATCAAGCGCGGGATCTCGTTGAAGGCGCTGGACGCCGGTGAGCCGCAGCTGTCCGGCAAGGAGTACAAGATCTTCGCGTCGATCGAGGAGGGCATCTCCCAGGACAACGCGAAGAAGGTGGCGAAGATCATCCGCGACGAGGGCCCCAAGGGCGTGAAGGCTCAGGTTCAGGGTGACGAGCTGCGGGTGAGCTCGAAGAGCCGTGACGACCTCCAGGCCGTCATCGCCCTGCTCAAGGGCAAGGACTTCGACTTCGCCGTTCAGTTCGTGAACTACCGGTAGGTCACGGCCCGTTCAGCTCGGCCTCCGCAGAGCTGAACCCGCGCGGCTCCACGTCGTTCCACGCCGCTGGATGCCGCTCGATGCCGTACGAGGAAGGGTGGGCGCCTGGCCGGTGCCCACCCTTCTCGCCTGCTGGCTGCGGCTGAGGGGCTGTTCAGTCGCGCGAGTTTCCGAACAGGATGCGGTAGCCGATCAGGAGGACGAGCGAGCCTCCGATCGCGGCCGCCCAGGTGGCTCCGTCGTAGAAGTCCTTGCTGATCGGGTGATCCATCCAGCGGGCCGATATCCAGCCACCGATGAACGCGCCCGCGATGCCGATGACGGTCGTGCCGAGGAAACCGCCCGGGTCGCGGCCGGGCAGCAGGAACTTGGCGATGGCCCCGGCCAGGAGTCCCAGGATGATCCAACCGATGATGCTCATGCCCTGAACCTGTCCTTCCGCACTGTGCCCACGCTGTCCCGGGACTGTGATCCAGATCCAGATCAAGATCCGGACGGGCCGTGTGCCGATGGGTCGTGCTTGGTGCTCTCGTCCGTCGGCGGCGGCACCATTGGTGCCGCGTTGGTGTGGAGGACGCCACGTGTACATCCCTCGGTTGCACTGATCAGTAGGGTGCGGCGCATGACACCTTCCGGCTCTGCCTCCGAACTGCGACGGACCCTGGGGGTCGGCGACGCCGTGGTCATCGGGCTGGGTTCGATGGTCGGGGCGGGGATCTTCGCCGCGCTGGCGCCCGCGGCACGCGCGGCCGGGTCCGGGCTGCTGCTCGGGCTCGCGGTGGCCGCCGTGGTCGCCTACTGCAACGCCACCTCCTCGGCGCGACTGGCCGCTCTGTATCCGGCTTCCGGCGGCACCTACGTGTACGGGCGCGAGCGGCTCGGGCCATTCTGGGGCTATCTGGCGGGCTGGTCGTTCGTGGTCGGGAAGACGGCCTCCTGCGCGGCGATGGCGCTCACCGTGGGCGCGTACGTCTGGCCGGAGCAGGCCCATGCCGTGGCGGTCGCGGCGGTCGTGGCGCTGACCGCGGTGAACTACGGCGGCGTCCAGAAGTCCGCCTGGCTGACGCGGGCGATCGTGGCGGTCGTGCTGGCTGTCCTCGCTTCCGTGGTGGTCGTGTGTCTGGGGTCCGAGGTGTCCGAGGCCGGGCGGCTGGACAGCGGCGCCTCGGGCGGCCCGGGCGGCGTGCTCCAGGCCGCCGGTCTGCTGTTCTTCGCGTTCGCCGGATACGCGCGGATCGCGACCCTCGGGGAGGAGGTGCGGGATCCCGCGCGCGCCATTCCGCGCGCGATTCCGTTGGCTCTCGGCATCGCGCTGGGTGTGTACGCGTGCGTGGCGGTGGCCGTCCTTTCCGTGCTGGGGGCGGAGGGTCTGGGGCAGGCCGGCGCGCCGCTGACCGAGGCCGTGCGGGCCGCGGGCGTGCCGGGGTGGGTGCCGGTGGTGCGGGTGGGCGCCGCCGTGGCCGCGCTGGGTTCGTTGCTCGCCCTGATCCTCGGCGTCTCGCGGACGACGCTGGCCATGGCCCGTGACCGGCATCTGCCGGGCGCGCTGGCGGCCGTACATCCGCGGTTCCAGGTTCCGCACCGGGCGGAACTGGCCGTGGGCGCGGTCGTCGCGGTCCTGGCCGCCACGGTGGACGTCCGGGGCGCGATCGGGTTCTCCTCCTTCGGTGTGCTCGCGTACTACGCGGTGGCCAACGCCTCCGCCTGGACGCTTGATTCGACCCCCGTGGCACGTGTGGTGCCGGCGGTGGGGCTGCTCGGGTGCCTGGTGCTCGCGTTCGCCCTGCCGGGGGTCTCGGTGACCGTGGGCGCGGGCGTGCTGATGGTGGGTGTGGCGGCGTACGCCGTACGGCGGTGGGTGGGGGCGCGGGAGCGGTAGGTCGACGTACGGCGGGACGGCGGCTCCTGCCTCCACGTCCGCTGGGTTCCCGCGGGCCGTACGGGGGTGAGGAACAGCAGGCTCAGCGGGCCGCCGGGGCGGATATGTACGCAGGGTGAGGGCCGGCGTCGGTGGGGTCGTAGGGCTGTGGTGAAGTGCGGCCCAGCGGCCGGGCGTTGTACATCCCGGTTTCCCGCTGTGGCCGCAACTGCTCGTTCGCGGTCATGGGTTCATGGTGCGGGTCGCCACTGACAGTCGGGTGGGCCTGTGGACAACCGCCGGGCTGTGGACAACTCCCGTGTCGGCGTCGCCTGTCCGCGCTCGCCTGGCACGCCGCCGGGCGCCGCCTACCAGCGGGAGGAGAAGGGCTGGTCGGTCGGCACGATCTCGCGGCCCAGCGGGACCAGGGACACCGGGATCAGCTTGAAGTTGGCGAGGCCGAACGGGATGCCGATGATCGTGACGCACAGGGCGAGACCGGTGACGATGTGGGCCAGCGCCAGCCACCAGCCCGCGAGGACCAGCCACAGGACGTTGCCGACGCACGAGGGGGCACCGGCGTCGCGGCGTTCGACCGTCGTGTACCCGAAGGGCCACAGGGCGTAGACGCCGATACGGAAGGCAGCGATGCCGAACGGGATGCCGATGATCGTGACGCACAGCAACGCCCCGGCGAGCAGGTAGCCGAGGAACAGCCAGAAGCCGCTCAGGACGAGCCATATGACGTTCAGGATGGTTTTCACTGGGGGCGACCTGCCATCTTCTCGAGGCGTGCGATGCGTTCCGCCATCGGCGGGTGCGTGGAGAACATCTTCGAGAGTCCCTGACCCGGGCGGAAGGGGTTCGCGATCATCATGTGACTCGCGGTCTCGATCCGCGGCTCGGGGGGCAGCGGAAGCTGCTTGGTGCCCATCTCGAGCTTGCGCAGCGCGCTGGCCAGGGCCAGCGGGTCGCCGGTGAGTTGGGCGCCGGACGCGTCAGCCTCGTACTCCCGGGAGCGGCTGATGGCCAGTTGGATGAGGCCCGCGGCGAGCGGGCCCAGGAACACGATGAGCAGCATGCCGAGGGCGCCGGGGCCGTCGTCGTCGCTGGAGCGGCCGACGGGGATCAGCCAGGCGAAGTTGACCAGGAACATGATCACGGAGGCGAGGGCGCCGGCGACCGACGAGATGAGGATGTCGCGGTTGTAGACGTGGCTGAGTTCGTGGCCGATGACGCCGCGCAGTTCGCGTTCGTCGAGGATCCGCAGGACGCCCTCGGTGCAGCACACGGCGGCGTTGCGCGGGTTGCGGCCGGTCGCGAAGGCGTTCGGTGCTTCCGTCGGCGAGATGTACAGGCGCGGCATGGGCTGGCGGGCCTGGGTGGAGAGCTCGCGCACCATGCGGTACAGCGCGGGGGCCTCGAACTCGCTGACCGGGCGCGCGCGCATCGCGCGTAGCGCGAGCTTGTCGCTGTTCCAGTACGCGTACGCGTTGGTGCCGACTGCGATCAGGACCGCGACGACGAGCCCCATACGGCCGAAGAAGCTGCCGATGACGATGATGAGTGCGGACAGTCCCCCGAGGAGTACTGCGGTCCTGAGCCCGTTGTGCCGGCGGTGCACGGTACGCCCTCCAAGTCGTGCAGCAGGGGAACCCTTTGCTTGCTGATCTGCGGTCCTTCTGGTGTCACTCCAGTGGACCCTCCCGTACTGGTCAACGCCAGGCGAGAGCGGCTAGTTCCCTTGTGCGTGCGGGGGCGGGTGTGCGCCGTCCGGGTGAGGCTCGGAGGATCTGCGGCTCCGGGTTCAGAAGAGCCCGGTGTCGGCGAAGCGCAGGACCAGCTGCGGCGCGCCGGAGAGGGCGATGCCCAGGACGCCGGTCACGGCGATCGCGGCGGTGAGCGGGGCCGGGATCCGGTGCGGTGCGGGTTCGCCCTCGGGGGCGCGGAACAGCAGGGCCGTCCACTGGAGGTAGTAGAACAGCGCGATCACGACGTTGGCGGCCATGACCACGGCGAGCCAGCCGAGGCCCGCGTCGACGGCCGCGGAGAAGACGGTGACCTTCGCGAAGAGGCCGATGATGCCCGGGGGAAGACCGGCGAGACAGAGCAGGAAGAAGGCCAGGAGGAGCGCGGCCGCCGGGTTCGAGGCGTAGAGGCCGCGGTAGTCGGTGAGGCGGTTGAGGGCTCTGGTACGGCCGACCAGTGCGGCCACCGCGAAGGCGCCGAGGTTCACGGCGGCGTACATGAGGGCGTAGGCGACGGTGGAGCCGATGGAGCCTTCGGGGTCGTCGGAGTACGCGGCGGCGGCGATCGGCACCAGCAGGTAGCCGGCCTGTCCGACGGAGGACCAGGCGAGCAGGCGTACGGCGCTGTACGCGCGCGTGGGCTGCTGTCGCAGGGCGCCGACGTTGCCCACGGTCATCGTGAGGGCGGCCAGGGCGGCCAGCGCCGGGCCCCAGACGTCGGCGTACGACGGGAGGGCGACGACCGTGAGGAGGATCAGGCCGGAGAAGCCGACCGCCTTGCCGACGACCGACAAGTAGGCGGCGATCGGGAGGGGCGCGCCCACGTAGGTGTCCGGGACCCAGAAGTGGAAGGGCACGGCGGCCGTCTTGAAGGCGAAGCCGATGAGGGTGAGGACGACGCCGGTCTGGGTGAGGGTGTGGAGCTGGCCGTCGACGTGCTGGATCCGGTCGGCGATCTGGGTGAGGTAGAGGGTGCCCGTGGAGGCGTACACGAAGCTGACGCCCATGAGGCTGACCGCTGTCGCGGTGACCGACGACAGGAAGAACTTCAGGGCCGCTTCGGAGGACTTGCGGTCGCCGTGGCGCAGGCCGACCAGTGCGAAGGCCGGCAAGGAGGCGACTTCCAGGGCGACGATCAGGGTGGCGAGGTCGCGGGAGGCGGGCAGCAGGGCGGCGCCGGCCGCGGAGGAGAGCAGCAGGAACCAGTACTCGCCTTCGGGGAGTCCCTTGTCGGCGTCCTTGAGGGCGGTGACGGACAGGAGGGCCGCCAGCAGAGCTCCCCCGAGGACCAGGAGCTGGAGGACGAGGGTGAAGCGGTCGGCGGTGTAGCTGCAGACGTCGGGGGTGCCGGTCAGGCAGAAGGTGGCGCGGTCGCCGTCCAGGAGGGGCAGCAGCATCGCCGTGGAGGCGGTCAGGCCCGCGACGGACAGCCAGCCGAGGAGAGCCTTCTTGTGGTCGCCCACGAAGAGGTCCGCGACGAGGACGACCAGGCCGACGACCGCCGTGATGGTGGGCGGTGCGATGGCGAGCCAGTCGACGGACTGGACGAGGTTCGCGGCGAGCGGCTGGGCCGAAGGGGCCAGGGGCTGGGCCGCGGCGGCCAGGGAGCTCATCGGGTGCCTCCTGAGAGGAGCTGCTGCACGACCGGGTCGGTCAGCCCGAGGAGGGCCTTCGGCCACAGGCCGGCTACGACGGTGAGGGCGACGAGCGGGGTCCAGGCCGCGAACTCGTACGTGTGGACGTCGGCGAGCCGCGGGGCGTCCTGCGGTACGGCGCCCATGCAGACGCGGCGGACCACGGCGAGCAGGTAGGCGGCGGTGAGGAGGGTGCCGAAGGCCGCGATCGCCATGAAGGTCAGGAACGCCGGGCGGCTGAGGCCGTCGGCGGGGTCGAACGCGCCGAACAGGGCCAGCATCTCGCCCCAGAACCCGGCGAGGCCGGGCAGGCCGAGGGAGGCGACCGCGGCGAAGGCGAGCAGGCCGCCGAGACGCGGGGCCTTGCCGTAGAGCGCGGCTCCGGTCTGTTCGGCGAGGGCGTCGAGGTCGGTGGTCCCGGTGCGGTCCTTCAATGCGCCGACCAGGAAGAACAGCAGGCCGGTGATGAGGCCGTGGGCGATGTTGGCGAACAGGGCGCCGTTCACGCCGGTCGGGGTCATGGTGGCGATGCCGAGGAGGACGAAGCCCATGTGGCCGACGGAGGAGTAGGCGATGAGGCGTTTGAGGTCGCCCTTCGCGCCCTGTTTGGCGAGGGCCAGGCAGGCCAGGGATCCGTAGATGATCCCGACGACGGCGAAGGCGGCGAGGTAGGGCGCGAAGTCGCGGAAGCCGTCCGGCGCGATGGGCAGGAGGATTCGGACGAAACCATACGTACCCATCTTCAGCAGCACGCCGGCCAGCAGGACCGAGCCGACGGTCGGGGCGGCGGTGTGGGCGTCGGGCAGCCAGCTGTGCAGGGGCCACATCGGGGTCTTCACCGCGAGCCCGATCCCGATCGCCAGAACGGCGATGACCTGCACGGATGTGGTCAGTGACCGGCCGTTGTCAGTGGCGAGTGCCACCATGTCGAACGTGCCCGCCTTGATCCCGATCAGGAGCAGGCCGAGCAGCATGACGACCGAACCGAGCAGTGTGTAGAGGATGAACCGCCAGGCGGCCTGGATCCTGTCCGCGCCGCCCCAGCGGGCGATGAGGAAGTACATCGGGATGAGCACCATCTCGAACGCCAGGAAGAACAGCAGCAGGTCGAGGACGGCGAAGGTCGCGAGGGTGCCGGACTCCAGGACGAGCAGCAGGGCGACGAAGGCCTTCGGGGTGGGGCCCGCGGGCAGCTTGAAGTACGAGTAGAGCGCGCACAGGAAGGTCAGCAGCGCGGTCAGGACCAGAAGGGGGAGCGAGATGCCGTCGATGCCGAGGTGGATCCGCACGTCGAGTGCGGGGATCCAGCTGATGTCGGTCGTGGCCTGCATCTTCGACGGGTGGTCGTGGTCGAACCCGAGCGCGAGGACGATCGCGGCGACGAGGATCGCGCCGGTCACGGTCACACCGTGCCGGAGGACCGCCTGCTCGGGCGACTTCCCCTTCAGTCCGGGCGGGGCCGGCAGCAGGGCCGCGACGGCGCCGAGGAGCGGGCCGACGACGACGAACGCCAGAAGGAACTGCATCACGGACTCGTTGATATCGATCACGCCTGCTCACGCTCCCGTGGCGACGAGGACGGCGGCGACCACCAGGACGACGGTGCCGGCGAGCAGCGCGCTCACATAGGTCTGCACATTGCCGGTCTGGGCCCGCCGTACGGCCGCGCCCAGCAGCCGGGGCAGTGCGCCCGCACCGCGTACGTAGGTCTCGACGACCTCGCGGTCGAGGAACCGGACGAGGGTTGCTCCGGCCTGGACCGGGCGGACGAGGAGTGCCGTGTAGACGGCGTCGAGGTGGAAGCCGACGGCCGCGTGCCGGTGCAGCGGGCCGAGCAGCAGTCGGCCCGGGTCCGCAGGGTCGGGCGCGTGGGCCACGTCACCGTAGGCGGGCTGGTGGCTGGCGATGGCCTCGGCCTCGACGTGTCCGGCGTCGCCGTCCGGGTGGGCCGCGACCGCGCCCAGCGGGACGCGGGCGGCGAGCGCGGTGGTGTGCCGCCAGGCGGCGTAGGTGACGATGCCGCCGACCAGGGCGACGCCCGTGCCGAGGACGGACGTGGCGAGGGTCGGGGCGAGGTCGCCTCCGTCGAACCAGTCCGGCAGCACGCGGTAGGCGAATCCGCCGACGGCGAGGGACGGGACGGCGAGCACCCACAGCACCGCGGTCATCGTCAGGGGCTGACGGCCGTGGTCGGGAGCCTCGGCGCCCCGGCCGTGGAAGCCCAGCAGCCACAGACGCGTCGCGTACGCCGCGGTGAGCAGGGCCGTGAGCAGGCCGGCGACGAGGACGACCCAGCCCGCGGCGCCGGGAGCGTGCTCGGTGTGGCCGGTGGCGACGTGCTCGGCGGCACCGAGGACGGACTCCTTGGAGAAGAACCCGCTGAAGGGCGGGATCGCGGCGAGCGCGAGGAGCGCCACGGTCATCGTCCAGAAGGCGTCGGGGACACGGTCGCGGAGGTGGCCCATGCGGGACATGGCGGCCAGTGAGTTGGTGCCGGAGGCGTGGATGATCACGCCTGCCGCGAGGAACAGCAGCGCCTTGAAGGCGCCGTGTGACAGGAGGTGGAAGACGGCGGCACCGCGGTCGGCGACGGCGAGGGCGCCGGTCATGTAGCCGAGCTGGCCGATCGTGGAGTAGGCGAGGACGCGCTTGATGTCGTCCTGGGCGAGGGCGGCGAGCGCGGAGCCGGTCATCGTCACGGCGGCCATCACGGCGAGGACCACCATCGCGGCCTGCGAGGCCTCGAACACCGGGAGGAGACGGGCGATGAAGTAGACACCGGCGGCGACCATCGTCGCGGCGTGGATGAGCGCGGAGACGGGGGTGGGGCCCGCCATCGCGTCCGGGAGCCAGGTGTGCAGCGGGAACTGCGCGGACTTGCCGGCCACTCCCGCGAGCAGCAGCAGGGCGATCAGCGTCGGGTGGTCGAGCCCGCCGTGCGCGACGGCGCCGAGGACCCTCGTGATGCGGAAGGACCCGGCGTCGGTGGCGAGCGCGAACAGGCCGATCAGGAAAGGGACATCGCCGAGCTTGGTGACCAGGAAGGCCTTGATGGAGGCGGCGCGGGCCTCCGGGGTCTCCCAGTAGTGGCCGACCAGGAAGTACGAGCAGATGCCCATGATCTCCCAGCCGACCAGCAGCACCATCAGGTCGCCGGAGTAGACGACGAGGAGCATCGCGGAGGTGAAGAGGGAGACGAGGGCGGCGTAGGAGGGGTAGCGGGGGTCGTCGCGCAGGTAGCCCGTCGAGTAGATCTGCACGCAGGTGGCGACCAGGCCGACGAGGACGGCGACGAGGGCGGCGAAGCCGTCGATGTGCAGGGCGAGTTCGATCGGGACCGAGCCGGTGGGAGTCAGCTCGGTGGCGGCGTTCACGGCCTCGTCGCCGCCCTGGCGTACGGCGACCACCGCGGCCAGGGCGAGAGAGGCGAGCGGCGGCAGGACGGCGAGGGGTCGGACGAACCCGGGGGCCGTGCGGCCCAGGAGCAGGCCGGCGGCGGCACCCAGGAACGGAAGGAGGGGGACGAGCACGGCGAGGGTGGTGGTGGTCACGCGGTGGCCTCAGCCTTCTCGGCCGCGGGGGCGTCGGAGTCGTCGACGTGGTGGGGGCCGTCGGGTTCGTGGCCCTCGGCGGTGTCGCGGAGCCTGTCGATGTCCGCGGTGCCCCGGTTGCGGTGGACGGCGAGGACGATCGCGAGACCGATGCCGATCTCGGCGGCGGCGATGGCGATGGTGAACAGCGTCAGGGCCTGGCCGGAGTGCAGGGTCTCCTCGGCGGCCTTGCTGAGCCAGACGTCGAAGGCGACCAGGTTGAGGTTGACGGCGTTGAGCATCAGCTCGACCGACATCAGGACCAGGATCGCGTTGCGGCGGGCGAGGACGCCGTAGAGGCCGGTGCAGAAGAGGAGGGCGGCGAGTACGGCGGGATAGGCGAGGTGCATCAGTGGGCGCCTTCCTGCTCGGCCGGGGTGCCTTCAGTGGCCGATGTGGTTCCCGCGCCTTGCCCATTTCGCCCGATCGGGTGGTTACGGGAATTCGGTGCGGAAGGGGAACTACCGGTCGCGGGCCGGGAGTTCACCAGGGGAGAGTTCGATTCGGCCTTCGCCTTGCGGGACAGGACGATCGCGCCGACCAGTGCGGCGAGGAGAAGGACGGAGAGGGCCTCGAAGGGAAGAACCCAGTTCTGGAACAGACTCGCTCCGGTGGCCTCGGTGGAGCCGGCGGCGGGACCGTCCAGGTCGATCCAGGTCGTGCGGAAGGCGTCGACGACGACCCAGACCAGGGCGGCGGCCGAGGCGACGGCGACCGTGAGGGCGGCCCAGCGGTTGCCGGAGTCGGCGTCCGGGGAGCGGCCGATGGGGGCCTTGGTGAGCATCAGACCGAAGAGAAGGAGGACGACGACGGAACCCACGTAGATGAGGACCTGCACCCAGGCGATGAACTCCGCGGTGAGCAGGAGGTACTCGACGGCGATACCGCCGAGGGTCACCACCAGCCACAGGGCGGCGTGCACCAGCTGCCGGGTGGTGACGGTGACGATCGCGGCGGCGAAGGTGACCAGGCCGACGAGGAGGAACGCGATCTCGACCCCGCTCGGGGAGAGGAAGCCCTGGCTCTCGGTGGCGGCCGTGGTGAGGGCGGCGTGCGCCGACCCGGCGGTGGCTGCGGCGAGGGTCATGACGTGCCTCCCTCGGGTGCGGACGGGTTGGTCGGACCGGTGGGGTCGGTCGGGCGGGGCTGCGGGTCGGTCGGGGTGGACTGCGGATCCGTGGGGCCGGTTTGCGGCTTGGCCGGACCGGGCTGCGGGTCGGTGGGGCCGGACCGCGGCTCAGCGGAACGGGGCTGCCGGGTGGTCGGGGCGGACTGCGGGCCGGTCGGGGCGGACTGCGGGTCAGTCGGGGCGGACTGCGGCTCCCTTGAACCGGGCTTGAGCTCCGTCGAGCCGGGTTGGGGCTCGGGAGGCTCGGCTGCTGATTCCGTCGGCCGGGGCTGACGTGCCGTCCGCTGCGGCGTGGGGGTGGTCGGTTCGGGGCTGGCCTGGGTCGCTGCCAGTTTCTCGGCGGTCTTGCGGGCGGCGGCGATCTCCTTCGGCTCCTCGGCGGCGGGGTCGAGGGCAGGCGGGGCCGGGACGGTCCACATCCACTCGCGGAGCTTGTCGCGTTCGTGGGTGAGGTCGCGGATGTCGGTCTCGGCGTACTCGAACTCCGGGGACCAGAACAGGGCGTCGAAAGGACAGACCTCGATGCAGATACCGCAGTACATGCACAGGGAGAAGTCGATGGCGAAGCGGTCTAGGACGTTGCGGCTGCGCTCGCGGCCGCCCGGGGTGGCCGCCGGGACCGTCTCCTTGTGGGAGTCGATGTAGATGCACCAGTCCGGGCACTCACGGGCGCACAGCATGCAGACCGTGCAGTTCTCCTCGAACAGGCCGATGACACCGCGGGTGCGCGGCGGGAGGTCGGGCTGAACGTCGGGGTACTGCTCGGTGACGGTCTTCCTCGTCATCGTGCGGAGGGTGACGGCCAGGCCCTTGGCGAGGCCGGAGCCGGGGAACGGGGCCACTAGGAGATCACCACCTTGACGATGCCGGTGAGGGCGATCTGGGCGAGGGAAAGGGGGACGAGGAGGGTCCAGGAGAGCTTCTGGAGCTGGTCCTCGCGCAGGCGGGGATAGGTCACACGCAGCCAGATGACGAGGAAGGCGAGGATCGCGGCCTTGAGCAGGGTCCAGACCCAACCGAGGCCGTCGGCACCCCATGGGCCGTGCCATCCGCCCAGGAAGAGGACGGTGGTCAGGCCGCACAGGACGACGATCCCGGCGTACTCGGCGAGGAGGAACAGGGCGAAACGAAGGCCGGTGTACTCGGTGTACGCGCCGAAGATGATCTCCGAGTCGGCGACGGGCATGTCGAAGGGCGGGCGCTGGAGTTCGGCGAGACCGGCGACGAAGAAGACGATCGCGCCGACGATCTGCCAGGGCAGCCACCACCACTCGAAGGCGTCGACGATGCCGGGGAGGGAGACCGTGCCGGCCGCCATCGCGACGGAGGCGGCGGTCAGGAGCATCGGGAGTTCGTAGGCCAGGAGCTGGGCGGCGGTGCGGAGGCCGCCGAGAAGGGAGAACTTGTTGGCGCTGGCCCACCCGGCCATGAGCGAGCCGAGGACGCCTACGCCCATGACGGCCAGAACGAAGAAGACGCCGGCGTCGATGACCTCGCCGACGGCTCCCTCGCCGGGCCCGATGGGGATGGCGAGGAGGACCAGGAGGTAGGGCAGGAGGGCGACCGCGGGGGCGAGCTGGAAGATACGACGGTCCGCGCCCGCGGGTACGACGTCTTCCTTCTGCACGAACTTCACGCCGTCGGCGACGAGTTGGGCCCAGCCGTGGAAGCCGCCCGCGTACATGGGGCCGAGGCGGCCCTGCATGTGAGCCATGACCTTGTGCTCGGTCTGGCCGACGATCAGGGGGAAGGTGAGGAAGACGACGAAGACGATCAGGAGTCGCAGGGCGACGTCTAGAGCGTCGTTCACTGCGGGCCTCCTGCGGGGGTGTCGGGAGCTTCGGGGTCTGTGGGGGCGTCGGGGGTTGCGGGTGCGGGTGCGGGTCCTTGAGGGGGTGCGGCGGGCGGTTCGGCTGTCGGCTGCGCGTCGGGACGTACCCCAGTCTTCGGCTGCGACTGGGACCGCGGCTGCGGCTGCGGCTGCGGCTGCGGCTGCGGCTGCGGCTGCGGCTGCGGCTGCGGATCCGTGGACGGCTCCTCGGCCTTCGTGCGCGGTCCGGTTCCTGTTCCGGTGCTCTGCTCGTCCTCGGGACGAGACTCGGCACCCGGCCGAGACTCGGGCTCCGGCTCGGGCCGGCCCTCCAGCCCACGTCCGGACTTGGACCCAGACCCAGACCCAGACCCAGACCCGGACTCAGGGTCCGGAGCGGACTGCGCTCCCGCCCCGGCTCCGGACTCGGGCTCCCGCCGGGACTGTGCTTCCGGCTCGGCTCGGGGCTCGGGCTGTGGGCGGGTCGTCGCGTCCGGCTTTCGGGCGGTTTCGGGTTCGTCGAAGGCCGGGCGGGCGTGGTGCCACGGGGCGTCCGGGCTGCGGGGGGCTGTGGCGGGCTTCGGGGGTGTGGTCTCGGTGCCGGGGGCGGGGTCGGCGTCGGTCGAGGCCGGGGTTGCCGGGGCACCGGGTGTGGGGCGTTGGCTGCGCGCACGGCGCGGCGAGGCGGGGGCGCCGGTTGCCGCCGGGGGCGTACCGGTGTCGGATGCGGCGTCGTCGGGCATGGGCGCCGGGGACTCCGGGCTCGCTGCCGCCTGGCTCGCGGAACCTTCCGCAGCCGTACGAGCACGCCGCGGCCCAGCCGCCGACGCACCCGGCGACCCGGGCACCCCCGCCTGACCCGCGGCACCCTCCGCAGCCGCACCGGCACGACGCTCACCGCCAGCAGGAGCGCCCCCGCCCTCCACCTGGCTCGCCGAACCCTCCGCAGCCGTACGGGCACGCCGCGCCCCAGCCGCCGACCCACCCGGCGACCCAGGCACCCCCGCCTGACCCGCGGAACCCTCCGCAGCCGCACCGGCACGACGCTCACCGCCAGCAGGAGCGCCCCCGCCCTCCACCTGGCGAGGACCGGCCGCCGTCGGCGTCTCCGTGGCGTCGGTCTGGCTGGCGGAGCCCTCTGCGGCTGAGCGGGTACGGCGTACCGGGCGGTCACCGGTGACTCGGGCGGCGCGTTCTCCAGCCGCCCCAGTCCCAGCCGCTCCAGCCCCAGCAGCTCCTGCCGCCCGGGCTCCGGCTCCAGCCGCCCCGGTTCCAGCCGCCGCCGCTCTCCCCGCCCTGGTTCCGGCTG
Source organism: Streptomyces sp. NPDC034103 (assembly GCF_055575395.1). Taxonomy (NCBI): domain Bacteria; kingdom Bacillati; phylum Actinomycetota; class Actinomycetes; order Kitasatosporales; family Streptomycetaceae; genus Streptomyces; species Streptomyces sp. NPDC034103. Next base: position 175,772 of record NZ_JBVISS010000017.1, on the reverse strand, counting down.
CTCGGGTGGGGCGGGTCGGGGGTGGTGGGAGTTGGCCCTTGAGGGGGCCCCATTCGTTCGGGTCGGGGACGCCTGGGGGGAGCATCTGACGGCGCTTGGGGCCGCCGTGGTCGGACTCGCCCGGTTCCTTGGCGCCGGGCCAGGCCTTGGCGACCCGGGCTGCCAGGACGAAGTCCTTGCGGAGCGGGTGGCCCTCGAAGTTCTCGGGGAGGAGGAGGTGGTCCAGGGCGGGGTGGCCCTCGAAGGTGACGCCGAACATTTCGTGCGTCTCGCGTTCGTGCCAGGCGGCGCCCGCGAAGACGTTGACGGCGCTCGGCAGCGTCGGGGACTCGTGCGGGACCGTCGTGCGGAGCAGCAGTCGGCGTACCGGCGCGGGTGAGAGGGCGGCGATGTGCGCGGCCACTCGGAATCCCGTGCCCGGCTCGTCGACCGCGCTGAGCCAGTCGAAGTAGGTGCAGCCCAGTGCGTCGCGGGCTGTCTCCAGTGCGGTGATCCAGGATGCCGGCGGCACGTCCACCGTCAGGACCTCGTAGGACTCCTCGGCCGTGGCCTCCGCGCCGAAGAGCTCCTCGGCGGGGGCGGGCAGCCAGCCCACCGTGGTCATCGTTCCTCCTCCGGGGCGGGGCGGTCGGTCGACCCGGGAGCCGGATAGGCGGCGGGGTCAGCGGCCCCGCTCGCGGCAGGACCGACCCCCGAGCCCGACCCGGAACCCGAGCTCGACCCAGCCTCCGTACCGGCCTCCGCACCGGCCTCCGTACCGGCCTCGGCCCCCGCGCCGGCCGCAGCCCCCACACCCGATCCAGCCGCCCCCGCGACAGACACCGCACCGGCCCCCGCCCCGGCCCCCGGCCCCTCCACCAACCCGCTCTGCAAAGCCCCCACCGAGGGCCGCCCCCCGGTCACCCCGTACCGCTCCCCCAGGGACTCGCGGGCGATCTTTTCCTGGAGTTTGAGGATGCCCTGGAGCAGCGCCTCGGGGCGGGGCGGGCAGCCGGGGACGTAGACGTCGACCGGGATGATCTGGTCGACGCCCTTGGTCACGGAGTAGGAGTCCCAGTACGGGCCGCCGCAGTTGGAGCAGGCGCCGAAGGAGATGACGTACTTGGGTTCCGGCATCTGCTCGTACAGGCGCTTGACCGCGGGGGCCATCTTGTCCGTGACCGTGCCGGAGACGACCATCAGGTCGGCCTGGCGGGGTCCCGGCGCGAAGGGGATGACACCGAGGCGGATGAAGTCGTGGCGGGCCATCGACGCGGCGATGAACTCGATCGCGCAGCAGGCGAGGCCGAAGTTGAAGACCCAGAGGGAGTACCGGCGGCCCCAGTTGAGCACCACCTTCATCGGCTCGGGGGCGAGGCGGGCGAGCGCGCCCAGCCGCTTCGGCTCCGGCAGCAGCACCGGCACGGACCCGGTCTCGGTCTCGGGGGTTACGTCCATGTCAGGACGCCCTTCTTGTATGCGTACAGCAGACCCACGGCCAGGAAGCCGAGGAAGATGAACATCTCGACGAGGGTGGCGGCGCCGTAGCCGGGGGCGGCGAAGACCGTGGCCCACGGGAACAGGAAGATCGAGTCGACGGCGAAGATGACGTAGAGGAAGGCGTAGACGTAGTAGCGGACCTGGGTGTGGGCCCAGCCCTCGCCGACGGGGTCGACGCCGCACTCGTACGTCAGGAGCTTCTCCGGGGTCGGGACGACGGGGCGCAGCAGGCGGCCCGCGCCGAAGGCGACGGCGACGAACAGCACGCCGACGACGGCGAGCAGTCCGACGACCGAGTACGACTGGAAGTAGTCCGCCGCAACGACGACGGTCGACCCGACGGTCGGTTCCGGCACGTCCGTCCCCTCGCTCCCTGTGAACACACCGAAGATCGCTGGACACCCGCTGTTCGACGATCTGTACGCACGGGAGTCTAGGGCCTGCTAAAGAGACCGTAAGCAGCCCGTCACGGCTCAAGATGCCGGGGTGGGGTTTTCCCCAGGGGATCGCGGCGGTCCGCCTCATGGCGCGCGGGCGCGCCGCGCGGCACGCTAGCCCATATGACCGAACGCCCCAGCCTTCATCGCTCCACGCCACACCCGGGAGCCGACTCCGGCCCGCCGCCGCTTCCGCCGGTCCGGTTCGCCTACGACGCGCACACCTGGAAGGAGATCGCGTATCTCCTGATCAACCTTCCGGTGGCGTTGCTCGGGTTCGTCTATGCGACGACGGTGGTGTCCGCCGGCTTCGGGCTGACCGTGACCGTGGTCGGGTTCCCGTTGCTGGCGGCGGGGCTGATGGGGGCGCGGAAGCTCGGCGCGATGGAGCGGGCGCGGGCCCGGGCGCTGCTCGGGGTGCGGATCGACGAGCCGAGCCCGTTGCCGCTGAGGACGCGCAACTCGGGGTTCTTCCGGCAGCTGTGGATGATGCTGAAGGACCCGGTGGGCTGGCGGACGCTCCTGTACGACTTCATCCGGTTGCCGTGGGGCATCCTCACCTTCGTCATCACGCTGACCTCGTTGTTCGTGCTGTGGCCGGTGCTGCCGTTCATCGCGCGGGGGCTGGCCAACGCCGACCGGGCGATGGTGCGGGGACTGCTGTCGCCCTCGGACGAGCTGGAGCGGCGGATCGCCGAGCTGGAGTCGGACCGGGGGGTCGTGGTCGACACGGCCGCGGCCGATCTGAGGCGTATCGAGCGGGATCTGCACGACGGGGCGCAGGCCCGGCTGGTCAACCTCGCCATGGGTCTCGGCCTGGCGAAGGAGAAGCTGCTGGAGGACCCGGAGTACGCGCAGGCGATGGTCGCGGAGGCGCACGGCGAGGTGAAGCTGGCGCTCCAGGAGCTGCGGGATCTCGCGCGGGGCATCCATCCCGCCGTCCTCACCGACCGCGGGCTCGACGCCGCGCTGTCCTCGGTCGCCTCGCGTTGCACGGTGCCGGTGAAGGTGACCGCCGACCTGGGCGCCAGGCCGGCCGCGGCCATCGAGGGCATCGCCTACTTCACCGTCTCCGAGCTGCTCCAGAACGTCAGCAAGCACAGCGGGGCGCGGTCGGCGTCGGTCGACGTGTGGCGCACGGAGGACCGGCTGCTCATCCAGGTGTGGGACGACGGCAGCGGCGGCGCCCGCCTCGACGGCGGCACCGGCATGCGCGGCCTCGCGGAACGCCTGAACGCCGTCGACGGCCTGTTCGTCATCGACTCCCCGCCGGGCGGCCCTACGTCGGTGACGGCGGAGCTGCCGTGGCGGGACCGGTCCTTCGACACCGGCCACACCGGCCATACCGGCCATACCGGCCACACCGGCCACACCGGCCACACCGGCCACACCGGCCACAGGTGACGCGCCCGGCCCGCCGGGACCAAAGCGCGCCGAGGGGCGCGACCAGCGGCCGGGACCCAAGGAAACACGGGTGGTAGGGAAAACCCCCCTCCCAAGACGCCGACGGACTCCATGGTCCGCGGACCTGCGGCGCAGCAGGGTGGAGATACGACAGACACCGATGTGACACCCAGGCGCGGGACGAGAGAAGGACGACGCCGATGGCCACGGAATACGGACAGAGCTACGGGTTCCTCGACGAGGGGACGCGGCGGCACCGGCTGCCGATGGGGCTCAGGGCGCCGTTCGAGGGGCGTGCCTGGCGGGAGTTCGGATATGTGCTGCTGAGCCTGCCGATCAGCATCGTGCTGTTCACGTACGCGGTGACGATGGCGGCGGTCGGCGCCGGGCTGCTGGTCACCTTCCTCGGTGTCCCGGTGCTGGCGGCGGGACTGGCCGGCTGCCGGGGCTTCGGGGCGATGGAACGGGCGCGGGCGCGTGGTCTGCTGGGGCTCGAGGTCGCCGACCCCGAACCGCTGCGGATGCGCGGCAGCGGCTTCCTCGCCTGGATGGGCGCGGTCCTCAAGAGCGGCACGTCCTGGCGGGCGCTGCTGTACTCGGTGATCCACCTGCCGTGGTCGGTGTTCTCCTTCGTCGTCGCCGTGAACTTCTGGGTCTACGGCTGGGCGCTGCTGACGTATCCGCTGTGGTTCTGGCTCTTCCCGGTGTACGGCGGTCAGGACGGGCTTCAGCTGTACGGCGACGAGACCCACCACATCTACCTCGACAACCCCTTCGAGATCGGTGTGACCGCGCTGGTGGGACTGCTCTTCACGCTGGCGACGCCGTGGATCGTGCGGGCGCTGACGATGGTGGACCGGGTCATGGTGCACGGGCTGCTCGGGCCCTCCCGGCTGGCCACGCGCGTGGTCGAGCTGGAGTCCGACCGGGGGGTCGTCGTCGATACGGCGGCGGCGGACCTGCGGCGCATCGAGCGCGACCTGCACGACGGGGCGCAGGCCCGGCTGGTGGCGCTGGCGATGGACCTGGGACTGGCCAAGGAGAAGCTCACGGAGGACCCGGAGGCCGCGGCGCGGATGGTGGACGAGGCGCACGGTGAGGTGAAGACGGCGTTGCAGGAGCTGCGGGATCTGGCTCGTGGGATCCATCCGGCCGTGCTGACGGACCGGGGGCTGGACGCGGCGCTGTCGGCCGTCGCCTCGCGGTGCACCGTGCCGGTGCAGGTGGAGGTGGACCTGGTGGAGCGGCCCGCGCCGGCGATCGAGGGGATCGCGTACTTCACGGTGTCGGAGCTGCTCCAGAACATCAGCAAGCACTCGCGGGCCACGTGGGCGGCGGTGGACGTGTGGCGGGTGGAGAGCCGCCTGATGCTCCAGGTGGTGGACAACGGGGTGGGCGGCGCGGACACCACGGCGGGGTCCGGGTTGGCCGGGCTGGCGGAACGGCTGGACGCGGTGGACGGGATTCTGGTGGTGGACTCGCCGGTGGGGGGACCCACACGGGTCACCGCGGAGCTGCCTTGGCGGGGGGAGCGGTCGCTGGGGTGAGCGCGCCGAGGTGAGGGCACGGGTACCTGTGGCACGGGTACCTGTGGCACGGGTGCCTGTGGCACGTGGGCGGCGTGGGGCCGGCTGTTCTGGCCCCCGCCGCCCTCGCGCCGTTCCGGATCCGAAAGGCGCCCCCCATCCCTGCCCGAAGGCGCCCCCACCCGTGCCCGCAAGGCGCCCCCCTCCCCCACCCCCACCCCCACCCCCTCGGACAGCCTGGAAGAGCCTGACCTGAACCGATTCCCCCTCCCCCGGCCCACCGGCAGGCGAATGCTGGAATGCTGGGCCTTGCCCGTCGGTGAGGCGGGTGCGGAGGCTGGTATGGGGGACAGAGGGATCGTGGAGGACAGGGTGCGGGTGGTCATCGCCGAGGATTCGGTTCTGCTCAGGGAAGGGCTGACCCGGCTGCTGACCGACCGTGGGCTCGACGTCGTCGCCGGGGTCGGTGACGGGGAGGCGCTGGTCAAGACCGTCACCGAGCTGGACGCGCAGGGTGAGCTGCCCGACGTGGTGGTCGCCGACGTACGGATGCCGCCGACGCACACCGACGAGGGGGTGCGGGCGGCCGTACAGCTGCGCAAGGCGCATCCGGGGCTCGGGGTGCTGGTGCTGTCGCAGTACGTGGAGGAGCGGTACGCGACCGAGTTGCTGGCCGGTTCCAGTCGTGGGGTCGGCTATCTGCTGAAGGACCGGGTAGCCGAGGTGCGTGAGTTCGTCGACGCGGTGGTCCGGGTCGCCGAGGGGGGTACGGCGCTGGACCCCGAGGTGGTCGCGCAGCTGCTGGGCCGCAGCCGCAAGCAGGACGTGCTCGCGGGACTCACCCCGCGCGAGCGGGAGGTCCTGGGGCTGATGGCCGAGGGGCGGACGAACTCGGCGGTCGCGCGGCAGCTCGTGGTGAGCGACGGCGCCGTGGAGAAGCACGTCAGCAACATCTTCCTGAAGCTGGGGCTGTCCCCCAGTGACGGGGATCACCGACGTGTTCTCGCTGTTCTCACCTACCTGAACTCCTGATGTCCTGACACCGTGTCAGCCATACGGGTGACACCCGATGCGTACGACATGGGGCGACACGCGAACGGTGTGCGTACGTCCCAGAACCGAAGGTGAGCGGGGAGCGTCTTGTAGGCGAGCGCCGGGGGGCGAGCAGATCATGACAAGTCAGGGCAGCGGGCCGTCTCGAAATCGTGTCCAACATGCGATTGGCCACAGGAAGGCGACCCTTACGGACGTAGGGTTGATCCTGGGTGGGCCTGCGGGAGGGCCTGTCCCGGACAGCCGCCTCGAGGGAGGTCCAGTTCAGTGACCAGCCAGGTCAGTAGCCCAGCGGAGCAGGCCGACGAAGCCGTCGTGGGAGAGCAGCGCAAACCGGCAGGGACGAAGGACGTCCGCCGGCTGGACCGGGTCATCATTCGCTTCGCGGGGGACTCCGGTGACGGTATGCAGCTCACCGGCGACCGCTTCACCTCGGAGACGGCCTCCTTCGGCAACGATCTGTCCACCCTGCCGAACTTCCCCGCCGAGATCCGGGCGCCTGCCGGGACCCTGCCGGGCGTGTCCTCCTTCCAGCTCCATTTCGCCGACCACGACATCCTGACCCCGGGCGACGCGCCCAACGTGCTGGTGGCCATGAACCCGGCGGCCCTGAAGGCCAACATCGGGGACGTGCCGCGGGGCGCGGAGATCATCGTCAACACCGACGAGTTCACCAAACGCGCGATGCAGAAGGTGGGCTACGAGCAGAGCCCGCTCGAGGACGGCTCCCTCGACGGCTACAGCCTCCATCCGGTGCCCCTGACGACATTGACGGTCGAGGCCCTCAAGGAATTCGACCTCAGCCGCAAAGAGGCCGAGCGCAGCAAGAACATGTTCGCGCTCGGCCTCTTGTCATGGATGTACCACCGGCCCACCGAGGGCACCGAACGCTTCCTGAAGACGAAGTTCGCCAAGAAGCCCGAGATCATGAAGGCGAACCTGGCGGCGTTCCACGCCGGCTGGAACTTCGGCGAGACCACCGAGGACTTCGCGGTCTCCTACGAGGTCGCGCCGGCCGCCGCCGCGTTCCCGACCGGCACCTACCGCAACATCTCCGGGAACCTCGCCCTGTCCTACGGCCTGATCACGGCCTCGCGGCAGGCGGATCTGCCGCTGTTCCTCGGCTCGTACCCGATCACCCCGGCCTCGGACATCCTGCACGAGCTGAGCCGCCACAAGAACTTCGGCGTGCGCACCTTCCAGGCCGAGGACGAGATCGCGGGCATCGGGGCGGCGCTGGGCGCGGCCTTCGGCGGCAGCCTGGCGGTGACGACCACGTCCGGTCCGGGTGTGGCGCTGAAGTCGGAGACCATCGGCCTCGCGGTCTCCCTCGAACTCCCCCTGCTGGTGATCGACATCCAGCGCGGCGGGCCCTCCACGGGCCTGCCGACCAAGACCGAGCAGGCGGACCTGCTCCAGGCGATGTTCGGCCGCAACGGCGAGGCCCCGGTTCCGGTCGTCGCGCCGCAGACCCCCGCCGACTGCTTCGACGCCGCCCTGGAAGCCGCCCGTATCGCGCTGACCTACCGCACCCCGGTCATGCTGCTCTCCGACGGCTACCTGGCCAACGGCTCCGAGCCCTGGCGCATCCCGGAGATCGACGAACTCCCGGATCTGACCGTGCAGTTCGCCCAGGGACCGAACCACACCCTGGAGGACGGCAGCGAGGTCTTCTGGCCGTACAAGCGCGACCCGCACACCCTCGCCCGCCCCTGGGCGGTCCCCGGCACCCCCGGTCTCGAACACCGCATCGGCGGCATCGAGAAGCAGGACGGCACGGGCAACATCTCCTACGACCCCGCCAACCACGACTTCATGGTCCGCACCCGGCAGGCCAAGATCGACGGCATCGAGGTCCCCGATCTGGAGGTCGACGACCCGCACGGGGCACGCACGCTGGTGCTGGGCTGGGGCTCGACGTACGGCCCGATCACGGCGGCGGTCCGGCGGCTGCGTACCGCGGGCGAGTCCATCGCCCAGGCGCATCTGCGCCACCTCAACCCGTTCCCGCGCAATCTCGGCACGGTGCTGGGGCACTACGACAAGGTGGTGATCCCCGAGATGAACCTCGGGCAGCTCGCCACGCTGATCCGGGCGAAGTACCTGGTGGACGCGCACTCGTACAACCAGGTCAACGGAATGCCGTTCAAGGCCGAACAGCTCGCCACGGCTCTCAAGGAGGCCATCGATGGCTGAGACGTCCACGGAAGGCACGGGCACGATCGAGGCGCTCTCCCTCGTTCCCAAGGCCGAGGGTCGCCAGTCCATGAAGGACTTCAAGAGCGACCAGGAGGTCCGCTGGTGCCCCGGCTGCGGGGACTACGCGATCCTCGCCGCGGTCCAGGGCTTCATGCCGGAACTGGGCCTGGCCAAGGAGAACATCGTCTTCGTCTCGGGCATCGGCTGCTCGTCGCGCTTCCCGTACTACATGAACACGTACGGCATGCACTCGATCCACGGACGGGCGCCGGCGATCGCGACGGGCCTGGCGGCGTCGCGCCGCGACCTGTCGGTATGGGTGGTCACGGGTGACGGTGACGCCCTGTCCATCGGCGGCAACCACCTGATCCACGCCCTGCGGCGGAACGTGAACCTGAAGATCCTCCTCTTCAACAACCGGATCTACGGCCTGACCAAGGGCCAGTACTCCCCCACCTCCGAGGTCGGCAAGATCACCAAGTCGACGCCGATGGGCTCTTTGGACGCCCCGTTCAACCCGGTGTCCCTGGCGATCGGCGCGGAGGCGTCCTTCGTGGCGCGGACGGTGGACTCCGACCGCAAGCACCTGACGGAGGTCCTGCGCCAGGCGGCCGCCCACCCCGGTACGGCGCTGGTCGAGATCTACCAGAACTGCAACATCTTCAACGACGGCGCCTTCGACGCGCTGAAGGACAAGCAGCAGGCCGAGGAGGCGGTGATCCGCCTGGAGCACGGCAAGCCGATCCGCTTCGGCGCGGACGGGTCGCGCGGGGTGGTGCGGGACCCGGTGACGGGTGACCTCAAGGTGGTCGACGTGACCCCGGACACCGAGTCCCGGATCCTGGTCCACGACGCCCACTCCCCCTCCCCCACCACCGCCTTCGCCCTCTCCCGCCTCGCCGACCCGGACACCCTCCACCACACCCCGATCGGCGTCCTCCGCTCGGTCGACCGCCCGGTCTACGACACCCAGATGGCCGACCAACTGGACACCGCGATCGAACAGAACGGCAAGGGCGACCTGGCGGCCCTGCTGGCGGGCGGCGACACCTGGACCGTGGTGGGCTGACGGTCGGCGAACACGCGGAGGGCCCGGACGCGCTACGGCATCCGGGCCCTCGGCGTCAGGCGTCGGGGATGTCTCTCTTGGCGCGGAGGAGGGTCTCCCGGGTGATCACGACAATGCGTTCGTAGTCAGCGCGAGCGGCGTCCGCCGGAAGCAGCGCGTCCAGTTCATCGGTGCGGTCGGTACCAATGACCGCGAAGCTGCCGTCGCTCAGCTCGAAGAGGTCGGGACATGTTTCGCCCGACAGGCTCCCGCGTTGTCGGGGCGAATCCCCGAGGCGACGAACGATACTGGCGGCGGGGAGTTCGCTGTGCACGCGGGAGCCCTCTGTCTAAATGCCGAGCGGAACGAAGTCCGGTCTGGGAACGGGAAGTTGAATCGTCGACCGGGGGAACTTTACCGCCTGGCTGTGAGGCACGGGGGCGCACCCATCATTCACTCGATGGGCCCACGACCCACCAATCGTCCGGCCCATCGGACAGCTCGTCGAGTATGACGTCGACAGCCTCGCCGATGCGAGCTTCCAGCGACTCCCGAGGCAGACTCTTGCGATGGTCCCGCGTCAGTTGCCAATACTCCTGGAAGGTGCTGTTGACGCACCACACGCGCAGGTGCCCGATGAGTTCGTCCCAGGTGATGGCACCGAGCCGATGGTTCAGCACGATGACGCTGTACTGCGCGTTCAGGAAGAGCACCTGTCGCCGCTGCCGTTCCGACAGGTTGTCCAGTGTGCTCATGGCTTCCGCCAGGGCGGGATCCGCCATCGCGCGGCCCGCCTGCTCGGCGGCGAGGCGGTGCAGTTGGATCAGATTCGCGTTGCGGATCTCCTGAGTCAGGGAGACGAGGTGCCGTAGCACGTCGAGCGCCAACTCCTCCTGACGCTGGCGCCGTGCGGGGCGCGGGAACGACCTGCGCACTCGCCCCGCCCTCGCCCGCATTGCAGAACCGATCCTGCGGGCGTCCGGATTCTGTGTGGCCAAGGCGACCCCCGAGTCAGGAGTCCGGGCGTCGGTCGTCGGCGTGATGACCGGCGCACGGTTGGGCACTGCGCCCCGCCCCCAGCATGCCGGGCAGCTCAACCCCGAGCGGGAGGCGGAGAGGGGGCGCATGGGTGGACGTACCGCTCACGTCGACCGGCGTCCTGACATGTATGTGCCCAGCGAGCGCCGCCCGCATTCGTTCAGCCAGGCCTCACCGCACACGTCATCCCTGCTCAGAACCCCCCTTCCGCGCGTCATACACCTCCCGCGCCTCCTGTACCGCCCCCATCCGCGCTTCCGTCCACGCGGCCAGGTCCCGTACCTGTTGTGCGGCCTCGCGGCCCAGGTCGGTCAGGGAGTAGTCGACGCGGGGTGGGATCACCGGTTGGGCGGCGCGGTGGAGCAGGCCGTCGCGTTCCAGGGTCTGGAGGGTCTGGGTGAGCATCTTCTCGCTCACCGTCCGGCTGCCGTTGCCGGAGATCGCGCGGCGCAGCTCGCTGAAGCGGTACGAGCGGTCCAGGAGGGCGATCAGGACCAGGACGCCCCAGCGGCTGGTGACGTGCTCCAGGACGAGCCGGTGGGGGCACATCGCCTCGCCGGTCGTCGGGCGCGCATTACTTACTGCCATGCCAGTACCTTACTTCAAAGTGGGTACTTTCGCGGAGTTAGCGCCTACCCTAGGGTTAGTGACATCGCCCAGACCACCAGGAGATCGCAGATCATGAGCATCGTCGTCACCGGAGCCACCGGACACCTCGGCCGTCACGTCGTCGAGCAGCTGCTGGAGAAGGTTCCGGCGGAGCAGGTCACCGCCGTCGTCCGCACCCCGGAGAAGGCCGCCGATCTCGCCGAGAAGGGCGTGCGGATAGCGGTCGCCGACTACAACAACCCCGAGACCTTCGACGGCCTCCTCGCCGCCGGCGACAAAGTGCTGCTGATCTCCGGCAACGAGTTCGACAAGGGCCGCCCCGGCCAGCACCAGGTCGTCATCGACGCCGCCAAGGCCGCGAACGTGGCGCTGCTCGCCTACACCAGCGCCCCCGGCACCCTCACCGCCGCCCTCGCCGACGACCACCGGGCCACCGAGGAGGCGCTGCTGGCCTCCGGTCTGCCGTACACGCTGCTGCGCAACGGTTGGTACCACGAGAACTACACCGAGAACCTGGCCCCCGTCCTCCAGTACGGCGCCGTCACCCAGGCCGCCGGCGAGGGCCGGGTCTCCTCCGCCTCGCGCGCCGACTACGCGGCCGCCGCGGTCGCCGTGCTGACCGGCGAGGGCCACGAGAACCAGACGTACGAGCTGGGCGGCGACGAGGCCTGGAGCTTCGCCGAGTACGCGGCCGAGCTCAGTGGGCAGACCGGCAAGGAGATCGCCTACAACCCCGTCTCGGTCGAGGAGTACACCGGCGTCCTGGCCGGCGCCGGGCTGCCCGCGCCGCTCGCCGCGGTCCTCGCGGGCGTGGACGCCTCCATAGCCAAGGGTGAGCTCGTCGTCTCCTCCGGCGACCTCTCCCGGCTCGCCGGCCGTCCGACCACCCCGCTGTCCGAGGCGATCACAGTCGCGCTCAAGGGCTGATCACTCCCCTAACGGCCCTTGAGCCTACGACCCCCGCCTGTCATGACCGTATAGCGATACGGGCATGACAGGCGGGGGTGCTCGGCGTTACCTTCGTGCAGGCGAGGTCGGCGTGAGGAGGAGGGCCCATGAGCGGGAAGCCCAAGGGTGAGCGGCACATAGGACTGCTGAACGGCTTCGCCGCGTACGGGATGTGGGGGCTGTTCCCGCTCTACTTCCCGCTGCTGAAGCCCGCCGGGGCCACCGAGGTCCTCGCCCACCGGATGGCGTGGTCCTTCCTCGTCGTCACCCTGGCGCTGCTCGTCCTACGGCGGTGGAAGTGGGCCGGTGAACTGCTGCGGCAGCCGCGCAAGCTCGCGCTGGTCACGGTCGCCGCGGCTGTCATCGCGGTGAACTGGGGCGTCTACATCTGGGCCGTGAACAACGACCGGGTCGTCGAGGCCTCGCTCGGCTACTTCATCAACCCCCTGGTCACCATCGCGATGGGCGTGCTGCTCCTGAAGGAACGGCTGCGGCCCGTGCAGTGGGCGGCGGTGGGGATCGGCTTCGGTGCCGTCGTCGTGCTCACCGTCGGGTACGGGCGGCCGCCCTGGATCTCCCTCGTCCTCGCCTTCTCCTTCGCGACCTACGGGCTGGTGAAGAAGAAGGTCAACCTCAGCGGGCTGGAGTCGCTCGCCGCCGAGACGGCCATCCAGTTCCTGCCCGCGCTGGGCTACCTGGTGTGGCTCTCCGCGCGCGGCGAGTCCGCGTTCGTCACCGAGGGCCCCGGCCACGCCGCCCTGCTCGCCGGGACCGGCCTGGTCACCGCGCTCCCCCTGATCTGCTTCGGGGCCGCCGCGATCCGCGTCCCGCTGTCCACCCTCGGCCTGCTCCAGTACCTCGCGCCGGTCTTCCAGTTCCTGCTCGGCATCGTCTACTTCCACGAGGCCATGCCGCCCGAGCGCTGGGCCGGATTCGCGCTGGTCTGGCTGGCGCTGTCGCTGCTGACCTGGGACGCGCTGCGCACCGCCCGCAGGCTCAGGAGCCAGAGCAGCAGGCCCAGCGTCACCATCGCGACGGGTACCACCAGCGCCGTACGGAACGCGGACAGCGTCGCCTCGGGCCCCGGCCCGGTCGACGCCAAGCCGTAGACGGCGGTCACCGCCGAGATCCCGATCGCCGAGCCGAACTGGGTCGCCGTGTGCAGCAGCCCGCTCGCGAGGCCCTGCTCGTGCTCGGCGACGCCGTCCGTCGCCGCGATCGTCAGCGGCCCGTACGCCAGTGCGAAGGCGGTGCCCGCGATGATCAGCGTCGGGAACATCGCCGGATACGGCCAGTCCATGCCGACCGGCAGGAACAGCCCGTACGCCGCGACCGCCAGCGCGAAACCGCCGACGATCACGCGCGGATAGCCGTACCGGGCGACCAGCCTCGGGGTGAGCGTGGGGGCGAGGATCGCGTCGCAGCCCAGGATCACCAGGGCGATCGCGGTCCGCAGCGAGGACCAGCCGCGCAGTTCCTGCAGATACAGCGTCACCACGAACTGGAAGCCGAAGAACGCCCCGACGAACAGCAGTGCCCCGATGTCGGCGCGGACCACCGACCGGTGGCGCAGGATGCCCAGCCGGACGAGCGGGCGGGCGCTGCGGCGCTCGACGGCCACGAAGACGGCGGCCAGCAGCAGCGCCCCGAGGGCCGACGCCGCCGTGAGCGGCCAGCCGCGCGAGCCGTGCTCCAGTCGTACGACGGTGTAGGCGGCCAGCAGCATGGCGCCGGCCACGGTGAGGGTGCCCGGGAGGTCGAAGCCGCGCGGGCCGGTGTGGGCGGGCGGCGGGTCCTGGTGCGGGATCAGCCGTGCGGCCGCCGCCAGCAGGACGCCCGCCATCAGCACCGGGGCGAAGAACACCCAGCGCCAGTCCAGCGAGGTGAGCAGGCCGCCGATCACCAGGCCGAGCGAGAAGCCGCCGGCGGCGGTACCGGCGTAGACGAGCAGGGCCTTGTCGCGCTGCGTGCCCGCCTCGTAGGAGGTGGTGATCAGGGAGAGGGCGGCCGGGGTCATGAACGCCGCGGCCATCCCGGTGACGAAGCGGGCGACGACCAGCATCCAGCCCTCGGTCGCGAAGCCGCCGAGGCCCGAGAAGGCGAGGAAGACCGCCAGCCAGAGCAGGAACATGCGGCGGCGGCCCAGGAGGTCGGCGGCGCGGCCGCCGAGGAGGGTGAAACCGGCGTACCCGAGGACGTAGGAACTCATCACCCAGGCCGCGGTGTCCGTCTCCAGGCCCAGGTCCGATCTGATCGACGGGATCGCGATCGCCATCATCGCGATGTCGGCGCCCTCCAGGAAGATCGTTCCGCAGAGGACGAGTAACAGCGCCCACGCACGCGTGCCCATGGCAACACTCCAGGGAGAAGGGGTGGTTACCCGCATGAGGGTCGGTTCCCTCTTGTAACCGCCTTCAGCCTCCGGCAGCATCGACGGACATGGAAGAAGGCACTTCGAAGTCACCCGGTTACTGCGAGGGCACCGTGGACCACGGTGACACCGATCCCTTCCAATGGGACACCCGCGCGGACTGCCAGGTGAGGCAGATCCTCGACCGGGTCGCCGACAAGTGGTCCCTTCTCGTCATCGCCCTGCTGGAGAACCGCCGGCTGCGCTTCACCGAGCTGCGCCGCGAGATCGACGGCGTCAGCCAGCGCATGCTCACGGTGACGCTGCGCTCGCTGGAGCGGGACGGGCTGGTGCGGCGGACGGTCTACCCGGTGGTGCCGCCGCGCGTGGAGTACGAGCTCACCGCGCTCGGCCGGACCCTGCACACCACGATCCGGTCCCTGGTGACCTGGACCGAGGCACACCAGGAGGAGATCGCGGCGGCCCGGACGGCGTACGACAGGCGGGTGGCCGGGGACGCGGGCGTCGAGGAGGGGGGCGTCGGGCGCGGGCGCCTCACGGACAGGGACGCCGGGGTCCGAGTCGCGGACAGTGGCTGACCGCAAGCGCCGCTATAAGTGACCGCATGACGCAGACGACACCCGTGACACCCGTACCCGTCCACTGGAAGCTCGTGATCGACTGCGCGGATCCGCAGTCCCAGGCCGACTTCTGGGCCGCCGCGCTGCACTACGAGGTCGAGGACAACGACGCGCTGATCCGGCGGCTGCTGGACCTGGGCGCGCTGCCACGCGAGGCGACCGTCGACTTCCACGCCCGTCTCGCCTTCCGCGACCTCGTCGCCGTACGGCATCCGGACGACCCCTACGACGAGCACAGCGGTACCGGCCTCGGGCGGCGGCTGCTGTTCCAGCGGGTGCCGGAGGAGAAGACGGTGAAGAACCGGCTCCATCTCGACCTGCACCCGGGTGACGGGCGGCGGGAGTCCGAGGTCGAACGGCTGACGGGGCTCGGCGCGAAGGTGCTGCAGGAGGTGCGGCAGGCGCAGGGCGCCTGGGTGGTGATGGCGGACCCGGAGGGGAACGAGTTCTGCGTGCAGTAGGCAACCGCGCCCGGTTCCGGATTCCGAACTCGCTGTCCTGATACCGCTCTTGACGGAGAGTTAGTCACAGCTTCACCATCCAGGCACCCCATTCGCTGTGGAATCCCTGTGATTCCCGAGGAATCCGGAGCCCCCCACCATGAAGCTCTCCGTTTCCGGGCGCGCGTCGACGGCCGGCCTTGTCACGGCCGTCCTGCTGCTGACCGGCGGATCCATAGCCGGCGCGGCGCCCGCCCCCGAGGTGACCGCCGCCGCGCCCGACATCCCCGTGGCCAACGTCAAGGCCCACCTCGCCCAGCTCCAGTCCATAGCCACCGCCAACGGCGGCAACCGGGCGCACGGCCGCGCCGGGTACAAGGCCTCGCTCGACTATGTGAAGGCCAAGCTCGACGCCGCCGGATACACCACGGCCATCCAGCAGTTCACCTCCTCCGGCCGCGTCGGCTACAACCTGATCGCCGACTGGCCGGGCGGCGACACCAACCAGGTCGTCATGGCCGGCTCGCACCTCGACAGCGTCAGCTCCGGGGCGGGCATCAACGACAACGGGTCCGGTTCGGCGGCGGTCCTGGAGACCGCGCTGGCCGTGTCGAGAGCCGGGTACCAACCCACCAGTCATCTGCGGTTCGCCTGGTGGGGCGCGGAGGAACTCGGTTTGGTCGGCTCGCGCTACTACGTCAACAACCTGTCCTCCACCAACCGCGCGAGGATCAGCGGCTACCTGAACTTCGACATGATCGGCTCGCCCAACCCCGGCTACTTCGTCTACGACGACGATCCCGCGATCGAGAAGACCTTCAAGGACTACTTCACCGGCCTCGGCGTCCCGACCGAGATCGAGACCGAGGGCGACGGCCGCTCCGACCACGCGCCGTTCAAGAGCGCGGGGGTGCCGGTGGGCGGGCTGTTCACGGGCGCGAGCCGGACCAAGACGGCGGCGCAGGCGGCCAAGTGGGGCGGCACCTCGGGGCAGGCCTTCGACCGCTGCTACCACTCCTCCTGCGACACGACGTCGAACATCAACGACACCGCCCTGAACCGGAACAGTGACGCGCTGGCGTACGCGGTCTGGGAGCTGTCCTCCTAGGAGTCGAGCTTCCCGGCGCGCGCGGCGAGGCGGGCCATGCGGGCCTGGGCGGACTCGAGTTCCTCGATGTCCTCCACAGCCGTGCCCTCCTCCCGCGTCAACTCGGTCCACAGCCCGATGAGTTCGACCCCCAAGCGCAGCCCGTGCTCCGGGTCGCGTACGGCACGCCAGGCGGTCGCCGCGCTCTGGACGTTGCCGTACGCGGCCTCGGGGTCCCCGGCGTGGTGGCGGGTACGGGCGAGGTCGAGCGAGAGGGCGAAGGCGCGGGCCGGGTCACCGTTCAAGTAGGCGATGTAAGCGGTCAGTTCGAGGAGCCGCAGCACCTCGGGGTGGTCCGGGCCCAGTGTCCGGGACGCCTCGGCCACCGTCTGCTCCGCCAACTGCGCGGCCTCGTCCGTCCGCCCCGCCTTCACGGCCTCGTTGATCCGCGCCTTCGGTCCGGCGACGAACGCGGCAGCGCCACCGTCATGGGCCGCCACGGGGTCGTCCCCGAGCACGGCCTCGGCCACGGCGTCGAACCCGCGGGGCGGGGCCGGCTTGGGGTCGGGGTCGTCGCGGAGGGGCGGGGGGAAGCCGGGGAGGGACCTGCGCGCGGGGGTGGGCGTCGCCCCCGGGGCGGGTGTGAGCCCGGAGGTCGGCTCGGGCCCGGGGTCCGGGGCGGGCTCGGGGTCAGTGGCCGGTTCGGGCCAGGTGGAGGCTTCCGGTACGGCGCCCGCCGCCGGGGCGTGTGCGGGGCGTACGCCCGTCACGGGTGACGCGTCCATGACCGGCGGTGGCCCGAACTGGCCGGTGGGGGGCGCGACCGTACCCGGTGCCGCCTCCGCCACCCACCCGGGCACGGCCCGCAGCCGGAACGTCGGCACAGCGTCCCGCGGCTCCTGCCCCTCCGGGTCCGACACGGCACGGATCGGGAAGGTGGGGGGCTCGGGGGTGCGGGTGCGGTCCTCGCGCCCGGGCTGGGGCCGGGGCTCGGGGCGCGCCTGGGTCCGGGGCTCGGTCTGGCGGAGGAGGTGGGTGGGCTCGTCGTGGGACGCTCCGGACGCCTCGACGGCTTTGGACCTGAACTCCGCCGGTGCGGCGGGGAGGGCGGGCGGTCCCGGCGGTGTGGGCGACGACACCGGCTCCGCTTCCCCCGCCGGCCCCGCCCCCGTCTCCACCGGCTCCGCCGTGAAGCGGCTCGATCCGTCCGCGTCGATGCGGAGGGCGACCACATAGCCGATGCGGTCGTCGTGGACCGTGGCGTGGACGGGGTGTCCGGTGGCGAGGGCGATGCGGTGGAGGTGGTCGAGGACGGTGTGGTGCAGTTCCTCGCCCGGGACCGGCGTCACGGGTACGCCTCCCACAACGGCCCCGCCCGCGCCGACGAGGACGTCGAGCGGCGCCGCCGCGAGCACCGCCGGCTGTACGGCGCCCTGCTGTTCCCGCTTCTCGCGGCTGAGTCGCGACATGGTTCCCTCACTCGGATCCGTCGAGGCGTGGCGGACGGCGTGCTCGGGTTCCATGGTGGTCCCTCCGCCGGCCGGGCCGATGCGCCCCCGGCGTCAAGAGCCGGTCGTACACATACTGTTGAGTAGTCTCTCCGTTCGCTCCTGGTTCTCACGTCACCGTGACGTCACAGGCTCGTCCCAGGCCGGCCGGGGGGACGCCGACGCCTCGGGAAGGAGACCGTACGTGCAGCAGGGACCGGAGATCTGGGTCCGCGGACCGGTACCCCCGCCGCGGGGACGTCCGGAGCCCGTCGCGCACGCCTCGGCACGCCGTTTCTCCTTCGTCGGTACGCACGGCGGCGCCGGGGTCTCCACACTGGCCGCCGTCTACGGCGGTCACGACTGCGGGCGGGACTGGCCCGGCCCCGACGCTCCCCCGTCCGTACTGCTCGTCGCCCGCACCCACGCCAGCGGGCTGGCCGCCGCCCTGCGCACCCTGGACACCTTCCGGCGCGGGGCCGCCCCGCACGGTCTGGACCTGGACGCGGTGGTGCTGGTCGCGGACGCCCCGGGCCGGCTGCCGAAGCCGCTGGCCCACCAGGTGAAGGTGATCGAGTCGGCGATCGACGTCTATCGCGTGCCGTGGGTCACCGAGTGGCGCCTCGGCGACCTCGGTGGCCGTCCGCCGCGGGAGACCGAGCCGCTGGCCCGGCTCACGGGTGTGTCCGGGCGGTCGCGCTGACGCCGCTGTCCGCCGAGGAGATCGCCGCGGCGGTACGGACCGGGTCGCTGTCGGCCGTCGAGACCGTCGCCCGGGCCCTGGAGCGGGTCCGCCGGGCCGAGCCCGCGCTGCACGCCTTCCGCGAGGTGTGGGACGAGGCCGCCCTGCGGTGCGCCGCGGAGGTGGACGCGCGGGTGGCCGCCGGGGAGCGGCCGGCGCTGGCCGGCGTGCCGATCGGGGTGAAGGGGCGCGGGGGGTTGCGCCGGGCCGCCCCGCTGCTCGCCGCGGGGTGTGTGGCGGTCGGCGCCACGGCCGTCCCGGGACCGGGAACACCCTGGCAGACCTGGGGGCTCGGCGCGGGCGGCCGTACCGTCAACCCGTGGCGGGCCGACCGTACGCCGGGCGGCTCCTCGGCCGGTTCCGCGGCGGCGGTGGCCGCGGGGCTGGTGCCGCTGGCGACCGGGAGCGACGGGGCGGGGTCGGTGCGGATCCCGGCGGCCTGGTGCGGGGTGGTGGGGCTGAAGGTCACCAACGGCCGGCTGCCGTCGCCCGACCGGACGGGGCTCGCCGCGGACGGCGTGCTCGCGGGATGCGCGCGGGACGCGGCGGCCTACTGGAGGGTGATGGCCGGCGCCGCCGCCACGAACGTCCCCCCGGGGCCCGCCCCCGGCGCCCTCTGGTCCCCCGACCTCGGCTACGACACCCCTGACCCCGGCATCGTCGCCGTGGCCCACGCCGCCGCCCTGCGGCTCGCCGAGGCCGGTGCCGTACGCCTCGCGGGTGACGGGGCGCGGCTGCGGCTGTGTGATCCCGCCCCGGCCTGGCGGGCCCTGCGCACCCCGGGAGCCGACCCGGCCCCGGCCGCCCGTGTCCGGGCCGTGAACGACCGGCTGCTGGCCGCGTTCTTCGCCGGGACGGACGTGTTGCTGACCCCCACGGCACCCACCGGACCGCATGGCCACGACGGCCCCGGTGAGCGCTACTCCACCTCGCTGACCTGGGCGTTCAACCTGAGCGGGCATCCGGCGATCAGCATCCCCGCGGGTCTCGGTCCGGACGGTTGCCCGGTCGGGCTCCAGCTGGTCGCGCGGCACGGTGCGGAGGCGCTGCTGCTCCAGGTGGCCCGAGCCGCCACCATCCCCTGGACAACTAAATGCACGCGCATATAATCTCCGTACATTCATCGATCGGCTTGGGGGATTCCATGACACGCCGCTTCCTGTTCGTGCTCGGCAGCAGCCGCGCCGATGGCAACACCGAGCTGCTGGCTCGCAAGGCGGCCGAGCAGCTGGCAGGTGACGTCGAGCAGCGGTGGATCGACCTCAACGAGCATCCGCTGCCCGACTTCGAGGACCTGCGGCACGACAGCGACCACCGGCGGCCGACGGAGGGCAGCGTCGGGCTCCTCTTCGACGCCACGCTCGCGGCGACCGACATCGTGATCGCGTCCCCGCTGTACTGGTACTCGCTGTCCGCCCAGGCCAAGCGGTACCTCGACTACTGGTCGGGCTGGCTGCGCACCCCCGGGGCCGACTTCAAGGCCACCCTCGCGGGACGCACCCTGTGGGGCGTCACCGCGCTCGCGCACGAGGAGCTGGAGGTCGCCGACCCGCTGATCGGCACCCTCAACCACTCGGCCGCGTACATGGGGATGCGCTTCGGCGGGGTGCTGCTCGGCAACGGCAGCAAGCCCGGCGACGTCCTGAACGACACCGAGGCGCTGGCCCGCGCGAAGACGTTCTTCGCCCAGGAGGCACCGCTCGCCCGCTTCCCCTACGACACCCCCTGACCGGTCCTCAGGCGGTGATGTCCTTGGTGGTGAACCTCGCCCATGCCGCCGAGCCGAACACGGCCGCGTACAGGGCCTGCAGGCCGAGGTTCTTCACCAGGTCGTCCCAGTACACCGGTTCGCGCATGAGGTCGGCGAAGGACAGCCAGTAGTGGGAGAAGAGGTACGGCTGGATCACGTGGAGCTGGGGGATCTGGTCGAGGATCTGGACGGTGATGAGCAGCCCGACGGTCGTCGCCATCGCCGCGATGCCGCTGCCGGTCAGGGTCGACACGAACAGGCCGAGCGCCGCCACGCCGGTCAGTGACGCGGCGACGACCAGGGCGATCAGGAGGGCCCTGCCGAGTCCTTCGGCGAAGCTGATCTGTGTGCCGGAGATCGTCGTCAGGTCACCGAGGGGGAACAGCAGGGCGCCGACCATGAGCGCCGAGACGGCGACCACCAGCGTGGCCAGGAGACAGAACGCCATCACCGTCACGTACTTGGTGAACAGCAGGCGGGTGCGGCCGGCCGGGGCGACCAGGAGGTAGCGCAGGGTGCCGGCGTTCGCCTCACCGGCGATCGCGTCGCCCGCGACCACGCCGATCGCCATGGGGAGGAAGAACGGCAGGGTCGCGGCGAGGGCGGTGAAGACCAGGAACAGGCCGTTGTTGGTGATCTGCGAGATGAACGCCGGGCCGCCACCGCCGCCGGGGCCCGCGCCGCCGCCGTCGCCGGTCTCGATCCTGACCGCGATGCCGACGAGGACGGGGACGGCGGCGAGGACCGCGAGCAGGGCGAGGGTGCGCCAGCGGCGGAAGGTGGTGAGCAGCTCGTTGCGCAGGAGGGCGCCGTAGAAGGTCGTCCGGCGACCGTCGGTGGGGCGGGGCCGGTCCGGGCGCCGCTCGGGGGCGTCCACCTCAACCCGCGACATCGAAGCCCTCCCCCGTCAGCGCCACGAAGGCGTCCTCCAGTGTGGCCCGTTGCACCCCGAAGGCGCGCACGCGCACGCCCGCCGCCACCAACGCGGCGTTGAGGTCGGCCAGTTCGCCGTCCGGTGGATCGGCGGTCACGGTGTCGTCCGCCACGACGACGTCCCCCACCCCGTGCTCCTTCAGCACCCGCGCCGCCTCCGCCGCGTCGGGGCTCGTCACGACCAGCCGGCCCCGCGCGCCCGCGGCCAGCTCCGCCACCGGGCCCTGGGTGATCAGCCGGCCCTGCGCCATGACCGCGGCGTGCGTGCAGACCTGTTCGATCTCGTCCAGCAGATGTGAGGAGAGGAAGACGGTCGTGCCGTCCGACGCCAACTCCCGCACCAGGGAACGAATCTCACGCATGCCCTGCGGGTCGAGGCCGTTGGTCGGTTCGTCGAGGACCAGGAGCCGGCGGGGCTGGAGGAGCGCGGCCGCGAGGCCCAGGCGCTGTTTCATGCCCAGCGAGTACGCCTTCGCCTTCTTGCCGGCGGCGGCTGACAGCCCGACCCGGTCCAGGGCCGCCGCGACGCGGGTGCGCCGGGTGCGGGGGTCGGCGGTCGGGTCGGCGGCGTCGTAGCGGATCAGGTTGTCGCGGCCGGAGAGGAAGCCGTAGAGGGCGGGGCCCTCGATGAGGGCGCCCACCTGCGGGAGCACTGCGCGGGCCGAGCGGGGCATGGGGCGGCCGAGCACGCGGGCCGACCCGGAGGTCGGCTCGATGAGGCCCATCAGCATGCGGATGGTGGTGGTCTTGCCGGAGCCGTTCGGACCGAGGAAGCCGAAGACGCTGCCCGCCGGGACGGTCAGGTCGAGACCGTCGACGGCGAGCTGCCCGCCGCGGTAGCGCTTGGTGAGCGCGCGGGTGTGGATGACGCTGTCACCCGCGTCGGCGCTCGCGCCGTCGCCCTCCGGATGTGACTCCGTGGCGGGCGGCTGGTCCATCGGCTCCCTCGATTCGTCGTGCGCGTACGGCGGTTACCTGGCTTCGTCCGCCGCCTTCACCAGCGCGTCCTTGGTCACCGCGCCGACGTACACCTTGCCGTCGTCGGTGATCAGGGCGTTGATCAGACGGGTCTTGAAGACGGTGCCCTCGCCGAACTTGCCGCTGACCTGGTCGCCGAGGGAGTCGAGGAAGCCGCCGAACGCGCCACCCGCCTCGGAGCCGGACGGCATGCCCTCGCCGCCGGTGTCGAAGGCGGCGATGGAGTTCCAGCCCTCGCCGATGACGTCGAGCCCCTCGGGGCCGGCGCCCTTGGCGAAGTCCCGGCCGAAGTCCTCGCCGGAGTGCCGGCCGGAGTGCTCGGGCGCCTTGGTGGCGTCCTCCTCGGTGACCTTCGCACCCTTGGGAGGCGTGAAGTCGAAGGTGGAGGCAGCCGGCGCGGCGTAGCTGATCTGTGTGAAGCCCGCGTCGACCACCGCGGCCCCGCCGCTCGCCGGGGTCAGGGTGAACTTCAGCGGCAGCCCCGTCTTCGCGTCCACGGCCACGGTGATCTGGCCGACGGTGGACCCGGAGTCCTTGGGCTTGATGACGAGCCGGTAGGCGTCGCGGCCGGCGACCTGCGCGGTGCCGTCGACGGTCACGGAGGTCGTGTCGTCGACCGCCTTCAGGGCGTCCTCGGTGAGCTCCTTGGGCGTGGCCGGAAGCTCCTGCTCCTTGCCCTGCCCGCCCTTCTTGCCGTCGCCCTCGTCGGCGGTGGCGTGGAAGACCTCGTTGGAGGCGCTGTCGTAGCCCCAGACGTTCTTGCCGTTGTGGATGAGGCTGTACTCGGCGGCGTCCTCCAGCAGCGAGATCTTCTGCCGGTCCGGGCCGTCGGCGGCGACACGCAGGGTGTGGGAGCCGGTGGCCAGTTCGAGGAGCTTGGACGTCGGATCGGCCGACGAGCCGTCACCCGAACCGCCGCGACCGCCGGTCAGGCCGCTCTCCAGTCCGCCGAGGTCCGGCAGCCCCAGGTCGGTGTTGATCCTCACGGTGCCGGTCAGCCGCTCCACGTCGGACGCGGCGATCTTCTCGATGAGTTGCTGTGCGCTGATCTTCGGCAGGTCCGGGTCGCCGGAGTCGGCGAGCGCCGGGACGAGCCCGATGGTCGCCGCGGCCACCCCCACGACCGCGACCGGGACGACGTACCGCGCGGCCTTGCGCCGGCCGGCGCGCAGGTCGTCAGCCTCGTCCGCCGTCGTGCTGTCGTCGGATCCGTACGGTGCCATGTGTGCCCTACCTCCGTGTTGGGCGGCGGCTTCCAACTACTGGCTCCCCCGAGGGGGATGGCCTCACGGCCACCCCGTAGCCGCCATTCTCACCCGAATCGGTGAGGAGTGGTGTTTTCCGTGATGTCCATCTGACCAAATCGGCCAGGGAAAGACGTCAGCCCGCGGGCTCAACTCCACGTACACCTGCGGTATGACACGGCAAGGCGTCGCCTGCCCCGACCCGTAGGGGTCGGACACGGGAGACTGTGCCACTGGGCGGCTCCACCGCGCGGGCGCGGAAGGCGACTACGCCCGCCGCCAGCCCGGCAACAAGCGCCAGGCGGCAGGCGGCAGGCGGCAGGCGGCAGGCGGCAGGCGGCAACCAACGGCGATCCGGCAGGAACTACCCCGCCCGATGCACCACCGCGTCGCACATCTCCATCAGCGCGGCCTTCGCGTCGCACTCCCGCAGCGGGGCCAGCGCCCCGCGCGCCTCCTCCGCGAACCGCACGGTGTCCCGCCGCGCCTGCTCCAGCGCGGGATGCGCCCGCAGCGCGGCCAGCGCCTGCGCGTGCCGCGCGTCGTCGGTCAGGTCGGAGTCCAGCAGCTCGCAGAGCGCGATGTCCTCCGCCAGCCCCAGCCGGGCCGCCCGCTCGCGCAGCCGCAGCACCGGCATGGTCGGGATGCCCTCGCGCAGGTCCGTCCCCGGGGTCTTGCCGGACTCGTGGGAGTCGGAGGCGATGTCGAGCACGTCGTCGGCGAGCTGGAAGGCGACGCCGAGGCGCTCGCCGTACTGCGTGAGGACGTCGACCACCGTCTCGTCGGCGCCCGACATCATCGCGCCGAAGCGGCAGGAGACCGCGACCAGCGAGCCGGTCTTGCCGCCGAGCACGTCCAGGTAGTGCTCGACCGGGTCCCGGCCGTCCACCGGTCCGGCGGTCTCCAGGATCTGCCCGGTGACCAGCCGCTCGAACGCCTCGGCCTGGACCCGGACGGCCTCCGGACCGAGGTCGGCCAGGATGTGGGAGGCGCGGGCGAACAGGAAGTCGCCGGTGAGGACGGCGACCGAGTTGCCCCAGCGGGTGTTCGCGCTGTCGACCCCGCGCCGTACGGCCGCCTCGTCCATCACGTCGTCGTGGTACAGCGTCGCCAGGTGGGTCAGCTCCACCACCACGGCCGACGGCACGATTCCGGGGGCGTAGCGGTCGCCGAACTGGGCGGCGAGCATCACCAGCAACGGGCGGAAGCGCTTTCCGCCCGCCCGGACGAGATGCTGCGCGGCCTCCGTGATGAAGGGGACCTCGCTCTTGGTGGCTTCGAGCAAACCCTCCTCGACGGCCGCCAACCCGGCCTGGACATCGGCTTCCAGAGCCTGGTCCCGCACGCTCAGCCCGAACGGCCCGACGACGGTCACGAGGGGTCTCCTGTCTGCTGGTGTCTACTGGCGATTACGCGGTTTGTCGATAGGTCGCTGCCATCACTCAAGTCAGCGTATCCGGTCACCTTTCGATCACCGATGCCACCCACCCGAGCAGCACGGGCGGTATGGGACCACGACCGGTATGTTTCTGATCACCTGAAAAGACCGGTTATCTGCACACTTGGACGAAAGCGGCAGAGCCCGTCGCGCACGGCCGTCGATGTGGAGCCCGCCGGCGGGCCGCTTCGGCCGGCCCCGAGGCTCTGCCCACCCCCTCCGACCTGGAGGTACGGGGAACGGTTCTCGTTCCTGGACATGCGGGCCGCCCCCGCCTGGGTGACATGCGCATGCTGCTGTGAGCCACGGGGTCGGCGACGTGCAGGGCCGGCCGCGTCCGTCTCCGCCGCGTACGGCCCCCCTGGTCCACCTCGTGCCGGTCACCGAACGCATGCCCGCTTCGGCGTCAACGGCGCGATCACGGTGGCTGCGGGCCCGGCCGCGAGGGCGGCGCCCCGTGGCTGCGCCGCACTACGCACCCCGTCCACCGAGGTCACCCCGATGAGCCCGCGCATCCCGATGAGCCCGCGCATCCGTACGCCGCCCACCCGCCGGACCCCCGGCACCCGAGCCCGGCCTGACGGGGCCTGTGGCTCGACCGGCTGGAGCGGCTGGAGCGGTACGAGCGGTACGAGCCATCGGTCCACCCCTGGCTGGCCCGCCGGACCCGGGACGATCACTGGCGGCACGACCGTGTCCGTGCGGACTACGGCGCGATCGACGCGGCGGGTCCTGACGGTGGGCGGCTCGGGGCGGGGTTCGTCCAGCACGGCGGGGACATCCACGCCCAGCGGCCGAGACCGCTCGGGCTCGTCGAAGGCAACGCCTGAGGACGCCTCACGCGTGGGACACCGCCGCCGTCCGAACCCGCTCGGAGATCACCTGCGACGGGACGCGCTCCCTGACGTCGGACGAGGTGATCTGCGCGGAGGGCGGCGAGGTGGTCCTCCGTCGGGCGTGGCAGAAGCGAACCCCACGGGCCGCCGGATAACTGCCAGTTGGGCATCATTGCCCGATATGCCGTGCTTGCGCTCGCCAGTGAGTTGACTCACGTCCGCACACCCGACTCCCTTGGAATTCCGCGGGCGACAAACCGCACACCAAGGTCAACAAGTGTGATCTGTGAATTCGGTACTTGTTCCGGACATGTGCTCTCGCATACGTTCCGGGCCCGGGCGGACGCCTAATCCTGCCGCCGCCCGATTCCGCTCACTCAACGAAACACGTACGGCAGGAGCGGGGGACCCAGGTAAGTCGCCGAATCCGGACGTCTCAGGGCGATCCGGTACGGCTCGGGGTGTAGTCGTGCCTTCTCCGGCATGACCGGGCAGCTCCCGCCCGAACCCGACAGCTCACCTCGTAGGCGCCGGAGAGGAACTTCGTCATGCGTCTGCCCCGCAAGCTCGCCATCGCCGGTACCGGCATAGCCCTGCTCGCCCTTCCGCTCGTCGGCGCCACCAGCGCCTCCGCGGCCACCCCGACGGTGTCCACCGCGACCTCGCTCGGCTACTCCAACACCCTCGACGGCTGGATCCGCGCCTCGCTGCAGGTCATGGCCCAGAACGGCATCCCCGGCAGCTACAACGGCATCTACCGCAACATCATCCGCGAGTCCTCGGGCAACCCGTACGCCATCAACAACTGGGACTCCAACGCCGCCGCGGGCACCCCGTCCAAGGGCCTGCTCCAGGTCATCGACCCGACGTTCCAGGCGTACCACGTCGCGAACACCTCGTGGGACCCCTACGACCCGGTCGCCAACATCACCGCCGCCTGCAACTACGCGGCGCAGCGGTACGGGTCGATCGACAACGTGTGGGGCGCTTACTAGAACGCGGCGGGGAAGAGTCTTTCGAGGACGACGGCGATGCCGTCGTCCTCGTTCGACAAGGTCACCTCGTCGGCCACGGCCTTGAGTTCGGGGTGGGCGTTGGCCATCGCGACCCCGTGGGCCGCCCAGTCGAACATGGGGATGTCGTTGGGCATGTCCCCGAAGGCGACGGTCTGTTCGGGACCGAGGCCGAGGTGTCCGGCGGCCATCGCCAGGCCCGTCGCCTTGGTGACGCCGCATGGCTGGAGTTCGACGGTGCCGGGGCCCGACATCGTCACGGTCGCGAGGGAACCGACGACGGTGCGCGCAGTCGCCGCCAACTCGTCGTCGGACAGCGACGGATGGCGCAGCAGCACCTTGCTGATCGGCTCGCACCACAGGTCGTCGCGGCGCGCCACCCGCACGGCGGGCAGGGTCGGGTGCGGCATCAGATAGCCGGGCTCGATGAGGGTGAGCCCGTGCACCCCGTCCTGGTCGACGGCGGCGTACACCTGCCCGA
Organism: Streptomyces sp. NPDC034103; assembly: GCF_055575395.1. Lineage (NCBI taxonomy): Bacteria > Bacillati > Actinomycetota > Actinomycetes > Kitasatosporales > Streptomycetaceae > Streptomyces > Streptomyces sp. NPDC034103. The sequence goes on along the minus strand of NZ_JBVISS010000017.1, from coordinate 148,611 downwards.
CCTCGGCCTCGATCTTGCCGAGCGCGGTCTCGGCCAACTCCCGGTCCAGGGTGACCGACCAGAGCAGACGGTCCGCGCCGGCGTCGTAGACCTGCGCGCCCTGCCCGCACACCGCGAGCCCCGTGCTGCCCAGGTCGTCGAGGAGCGGCCGCACCCTCGGGGCCGGACGGCCGGTCACCACCAGATGCCGGGCCCCGGCCTCCGCCACCCGGGCGAGCGCGGCGAGCGACCGGTCGGAGAGCGTGTCGTCGCCCCGGAGCAGGGTCCCGTCCAGGTCAGTGGCGATGAGTGAATATGCGGTGGGTGCGGCCATGATCAGAGAATACGGATGGAAACCCCTGCCGACTCGACGCGAACCGGACGGGCGCAGCCTTCACATGCGTTGACCGCCGCTCCGGTTCCGCCTGCCGATGCACTCCTGTCACTGTGCTGATGTAACTGTGATCGTGCACAGAACGAAGACGGTGCAACCTCTTGTCAGCACAGAGGTTGTGAGGTTACTTACTTGGAGCTCAGAACATCAGCGACGGCCTCGACTGTGCACGCTCACAGGCTCATCCGGCGCCGATCTTTCCGTGACCGCCCGCCGAAGGGACCCGAGAGATGCGCAGACGCAGTGTTCTCACCGCCGCCGGAGCCGCCGGAGCCGCCGCGCTGGCCGTGCCCGTGCTGGGGGCCACGCCCGCGGCCGCCGACACCTCAAGTGGGCGCCGGCGCCTGGAGGTACGCGCCATGGACATCTCCTCGCTGCCCAAGAACGAGGACCACGGCGCCGTGTACCGCACGGCCGACGGCCGCCGCGAGGACCCGGTCCGTCTCCTCGCCCGCGCCGGCGTCACCCATGCCCGGCTGAAGGTCTGGGTGAACCCCGCCGACGGCTACAACACCAAGGCACGTGTGCTGCCGCTGGCCCGCCGCCTGCGCCGGGCCGGTATCGGCATCTGGGTCGACTTCCACTACTCCGACACCTGGGCCGATCCGGCGCACCAGACCAAGCCGGCCGCGTGGGCGGACCTGGACATCGCCGGGCTCACCCGGGCCGTGTACGACCACACCGCCGACGTCCTCGGCGCGCTGCGCCGGCAGGGGACGCCCGCCGACCTCGTCCAGGTCGGCAACGAGATCAACGGCGGCATGCTCTGGCCCGAGGGCAAAGAACTGGGGCAGTGACAGCGGCGGTTGGGGCAATCTCACCGCCCTGCTCAAGGCGGGCCTGAGCGCCGCCCGCGACACCACGCCCCGCGTGCGCACTCTGCTGCACATCGCCTCGGGCGGCGACAACGGCACGTCCCGCTGGTGGTTCGACAACGTGGTGTCCCACGGCGTCGACTTCGACGTCATCGCCCAGTCGTACTACCCCTTCTGGCACGGCACTCCGCAGACCGCCGCCGCCAACCTCGCCGATCTCACCGCCCGTTACGGCAAGCCGGTCGTCATCGCCGAGACCGCGTACCCCTTCACGCTCGGCAGTGAGGACGACGTCAACGACATCCTCAACAGCCCCGCGCAGCTCACCCCCGGCTTCCCCGCCACCCCCGAGGGCCAGGCCGCCTGGCTGCGCGCGGTCGCCGACCTCACCGCGGGCGTCCCCGACGGACAGGGCCTCGGCTACTGCTACTGGGAGGGCGCCTGGACCTACCGCGCCGGCAGCGGCTGGGACCCCCAGGACCCGGGCTCGGGCAACGCCTGGGAGAACCTGGCGCTGTTCGACTTCTACGACCGGGCACTGCCGGGTCTGAGAACCCTGGGCCGCTACCGGTCGTAGCGGATGGGATGCTCCCCGGATGACGGACCTGCCGGAGACCTTCCTCGCCCATCTGCGGACGGCGGCGGTCGGCGTGCTCGAACGCTTCCCCGCGGACCTCAGGCCCGAGATGTACGCCCTGTCCTTCCGCATCTGGCGCGTGGACGACGACGACCGCCGACCGTACGTCGCCATCGGCTACCAGACCGAGAGCCAGTACGAGCGGGAGAAGTACCCCGGCGACGAGGGCGAGGTCCGCTGGAACTACGCCTACTGGCTCCTCGACGGCTTCGAGACCCTCGGCAACGTCCCCGAGGACCCGGTGGGCGGCCAGGTCTACGTCGAGGAGGTCAGGCGGCTCGGCGCCTGGTACGACGGCGACTTCGACCTCGACCGCGTACGGGACGACGAGGACGTGGCCGCCCGGGCCGACCTCTTGCGGCACCACTTCTACGACGCCGTCATCGACCTCGCCCGCCATCTGCACGCCGACGGGGTGATCGAGCGGCTACTCGGCCGGCCGCTGCCCGTGGTCGTCTTCGACATGTCCCACCCCGGCTGGGAGCTGCACGCCACCGAGGCCGCCAACCCGCCCGAGCTGGTACGGGAGTTCATGGCCTGGCAACTGGCCGCCGGGGAGTTCTAGAACCGCCCGCAGCCCCTAAGGGTGCCGGGGGCGCCGCGGGCGGCAAGGGCAGCAAGGCGGAACCGCCGGCCGCCTCCGCCATCCCTCAATCGGGCATCACGGACTCTTCACCCCCTCCCGGTCACCCCTTTAAGCCCTCCCCATCCAGGCGGCTCGCACGTAACGTGTGGCGCGACCACATGGCATACGCAGCGATTGAGAGCGAGGCAGCACCCCATGCCCCCCTTCGATCTCCCCGAGGGCGACCCCTTCGGCCCGCACAACCTCCCGTACGGCGTCTTCTCGCGGCGCGACTCCACCGAGCGGACCGTCGGCGTCCGGCTCGGCGACCACGTCCTCGACGCGGGCGCGGCGGCCCACGCGCTGGGCTCCCCCTACGCCACCCTGCTCGCCCGCCCCACCCTCAACCCGCTCCTCGCGGCGGGCCGCACCGCCTGGTCGGACGTCCGGCGCGCCTTGACGGCCTGGGTGACGGTGCCCTCGCACCAGTCGGCCGTCGCGGAGTTCCTCCATCCGCTGACCTCGGTGACCCTGCACCTCCCCTTCGAGGTCGCGGACTACGTCGACTTCTACGCCTCCGAGAACCACGCCCGGAACGTCGGCCAGATCTTCCGCCCCGACGCCGCCGACTCCCTCACCCCCAACTGGAAGCACCTCCCGATCGGCTACCACGGCCGCTCGGGAACGGTGGTGGTGTCGGGCACGGATGTCGTACGGCCTTCGGGGCAGCGGAAGGCCGCCGCGGACCCCGAACCGGTCTTCGGCCCGTCCGTCCGCCTGGACATCGAGGCGGAGGTCGGCTTCGTGGTCGGGGTGCCGTCGACGATGGGCTCACCGGTGGCGCTGGGCGACTTCCGCGAGCACGTCTTCGGACTGTGCCTGCTCAACGACTGGTCCGCGCGCGACATCCAGGCCTGGGAGTACGTCCCGCTCGGCCCGTTCCTCGGCAAGTCCTTCGCCACGTCGGTGTCGGCGTGGATCACCCCACTGGACGCGCTGGACGAGGCCCGCGTGGCGCCGCCGGAGCGGACCCACCCCCTGCTGCCCTACCTGGACGACTCCGGGCTCGTCGACGAGCCCGGCGGCTACGACCTGCGGATCTCCGTCGCGATCAACGGCCACGTGGTGTCCGAGCCGCCCTTCTCCACCATGTACTGGACCGCCGCGCAGCAACTGGCCCACATGACGGTGAACGGTGCCTCGCTGCGCACGGGCGACCTGTACGGCTCCGGGACCGTGAGCGGCCCCTCCGAGTCGGAGCGCGGCTCACTGCTGGAACTCACCTGGAACGGCCGCGACGCCCTCGAACTCCCCGACGGCAAGCGGACGTTCCTGGAGGACGGGGACGTGGTGACACTGTCGGCCTGGGCACCTGGACCGGATGGGGTGCGCGTGGGGTTGGGAGAGGTCGCGGGGCGGGTGGTGACTGGGGGGTGAGGTGCCCTGCGGGGCGGTTGGGCGAGGGTCCCGTGCGGACGGCTGCGGTGTGGAGGCGGCCGTTGCGGGCGAGACGCGCGGTGAGAACGGGGTGCGCGGAGGAGGCTGGGGGCGCGGAGGAGACCGGGGGCGCGAAGGAGACCCGGTGCGCGAAGGAGGCCGGGAGGGGCGGGCGGGCGCGGCAGGCCGGGCAGATTCGGCGGAGTGGGCAAGGTCGCCGGAGCAGGCGGGTTCGGGAGGTCCGGCAGGTCCGGGACCGGCAGGTCCGGGGACCGAGGCTGGTCCGGCCGGTCCGGGGGCCGAGGCAGGTCCGGCCGGTCCGGGGGCCGAGGCAGGTCCGGCCGGTCCGGGGGCCGAGGCTGGTCGGACGGAGGGCCGGTGAGCGGCGCGGCCGTACGTGTCGACACGGCCAGTCCCGTCCCGCCGTACGAGCAGATCCGTGCCCAGCTCTCCGGCCTGATCACCTCGGGTCGCCTCCCGGAGAGCGAGCGGCTGCCGACGGTACGGCAGCTCGCCGCCGATCTCGGGCTCGCGCCGGGCACGGTGGCCCGGGCGTACCGGGAGCTGGAGGCCGCCGCCCTGATCCGGACCAGACGGGGGGCCGGGACCCGGGTCGCCTCCCTCCCCGCGGACCTTCGCCAAGGCCCCGATGCCGCCGAACTGGCGGAACTGGCCCGGGCGTTCGTCACCGCCGCACGAGCCGCCGGGGCACCGGACCCGGCGATCTCGGCGGCCGTGGCGGAGGCGTTGCGGGAGTGAGGGGCTCGGGGGTGAGGGTCCGGGGCGAGGCGGCGGCACGATGAGGGGCGAGAGGGACGCCGACGGGCAGGCTGTCCGTTCTGTCCCCTGACTCCGCTCGTCCGGGCCGTCATACTGGCGGCGGGCGACGATGTGACGCGTACGCGCCGCACGCGACGTTGCGTGGCGTGGCACGGCACGTGGGCCACACCGCGCCGCCCCGCAGCCGCCCTTCCCTTCCGACCAGGATCCGGAGCCCGTGGGATGACGTTCTGCCTGCTCCTGTTGAGCGCCGTCGCGCTGGCGGCCGCCGTGCCGGCACCCCGTGCGCTGACCCGGGCGACCTGGCCCGAACGGGAACCCGTCGTCGCCCTCTGGGTCTGGCAGTGCCTGGTCGCAACCGTACTGATGTGCTGCCTGACCGCGCTGGTCCTGGGCGCCGCCGCCGTCTTCCACACCGTCCGCGACCATGTCTTCGCCCCCGCCCCACCGGCGGTCACCGCGGCGTACGACCTGTCCGCGGCGCCCGCCTGGGCGACTCTGCTGACCCTGCTGCTGGCCTGCGGCGCCGCCTGGACGACGGCGATGCTCGGTCGAGAACTGGTGGAGGCCCGCCGCCACCGCGGTCAGGCGCGAGCCCATCTGCGCGAGCGCGCCCCGGAACTGCCGGGCGGCCTGGAGAAGGCCGCGCGCGGTCCGCTGCTGGTGCTGGAGGACGAGTACCCGGACGCCTGGTGGATGCCGGGCCACCCGCCCCAGCTGGTGGTGACGACGGGCGCCCTGCACCGCCTCACCGACCCTCAGCTGGACGCGGTCCTCACCCACGAGCGGGACCACGCCCGCGCCCACCACGACTGGCTGCTCCACCTGTCGACGGCCCTCGCCACCGGCTTCCCCCGCATCCCGCTCTTCGCCCACTTCTGCGACCAGACCCACCGTCTGGTGGAACTCGCGGCCGACGACACGGCCTCCCGTCGCTGCGGCCACCTGACCACGGCCCTGGCGCTGATCGAGCTGAACCAGCACCGCGGCGTCCTGTCCTGTGCCTCCAGCCACCGCCTCCTCGGCGAGCGCGTCGACCGCCTCCTGGACCCCCGCCCACGCCTCCTGCGCCGACACCGCGCCCTCACCGCGACGGTGGCTGCACTGGTACCGCTGCTCCCCCTGCTGATCGTCTTCGGCCCGGGCCTGACGGCACTGGCGTAACCGCCCCGGCCGACCCCAGCGACGAGGGGCCCTGACCGGCGAGCTGCGCCTCGCGGTGAGCCGAGCCTGCCCGCCAGTGAGCTGCGCCTGGCGGGGAGCCGAGCCTGCCCGCCGGTGAGCTGCGCCTCGCGGTGAGCCGAGCCTGCCCGCCGGTGAGCCAAGCCGTGTCTGCCTGGCGGTTGGCCGTACGTGTTCGGCTCCACCTGACCGGCGAGCGGCACCTGCCCCGGTCCACCGACCCACACGGACAGCACCTGCGGGCTCCACCTGACCGGCGAGCCACACCTGCCCCGGTCCGCCCGACCCACCCGAGCGGCACCTGCCCAGTCCGCATGCCCCGGCTCGCCACCCCCGCCCGTCTACATCCAGTCGTCCTCCGGGTCAGGCTCCGGCTCCATCTCCGGCCAGTCGTCCGCGCCCGGGTCCACGTCCCCCGCCGCGTTCCCCACCGCGTCCCCGGTCCCTTCCGGTGCCGCTCCGGACGACGCCGCCCCGGCCGACGCCGGCGCCCCCAGGCCGTCGAGTACCTCCAGCACGCCCTCCCCGTACGTCACCAGCTTCTTCTCGCCGACCCCGTTCACCGTCCCGAGCTGGGCCACCGACGTCGGCCAGACCGAGACGATCTCCCTGAGCGTGGCGTCGTGGAAGATCACGTACGCCGGGACGCCCTGCTCCCGCGCCTGCTCGGCCCGCCATGCCCGCAGCGCCTCGAAGGCCGGCAGCAGTGCCTCGGGCAGCTCGGCGACGGCGGCCTTCGCCTTGCCGCGCCCGGAGCCCGACGCACCGGAGCCGGAGGTACGCGAGGGCGCCGCCTTCTTCGGCTCCTTGCGCAGCGGCACGTCCCGCTCCCGGCGCAGCACCGCGCCGCTCGCCTCGGTCAGCACCAGCGTGCCGTACTCCCCCTCGACCGCGAGCAGCCCCTGCGCCAGCAACTGCCGTACGACGCCCCGCCATTCACCTTCGGACAGCTCCTCGCCGATGCCGAACACCGACAGCTGGTCGTGGTCGAACTGGATGACCTTGCCGGTGCGCTTGCCGAGCAGGATGTCGACGATCTGCACCGCGCCGAACTTCTGCCCGCGCTCCCGCTGCAGCCGCACCACCGTCGACAGCACCTTCTGCGCGGCGACGGTGCCGTCCCAGGTCTCCGGCGGTGTGAGGCAGGTGTCGCAGTTTCCGCAGCCCGCCGGGTCCGGTTCCTGACCGAAGTAGTTGAGCAGCTGCCCGCGTCGGCACTCGGCCGTCTCGCACAGCGCCAGCATCGAGTCCAGGTGAGCGGCGGCCCGGCGGCGGAACGCCTCGTCGCCCTCGCTGGACTGGATCATCTTGCGCTGCTGTATGACGTCGTTGAGGCCGTACGCCATCCAGGCCGTGGACGGCAGCCCGTCCCGCCCGGCGCGGCCCGTCTCCTGGTAGTAGCCCTCCACCGACTTGGGCAGGTCGAGGTGGGCGACGAAACGGACGTCCGGCTTGTCGATGCCCATGCCGAAGGCGATGGTCGCGCACACGACCAGGCCCTCCTCGCGCAGGAACCGCGACTGGTGCTCCGCGCGCGTCCCCGCGTCCAGGCCCGCGTGGTACGGCACGGCCTCGATGCCGTTCGCGCTGAGGAATTCGGCGGTCTTCTCGACCGAGTTGCGCGACAGGCAGTACACGATGCCCGCGTCGCCCTCGTGCTCCTGGCGCAGGAAGGTCAGCAGCTGCTTCTTGGGGTCCGCCTTGGGCACGATCCGGTACTGGATGTTGGGCCGGTCGAAGCTCGCCACGAAGTGCCGGGCCGTCGGCATGTGCAGCCGCTGGGTGATCTCCTGGTGCGTGGCGTGGGTGGCCGTCGCCGTCAGGGCGATCCGCGGGACGTCCGGCCAGCGCTCGCCGAGCAGGGAGAGGGAGAGATAGTCGGGCCGGAAGTCGTGGCCCCACTGGGACACGCAGTGCGCCTCGTCGATCGCGAAGACCGAGATCTTGCCGCGGGAGAGGAGGTCCAGCGTGGAGTCGAGCCGCAGCCGCTCCGGCGCCAGGTAGAGCAGGTCCAGCTCGCCCGCCAGGAACTCGGCCTCCACCACCCGCCGCTCGTCGAAGTCCTGCGTGGAGTTCATGAACCCGGCGTTCACACCGAGCGCCCGCAGCGCGTCCACCTGGTCCTGCATGAGGGCGATGAGCGGCGAGACCACGATGCCCGTGCCGGGTCTGACCAGGGCGGGGATCTGGTAGCACAGGGACTTGCCGCCACCGGTCGGCATGAGGACCACGGCGTCGCCGCCCGCGACCACATGCTCGATGACCGCTTCCTGCTCACCGCGGAAGGCCTCGTATCCGAAGACCTTGTGGAGCGTGGCCAGTGCCTCGCTCTCGGATACCGCTGTCATTGCACCGATCCCGCCCGTCCCACCCATCGCCGTGTCCCCCGTCCGTCGCACCTCGACCACTGCGTCCACGATAGGGGTCCGCACCGACAGCGACGGAGTTATCCACAGGCCCGCCCCATCGCCCTGTGCACTCGCTCTGTGCACTCGCTCTGTGCACTGGCTCTGTGCACTCACTCGAATGGTCCGCGTCACATGGAGGCCCGGTAGCCGCCGGGACATGCTGCGAGGGCGGGACGGGCAGGTCCCGCCCTCGCACAGCGCGCCTGACCCGGTGCGCGCGCCTCTTCCGCTTCAAGGAGCCCCACCATGTCCTCTCGGCCCCTCAAGGCCGCCATCGCCGTGGCGGTAGCCGGAGCCTTCTCCCTGACCGCGTCGCCCGCCCATGCGGCGCCCGACCCTGTCACGGACATCCGGGGGGACCTGACCACGGCGTACGCCGACACCGCCGTCTACGCCTACGAGCCGTGGGCCTCGTCGGAGGGCGGTTACGTCCCCACCGACGTCTGTGTGCCCGAGGCGGGCTACCGCTACGTCAACGAGAAGTACGTCGGCTCCCTCGATGCGGGCACGCCGGCGGCCCTGCTGTACGAGGGCGGGGCCGACCGGAGCGCTCGGCAGCTGGTCGGGGTGGAGTGGATGGTCCCGGACACGGGCCAGAGCAAGGCACCGGAGCTGTTCGACACACCGTTCGAGAAAAACGGCGCGCTGAAGGCCTGGACGCTCCACGCGTGGATCCACAAGGCCAACCCCAAGGGGCTCTTCACCGCCTTCAACTCCGACGTGAAGTGCTCCACCACACCGGCGTCGCCCGCGGTCACCACCCTGCCCGACTGGGTGGCGGATCTGGAGAACCTCGACCGGACGACCGGCTGAACCCTCGGCACGCAACACGTAGGCCCCGGCTCCCACCGCAGGGAACCGGGGCCGCCGTACGGGCGCCGCGGGTCAGCGCACGAAGACTCCCGCCTGGCCCGCGAGGTCCAGGAAGTACTGCGGCGCCACACCGAGCACCAGCGTGACCGCCACGCCGACCCCGATCGCCGCCATCGTCAGCGGCGACGGCACGGCGACCGTCGGCCCGTCCGGACGCGGCTCGCTGAAGAACATCAGCACGATGACGCGGATGTAGAAGAACGCCGCGATCGCCGACGAGATCACACCGACCACGACCAGCGGTGCCGCCCCGCCCTCCGCCGCCGCCTTGAACACGGCGAACTTGCCCACGAAGCCGGAGGTCAGCGGGATGCCGGCGAAGGCCAGCAGGAACACCGCGAACACGGCGGCCACCAGCGGTGAACGACGGCCCAGCCCGGCCCACTTGGACAGGTGCGTCGCCTCGCCACCGGCGTCCCGCACCAGCGTGACCACCGCGAACGCGCCGATCGTCACGAACGAGTAGGCCGCCAGGTAGAAGAGGACGGACGACACCCCGTCCGGTGTGGTCGCGATGACGCCCGCGAGGATGAAGCCCGCGTGCGCGATCGACGAGTACGCCAGCAGCCGCTTGATGTCCGTCTGCGTGATCGCGACGATCGCACCGCCGAGCATGGTGACGATCGCGACGCCCCACATGACCGGCCGCCAGTCCCAGCGCAGACCCGGCAGCACGACGTACAGGATGCGCAGCAGCGCGCCGAAGGCTGCGACCTTGGTCGCCGCCGCCATGAACCCGGTCACCGGCGTCGGCGCGCCCTGGTACACGTCCGGCGTCCACATGTGGAACGGGACCGCGCCGACCTTGAACAGCAGGCCCATGACGATCATCGCGGTGCCGATCAACAGCAGCGCGTCGTTGCCCATGGTGTCCGCGAGCGCCGGGTCGACGGTGGTGACCGTGCCGTCGACGACCCGCGCGATGGTCGCGTAGGACACCGAGCCCGCGTAGCCGTAGAGCAGCGCGATGCCGAAGAGGGTGAACGCGGAGGCGAACGCGCCGAGCAGGAAGTACTTGACCGCGGCCTCCTGCGACATGAGCCGCTTGCGGCGGGCCAGCGCGCACATCAGGTACAGCGGCAGCGAGAAGACCTCCAGCGCGATGAACAGCGTCAGCAGGTCGTTGGCCGCCGGGAAGATCAGCATGCCCGCGACGGCGAACAGCAGCAGCGGGAACACCTCGGTGGTGGTGAACCCGGCCTTCACCGCGGCCTTCTCGCTGTCGCTGCCCGGCACCGAGGCGGCCTGCGCGGCGAAGGAGTCGACCTGCTTGCCGTGTTCCACGGGGTCCAGGCGGCGTTCGGCGAAGGTGAACAGGCCGACCAGTCCCGCCAGCAGGATGGTGCCCTGCAGGAAGAGCGCCGGTCCGTCGACGGCGATCGCGCCCATGGCCGCGATGCCCGCCTTGGTGGTGGCGTACCCGTTCGCCGAGAGCGCGACGACCGCGGCGAAGGCCGAGATCAGCGCTACGGCGGACAGGAACACCTGGGCGTGGTACCGCTGCTTGCGCGGTACCGCCGCCTCGATCAGCACTCCGATGATCGCCGCACCGACGACGATCAACGTGGGTGACAACTGTCCGTATTCGATCTTCGGCGTGTCGATCTTCGAGATCGGGTCGGCCGCGGTTGTCCACAGGCTGTGGACGACTGTTGCGCTCACTTGGCCGCCTCCACCTCGGGCTGGGGGTCCTTCTTTTCGAGGTCCGACATGGTCTGCTTGACCGCCGGATTCACGATGTCCGTGACGGGCTTCGGGTAGACGCCCAGGAAGATCAGCAGGACGACCAGCGGCGCCACCACCACCAGTTCCCGCACCCGCAGGTCGGGCATGGTCGCGATCTCGGGCTTCACCGGACCCGTCATCGTCCGCTGGTAGAGGACGAGGGTGTAGAGCGCCGCGAGCACGATGCCGAAGGTGGCGATGATGCCGATCACCGGGTAGTTCGCGAACGTGCCGACCAGGACCAGGAACTCACTCACGAACGGGGCGAGACCCGGCAGCGACAGGGTCGCCAGACCACCGATCAGGAAGGTGCCGGCGAGCACCGGGGCGACCTTCTGCACCCCGCCGTAGTCGGCGATGAGCCGCGACCCGCGCCGCGAGATCAGGAACCCGGCGACCAGCATCAACGCGGCCGTGGAAATACCGTGGTTGACCATGTAGAGCGTCGCCCCGGACTGGCCCTGGCTGGTCATCGCGAAGATGCCCATGATGATGAAGCCGAAGTGCGAGATCGACGCGTACGCCACCAGCCGCTTGATGTCCCGCTGGCCGACCGCGAGCAGCGCCCCGTAGATGATGCTGATCACCGCGAGGACGAGGATCACGGGCGTCGCCCACTTCGACGCCTCCGGGAACAGCTGGAGGCAGAAGCGGAGCATCGCGAAGGTGCCGACCTTGTCGACGACCGCCGTGATGAGGACGGCGACCGGGGCGGTGGCCTCCCCCATCGCGTTGGGCAGCCAGGTGTGCAGCGGCCACAGCGGGGCCTTCACCGCGAAGGCGAAGAAGAACCCGAGGAAGAGCCAGCGCTCGGTGTTCGTCGCCATCTCCAGCGAGCCGTTGGCCCGCGCCTCGGCGATCTCCTGGAGCGAGAAGCTCCCGGCGACCACGTACAGGCCGATCACCGCGGCCAGCATGATCAGACCGCCGACCAGGTTGTAGAGGAGGAACTTCACGGCGGCGTACGACCGTTGCGTCGACGCCGTCTCCTCGCCGTGCTCATGGGCCCGGTCCCCGAAGCCGCCGATGAGGAAGTACATCGGGATCAGCATGGCTTCGAAGAAGATGTAGAACAAAAAGACGTCCGTGGCCTCGAACGAGAGGATCACCATCGCCTCGACGGCGAGGATCAGGGCGAAGAAGCCCTGCGTCGGCCGCCACCGGGTGTTGCCGGTCTCCAGCGGGTCGGCGTCGTGCCAGCCCGCGAGGATGATGAACGGGATCAGCAGCGCGGTCAGCGCGATGAGCGCCACCCCGATGCCGTCCACGCCCAGCTCGTACCTGACCCCGAACTCCTTGATCCACCAGTGGGATTCGGTGAGCTGGTAGCGGTCGCCGTCCGGGTCGAAGCGGACCAGGACGATCGCGGCGAGCACGAGTGTGGCGAGCGAGACGAGCAGCGCGAGCCACTTGGCGGTGGTGCGTCGCGCGGCCGGTACGGCGGCCGTGGCGATCGCGCCGATGGCCGGGAGCGCCGCCGTCGCTGTCAGCAGAGGAAAGGACATCGGATCAGACCGCCCTCATCAGCAGGGTCGCGGCGATCAGCACTGCCGCACCGCCGAACATCGAGACCGCGTACGACCGCGCGTAGCCGTTCTGCAGCTTGCGGAGCCGTCCGGAGAGACCGCCCATGGAGGCCGCCGTACCGTTGACCACCCCGTCGACCAGGGTGTGGTCGACGTACACCAGGGAGCGCGTGAGGTGCTCGCCGCCGCGGACCAGGACGACATGGTTGAAGTCGTCCTGGAGCAGGTCGCGCCGGGCGGCCCGGGTGAGCAGCGACCCGCGCGGGGCGACGACCGGGACGGGGCGGCGGCCGTACTGCGCCCAGGCGGTCGCGACGCCGATGACCATGACGGCCACCGTGGACGCCGTGACCGTGGCGGCGCTGATCGGCGCGTCGCCGTGGTCGTGCCCGGTGATGGGCTCCAGCCAGTGCAGGAACCGGTCACCGATGCTGAACAGGCCACCGGCGAAGACCGATCCGAAGGCCAGCACGATCATCGGGATCGTCATGGACTTCGGCGACTCGTGCGGGTGCGGCTCGGCGTGCTCGCCGTGGTGCTCGGCGGCGGGCTCGGCGCTCGGGGCCTGCGGGGAGCGGGTGGGCTGGTTGCGCCAGCGCTCCTCGCCGAAGAACGTCATCAGCATCACGCGCGTCATGTAGTACGCCGTGATGGCCGCGCCCAGCAGGGCACAGGCGCCGAGGATCCAGCCCTCGGTGCCGCCCTTGGCGAACGCCGCCTCGATGATCTTGTCCTTCGAGAAGAAGCCGGACAGGCCCGGGAAGCCGATGATGGCGAGGTAGCCGAGGCCGAACGTCACGAAGGTGACCGGCATGTACTTCCTCAGGCCGCCGTACTTCCGCATGTCGACCTCGTCGTTCATGCCGTGCATGACCGAACCCGCGCCGAGGAACAGCCCGGCCTTGAAGAAGCCGTGGGTCACCAGGTGCATGATCGCGAAGACGTAGCCGATGGGGCCGAGACCGGCAGCGAGGACCATGTAGCCGATCTGCGACATGGTCGAGCCCGCGAGGGCCTTCTTGATGTCGTCCTTCGCGCAACCGACGATCGCACCGAACAGGAGCGTGACGGCACCGACGATGGTGACGACGAGCTGGGCGTCCGGGGCGAGGTTGAAGATGTTGGCGGAGCGGACGATCAGGTAGACACCCGCGGTCACCATCGTCGCGGCGTGGATGAGGGCCGAGACCGGGGTCGGGCCCTCCATCGCGTCCCCGAGCCAGGACTGCAGCGGCACCTGGGCGGACTTGCCGCACGCGGCGAGCAGCAGCATCAGGGCGATGCCGGTCAGTGTGGCCTCGGAGGCGCCGGTGACGAGGCCGGGCTCTTCGTGGCTGCCGAGGACCGGGCCGAAGGCGAAGGTGCCGAACGTCGTGAACATCAGCATGATCGCGATCGACAGGCCCATGTCGCCGACGCGGTTGACCAGGAAGGCCTTCTTCGCGGCCGTCGCGGCACTGGGCTTGTGCTGCCAGAAGCCGATCAGCAGGTAGGAGGCGAGACCGACGCCCTCCCAGCCGACGTACAGCAGCAGGTAGTTGTCGGCGAGGACGAGCAGCAGCATCGCCGCGAGGAACAGGTTCAGATAGCCGAAGAAGCGGCGGCGGCGCTCGTCGTGCTCCATGTACCCGATGGAGTACAGGTGGATCAGCGTGCCGACGCCGGTGATCAGCAGCACGAACGTCATCGACAGCTGGTCGAGGCGGAAGGCGATGTCCGCCTGGAAGCCCTCGACCGGCACCCAGCTGAACAGGTGCTGGGTGAGCGTGCGGTGCTCGGCGTCCTTGCCGAGCAGGTCGGCGAAGAGGACGGCGCCGACCACGAAGGAGGCGCCGGCGAGGATCGTGCCGATCCAGTGGCCGACGGCGTCCAGCCGCCGGCCGCCGGTCAGCAGGACCGCCGCTCCGAGCAGGGGCGCCGCGATGAGCAGCGCGATCAGGTTCTCAGCATTCATACGGTCCAGCGCCCCTTACAGCTTCATCAGGCTGGCGTCGTCGACCGAGGCCGAGTGGCGGGATCGGAACAGCGACACGATGATCGCGAGCCCGACCACGACCTCCGCGGCGGCGACGACCATCGTGAAGAAGGCGATGATCTGGCCGTCGAGGTTGCCGTGCATCCGGGAGAAGGCGACGAACGCGAGGTTGCAGGCGTTGAGCATGAGCTCGACACACATGAACACCACGATCGCGTTGCGCCTGATCAGCACGCCGGTGGCACCGATCGTGAACAACAGGGCCGCGAGATACAGGTAGTTGACGGGGTTCACTTCGACGCCTCCTCGGCCCGCTTGAGGTTCGCCGGCGCCAGGTCGGTCCGCTCCAGACGGTCCTCCGCACGCTGTTCCAGCGCCCGCAGATCGTTGAGCGCCTCGGTGGAGACGTCACGGATCTGACCGCGGTCGCGCAGCGTCTTGTTGACGGTGAGCTCGGAGGGGGTGCCGTCGGGCAGCAGGCCCGCGACGTCCACGGCGTTGTGCCGGGCGTAGACACCGGGGGCGGGCAGCGGCGGCAAGTGCGTGCCCTCGCGGACCCGCTGCTCGGCCAGTTCGCGCTGGGTCTTGGCGCGCTCGGTGCGCTCGCGGTGGGTGAGCACCATGGCGCCGACGGCGGCCGTGATCAGCAGGGCGCCGGTGATCTCGAAGGCGAACACGTACTTGGTGAAGATGAGGCGGGCGAGGCCCTCCACGTTGCCGTTCGCGTTGGCCTGCGCCAGGCCGTTGAACTCCGTCAGGGAGGCGTTGCCGATGCCGGCGACCAGCAGGATGCCGAATCCGAGCCCGCACAGCAGGGCCAGCCAGCGCTGGCCCTTGATGGTCTCCTTCAGGGAGTCCGCGGCCGTGACGCCGACGAGCATCACCACGAACAGGAACAGCATCATGATCGCGCCGGTGTAGACGACGATCTGCACGACGCCGAGGAAGTAGGCGCCGTTGGCGAGGTAGAACACCGCCAGGATGATCATGGTGCCGGCGAGACAGAGCGCGCTGTGCACGGCCCGCCTCATGAAGACGGTGCACAGGGCGCCGATCACGGCGACGGTGCCGAGCACCCAGAACTGGAAGGCCTCGCCGGTGGAGGTGGAGTAGGCGGCGAGCTGAAGGGGGGCGCTCATCGGCCGATCACCTTCCCCGACGCCGGTTCGTCCGCCCCGAAGGTCGACTCGCCCTCCTGCACGGTCTCGCCCTTGGAGACGGCCGGCTGCTGGACGGTGCCGGGCGCGGCCTCGGTGACCAGCCCCCGGTAGTAGTCCTGCTCGTCGGTCCCCGGGTAGATCGCGTGGGGACTGTCGACCATGCCCTCCTCCAGGCCTGCGAGGAGCTGCTCCTTGGTGTAGATGAGGTTGGCGCGGCTGGAGTCGGCGAGTTCGAACTCGTTGGTCATCGTCAGCGCGCGCGTGGGGCACGCCTCGATGCACAGGCCGCACAGGATGCAGCGGGCGTAGTTGATCTGGTAGACGCGGCCGTACCGCTCGCCCGGCGAGTAGCGTTCCTCGTCCGTGTTGTCCGCGCCCTCCACGTAGATGGCGTCGGCGGGGCAGGCCCAGGCGCACAGCTCGCAGCCGACGCACTTCTCCAGGCCGTCCGGATGGCGGTTGAGCTGGTGCCGTCCGTGGAACCGCGGAGCGGTGGTCTTCTCCTGCTCCGGGTACTGCTCGGTCAGCCGCTTCTTGAACATGGCCTTGAAGGTCACACCGAAGCCGGCCACCGGGTTCTGGAATCCGGGCGTCGTCTGCCCGGCCTCCTTGGGCTCCTCAGCCATCGGACGCCTCCTTTCCATCCAGAGATCCGTCACTCTGAGTATCGGGCCCACCACTGACAATCAGCTCCCGCTCCCGGCGGGGGCGGCGCCTGGGCACGGGTGGCAACTCCTGTCCGGGCAGCGGCGGTACGGGGAATCCACCGGCCATCGGGTCGAAGGCGACGGCCGGGGCGGGCTCCTCCTTCGGCTTGCCGCGGAACATGTCGGCGACGAAGGAGAGCAGCAGCAGCGCCACGACACCACCGCCGACGTACAGGGCGATGTCGGCGAAGTCGTAGTTCTCGTTGCGCAGGGTCCGCACGGTCGCGACGAGCATCAGCCACACCACGGAGACCGGGATGAGGACCTTCCAGCCGAGCTTCATCAGCTGGTCGTAGCGGACCCGTGGGAGCGAGGCGCGCACCCAGATGAACAGGAACAGGAACGCCTGGACCTTGAGGAAGAACCAGAGCATCGGCCACCAGCCGTGGTTCGCGCCCTCCCAGAAGGTGCTGATCGGCCAGGGCGCCCGCCACCCGCCGAGGAACAGCGTGGTCGCCACGGCCGAGACAGTGATCATGTTCGCGTACTCGGCGAGCATGAACAGCGCGAACTTGATGGACGTGTACTCGGTGTTGAAGCCGCCGACCAGGTCGCCCTCGGACTCCGGCATGTCGAAGGGGGCGCGGTTGGTCTCGCCGATCATCGTGACGATGTAGAGGATGAACGAGACCGGCAGCAGCAGTACGTACCAGCGGTCCTGCTGCTGTTCGACGATCGCGGACGTCGACATCGACCCCGAGTAGAGGAAGACGGAGGCGAACGCCGCGCCCATGGCGATCTCGTAGGAGATCATCTGGGCGCAGGAGCGCAGACCGCCGAGCAGCGGGTACGTCGAGCCGGAGCTCCAGCCCGCGAGGACGATGCCGTAGATGCCCACGGAGGCGGTCGCGAGGATGAAGAGCATCGCGATCGGCAGGTCGGTGAGCTGCATCGTGGTGCGCTCACCGAAGATCGAGACCTCGTTGCCGGCCGGGCCGAACGGGATCACCGCGATCGCCATGAAGGCCGGGACCGTCATGATGATCGGCGCGAGGACGTAGACCACCTTGTCGGCACGCTTGACGACGAGGTCTTCCTTGAGCATCAGCTTCACACCGTCGGCGAGCGACTGGAGCATGCCCCAGGGGCCGTTGCGGTTGGGGCCGATGCGCAGCTGCATCCAAGCGACGACCTTGCGTTCCCAGACGATGGCCAGCAGCACGGACAGCACCACGAAGGCGAAGCAGAACACCGCCTTCAGCACGACCAGCCACCAGACGTCGCGGCCGAACATCGAGAGGTCTTCAGCGGCGAGGTACGGGCTCATGCCTCCACCTCCTTGGGGGCTTCGGCGGCGAGCGTCGCCGGGCCGATGCGGACGAGTGAGCCGGGCGCCACACCGGCGTCGGAGGCGACGCCCCCGCCCGCGGAGTTCAGCGGGAGCCAGACCACACGGTCGGGCATCTCGGTGATCTGGAGCGGGAGTTCGACGGTTCCGGCCGGTCCGGTCACGGCGAGCACGTCGCCGTCCTTGACCCCGACCTCGGCGGCGGTGGGCGCCGACACGCGCGCGCGGGCCGCGTGTCGCGTCCCGGCGAGCGCCTCGTCGCCCTCCTGGAGGCGGCCCTGGTCGAGCAGCAGCCGGTGCCCGGCCAGTACGGCCTCCCCGGCGGCCGGCCGAGGCAGCTGGGCGGCCCTCTCCAGGGGGTCGGTGGCCCGGGGACCGTCCCAGGCGCCGAGCCGGTCGATCTCGCCGCGCACGGTGCGCAGGTCCGGCAGTCCCAGGTGGACGTCCATGGCGTCGGCCAGCATCTGCAGCACGCGCGCGTCGGTGGGCGCGAGGCGGCGGGTCATCTGGTCGGGCTTGAGGGCGGCCTCGAAGAAGCGCACCCGGCCTTCCCAGTTGAGGAAGGTGCCCGCCTTCTCGGCGACCGCGGCGACCGGCAGCACCACGTCCGCGTGCGCGGTGACCTCGCTGGGCCGCAGCTCCAGCGAGACCAGGAAGCCGACCTCGGTCAGGGCCTCACGCGCGCGTGCCGGGTCGGGCAGGTCGGCGATCTCGACGCCCGCGACGACCAGCGCCCGCAGCTCGCCGGTGGCGGCGGCCTCGACGATCTGGCTGGTGTCCCGGCCGTAGCGGTGCGGGAGTTCGGCGACGCCCCAGGCGCTCGCGACCTCCTCACGCGCGCGCGGGTCGGTGGCCGGACGTCCGCCCGGCAGCAGCGAGGGCAGCGCGCCCGCCTCGACGGCACCGCGCTCCCCCGCCCGGCGCGGGATCCACACCAGCTGCGCGCCGGTCGCGGCGGCGGCCCGTACCGCGGCGGTCAGTCCGCCGGCCACGGCGGCCAGCCGCTCGCCGACGGCGATCACCGCGCCCTCCGCGCGCAGCGCCTCCGCGGCCAGGGCGCCGTCCGCCTCCAGGCCGACTCCGGCCGCGAGCGCGTCCAGCCACTCGGTCTCGGTGCCGGGGGCCGCCGGCAGCAGCGTGCCGCCGGCCTTCTCCAGACCGCGCGTGGCGTGCGTGGCGAGGGAGAACACCTTCTGCCCGTGCTTGCGCCAGGCCTTGCGCAGCCGCAGGAAGACGCCGGGCGCCTCCTCCTCGGCCTCGAACCCGACCAGCAGCACGGCGGGCGCCTGCTCCAGGGCGGTGTAGGTGACGCCGCTGCCGTCGAGGTCACGGCCGCGTCCGGCGATCCGCGAGGCGAGGAAGTCGGCCTCCTCACCGCTGTGCACGCGCGCGCGGAAGTCGATGTCATTGGTGTCGAGGGCCACGCGCGCGAACTTGCTGTACGCGTAGGCGTCCTCGACGGTGAGCCGGCCGCCGGTGAGGACACCGGTCCGGGAGCGGGCCGCGGTCAGTCCCTGGGCGGCGGCATCGAGGGCCTCCGGCCAGGACGCGGGCTCCAGGACGCCTTCGGCGTTGCGCACCAGGGGCGTCTCCAGCCGGTCACGCTGCTGCGCGTACCGGAAGGCGAAGCGGCCCTTGTCGCAGATCCACTCCTCGTTGACCTCGGGGTCGTTGGCCGCGAGCTTGCGCATGACCTTGCCGCGCCGGTGGTCGGTGCGGGTGGCGCAGCCGCCGGAGCAGTGCTCGCACACGCTCGGGGAGGACACCAGGTCGAAGGGGCGCGAGCGGAAGCGGTAGGCCGCCGAGGTGAGCGCGCCGACCGGACAGATCTGGATGGTGTTGCCGGAGAAGTACGACTCGAAGGGGTCGCCCTCGCCGGTGCCGACCTGCTGGAGGGCGCCCCGCTCGATCAGTTCGATCATGGGGTCGCCCGCGACCTGGTTGGAGAAGCGGGTGCAGCGGGCGCACAGCACGCACCGCTCACGGTCGAGCAGCACCTGGGTGGAGATGGGGACGGGCTTCTCGTAGGTCCGCTTCCTGCCCTCGAAGCGGGACTCGGCCTGGCCGTGGGACATGGCCTGGTTCTGCAGGGGGCACTCGCCGCCCTTGTCGCAGACCGGGCAGTCCAGCGGGTGGTTGATGAGGAGGAGCTCCATCACACCGTGCTGGGCCTTCTCGGCGACCGGCGAGGTGAGGTGGGTCTTCACCACCATGCCGTCGGTGCAGGTGATGGTGCAGGAGGCCATCGGCTTGCGCTGGCCCTCGACCTCGACGATGCACTGCCGGCAGGCGCCGGCCGGGTCGAGCAGGGGGTGGTCGCAGAAGCGGGGGATCTCGATGCCGAGCTGTTCGGCGGCGCGGATGACCAGGGTGCCCTTGGGCACGCTGATCTCGACGCCGTCGATCGTCAGCGAGACGAGATCCTCCGGCGGGACCGCCGCCTCTCCCCCACCGGAGGGAGCGTTGGTGGTCACGGTCATGCGTTCACCTCCGTGCGGGAGTCGGCCCAGACCGTGGACTTGGCCGGGTCGAAGGGGCAGCCACGGCCCGTGATGTGCTGCTCGTACTCCTCGCGGAAGTACTTGAGCGAGGAGAAGATCGGCGAGGCGGCGCCGTCGCCGAGGGCGCAGAAGGACTTGCCGTTGATGTTGTCGGCGATGTCGTTCAGCTTGTCGAGGTCGGACATGACGCCCTTGCCGGCCTCGATGTCGCGCAGCAACTGCACGAGCCAGTACGTGCCTTCACGGCAGGGGGTGCACTTGCCGCAGGACTCGTGGGCGTAGAACTCGGTCCAGCGGGTGACGGCGCGGACCACGCAGGTCGTCTCGTCGAAGCACTGGAGGGCCTTGGTGCCGAGCATGGAGCCGGCGGCGCCGACGCCCTCGTAGTCGAGGGGGACGTCGAGGTGCTCGTCGGTGAACATCGGCGTGGAGGAGCCGCCCGGCGTCCAGAACTTCAGCCGGTGCCCGGGGCGCATTCCGCCGCTCATCTCGAGCAGCTGGCGGAGCGTGATGCCGAGCGGGGCCTCGAACTGGCCGGGATTGGCGACATGGCCGCTGAGCGAATAGAGCGTGAAGCCGGGGGACTTCTCGCTGCCCATCGACCTGAACCAGTCTTTTCCTTTGTTCAGGATCGCGGGAACCGACGCGATCGACTCCACGTTATTCACAACAGTCGGGCAGGCATAGAGGCCTGCGACCGCAGGGAAAGGGGGACGGAGCCGCGGTTGACCACGGCGGCCTTCGAGCGAGTCGAGCAGTGCGGTCTCCTCACCGCAGATGTACGCGCCCGCGCCGGCGTGCACGGTGAGTTCCAGGTCGAGTCCGCTGCCCAGGATGTTCTCGCCGAGGTAGCCCGCCGCGTAGGCCTCGCGCACGGCCTCGTGCAACCGCCGCAGCACTGGGACGACTTCACCACGCAGATAGATGAAGGCATGCGAAGACCTGATGGCGTAACACGCGATGACAATGCCCTCGATGAGGCTGTGCGGGTTCGCGAAGAGGAGCGGGATGTCCTTGCAGGTTCCCGGCTCCGACTCGTCGGCGTTGACAACTAGATAGTGCGGCTTTCCATCACCCTGGGGAATGAACTGCCATTTCATCCCGGTGGGGAATCCCGCGCCGCCACGGCCGCGCAGACCGGAGTCCTTGACGTACGCGATCAGGTCGTCCGGTGACATCGCGAGCGCCTTGCGGAGCCCCTCGTACCCTTCGTGCCTTCGGTAGACGTCCAGCGACCAGGACCTGTCCTCGTCCCAGAAGGCCGACAGCACGGGTGCGAGCAGCTTTTCGGGGCTGGTGTCTTTCAGCTCGGGTGCCAAGGTCATCACTCCCCCTCCTCGGCGGCGGGCCCTGCCGGGTGGGCGGGGTCGGAGGCCGACGTGTCGTGCGGTGCGTCGTGGGAGCTCAAGTGCTCGCTCGGCGAGGGCTCGTGCACGCCCCTGCCCGGTGCCGCGCGGTCGTGTGCCGCGCGGTCATGTGCCGCCCGGTCCTGCGGCTCGTCGTGCGGGCCGCCGTCCCGCGGATGGACCACGCGCGCGGGTGCGGTCTCTCCCCTGGCCAGGCGGAGACCCACCAGTGACGCGGGTCCCGCACCGCCGCTCGCCTCGACGGCCCCTGGCCGCTCGTCGGGGAAGCCGGCGAGGATCCGCGCGGTCTCCTTGAAGGTGCACAGCGGCGCCCCGCGCGTGGGCTCCACGGTCCGGCCCGCGCGCAGGTCGTCGACGAGGCGCTTGGCGCTCGTCGGGGTCTGGTTGTCGAAGAACTCCCAGTTCACCATCACGACCGGCGCGAAGTCGCAGGCCGCGTTGCACTCGATGTGTTCCAGCGTGACCTTGCCGTCCTCGGTGGTCTCGCCGTTGCCGACGCCGAGGTGCTCCTGGAGCTCCTCGAAGATCGCGTCGCCGCCCATCACCGCGCAGAGCGTGTTGGTGCAGACACCCACCTGGTAGTCACCGCTCGGCCGGCGCCGGTACATGGTGTAGAAGGTGGCGACCGCGGTGACCTCGGCCGTGGTCAGGCCCAGCACGTCCGCGCAGAACTGCATTCCGGTGCGCGTGACATGGCCCTCCTCCGACTGCACGAGGTGCAGCAACGGCAGGAGTGCGGACCGGGAGTCGGGGTAGCGCGCGATGATCTCGCGCGCGTCCGCCTCGAGCCGGGTCCGGACGTCGTCCGGGTAGGCGGGTGCGGGCAGTTCGGGCATGCCCAGGCTGACGCCCCGCTCCGAAGAAGAGGTGGTCACCGGTCGACGCCTCCCATCACGGGGTCGATGGACGCGACAGCGACGATGACGTCGGCGACCTGGCCGCCCTCGCACATCGCCGCCATGGCCTGAAGGTTGGTGAAGGACGGGTCACGGAAGTGGACCCGGTAGGGACGGGTGCCGCCGTCGGACACGGCATGCACCCCGAGTTCGCCCTTGGGCGACTCGACGGCCGCGTACGCCTGTCCCGGCGGTACCCGGAAGCCCTCGGTGACCAGCTTGAAGTGGTGGATCAGGGCCTCCATGGAGGTGCCCATGATCTTCTTGATGTGGTCGAGGGAGTTGCCCAGGCCGTCGGGACCGAGGGCGAGCTGGGCGGGCCAGGCGATCTTCTTGTCGCCGACCATGACCGGACCGGGCTGGAGCCGGTCCAGGCACTGCTCGACGATGTGCAGCGACTGGCGCATCTCCTCCAGCCGGATCAGGAAGCGGCCGTAGGAGTCGCAGGTGTCGACGGTCGGGACCTCGAAGTCGTAGGTCTCGTAGTCGCAGTACGGCTGCGCCTTGCGCAGGTCGTGCGGCAGGCCGGCCGAGCGCAGGATGGGGCCGGTGGCGCCGAGGGCCATGCAGCCCGCCAGGTCCAGGTAGCCGATGTCCTGCATACGGGCCTTGAAGATGGGGTTCCCGGTGGCGAGCTTGTCGTACTCCGGGAGGTTCTTCTTCATCTTCTTCACGAACTCGCGGATGTGGTCCACCGCGCCGGGCGGCAGGTCCTGGGCGAGTCCGCCGGGGCGGATGTACGCGTGGTTCATCCTGAGGCCCGTGATGAGCTCGTAGATGTCGAGAATCATTTCACGATCACGGAATCCGTAGATCATGATCGTGGTGGCGCCCAGTTCCATGCCGCCGGTGGCGATGCACACCAGGTGCGAGGAGAGCCGGTTCAGCTCCATCAGGAGCACCCGGATGATCTTGGCGCGCTCGGTGATCTGGTCCTCGATGCCGAGGAGCTTCTCGACGGCGAGACAGTAGGCCGTCTCGTTGAAGAAGGACGTCAGGTAGTCCATGCGCGTCACGAACGTGGTGCCCTGCGTCCACGTGCGGAACTCGAGGTTCTTCTCGATGCCGGTGTGCAGGTAGCCGATGCCGCAGCGGGCCTCGGTGACCGTCTCGCCCTCGATCTCCAGGATCAGGCGGAGCACGCCGTGGGTGGAGGGGTGCTGCGGGCCCATGTTGACGACGATGCGCTCGTCGTCGGCGCGGGCCGCGGACTGGACGACCTCGTCCCAGTCGCCACCGGTGACCGTGTAGACGGCGCCCTCGGTGGTCTCGCGCGCTGCCGCCGCGGCGGCGGCAGCGGCCGAGGCGTCCGAGGCGGATGCGTGGGAAGTGCTCACGAGTACGACCTCCGCTGGTCCGGAGCCGGGATCTGGGCGCCCTTGTACTCGACGGGGATGCCGCCGAGGGGGTAGTCCTTGCGCTGCGGATGGCCCGGCCAGTCGTCGGGCATCATGATCCGCGTCAGCGCCGGGTGACCGTCGAAGACGATCCCGAAGAAGTCGTAGGTCTCGCGCTCGTGCCAGTCGTTGGTCGGGTACACCGAGACCAGGGACGGGATCTTCGGGTCGGCGTCCGGGGCGCTGACCTCCAGACGGATCAGCCGGTTGTGGGTGAGCGAGCGCAGGTGGTAGACGGCGTGCAGCTCGCGGCCCTTGTCGTGCGGGTAGTGGACGCCGCTGACGCCGGTGCACAGTTCGAAGCGCAGGGCGGGGTCGTCGCGCAGGGTCTGTGCGACGCGCAGCAGGTGCTCGCGCTCGATGTGGAAGGTGAGCTCGCCGCGGTCGACGACCGTCTTGTCGATGGCGTTGTCGGGGAGCAGTCCCTGTTCCTCCAGGGCGCCTTCCAGTTCGTCGGCGACCTCGTCGAACCAGCCGCCGTAGGGGCGGGCGGTGGGGCCGGGGAGCCGGACCGAGCGGACCAGGCCGCCGTAGCCGGAGGTGTCGCCGCCGTTGTTCGCGCCGAACATGCCGCGCTGGACGCGGATCTCCTCACCTCCCTCGCCGCGCTGGCCGGGGAGGTTGGAGCCGCTCAGCTCCTTCTCCGGGTTGGCTCCGTTGGTGTCTTTCGCGTCGCTCACCGCAGCAGCCCCTTCATCTCGATCGTGGGCAGGGCCTTGAGCGCCGCTTCCTCAGCCTCGCGGGCGGCCTCCTCGGCGTTCACGCCGAGCTTGGAGGTCTGGATCTTCTGGTGGAGCTTGAGGATGGCGTCCAAGAGCATCTCGGGCCGTGGCGGGCAGCCCGGGAGATAGATGTCGACCGGGACGATGTGGTCGACGCCCTGCACGATCGCGTAGTTGTTGAACATGCCGCCCGAGGAGGCGCAGACCCCCATGGAGATGACCCACTTGGGGTTCGGCATCTGGTCGTAGACCTGCCGGAGCACCGGGGCCATCTTCTGGCTGACCCGGCCGGCGACGATCATGAGGTCGGCCTGGCGGGGTGAGCCGCGGAAGACCTCCATGCCGAAGCGGGCCAGGTCGTAGCGTCCGGCGCCGGTGGTCATCATCTCGATGGCGCAGCAGGCGAGGCCGAAGGTGGCCGGGAAGACGGACGCCTTGCGTACCCAGCCCGCGGCCTGCTCGACGGTGGTCAGCAGGAAGCCGCTCGGCAGCTTTTCTTCGAGTCCCATGAGTTAGAGGCCCCTCAGTCCCATTCCAGGCCGCCGCGCCGCCACACGTACGCGTACGCGACGAAGACGGTGAGCACGAAGAGCAGCATCTCCACGAGCCCGAAAACACCCAGGGCGTCGAAGGTGACGGCCCAGGGGTAGAGGAAGACGATCTCGATGTCGAAGACGATGAAGAGCATCGCCGTCAGGTAGTACTTGATGGGGAAGCGCCCGCCGCCGGCCGGCGTGGGGGTCGGCTCGATCCCGCACTCGTAGGCCTCGAGCTTGGCTCGGTTGTACCGCTTTGGTCCGATCAGCGTGGCCATGACCACGGAGAAGATCGCAAAGCCTGCCCCGAGGGCTCCCAGTACGAGGATGGGCGCATACGCGTTCACCGCTCCTCGCTCCTCTCAGTCGGCACTGACTGCTGGCGATGGCATCGGGTTCGCTTCCGCCTCACGCGCCTCGCAAGTCCCGCCTGTCCCGGCGAAGATCGCGAACATGTGAAGCAGGTCACAAGCCCAACTGACCCGCATCTTATGCCCGCCGGTCTGTGATCTGCGACACGGGGTATTGCACAAGCTTTGTGATCTCCACCACCTGACGAAGGATCATGAAGTCGGATGAGCGGTGATCTTCACACGTGAAGCGTCCGAGTGATCACCAGAGGTGACATTTTGGCTCGTCGGCGCACGTGGGAGCGGGCGTCTCCATATCAAGACAATTCCCTTGCATGCAAATTGGCGTTGGACGCGGCGGCTTGATAGTGCGCGGCGTTCACACATCAGAAGGAGTCGTGAGGCGCGATGTGGACGCGTGCACGCGTTCACGAGCGAGCGAGGGCGAGAGATGCGCGCGAGACGCAGCCGCCGCTGTGACCGTTGCGTGACCTCCGCCACATTGATGAGAGGTCCGTGAGAACCGGGGTTGGCCACTTGTCCCAACCGATGGTAGGCGCGGGGCAATTCGGACGTAAACACGAAAGTGCATGATCACAGCCGTGTAGGGCCAGGTCCGCAATGTCCGTTACGGCGTCAATAAAGAAAGCCATGGGGGGTAATTGGGGCGTCGGTTGAACAACTGTGGCGCACCACACGTTTCTTGAAGGTATGGAGGAGCCCCTGATACCGGTTGTTCTCATGTCCCACACCGCTCACATACGCAGCCACCGGAAGCCCCGCCGCAGCGCGACGACATCGCTCGCCGTGCGCGCCGGAGTTGCCGGTGGCGTTCTCAGCATGGCAGCGGCGGGCGCGTCGGCCTCGGCGAGCGCCGCCGAGACCACGCAGACCCTCGAACTGCCCACGCTCACGGCCGACCTGGCCGCCCAGGTCGCCGAGTCCGCGGACGCCACGCAGCAGGCTGCCGCGAACTACGAGCTTCAGGCCGAGCGGGACGCCGCCGCCGCGGCCGCCGCCAAGGAGGCCAAGAAGGACCTGCTGGAGGCGAAGAAGAAGGCCGAGGCCAAGAAGAAGGCCGAGGAGGCCCGTAAGGCCGCCGCTGAGGCCGCCGCCTCGCGTTCCTCGGAGCGGACCACCCTCTCCGCCACCACGACCTCCACGACCGTCTCGGCGCCCGCCAGCGGCTCCGTGGGGACCGTCATCGCCTTCCTCAAGGCGCAGGTGGGCGACGCCTATGTCATGGGCGCCACCGGCCCGAACGCGTGGGACTGTTCGAGCCTGGTCCAGGCGGCGTTCAAGCAGGTCGGTGTCGACCTGCCGCGAGTCTCCCAGGACCAGTCGATGCGGGGCACCGACATCCCGCTGTCGCAGATCCAGGTCGGCGACATCCTCTACTGGGGCGGCAAGGGTTCCGCCTACCACGTGGGTGTCTACATCGGTGGCGGCCAGTACCTGGACGCGGCCAACCCGTCCAAGGGCGTCGTCATCCAGGACCTGTCGGGCTACCCGGCCTCGGGTGCCGTGCGCGTACTCTGACGGGACCGCACCAAAGACGCACACGCGTACGGAACGTCGTAAGGGCCGCAGCCGCTCGGGGGCAGCGGCCCTTCCGCGTGCCCTGAGCCTGGACGGACCAGCGGCCCCTCCGCGTGCCCTGAGCCTGGACGGACCAGCGCGAACGCGGGGACGCGCAGCGGCAGGTGGCGGCCCGGCGGGACGAGGTCCTCGCCCGCCGGGCCCCCGACATCGAGAAGCGGAAGGCCTGATTCAGGTCCAGGCTCAGGCCTTCCCCCCGCTCACGCGCGCGGGGCCACCTTGCTCAGCCCGTTGATGATCCGGTCCATCGCGTCGCCGCCCGTCGGGTCGGTGAGGTTGGCGAGCATCTTCAGGGTGAACTTCATGAGCATCGGGTGGGTGAGGCCGCGCTGGGCCGCGATCTTCATGACCTTCGGGTTGCCGATGAGCTTCACGAAGGCGCGGCCCAGCGTGTAGTAGCCGCCGTAGGTGTCCTTGAGGATCTGCGGGTAGCGCTGGAGGGCGATCTCCCGCTGGGCCGGCGTGGCCCGTGCGTGGGCCTGGACGATGACGTCGGCGGCGATCTGGCCGGACTCCATGGCGTAGGCGATGCCCTCGCCGTTGAAGGGGTTCACCATGCCGCCCGCGTCGCCGACCAGGAGCAGGCCCTTGGTGTAGTGAGGCTGGCGGTTGAAGGCCATCGGCAGGGCGGCGCCGCGGATCGGGCCCGTCATGTGTTCGGGGGTGTAGCCCCACTCCTCGGGCATCGAGGCGCACCAGGCCTTGAGCACCTCGCGCCAGTCGAGCTCCTTGAAGGAGTCGGAGGTGTTCAGCACACCGAGGCCCACGTTGGAGGTGCCGTCGCCCATGCCGAAGATCCAGCCGTAGCCCGGCAGCAGCCGGGGCTCGGGGCCGCGGCGGTCCCACAGCTCCAGCCAGGACTCCAGGTAGTCGTCCTCGTGGCGCGGCGACTCGAAGTACGTGCGGACGGCGACGCCCATCGGGCGGTCCTCGCGGCGGTGCAGGCCCATCGCCAGGGACAGCCGGGTGGAGTTGCCGTCGGCGGCGACCACCAGGGGCGCGTGGAAGGTGACCTCCCGCTTGTCCTCCCCCAGCTTGGCGTGCACGCCGGTGATCCGGCCGGTGCGGTCGTCGACGATGGGCGCGCCGACGTTGCACCGCTCGTACAGTCGCGCGCCCGCCTTCTGGGCCTGGCGGGCGAGTTGCTCGTCGAAGTCGTCGCGCTTGCGGACGAGTCCGTAGTCGGGGTACGAGGCGAGCTCCGGCCAGTCCAGCTGGAGGCGGACGCCGCCGCCGATGATGCGCAGGCCCTTGTTGCGCAGCCAGCCGGCTTCCTCGGAGATGTCGATGCCCATGGCCACGAGCTGTTTCGTGGCGCGCGGGGTGAGGCCGTCGCCGCAGACCTTCTCGCGCGGGAACGCGGTCTTCTCCAGCAGGAGTACGTCTAGTCCGGCCTTGGCGAGGTAATACGCGGTCGTGGAGCCCGCCGGGCCCGCGCCGACGACGATCACATCGGCGGTGTTCTCGGAAAGGGCCTCGGAGACGGGCTCGGAGTGGGGCTCGGTCACAGCGGGATCTCCCCAAGTTCGACATCTGCGTGCCGACCGGCACTGGACATGGGCAGTCTATTCAGCACGATTGATCACCCGGCTGAAGGGTTGCCCCGTGAACCGAGCTCTCCCCGTAGTACGGCTGCGCGTCCCCACCGACGAGGACGCCGTCGCCTGGCACCGGCTCTTCGACGACCCGGACGTCATGGAGTTCCACGGTGGCAGGTCGGCGGAGTTGTCCGTCTACGAGGAACTCACCGCCCGCCAGCGCCGGCACGACGCCGAACTCGGGTTCTGTCTGTGGACCATGGTCGACGAGGACGAGCGGGTCATCGGGTTCACCGGGGCCCAGCCGTGGCCGCGGGACTGGGGGCCGACGGGTGAGATCGAGATCGGCTGGCGGCTCGGGCGCGCGTACTGGGGCAGGGGGTACGCGACGGTCGCCGCGCGGATGACGCTGGAACGGCTCCGGGCGGCGGGCGTCAGGAACGTCGTGGCGATGGTCAGACCCGGCAACGAGCGGTCCGTCGCGGTGACCCGGCGCCTGGGCATGGAGCTGGCGGAGACGTTCCCGCACCCGCGGCTCGCGGAGGACGCGCTCTGCTACCGCCTGGATCTGGCTCCGCGCGGTGACTCCGAGTAGCCGTCGGCTACGGAAAGACACCTGCCGCTTCCGACCGGCACCCCTGTGCGGTTACCCTGCCAGTACCGCTGGGGGTGACATCTGTGCGCATAACACCCGCAACACCCGAAGTGCGCGTACCGCGTCTGGTCGGCCTGATGGCCGTGGACGCACGCGAGACGGCCCGGGCGCGGGGCCTGCTCCTCAGCACGCCGGACCGGCAGGACCTCACGCTCGCCGTGGTCGACTACGTCGTACGCCAGTACCCGCAGCCCGGTGCCGAGGTGCCGCGGGAGTCGATGGTCTACGTGTGGTTCGACGTCGGCCCGGGTGACGGCGGCGGAGGCATCCGCGAGCCGCGCCCACCGAAACCGTCGGGCGGCGGACTGCGGCGCGAGCTGGACGAGCCGGGAGACCCCTGTACGGTCGCGGGCCCGTCCTGAGTTCCCCTCAGCGCTCACCCCGAGTCCTCGGCCCCGCCGAGCCCTTGGCACACCCAGGGTCCCCCCTCGGCCCCCGCGGACCCCGGCGTACCCCGAGTCCTCGGCCCCACCGAGCCCTTGGCGCACCCAGAGCCCCCCTCAGCCCCGCGCCGAGGCCCCCGGCGCACCCAGTGTCCCCAAGGACCCCGGCATGCCCAGAAGCCCCAGGACGGCCTCAGCTCGCCTTGAATCCCCGGTGCAGGGCGACCACGCCGCCGGTCAGGTTCCGCCAGGCCACCTTCGACCAGCCGGCCTTCTTCAGGTGCTCGGCCAGCGCGGGCTGGTCGGGCCAGGCGCGGATGGACTCCGCGAGGTAGACGTAGGCGTCGGGGTTGGAGGAGACCGCGCGGGCGACGGGCGGCAGGGCGCGCATCAGGTACTCGGTGTAGACCGTGCGGAAGGGCGCCCAGGTCGGGTGCGAGAACTCGCAGATCACGACCCGGCCGCCGGGCTTGGTCACCCGGTGCATCTCGCGCAGCGCGGCGTCGAAGTCCTGCACGTTGCGCAGCCCGAAGGAGATCGTGACCGCGTCGAAGGTGTCGTCCTTGAAGGGCAGCCTCGTCGCGTCGCCCGCCGTCAGCGGCAGCCACGGGTGGTTCTTCTTGCCGACCCGGAGCATGCCCAGCGAGAAGTCGCAGGGGACGACGTACGCGCCGGTCCTCGCGAACGGCAGGGACGAGGTGGCCGTACCGGCCGCCAGGTCTAGGATCTTCTGCGCGGGCCGGGCGTCGACCGCCTTGGCGACCTCCTTGCGCCACGCCCGGTCCTGGCCGAGCGACAGCACGTCGTTGGTCAGGTCGTACCGTTCCGCCACGTCGTCGAACATCGAGGCGACTTCGTGCGGCTGCTTGTTCAGGGAAGCGCGGGTCACGGGCCCATTCTTGCAGCCCGCCCTCCCGGCACGAGCCGGGGCTTCTTCTTCCCGGCCACGTCCTCCACCCAGCCGCACACCAGCACGAACGCCGCGATCAGCACCCATCCGATCCCGAACATGAACCACTGGCTCTCCAGCGGCAGATACGTCTCGAAGGCGGGCACGTTCCAGAACTGGTCGATCAGGGGTACGGCGAGGATCAAGGCGATCTCGTGCCAGAGGTAGATCGTCACCGCGCGCGCGTTGAAGACCGTCACGACCCGGTCGAGCCTCGGGAAGCGGGTGAGCCACGCGAAGTCGATCCGGAAGTACGCCTTGGCCCACATCAGCAGCATCACGTACCCGGCTGACCAGAAGGCCTGCGCCAGCGGGATCTCGTCGAGGTCGTAGGTGCCGACCTCGCCCTGGTGGGCGAAGGCGTACCAGCCGCCGTAGCCGATCGCGGCCGACGACAGGGCGACCACCAGCGCCGGCCTCAGCCGCTGGAGCACGCCGTCGCGGTGCGCGAAGCCGAGGACCCAGCAGAAGAGGTACGTGGAGAAGTCCCACATCTCGTTGCCGAGCCGCCCGTCGGGGCCGGGCCACACGAGGTTCAGGACCAGGATCGGCGCGAGGGACAGGAAGAGCGCCGGGAGCGGGGCGAGCCGGAACACCTTCAGCAGGAGCGGGGACAGCAGCACGAACCAGAGGTACGTCCGCAGGTACCAGAGGATCTCCCAGGCCTGGACGCCCCACCGGCTGCCCGGCGGGTCACCGAACGGCACGATCCAGTAGACGACGTCCCAGTGCGGTATCCAGCCGTGGACCAGCATCGCCAGGACCACGAAGAAGCCCCAGAACCAGAAGGGGGGCAGCAGCCGTCGGAGGCGGCCGCGCACCACCTTCAGCGGCGGCCGCTGAAGGGACTTCGCCATCAGGGTGCCGGCCAGGCCGAACATGATCCCCATGGAGGGGAAGACCAGGCCGCACCAGGCCCACCCGAAGGTGTGATAGGTGACGACCCGGATCAGGGCGACCGCCCGGAGCGTGTCGAAGTAGCGGTCGCGACCGGCGGAGAGGGCAGGCGGCTTCTCCTCCGCCGCCCCCTCCCCCGGTTCCGGCACGGGCTGGGGTTCCGGCTCCGGCTCCACGACCGGCAGCGGCGCTGTGGCCTGCCCGTGGTCCGGGTACGGCGGCTGCTGGCCCCCGTACCCATAGCCGTAGCCGTACTCATAGTCGTAGTCGTACGCGTAACTCTGTTGGTGGCCGGGATGGGACTCGGACCCGGACTCGTACCCCTGCTGCTCCCAGCTCATCGGCTCGCCCCCGCCGGGGTGCCGACCTCGCCGGTCCGCTTCAGCTTCTGCCAGCGCAGCCGGCCGCCCGTGAGGGCCGTGATGCACGAGTGGATGAGGACGAGGTACATCATCTGCCGGTAGGCCAGCTGCTGGAGCGGCATCATCAGCAGGTAGCGGTACTTCTCCCGGTCCAGCCGGAAGGCGTAGGCCGCGCAGACCAGTTGGACCGCCAGCACCGCGAACCAGGCCAGCAGCGCCGCCTCGAAGTCGATGAAGATCATCGAGTACGCCGTGAAGACGTCGATCAGCGGGGCGAAGACCGGCGTCACGATCTGGAAGATCACCACCAGCGGCATGCCGACCCGCCCGAAGCGGCCCGAAGGCCCCTTGTCCGTGAGGGACTTGCGGTGCTTCCACAGCGCCTGCATGGTCCCGTACGACCACCGGTAGCGCTGCGACCACAGCTGCTTGAGCGAACCCGGCGCCTCCGTCCAGGCCTTGGCGTGCTCCTGGTAGACGACCCGCCAGCCCGCCCGGTGCATGGCGATGGTGATGTCGGTGTCCTCGGCGAGGGTGTCCTCGCTCATCCCGCCGACCTCGAGCACCGCCTCGCGCCGGAACGCGCCGATCGCACCGGGGATCGTCGGCATGCAGCGCAGCAGGTCGTACATGCGGCGGTCCAGGTTGAAGCCCATCACGTACTCGATGTGCTGCCAGGCGCCGATGATCGTGTCGCGGTTGCCGACCTTGGCGTTGCCGGCGACCGCGCCGACCGCGGGGTCGGCGAAGGGCTGCACCAACTGGTGCACGGCGTCCGGCTCGAAGACGGTGTCGCCGTCCATCATCACGACGATGTCGTAACTGGCGCTGCGGACCCCGTGGTTGAGGGCGGCGGGCTTGCCCGCGTTCTCCTGGCGGATGACCCGGACGTTGGTCATGCCGAGTGCGCGGGCGGCGTCGCGGGCGATCTCGGAGGTGCCGTCGGTGGAGCCGTCGTCGACGACGATGATCTCGATCGGATGGGTGCTCCGCGCCAGCGACTTCAGCGTGTTGGCGATGCACTCCTTCTCGTTGTACGCCGGGACGATCACGCTCACCGGCCCGCCGACCGTGGGGCCCCAGCTGAACCGGCGTTTGTTGCGCTGTCTGTAGTGGCGGCGGGCGAGGATCAGCATCATCCCGAACCGGCCCATGACGGCGACCCCGACGACCATGAGGCCGACCGACAGGGTGGGGACGGCGTACTCGGCGACGGCGACGGCCGCGAGCAAGGCCTTGCCCTCGTAGAGGGTCGTGCCGGTGGCCTCGCGGTGGGCGGCCTGGAGGCTGCCCGCGGCACCAGGCCGCTCCCCGTTCACGGCGGCCGGCGCGCCCGCCTGCAGCTGCCCGGTGGCCGTCCGCTCCGCGGCCAGCACCCCGCTGATGGTGGTGAAGGTGTACCCCTTCGCCCGCATCTTCTCGATGTACTCGGGCAGCGCCTTGATCGTCTGCGAGCGCTCGCCGCCGGCGTCGTGGAAGAGCACGGACGCGCCCTTGGACTGGGACGGCGTCGCCCACTTAACGATCTTCGAGACGCCCGGCTTCTTCCAGTCGTCGCTGTCGGTGTCGACGAAGACGCTGGTGTAGCCGTCCGCGCCGAGCTTTTCGTAGACCGGCCAGCTGTAGTTGTCGATGGCGTCCGTCTCCGAGGAGTACGGCGCCCGGAACAGCGTGGTGGTGATGCCGGCCGCGCCCGCGAGCGCCAGCTGGGTCTGCTGCATCTCCCGGTCGACGCGGGCGTCGCTCTGGTAGGAGAGGTCGACGTGGGTGAAGGTGTGGATGCCCACCTCGTTCCCCTGCTCGACCATGTCCTTCACGATGTCCGGGAAGCGCGACACCATCGAGCCGACCACGAAGAACGTGGCGGGCACGTCGTACTTCTCCAGGATCTCCAACACCTGTGGCGTGTACGTCGGGTTGGGGCCGTCGTCGAAGGTCAGCGCGATCGTCTTGTCCGGCACGGAGACGGTCGTGGCCTGTCCGCCGCGGAAGGTCAGGATCGGCCCGCCGTTCAGGATCGTGTCGGGGACCTTGCTGGAGCTGGCCCCGTCGCGGACCCGCTGGTCGCCGCCGACCTCGGCGCGCAGATAGCCGTCGAGCAGCATCACGCTGGTCAGTGCGAGCAGGAGCAGCCCCGCGAGCAGGACGCGGGGCTTCTGGAGCGCCGCGGCCCGGCCCGCCGCCCGGCCGAGCCGGGAGGGGGCGCGGCGGCGGCCTCGGGAGGGAGTCGTCGTCATAACGGTGGCTGCGCTCCGGTCAGTTCGCGGTCGCGGTCGCGGTCGCGGTCGCGGAGTCGGACGGCGTGGGCGCGCCCGAGGGCGGGGCGGGCGGGGAGCCGCTGGGCCGCACGTTGTCGCCGATGCCGCCCTGGGGCTCGGTGCCGGGGCCGGTGCCGTTCTGGGCGCCCGGACCGCCCTGGCCGCCACCGAAGGGCAGCAGCGAGGACGGGGTCGAGGCGCCGATGCCCAGGAAGGCCAGGCCCAGGACGACGGCGTACCCGACACACAGGACGCCGACGAGGAGGCCGATCCGGCGCAGCAGCCTGGAGCGGCGTCCGGAGTTGTCAACGAACACGGGCCCCTCGGCGGACTCGTTGCCGCGGCGTTTGCGACGGCGACCGCGCGGGATGCGGTTTTCGATGGCAGGCTCGGAATGCATTCCCCGGACGTTAGAGAGTCTTTATGTGTCCAAAACCCAGGGATCGTTGTGAGGCGCGTATGAGAAACGCCTTTACCTGTCTCTTCTCTGAGAGGTTGCTGGAAAGCCTGCGCAACTCCGGCGAAGCGGAAAGGCGTCGATTGCCCGCTTTCGGCACCCGAAGAGCCCGATTTGCGGCGCCATGTCCATGGGTTCGCTGTGCGCATTCTGTCCCCGTGGGACTCAGCCCGGTGTGAGACATTTCCACTCGGCCGACACGGTTTGTTTCCGTCCTGAGACAGAGATCACGAGAGCGGGTGCATGCGGAATGCGGCGTTTCCTGAGGCCGGCGGCAGGGCTGGGTTGCTTGTTTGCCCTGGCCACGGCGGGATGTTCGGCCGACACCGACACCACGTCCGACGCGGCACCCACCACGACGTCGGCGCCCCCGACGAACAGCCCCTCCGGCACCTCCTCCGGCACCTCCTCCGGCACCTCCTACGCCCCCTACGTCAGCGCCACCGAAGCCTCCGACAACGACGCGGCCGGCTCGCCGACGACGTACAACCTGGCCTTCGTGATCGCGGACGGCAGCACGTGCACGCCCACCTGGAACGGCACGCACGCCATCGGCGACTCCTCGGTGGCGTCCCGGATCTCGCAGCTCAAGGAGGACGGCGCGAGCGTCCGCGTCTCCTTCGGCGGTGCCTCCGGCAAGGAGCTCGCGGAGAGCTGTGACAGCGCCTCGGAGCTGGCCGAGGCCTACGGCACGGCACTCGACGCGGCCGGCTCCGCCCAGGCCGACTTCGACATCGAGGGTGACACCCTGACGGACACCGAGTCGGTGGAACTGCGGTCCGAGGCGCTCGCGTTGCTCCAGGAGGAACGCGGCGACCTGACGGTGTCGTTCACGCTGCCGGTGATGCCCTCGGGGCTCGACGACGACAGCCTCGCGCTGCTGGAGTCCGCCAACGACAGTTCCGTACAGGTCTCGACGGTCAACATCATGACCATGAACTACAGCGAGTCCTACGACGGGGACATGGGCGGCTACGCGATCGCCTCCGCCAAGGCCACGCACACGCAGCTGATGGACGTCTTCGGCACGTCCGGGGCGACGGCGTGGCGCGCGATGGCGCTGACCTCGATGATCGGGGTCAACGACGTCGACGGCGAGACGTTCACCCTCGCCGACGCGGCCCAAGTCCGGTCCTACGCCGAGGAGAAGGAGATCGCCTGGGTGTCGATGTGGTCGACCTTCCGCGACCAGGAGTGCGGCGCCGACGGCGACGAGCTGACGAACTGCAGCGGGGTGGAGCAGAGTTCGGGCGCCTTCGCGGCGGCGTTCGCGGAGAACTGAGGGGCTCCGGCAGTCGGCACCGAGGGGTCGCTCAGCGCCTGCGGTGGACCAGCCGGCCGGAGCAGACGGTCGCGACGCACTCGCCGTCGTCGTCGAAGACGGCCAGGTCGGCGCGGCCCACTTCCCTGATCGCGGTGGTCTGTGTGCGGGGGAGCACGACCACGTCGTTCCGCTCGGCGGCGGCACGGAGTTCGGGGGTGTCGGCGTACTCCGCGAGGACCGCCACCGCACCCGACTTCAGTACGGCGTGGATGCGTTCCCGTGGGGTCGGGGCGTCCGGGAGCGGCCCCTCGTGGATTCGGGCGGGTCCGAGGACGCCGGGCCAGACGCGGACCCGGGCGCCCGGGAACCGCTCCCGCAGCTCCTCCAGCGTCCCGACCGCGCCGACCCGGTCCCGCCCCACCAGCACGGCGCCGTTCCTGATCGGCTCCGAGGCCCAGGTGCAGCGGACCGCGTCGGCGGCGTGAATGGTCTCCATCGGCGGGCTAGTTGGACGCGAGGATCTTCAGCTCGGGGTGTGCCGTCCCGCCCTCGATGGCCGTCGAGGAGATGTGGGACTGCACGCGCGCGTCGACCGGGTCGTTCGCCGGGTCGTCGTGCACGACGAGGTGCTCGTATGTGGTGGAGCGCTGGGCCGGGACCCGCCCCGCCGTACGGATCATGTCGATCATTTCCTGGAGGTTGGAGCGGTGCTTGGCACCGGCCGCCGAGACGACGTTCTCCTCCAGCATCACCGAGCCGAGGTCGTCCGCGCCGTAGTGCAGCGTCAGCTGGCCCGCGTCCTGGCCGGTGGTCAGCCAAGAGCCCTGGATGTGCGCGATGTTGTCCATGAAGAGCCGGGCGACCGCGATCATCCGCAGGTACTCGAGGATCGTGGCCTGCGTGCGGCCCTTCAGGTGGTTGTTCATCGGCTGGTACAGGTACGGGATGAAGGCCCGGAAGCCGCCCGTCCGGTCCTGGGTGTCCCGGATCATCCGCAGGTGCTCGATGCGCTCGGCGTTGGTCTCGCCGGTGCCCATGAGCATGGTCGACGTCGACTCCACGCCCAGCCGGTGCGCGGTCTCCATGATCTCCAGCCAGCGCTCGCCGGACTCCTTCAGCGGTGCGATGGCCTTGCGGGGGCGCTCGGGCAGCAGCTCGGCGCCCGCGCCCGCGAAGGAGTCGAGCCCGGCGGCGTGGATCCGCTGGATCGCCTCCTCGACGCTCACCTTCGAGATCCGCGCCATGTGCTCGACCTCGGACGCGCCGAGGGAGTGGATCACCAGCTGCGGGAAGGCCTGCTTGATGGCGGCGAAGTGCTCCTCGTAGTACTCCACGCCGTAGTCCGGGTGGTGCCCGCCCTGGAACATGATCTGCGTGCCGCCCAGCTCCACGGTCTCCGCGCAGCGGCGCAGGATGTCGTCGAGGTCGCGGGTCCAGCCCTTGTCCTTGGCCTTCGGCGGGGCGTAGAACGCGCAGAACTTGCACGCCGTCACGCAGACGTTCGTGTAGTTGATGTTCCGCTCGATGATGTACGTCGCGATGTGCTCGGTCCCGGCGTACCGGCGGCGGCGTGCGGCGTCGGCGGCCGCGCCGAGCGCGTGCAGCGGGGCGTCGCGGTAGAGGTCGAGCGCCTCCTCCGGAGTGATCCGCCCACCGGCGGCGGCGCGGTCGAGGACGGACTGAAGGTCGGCCTTCTCGGTCACCGGGGTGTCCCTTTCGTCAAGGGTTGTGGACGGAACCATCGGTATTGGACGGACCCGGCCAGCCTACGCCAGCGTCTTTGCGGCACCGACGTCAGGCCGCGTACGCGCCGATCAGCAGTCCGACGAACGCCCCCGTGATCAGGAACGGTCCGAACGGGATCGCCGTCTTGCGCCCCGCCTTCCGCGCGACGACCAGCGCGCCGCCGTACAGCGCGCCCAGCAGGAACCCGGCGAAGGTGCCCAGCATGACCGTCGGCCAGCCGTACCAGCCGAGCACCGCGCCGAGACCGAGGGCCAGCTTCACGTCGCCGAAGCCCATGCCGGCGGGGTTGATCAGGAACAGCACGAAGAACGCGAGCCCCAGCGCGAGGGCGCCGTAGAGCGCGGTCAGCCATGCGCCGGTGTGCTCGGGCACGAAGGAGACGACGCCCAGCAGCACCGGAGCGGCGCCCGCGAGCGGCAGGGTCAGCGGGTCGGGCAGCCGTTGGACCCGCAGGTCGACGACGGCGAGCAGCACGCCGAGCGGGGCGAGCAGCAGCCAGACGCCGAGCTCGGGCCGGGTGCCGGTGGCGGCGGCGAGGGCGGCGCAGACGACGGCGGTGACGGCGGCGAGGAGGGCGCCCGAAGGGCCGTAGGACGGCGCGCCCTCGCACTGCCGGCAGCGTCCCCGCCCGAGCCACCCCGTGATCGGGTGGCCGGCGGGACAGGTCTCGCGCCAGGCCTCGCCCGCCGGCACGGAGAACCGGAAGGCGGCCCTCGGCAGGAACGCGCCCGCCGCCGCGCCCCAGAGCGCGGCGGCGACGATCAGCGGGAGGGTCATCCCACGGCCGCGACGTTCTCGCGCCACGTCGGCAGCAGCTCGTCGAGGAGTGCCTCGGTGCGCGGCGGCAGTCCGCGGGACCCGCTGCGGGCGATGAGGTCGGCGGCGAGGGCCTGGAGCCGGTCGGTGTCGCCGGTGGCGTGGGTGGCGCGGAGCAGTTCGTGCCAGAGCCGCTCGTCGGCGGGCGCGGAGTTGAGGGCGGCGCCGAGGGCCTCGATGGCCTTCTCCGCGCGGTCCTTGACCAGGTGGAACTCGGAGAGCGCGAGGCCGATGTCCGCGACCAGCAGCGGGAGTTGGGCGTCGACGATCTCGTGGGTGAGCCAGCGGTAGCGCCCCTCGGGCCGGTCGGCGAGGAGTGGGCCGCGCACCAGCACCAGCGCGTCGGTGAGCAGCCGCCCGCGCACGACCCGGCTGTCGACTCCGCGCCCCTGCGTGGCCTCGTGGTAGAGCGAGCGCAGCACGTCCAGGTCGGAGACGACGGACTTGGCGAGGGTGAGCCGCCCGGTCGCGTCGGTCCGCAGCCGCGGGCTGCCGTCGGGGTCGGTGCCGAGCCAGGTGCGGAGCCGGTCCAGGAGCGCCTCGCGGACGTCGTCGGTGACACCGCGCGGCCACAGCGCGGAGGACAGCACGCGCGGGTGGACGCCCTCGCGGTGCAGGAGCAGCAGGGCGAGCGCCTCGTGGAGGAGGGCGCTGCGGTCACCGTCGGGGGTGTCGAGGCCGATGATCTCGTACGGTCCGACGAGCCGCGCGTACACCGCGGGCCGCCCCTGCTCGCTGATGTCGACGAGGAACGGCGGCGTGGTGGTCGGGCCCTGCGGGTCGCGGTCCGGGTCGGAGTCGACGAACAGCTCGACGACCGCGCGCTGGAGGGGCACGGGCAGCAGCTGGGCGTCGAGTTCGAGGCCGAGCAGCGGGGCGAGCAGCTTGCCCTCGCCGGTGATCTCCATCTCCCAGGCGGCGCCGGGCAGATCGCCGCTCTCGGTGCCGACGAGGTAGCCGATGCCGAGCCGGCCGGCGTCGGCGGCGAGCTCGGCGAGCTTCATCGCGTCGTCGGCGGACGGCTCGGCGGCGAGCAGGACGAGATGCGGGGCCCAACGGGTGTGCTGGGCGGGCCCGGTGCGGCCGATGAGCACGGAGTCGTGTCCGGCGGCGCCGAGCGCGCCGCGCCGCTGCCGGGTCTCGGCCTCCATGGTCTCCAGGAGGTCGTCGATGCCGTCGAGGTGGCGCAGCCGGTTGGGCGCGAGCGGGGTGAGATCCTCGCCGAAGCCGACGAGGGTGATGGTCATGCGGTCCGACCAGCCGTTGGTGGCGAGTTCGGCGGCGACGGAGGCGAAGACGGCGGCGCGGTCGGTCTCGCTGCCGCTCAGCGAGACGAGGCCGGGCACGGACTCCAGGTTGAGCAGCAGCCGGGAGTCGTCCATGGTGCCGAGGCTGACCAGGCCCGGGTAGGGGGCCGCGGCGTCGACGTCCTCGTACCGCTCGGCGTCGGTGCGCGCGAGCATCCAGAACGTCTGGTCCTGGCCGAGCTGCCAGGGGGCCGGCGGGTTCCCGGACGGCTGGGCGAGCTGGAGGTGGAGGTCGCCGTTGTTGCCGAGCCAGGTGGCGTAGACGGTGGGCAGGGGGCGGGACTCGGCGGCGAGGGACGCGGCCAGTCCGCGCAGGGAGCGGTCGAGCAGGCGTACGCCCTCGGGGTCGGCGCCGACCAGAAGGGCGTCCTGGGCGTTGGCGGCGTCCCCGGTCGGCGTGGGCGGTTCCATGCCGCGCCGCCCGCTGACGGCACCGAAGGCCGACTGCCACAGGGCCTGTCGGCGGCGCCGTCCGAGGGCTCCGAGGAGACCGGCGGCGAGGAGGGGGGCGCCGACGAGGGCCTCGGGGAGACCGAATCCTGCGTCGGTGGAGCCGGCGTGCGTCTGCTGCTGGTGGCCGGGCTGGTCCGGGGCGGGGCGCTGTTCGGGGAGGAAGGCCTGGCCGGCGCCGGTGCCCCCGCCCTGGGCGTGGCCGCTGCCCCCTCCGGCGTGGTCGCCGCCGGCCTTGGCGTAGTCGTGGAGCTGCTGCTGGGCGGCGGAGCCGCCGGACGTCTCGGGCATCTCGACGAGGTCGCCGCCGCGGGCGTCGCCGGGCATCTCCATGATCCAGCCGGGCCGGATGAGGCTCGCCTCGGACAGCTTGGAGCCGTCGGGCTGCACCCGGTCCTTGTTGAGCTCGAAGATCTCCTTGTACCGGCGTCCGTCGCCGAGGTGCCGCTCGGCGATCTCCCAGAGGGAGTCGTGGTGACGGCCCTCGGGCGGCTGGATCCGGTAGTACTTCGTGTCGCCGGTTCGAGCCGAGCCGCCCCCCGCGTCGGCCTGCGCGGCGGCGTGGGTGGCCTGTTCGGCGAGGGCGGCGGCGGTGCTGGCGGCCTGCTCCTGCTGCTGGGCGAAGAGCCCGCCGCCGGGCGTCTGTTCGGCGGCGGCGACGGTCCCGCGCTGGTTGCCCTCCAGGCTGTGCCCGAGCTGGGACAGCCCGGGGGTGAGGCTCGCGGCGGTGGCTCCGACGAGCAGCAGGGCGGCGACGAGCTGCCGGGCGAGGAGCTGGCTCGGCCCGGCGCCGGGGACGCGGCCGGGGACCCCGATGCCGGAGACGGCGGCCTTTATCTCCACCAGTACACAGGCGGTGAACTGCGCCCAGGCGAACCAGACGATGACGGTCAGGATGTTCAGGAAGGTGCCGGTGGTGATGGGCCTCTGCAGCCAGCCCAGCTCCGGCATCCCGCTGGGCAGGGGCCACCCGACCGCCACGGCCAGCGCACCGGGCACTCCCACCACCAGCACGGCCAGCGCGACGAACGCGAGGAACGCCTTGACGAAGTCCCCGAACGTACGCCGCCGGATCCGCACGGCCTGCGGGGTCCGGTTCCTCGGGGTGGAGGAGGCGGTCGTGTTTCCCGTCGAGCTTGACGAGCTTGAGCTGCGGCGTCGTGCCATGGCGGGCGTCCTGGGGTCGTGTGGCGAGGCTGTGAGGTGAGGGGGTACGGGGGTGCAATGAGACTACAGAGATCTTATGTAAGGAGTCGAAGCCCGGGCAGGGGCCTGTGGACAACCACCGGCCGGGATCCCTGACGACCCGCGCGATATGCCCGAGTCGCAGATGCGGCCCGCCATTCAGTGGGCACTCTTCGCACCACCACGCCTGGCCTTCAAGCTCCCGTCACCCGACCTGGTTCTCCGCCACCGCCTGCCCGTGGACGATCACGTCACCGCCGTAGAACATGCCGATGAACACCGGCGAGTACGTCAACCGCACCTCGACCTGGACCTGTTGGGTGTCGGCGGTCACGCAGTGGGTGCCGGCGATGTCCGCGGCGGACATGTCCATCTCGCGGGCGAAGGCCTTCACGCGGGCGTCGCAGTTCTCGTAGTTGATCGGGGCGTCGCCGCCCTCGTTCTCGTACAGGGCCTCGGTGTCGATGTCCTGGGCCGCGTAACGGGCCGCCTGTTCGGCGATGTCCGCCGCGCGTTCCCGTTTGGAGATGGACAGGCCGCCGTCGATCACGAACGCCGACAGGGACAGGAAGACGAGCGCGAAGATGATGACCGCGCCGGCGCCGGAGCCGCGGTCGTCCAGACGGGACCGGCGGGACTCCAGCCGGCGGAGAAAAGGCGTCAACTTCCTCATCCCGCCTTCCTCTTGAACGGGTCCAGCGGGGACGTGAAGGAACCCGACATCGTGGTTTTGATGTCGAGGCCGAGCATGCCCAGGCCCTTGACCCGGCAGCTGACCTCGACCGTGAAGAGCTCGGCGTCCTCGAAGCCCGCGCTGGTCTTGTCGACCGTCACCGGGCCGACGCAGACGTCGGTCAGGTCGGCCTCGGCCGCCCGCCGCGCCTCGGCCATCGCGTTGCCCACGTCCCACTGGAGCGAGCCCGCGCGGGCCGCGTCGCGGGCGGCGCCGTCGATGGCGCCCCGGCCCTCCACCATCTGCCCGAAGGCGACCAGGACGAGGATGAAGAGGATCATCACCGGGGCGAGGATGACCACCTCGATGGCGGACAGGCCGCGGTCGTCGCCGCGCAGGCGTCGCTCGAAGGACGACATCTAGTTCCCGTCCTCCGTCACGAACCGCTCCACCGGCCCCACCGACTGTGCGTGCACGGTGAGATCGAGCCCCGGGAACACCGACGGGACACGTGCCGTGATCTCCACGCCCACCGTGTTCTGCTCGGGCTGGAGCATCGCCACGTCCGGCGACAGCACCAGGCGCGGACCGAGTTGGCTGATGTAGTCGTCCACCACGTCCCGTGCCTTGCCCCGCCACGCGCCCGGCTCGTCGTGTGCCGTGGCACGCGCCTTGCGGGCGCCGGCCTGGGCGGCCGCCTGGGCCACGTGATCGGCGAAGAAGTACAGCGCGAACTGCACGGTGGCGAAGATCATGAA
Source organism: Streptomyces sp. NPDC034103 (assembly GCF_055575395.1). NCBI lineage: Bacteria > Bacillati > Actinomycetota > Actinomycetes > Kitasatosporales > Streptomycetaceae > Streptomyces > Streptomyces sp. NPDC034103. The sequence goes on along the minus strand of NZ_JBVISS010000017.1, from coordinate 106,094 downwards.
GAACAGGACGGGGGTGAGCAGCACGAACTCGATCGCGGTCATGCCGGAGTCGCCGCGCGTCATGGCGGCTTCCCGTCGGCGGCGTACCCAGGCCCGCATGTGCTGCACCAGACCCCCGTACCCTCCTCGACCCCCCTGCTTCAGCAGGTGCCCGAAGCCTTGGCGCCGTCGATGCACGTCCCGACCTTCGTCGCACCCTTCTCCAGTGCGGCGTTGATGATCGCTGCCACCACGCCGACGATCGCCACGACGACCGCGGAGATGATGACCCACTCGACGGCGGAGGCACCACGGTCGAGCTCGCCGGAACGGGCGCGCTGCACGCGGCCCTGAAGGAAGGTGACGAGGAAGTCGACTGCCGGAATTCCGGTGTTGAAGTTCCGCTGGTTCATGGTCAGTTGTCCTCTCAAGACGTAAGGGTGGTCGACATCAGACCTGGAAGACCCGCATGGCGGCCGGATAGATCAGGAACACCAGGAAGCCCGCGCACAGCAGCAGCTGGGCGACGAGCATCGACTGGGACTTCTCGCCCGCGCTGCCCTCGATCTCGGCCATCTCGCGGTGCCGCATGGTCTCGGCGCGGGAGGCGAGCGACTCACGGACCTTCGCGCCGTCGTCCGCCACCAGGGCGAGGGAGGCGGAGAGGTCCTTCAGCTCCTCCACGCCCAGTTCCTCGCCGAGCTGGCCCAGCGCCTGCCATTGGCTGATGCCGGTGATACGGGCGTCGGCGAGGGCGTTGCGGATGCGCTGGGTGGCCCAGCCGTCCGAGATCTCGGCCGCCGCCATCAGCGCCTCAGGCAGACCGCGGCCGCCGGCGAGGCTCATGGACACCAGGTCCAGGTAGGCGCCGATCACGCGCCGCAGGTCGCGTCGCTTGGCGGCGGCGTCCCGCCGTACCTCCAGGTCGGGCAGGAAGAAGAACAGGGCCGCGCACAGCAGCGCCAGCCAGACCGGGACGATCGGGCTGTCGGCCAGCGTCAACGCCCAGACCACGGCGAACAGCATCGGGCCGAAGAACAGGCCCACCGTCGCCAGCAGCACCTTCGTCGCCAGGAACTTCTCCCAGCTGCGGTCGAGAACCGCGAGGTCCGCGCGCAGCGAGCGCTGCTCCCAGCCCTGTTGCACGTAGAACTCGGCGACGCGCAGACCGACTTCGGCCCGCAGCGAGCCCAGGCGCCCGGTGTCGGCGGCGGTCCGCGGAGTGTCGTACGACGCTCCGCGCGCCCGCATGGCGTCGATCCGCGCGACCTGCGCGACGGCGCTGCGCTTGGTCGGCATGAGGGCGCGGACCAGGACGTAGATGCCGAGCCCGATGACGGCGCCGACGACGACCGGCATGGTGATGTCACTCATCGGCGTGCCCCCTCTTCCGGAAGCGTCTGTGGGGACGGTGTGCGCGGGCGGACGAACTGGACGTTCGACCCGTCCTTGACCAGGAAGCGTTCGGGGGTCTCGATCGTCGACAGCTTGCGCAGCCACCAGAAGCCGAGGGCGAACAGCCCGCAGACGATGGCGAGGACGACCTGGCCGATCGCGGTGCCGTACGGCTCCACGAACTCCCGGTTGAACACGGACAGTCCGAGCACGAAGGCGACCGACACCGCGACGACGATCTGCACCGAGCGCCGGGTGGAGGCCCGTTGCGCCATCACGCGGTTGCGCATGTCGACCTCTTCGCGCGCCGACTTGGCGAGCGCGCCGAGCACCTGGCGCAGACCGGGGCCGCGGAGGCGGGCGTTGAGGATGAGGGCCGCGACGATGATGTCGGCGGAGGCGTCGTCGATCTCGTCGGCGAGGTGCTGGAGCGCGTCCGGCAGCGGCGTGCGGGCCCGCAACCGGTCGACCAGGGCGTCCAGATGGGGCCGCAGCACCGGGGCCGAGGCGCGCGCGGACGCCGGGATCGCCTGCTCCAGACCCACCGCGCCGGCGATGGTGTCCCGCAGCGACTCGGTCCAGCCGGCCAGCGCCTCCACCCGTTTCATCGCGGCGCGTTCCTCGGCGGCACCGCCGAAGAGGCGGTCCCAGAAGAAGACGAGGACTCCGGCCGCGATCCCGGCCACCGCCCACTGGGTGAGCAGCAGCACGGCCATGCCGATGATGGCGGCGAGCGAACCGCGCTGCCCGGCGAACCGGATCAGTTCGTTCGCCCGCTCGGCGGCCTTCTGCTTCTCGTGCTCGGGCTTGGCGGGCAGTCCGCGCACGGCGATGGCGAACAGCGCGATGCCACCGCCGACGGCGACACCGGAGGCGATCGAGTAGAGGACGGTCGTGGAGAACAGCCCGCCCAGGGATCCGAGCGAGTCCAAAGCCGCGAGATTCATCATCATCCCCACGCTCCCGTGGGCCGGTAGCCCTGTGCGATCAGGTCGTCGACGCAGGCGATGGGCGCGTGCGGCACGATCCGGCCGTCGTGGGCCTCGGCGAACACCTCGCTGGACAGCACGCGGCCGTCCACGCCGTTCACCTCGCGGATGGAGGTGACCATGCGCTGCAGGCGCCCGCCCGTCTGATAGTCGTTGCGCCGCTGGATGAACACGACGAAGTTCACGGCGCCCGCGATCAGCATCTGGCTTGCCTCGATGGGCAGCCGCTCGGAGGCCTGCAACGCGTACGTGGAGATACGGTTGAAGACCTCGCTGGAGCTGTTGGCGTGGATCGTGGACAGCGAGCCGTCGTTGCCCTGCGACATGGCGTTGAGCATGGTCACGATCTCGTCGCCGAGGACCTCACCGACGATGACGCGGGACGGGTTCATACGCAGCGACCGGCGCACCAGCTCCGCCATCGAGATCATGCCCTGCCCTTCGGAGTTGGGCAGCCGCTCCTCGAAGGCGACGACGTTGGGGTGCAGGTCGGCGAAGGTGTCGAGCCCGAGTTCCAGGGCGCGTTCGACGGTGATGAGGCGCTCGTGCGGCGGGATCTCGTTCGCCAGGGCCCGCAGCAGCGTGGTCTTACCGGCGTTGGTCGCGCCCGCGATCATGATGTTCTTGCGGGCCCGCACCGCGCACGCCAGGAAGTGCGCGACCTCCGGGCTCAGCGTGCCGTTGCCGACGAGGTCGGAGATGAAGACCTTGCCCATGCGCGCGCGACGGATGGACAGCGCCGGGCGCCGGGTGACGTCCATGACGGCCGACAGACGCGAGCCGTCGGGGAGCCGGAGGTCGAGCTGGGGGTTGGCGGAGTCGAAGGGCCGGGACGACAGGCCCGAGTACGCGCCGAGCACCTGGATGAGCTCGACGAGCTCCTCGTCGGACTCGGCGACCGGGTCGCCCTTGACCTCGCGGCCGTCGGAGTAGCCGACGAAGACCTGGTCGTACCCGTTGATGTCGATGTTCTCGACCTCGGGGTTGTCCAGCAGCGGCTGGAGCCGCCCGACGCCGAAGAGCGCGGCGTGCACCGCGGCGGCGTACTGCTCCTCGGTCTCCGCGTCCAGAGGGGTGCGCCCGGCGTTGATCTCCGTGCGGGCGTGGTCCTCCAGAATCTGGGCTATGACCGCGCGGGCGTAGTGCCGTTCGTCCTCGGGGGACATGGGGGTGACGCCGGACACCTGGTCCAGGCGCCGCTGCTCGGCGATCCGGTCGCCTGCCTCCTGCCGGAACCGCTTGACCAGTTGATGGTCGACAGCGGTCATCGCCCGGCCCCCGCACGGCCGTTCATGTCGCCGTGCATCTGACCCTGCTGGGCCTGGGTGGGCACGGACCAGGCGGCGCCGTACTGCTGGTAGAGGTCCGAGGCGACCTTGCGGGCACTGCGGATGAGCAGCGACTTGTCGAGCCGTCCGCGCTTGCGACCGGCCAACTGCTCGGCGCCGGCCGGGTCGTCGGCGATGGTGCCCACGACACGGGCGCCGGTCTGGGCGTGCACGAGCATGTCGTTGACCTGGCCGGAGATCTTCGCCGCGTTGTTGGTGTCGGCGACGAGCACGACCCCGATCATCGGGTTGCCCATGGTCGCGACCCCGCGCTGACCGCCGTGCAGCTTGTTGCCGAGGGCGGCGGCCCGGTCCCGGACCCGGGCGATGGCCTCGGGTTCGGTACGGGAGATCAGCAGGACGAGGGCGGCGTGCGGGAACAGCTCCACGGCGGGCGTGTCACCGGCTATCCGGCCGCAGTCGGCTATGACGTCGGCGGCCGCGTTCGGGGACTCGGCGAGCGCGGCGAAGGAGTGCCCGAGGGTCGGCCAGAGCCCGGCGAGACCGGCGGCCTGCTCGGCGTTCCCGAGCCCGACGAGGACTTCGAGGCCACCGCTCAACGGCTGGACGTGGTCCCAGAGTTGGTCCGGTACCAGGCCGCGGCGCGCGGTGGCCGCGATGGAGAGCATGCCGGTGTTCGGGTTGAGCGGCCCGCCGTGCGCGGCGGCACTGCGGTAGACGAGGTCGCCGCCCGCCGGGTCGGTCTCGGCGAGCAGGACACGCCGCGGCCAGACCGCCGCGAGGGCGACGGCCGCGGTGGTGACGCCGGGGGAACCCTTGTCGGCGGCGAGAGCGATGAGCGCCATGGGTCGGGGGCCGCCTTCTAGTTGCTGCTGGGAACGAGGACGAGGGCGACTTCGCCGTTCGCGGCGGCCTGGGCGAGGGCGGCGGCCTGGTCGTTGTCGACGGCGAGCGTGTAGGCGGAGTTGGTGCTGGCGACGAGTTCGTCGCCGCCCTTGACCGGCACGGCGGTCACGACGGCCTTCTCGGCGAGTACGGCGTTGCTGTTGCCGGAGGACGAGGCCGAGCTGTTGCCGGTGGAGCCGCCCTCGGTGACGCGGTAGGCGGCGACGGTGTCGCCCTCCTTGATACCGGCGGGGAACTGGCCGGCCTTGAGGGAGAGGCCTACGAGGGTCTTGCCCTGGGCGGCGGTGACCTTGTCGCCGAACATCTCACCAACCGGCACGGCGCCCTTCGGGATGGCGTCGAGGGCCTTCAGCTTCTTCAGCGTGTCCAGCTGCGACCACTTGATGTAGTGGATGTCGCTGTTCTCCGCGACCAGGACCGACGTCACGTTGCCGTCGGTCACCGAGCCACCCGCCGGGATGGCCTGCGTGACCTTCACGACCTCGATCCGGTCCCCGGCCTGGAGCACGAGCATCGTCGCCCCCAGCGCACCGACCAGGATCAGCAGCACCGCCAACGCGGCCAACGCCGGTTTGCGCTCGCGAGGCGGCGTGGGAAGCCGGTCACCGACCGACGGCTGAGCAGGAGCGGCGGAACGACCCTGACCCGCCCCCGTACGCTCTTGGATCTTCACGCGACTGCTCCCCGTACGCCCAAGAAATTGTCTGCCAAATTCTCTGCAAATTAGGACACTTCACCCGCGTTCGCCCGATCCTTCACGGATAGCCATCGCTGGGGGGAGTGTCAAGCCATGGCACCGTATCAGCCGCACATAAGCCCCTCAAGGCGCGTCCGGAGTCATACGCCTCACCCCGCTCCCCGTTATCCATCTGCAACTTCGGGCGCGCGATGCCCAGTTGTGCGGGAGCCCCAGAAGGGCCGCGGGCTGTGCGGGAGCGAATCAATGACAGCCACCTCGTTCTGCGCGCGGGGAGTTTTTCGTCACGGTCCGCCCATGAGGCCTGCACGATTCGCTCACGAGGGCGGGAATCGCGACCAACCGTCTTCCCCTCGGCGCAGAAGGTTCAGCACCGCGCGACGCCGTTTCGCCGGCACAGACCCCCAGTAGAGTGCCGCGCGTGACGGCAGGCGGGGTACGGGGGCGCACGGCGATGAGGGCGGCAGCGAGGAAGAACGGTGTGATCAGAGCTCGTCTTCTCACCCCGCTCACCCTTCTCGCCCTGCTCGTCACGGCATTCGCAACCGCCACGCCCGCCGCCCGGGCCGCCGCTCCCGCCACGGACGCCCAGGCCGCCTACCTCGCTGCCCAGCTCCGCGCCGACCCGGTCTACGTCACCGACCAACTCCCCCGCGAGATACCGCAGTCCACCGCACGCGACTTCGCGAGACTCGCCCAGCGCACCGGCATGCCGACCTACGTCCTCGTCCTCCCGGCCCGGGCCGCCACCGGCGTGGGCCTGCTCGACGCGGTGCACGACCGCCTCGGCAAGGACGGCCTGTACGTACTGATCGACGAGTCGACGGTCACGGCGGCCGAGGCGTACGGGGTACAGGCCCCGGCGAAGGACGCGGCGACCGTCGCCTTCTACGAGCTCCCCTATGACGCGGGTCCGTTGCGCAGCTTCGAGCGCTTCGCCGACGCCGTCGCGCAGGGCGCCGAGAAGGCCGCGGCCCGCGCGGAGGCGGCACGCGAGAAGTACGCGGAGGGCGACGAGCCGGCCGACCTGTACATCGGCCCGTCCGACCGCGAGGACCAGTCGACCCTCACGGGGATGGCGATCACGGGCGTACCCCTGCTGATGCTGCTGCTGGTTCCCTATGTACGGCGATGGTGGCGCCGCCGCCCCGGAGCGGCCCCCCGCAAGCAGGGCAAGCCGGCGAAGGGGAGGCAGGCGAAGGGCGGGCAGGCGAAGGGGAAGTCTTCCGGAGGCTGGATCCTCCCCGCACTCGCCCTGGCCACCGCCGTAGCGATCACCCTCACCGCCCCCCTCGTCTTCGACCAGACCAGGTCGAGCGCCTCACCCCCACCCCGGGCGATCGACCTCAACGCCCGCCTCGACCGCGTCGCGAAGGGCCTGGCCGAGGACCCGGTGTACGCGGACCCGGAGAGCCCCCGGGTACTGGACACGGCACAGCTGGCACAACTCCACGACCGCATCGAGAAGTTCAGCTCCTCCGAGGGTGGCGGCCCGGCCTTCGTCGCGCTCGTCCCGCAGCTCTACGAGGACGAGTCCCAGGGCGACGAGAAGGCGTTCACGGCGGCGGTCCGCGACAAGCTCGGCGACAAGGACGGCGTCTACATCGTCGCCGATCCGCTGGACGGCCACATCAGCGCCTACAACTACGGCCTGGGCCTGGACACGTACAGCCCCTTCTTCGACCTCCCGGAGTCCCTCTCGTACGGCGACTCCAAGGCGGACGAGACGGACGACCACCTCGTGGGCGAACGTCTCGACGACCTGATGGTCATCCTCGACAAGACCGCCCGCACGGACGAGCCGACCACCCCCGGCGACCCGTACCCGGCCACGGACCCGATCGCCGAGGACGAGCTGCGGCCGCTCTACTACGGTGAGTTCTGGTCGGGCCTGTTCCTGGGCGTCCTCGCCGCGTTCCTGTTCTTCGGCCTCGCGGCGGCCGTCCTGGGCATCGTCCGCGTGCTGCTGAGGCGCCGCCATCCGGAACCGCTCCCGGCCTCGGTCCTGCCCCAGGTCTCCCCGGCGGCGCCGTCGTTGTCGTATCTGCGCGAGACGGCGAAGACCGAGACCCGCGCCATGACCACCGCCTACGGCACCGGCGAGACCGCGGACACCCGCGCCCGGAACCGCTACGACGCGACGATGCTGCTCGCGGACCAGGGCGTCGACGACCTCGGTCCCGCACCCCTCGTCGCACTCATCGTCCTCGCCCGGGCCACCCGCGCGGCCCTCGCCGGCGACACAACGACCCGCTGCTGCGGCGTGAACCCCCTGCACGGCCCGGCGAGGTCCAGCCGCCACGTACGGGTGTCGACGGACGGCAACCGCCGCAAGATGCTCCCGCTCTGCGACCGCTGCCTCAACGACACGGCCCCGAACGACCATCCCGCCCTGCTCCTGACGCTGCCTGGCCCGGACGACGAGTCGGAACGCACCCCGTACTACGAGGACGACCTGCTCTCCGCCGCCCCCGAGGGCTTCACCAAGCTCGGCCGCAAGGTGCGGGAGTCGTCAGTCGTCCACTGACGCGGGGACCGGCACCCTCGTCACCGACCGCCGTCGTCGTCCGCGGGGCCGTCCGGCTCAGCGGGGTACGCGACGAACGTTCCCTTGGCGGGGAGGGTGACGACGAGGCCGCGTTCGCGGAGCTCGCGGATGGCCCGGCGAGCGGTCAGATAGGCAACGCCGTACTCGGAGCCGAGATCCCGCTCGCCGGGCAGCCGCGCCCCCGGTCGCAGCTCTCCGGACGCGATGCGGGCAGCGATGTGGTCAGCCACCTGCATATAGACGTACGCGATCTTGTTGGGGTCGATCGGTGAATCGCCTCTGTCTGCTGCCATAACCACCACCGTAAAACAGCCCTGAGCTGCAGCGATGGACGCATTGCTGCGCACTGCTATGCACTGACATGCGCAGCAATGTAGGCTGATCGACGGAAATCGAAGACCCCGGCGACGGGTGGAGCCGTCCCGGGGCATGGCCAACGCTAACCAGGAGCGCCGACATGCTGGACCTTATCGTCCGGGCCCTCGCCTGGGTCCTGACCCTCTGTACCCCGCGCCCGAGGGGCCGCCACCGCCTCGGCGCCCTGCCACCCCTGCGCTACATCCCGACCCCGCCCGCCTCCCACCTCCAACGCGCACGCCGCCGGGCCGCCTACCTGGCCACCCTCGGTATCGACGTAGGCCCGACCCATATCCACGGCGTACGACTCCCGGCGGCCACCCGATGACCCGCCCGGCGCTCCGCATGTGCGCCCGCTGCGAACGCGTCACGGAGGAACCGGTCCTGGTGCACGAGGTCCACGCCCCGACGGGCCCCGGCTTCAACGTGTACGCGTGCCAGGAATGCGCCATGCACTACCCGCCCCCGACGGACGTACTCGACATCCTCGACAGCGCCGACCGCCGCTCGCGCCTCACCCTGCGCGTCTACACGCTCGACGCCGAAGGCACGGTGACCGAGGACCGGGGCAAGCGCGAGATCCTGGCGGGCGGACGGGCGGCGCCACTGCCGCGCACGTCGGCGTATCCCCCGTGCGCGTGCCCGAGATGCAGAACCCGGCGATAGCAAAGCGAAACGCCATCGACGCCGCGACACCCTCGGACGCCCCTCCCTCAACGCGTCCGAGGGCGTCGCCCGTTCGGCACGATCAGGACACGGGTCACATACCCATACGCCCGGATCGCCCCCATTTACTGCGAAGTTCGCTCTGGCGAAAGCAGGAACCTCACCGATAGCGTCGGATCACTTGACTGAACTGATGTCTCACGGGGAGTTCATAGTGAAGCGCCGCTCTTTGCCCGTTGCTGCCGCTCTGACAGCAACGGCAGCCCTGCTGTTGACGGCCTGCGGCAGCGGAGACGACAAGGCCAGCGACAACGACAAGATCGCCGGCGCCGGTCAGGGCTCGGAGTCACCGAAGGCCTCCGCTTCGGCCTCGGGAGCACCGGCGGAGGACAAGCCGGACGGGGTGGATGTGTCGCTGCCGAAAGACCTGACCATGGTCTTCGACTGGGACAAGCCGCAGGACAAGAACGAGGCGGCCGCGATGGATGACGCCGCGAACTTCCTTCGCGCCATCTACCACGGCATCGACAAGCGTTCGACCAAGGAAGCGGCGTTGGCCACGTACGCCACAGGCGACGGGCTCCACTACGGCGAGGTGCAGATCAAGGCCTGGATCAAGGGCGGTTGGACGGCGACCGGCACGGAACGCCACTACGACGTCAGCACCCGGTCCACCACGAACGACCAGGCTGTGGAGGTGGCGTTCTGCGTGGACTCGAGCAAGTTCTATGGCAAGGAGATCAAGACGGGGAAGGTCCTGAAGACCGAGCCCAGCCTCGCGGATTTCGACTACTTCAAGATCGTCATGGTCAAGTACCCCACAGCCGACGACCTGTGGCAGGCATCCAAGGTCTACGTGCAGACGAAGGCGGCGAAGTGCCAGTGAGCGGATCGCGACGCGTTCTGATCGGCACCGGAGCTCTGACGCTGGCTCTCGGCGTTCTCGTCCTCACGGAACCGGCATACGCGGCAGGACCGACGGGCAAGGACCAGGGCGCCAGCACGGAGAAGTCGGGTGGCAGCGACGGCACCGGCATCTACGCCGCCGCAAAGATCCAGTACTCCGGCTCCGTAGCCAAGAACGGCGGCACCGGCAACGTGACGTCCGCCGACGTCAACTGGACGCCCCCACCCTGCTGGTACGCCCCCTACCTCGGCGCCAAGGACTTCAAGAAGAAGATGTCCGAGTCGATCGACAGCGCCATGAACACCCCCGGCATGGGCGGAACCGCGGGCGCGGCGATCGGTGAGCTGCAACGGCACTACGAGGACGAGTACGGCTGGACCGACACCCCCGGCTACAAGGACTACAACGTCGACAAGGACGGCGAGGGCATGTTCTGGGCCGGCGTCGAGAACCCCGACGAGCCCGACCTGCTGAAGCGCAGCTCCTGCAACGACATTCCCTTCTGGGTCGACAACGGCGAAGCCCCGCCACCCCAGTACGAGGAAGCGATCACCCCGGAGATACTCGCCGCCCTCGCCTACCAGCACATGGAGTTGCCCGACACCAAGGTCACCCTCGCCCCCGAAGCGACGACCAAGGTGAACCTCCCCACCTGGGCCTGGCTCGACAAGGCCGTCTTCGACGAGGTCCACGCCACAGCGGCCCTGAACGTCCCCGGCTTCAACATCCAGGCCACCACCACCGCGAAACCGGTGTCCCTGAAGCTGGAACCGGGCACGGCCGACGCCACGACCTACCCCGCATCCGGCGAGTGCACCATCAACGCCGACGGCTCCATCGGCGAGCCCTACGCCAAGGGCAAGGCCGACCAGACGCCGCCCTGCGGCCTCAAATACCTCCGCTCCTCCGGCGACAGCACCTACAAACTCCGCGCCACCATCACCTGGGACATCGCCTGGACCGGCACAGGCGGCGCCGGCGGCGACCTTCCCAACGGCACCTTCGGCAACGAACAAGCCGTCACCGTCCAGGAAATCCAGGCCGTCAACCGCTGAATGCCCGGCGTAGCCTGACCGGGATCGAGGCCGTTCGAATCGAGGAGAGCAGCTGTGGAAGGCGCCGAGAGCCGTGGAGCGGGCGAAGCGACAGCGTCGTACGGGCGGGCGGTGGTGTACAAGGAGAAGCTGCCCAGGCGTTGGACCGTCGCCACGTTGCTGGTTCTCGGTGTCTGGGTCGCCTACCAGGGGAGCATCCTGCTGCCCGAGGACAGCACGGTCTGGTTCGTCATTCTCGGTTCTGCGGCGTTTCTCGCGGTCGTATTCAATGCCGTGCCGATTTCCAAACGCATTTATCACCGCATCCACATTCGGGACGGACAACTGACCGTGGGGCGGGCGACGATCGCGGTGGAGTCGTTGGCGGCCGACTCGCTGCGGGAAGCCCGTGAGCAGCCCACGGACGCGGAGTTCGTCGCGTCCCTGGCCTCCCGGTCGCGTGAGGAGCTCGCGGAGTTGCGGCGGGCGAGCCATACGACCCAGCAGCCGCGGGTCATGGGGGGCGGATGGTCGGTGCCGATGGGCATGGACCAGATCATGGTCGAGACCGTGCGGGGCGAACCGCTGCTGATCGCCACGCACGACCGCGAGGCCCTGCTGGACGCACTGACGCGAGCCCGCCGCGTCCAGGATTGTTGACGCTGAGGCCCCCGCACGGTTTCGATACGTTGTTCGCGTGCCGGTGCTGTTTCCTGTGCGGGAAACAGCCGACATTGATCATCTGAAGGAGCTTTGTGACGGGCAAGCCGAGCAGAGTGGTGAACCCGCAGGACCTCGAGCAGCTGGCCAAGCTGCTCGACGGGCGGGGCGGAATGGGGGACAAACTCGGCGAGGTGTTCACTCGGGCCTCGACACTGGGCGTGTCGGACAAGCTGAGTGCGCTGAAGCCGATGCGCTCCTGGGTGGGAGAGACCGCGCCCGACCTGCGCAGGAAGGCCGCGTATGCCCGTCTGGAGGACGGCGATCCGATGGCCGGACTCCTGCTCGCCGGCTTCACCCCCGAGCAGCTCAAGAACAAGGATCTGCCGCCGGACATCCTGTTGGTCGCCAACGCGACCGCGGCCGACGGCGAACTCGACGACGGCTGGCTGAAGAAGAAGGACGGCGAGACCCTCGACGACTGGCTCGTCCGGATCCAGGGGGATGCCGTCACCCAGCTCACGGGCAACGAGAAACTGGGCAAGGCGGTGTCGACGTACATCGAGGGGGCCGCCAACCTGTCGGCGTTCTTCACGTCGTCGACCACGGCGCTACTCGGCGGCAAGTCGCTGATCTCGTACTTCAAATCCTCCAAGGTGCTCAACGCTCCGGGCACCTTCACCGCCCGCATGATCAACGGCCACTGGGACAAGCTGTCCAGGATTCCCAAGGCCGGAAGCTGGCTGACCCGGGTGCCAACCGCCGCCCTCGCCGGCTCCGACGAGGCGGCGATGCTCGCCGGCTACATGCGCAACGGCGCCTTCTACATGCCGACCGCGACCGAGGCCAACCTGCTGCGCATCGCCCAGCGCGGCGGTCTCGCCAACGCGGCCAAGGCCGCCGGATGGATGCGCGGCGCGGGCATCGTCGGTTCCGCCGCCGCCACCGCCTGGGGTGTGGCCAACCTCGCGACCATGGACCACGGCAAGGCGTGGAAGGAGGACAAGGCCAAGTACCTCTCCAACTGGACCGGTACGGCCTTCAACGCCTCCCTCACCGCCGCGATGATCGCCCCCAACCCGGTCACCATCGGCCTGGCCGTCGGCACCGGCGTCGCCTATGCCGGAACCCTGGTCTGGGACAACTGGGACAGCATCAGCAAGGGCGCGGAGGAGGCCGCGGACTGGGTCGGTGACAAGGCCGACAAGGCCGGCGAGGCCATTTCCGACGGCGCCAAGGCAGTCGGCAGCGCCCTCAACCCGTTCGACTGATGCCGACCGAGGCACATCCGCGCCGAGCGGCGCGAGGGGAAGGAACCATGCAGCGACAGACGTACACCCTCGATCACTGGGAGGATCGTTCCGGCCACCGGCTGACCTGGAAGTTCGGGTATCGGGGCACGGCCGGGGAGTTCGGCAGGATCGAGGTCGTCTACCCGGCGAGACGCCACGGCGACCGCCACACCACCGAGGTCAGCGGGGACCGGGTGCCCACGGCCTCCTTCGACGGCTGGGCCTACGGACGCAAGCCCTCCCTCCACTTGGCGCGGCTCAGTGTGGCCGGGGCCGGGATCCGGCTCCAGCGCAACCGCTGGGCACAGACCAAGGCCGGCCGGGCGCTGCGGATGCGGGTCGACGGGCGGGAGTACCGCTACCTCGCGACCAGTTCCAGGCACGCCGAGCGGGCGCTGGTCCGCGACGGCGTGGAGATCCGGACCAGCCGACGGGGCAGGGGTGCGCGGAAGAAGGCCACGCTGACCGTCCTGGGCCCGGCCGATGGCACCGACCTCGCCCTGGCCGCCGTGATGTGCGGTGTCAACACCCGCAACCTCACCCGGGGCGGAGCCGTTCGCGCCTTCTTCCACAGGTCGATGGACTGGCTGGAGGCCTTCCAGTGATGCTCGCGAACTCCCCCGGGCCTCGCCGCCCCCTGGCTGCGCGCCAGCCGTTTCCGCCGACGAAAGCGACACGCAATGCCCTCGTATGACAGCACGCGAGGTCGGTTCCGGCTCGCCGAGAACCACCTGGCCGTCCTCCGCCACCGTACCGATGGCGAGGAGGTGCCCCCGGAGCTGGCCGAGGCCGACCGCGAGCTACGCGAGGCCGGCCTGACCGACGAGACCGGAAACCTCGAACTCGCGCTGGCCCCGCTGGTCAGCACACTGCGGGAGCCCGCCGTCGTCCTTCATGTCGAGGCGCTCGGTGCGCAGGGCACCCTCCACCACGGCGTCACCATCGGCGACGGCTACGTCTACTCCCACGAGTCCTGGCCGGGCTCCACGGAGTCGGAGTACGTCCGGCTGGAGCCGACCATGCTCGTCTGGGCGCTGGCGCGGATGGTCAACCTCCAGGGAGAGGACACCGTGCAGGTCGCCACGCCCGAGGTCGAGACCACCATGGCCGTCCTCGACGCGGGACTCGACGCTCTGGACGGCCTCGCGGGCCTGAGCGCCGAGGAGGGCATCGACCGGATCGCAGAGGTGCTGAAGGGCGCCGGTCTCACCCGGAGGTCACAGGTCAGCACCCTCGCCAGGCTGCTCGCCGGGATGCGATCCAGCTGGCGGATGACCGCCGCGTGGCAGGGACACGATGAGGGGACGCCTGCCCTCCAGGTACGCGGGATCGCGGTGTGGGACTGCGGCCCGCTCGGCTACTGGCGTCGTGAACTGCCCGCCGAGCCGATCCTGCCCGGCCAGGTCGACGGCACCACTGCGCTGAAGCTGGTCCGGACCGACGCCAAGGAGATCTGGCGGCTGATCACCGATCTCCTCCCCGGCACCGAGGAGTTCGCGACGACGCGCGCGAGGTGAGCGGGCCCCGCCCCAGGCGACCCCGGACCCGCTGCGCGAGCGTGTCCGGGGTCGCCGGGGGAAGTGAAGGGCGGAGAAACGCCGGTGAACCTCAGTCCTCGGTGAACTCCTTCTGGACACAGACCTCACCGGGACCGTTCCAGCACAGCTTCATCATGTACTTGGCCGCGTAGGGAACGACGTTGTAGTCGAAGTAGTCGCAACCAGCGTCGCCGCCATCCGACTTCGTCTCCTTCAACTGCCATCCGCCCATGTACAGATAGAGCTTGCCGGTCACCCCGTGACCATCAGCCCGCTTGTCGCACACACGGAAGGTGTCGGGGTCCGGGTCGAGGTGCGTCATGGTGCCGATGGTGTACCCACCCCGCTTCAGGGTCAGCGTGGTGTCAGCGGCACTGGCGGCCCCCGTCGCCCCCAGGACAAGCCCGACAGCTCCGGCCACGGCGACGGCCCCACGAGCGACTTGGCGCTTCCGCATCGGATCTCCAGATGATGTGTTGACGACATCGGACGATCAACCCTAGATCGTGCCGATCAAGAGAGCTTGGCGAGCGAATCCAGGAACCTCCCAGGAGCCGAGATCAGTGCACCTCGGAACGACAGGTTGCGTGTGTACACGCCCTCGAAGAGGATCGCGAGGCTGATGTCGACGGAGTCGACGGCTCCGTGAGCCGTTCCGGAAATACTCTTCGGTTCCGACGAGCTGGAACGGGACACCACGATCCGCGCTTCAGCGCGTTCCAACACGTGATGCCGCCGGTTCCCATCCTCCCTGTACCGGTACTCCCGCCCCACGGCCGAGATCTTCAGAGCCCGACCTCCCCTGCTCATCCGCAAGGTCTTCCGCGTGAACGACGCGTGCTGCCCCGCTACGCTCAACTTTCCTTCGGCGATGCGGGGGCGCCCACCGTACCGAAGGGATTTGAAAGTGGAGACCGGAATATTATCGCCAGTCACCATGACGCCTTCATACTCGGCACGCTCGGCGATAGGAACGACCTCCAGGGCTGGAACGACGAGCTCCACGAATCCCAGCCCTCCGACGTCACCTCGCCAAAAGCTCACATGCCGTTGGTTCATCGAAGTCACTGTGTTCGTAGAACGCTCAAGCCTGAACTCAAATTCATTCACAGTCATCTCGCACTCAGTCGATGCACACCTAGTCGAACCAGCCGCCAATGGCCTTGCCAACACTCTTCGCCCCGTCTACAAACTTCCCAGTCCCTTCACTGACCTTGTTCCCTACCCAGGCTCCGGCGTCGGCGACCTTTCCGGGGAACTCCTTGACCTTCTCCCAGTTGTCGACGATCGATGCAGCACCATAGACGGCACCCGTCACGACCGCGGCGCCGATCGTGATCGGGGTGGGAGCCACCATCGCCACCGTAAGAGAGGCGTTGAAGGCTACGCCGGATGCTTTCGCTACATATCCGGCCTTGTCGCGCTTGAATGCCTCGACCGGATGTCCTTCCTGAACGAGGTCGACGCCACCGATCACCGTGGACACCGCACTGCCACCGACACCAGCCGCACGCCACCAGCCAGCGGTACGCATCGCGGTCCCTGCTCCTGAGGCGAAGGCACCCAGCCGGCTCGCCCCCGTCGCCCTACTCAAGGCACCGGCGTTCTTGCCGACCTTGAGGAGGTTCGCCTCCCAGGCCCACTGCCTTCCTGAAAGGGCCGCGAGACTGTCTTTTCCGGTGAGTGCGTTGAGGATCGGCGCCGGAGTACGGGACCCGATGAATGCAGCAAGGGCCTTGATGTTCGCAGGAATGAAACGGGACGTCGACTGCCCCTTCAAGAGCTGCGCGAGTGTGGACCCGGGCGCCTTGAGGAATTCAACATTTCCGGCATTCTTGAGACTCTTGAAATACTTGATCAGTTGAAGCGTCCCCATCGCCGTCATCTTGAAAGCGCCTGGAACCGTGGAGGCCATCGCCGTGATGTCGATGTAGTCCCCGACCACTTCCCCAAGGTTCTCGTCACCCGTCACCTTGGCGACGGCATCACCTTTGATGCGCTCGATCCAGTCGGTGAGCGTCTCACCCTTCTGCCGCTCCAACCACTTGGTGTCGAACTCGCTGCCGTTCGCTACGGAAGCGTTCGCGATCAGCATCGCGTCAGGCGGAAGGATCACGCCCTTCAGCTCCTCCGGGGTGAAGCCCGCGTACAGCGCCGCGGCCTTGGGGTCACCCTTGTCAGCCCGCAGGACGGCGGCCCGTCGACGCAGATCGACCGCGGTGTCGACGGTCCAGCCGCGCATGGGCTTGAGAGCGGCCAGCTTGTCCGACACCCCAAGCCGGGACGCCCGGGTGAAGGCTTCGTCCAACTTGTCCCGCAGACTGCCTCTGCCGTCGAACAGCTTGGCCAGGTGCTCCATGTCCTCCGGATTGGCCATGCGCTTGGAACTGTCGCTCATATTTTCCCCGTGATCATGTGATGCGCCGCGTACAAGTACACGTGTCGGAAGGCAGAGGCAGAGGCAGAAGCGACGCCGTCGGCTCGGGTGGCCGCCGACATACGCGATGCGGCCTCAGGAAACGGGTTGCCCCTGCTGCGTGGAGGCGAGCTGCACCCCGTCGGGCAGCAGATTGGTGATCATCGGCCAGAGCTCCTTGGCAGAGGTGCGCCGCACCCTCAGCTCGCTGTTCTCGTCCACACGTCCCTCGACCGCCGGCTCCGTCGGCAACTCGCGCAACCAGTAACCTTCGAGCCCGCAGTCCCAGACCGCGAGGGTCGACACGGCCAGTCCGTTGTTCAGTGTCCTCTGCGCCTCAGCGCCCTTCCATACCACCGTCATGCGCCACATGCAGTTCAGCTGGGACAGCACCTCCGCAAGCCGCACCGGCGCGGCCGTCGCCTCGGCCACGGCCGCGGGTTCCAACTGCCCTGCTTCCATACGGGCGACGACATCGTCGAACGCGCCCATTGTCGACACGATCACCTCGTCGTGGTCGGCCCCGTCGGTGAAGTCGCGGTGCAGATCCACCATCCTGGCCAGAGCCCACACCAACATCTCGGGCTCTGCCGGTACATACTCCGACTCGGCCTCACCGGGCCAGTTCTCATGCGTGTAGATGAAGTCGTCGCCGACGACGGCACCGCTCTGCGTGACGCCACCCGGGCCGGTCACCTCGACGCGGGCAATGACGTGCGGCTCCATGAGCGTGGCGACGAGAGGATAGAGATCGGCCACGATCTTGCCATCGCCCTCGATGATTCCGGCTTCCTGCAACTCAGCATGCGCCTGCGCCAGTTCGCCGGGAAGCTGTCCCTCTTCCACAAGAAGACCCAGCACGCTGACATGAGCATCAGCCAGCCGTACCCGGCGCCGAGCCCCATCTACAGAAGGCATTACTTCTTTCCCCCTAAGGATCAGTTAAACCGATTGAGAAGTCGACCAGGCAACGAAACCAGGGCCCCCGCCACCGACAGGTTTCGGGTGTACACGCCCTCAAGGACGAGCGCGATACTGATGTCGAGGGCATCGGCCTCTCCAAGGCAAGTCCCGGTAATGGTCCGGGGTTTCACCCAGCTGGAACGCCTCATGTGCACGGCGGCGCCGGGACGCGCCAGCTCATGGCGCCGCTTGCCACCTCGCTGAACGTATGTGTACGTACGCCCTTTGATCCGAATCCGCAGGGCGCGCGCGTCCCGGCCGAACAGCCAGGCGTGCCTGGAGAGTTCGGCCGGCTCCCAGTCGATGTTGAGCTCCCCTCTGGCCAGAAGAGGCCGTTGCAGGTAGCCCAGGCCGATATACGTGGTGAGCGGAACGCTGTCCCCCCTCACCGCCACCTCGGTGTACTCCGACGGATAGTGGCTGTAGTCCGCGGGAAAGACGAGCTCGATACGACCGAGCCCCTCGACGTCCCCGACCCAGGAGAGAACCTCGCCTCGGGCACCCTTGACGGCCTCCGCGCGCCGCAGCTCGAATGTGACCGCGCTCATACCCTGACACCCCCTGTTTCTCCGTCGACAGCAGGGAAGCAGAAGGCGGGGTTACCGCGAACCGAGGCCCAGCCCCGACCGACCGACCGATACATCAAGACATCTTAAAAGGCAGGTAATCGGGCTGGATAACCGCCCCTGGCCCCACTGCCGACACCAACAGGGACTACGGAACTTCACCAAGTCCGGTTGAGCCCGACTGAGGACCCACCCCAACTTGGCCGGAACGGAACGCCGTTGACCTCGACCGCGACTGAGCACGTGACAGCCTATGTTCCCGACGCCGGGTGTCACGCCGCGCACGGCCATGTAGCCGGCCGGTCACCGTCTCCACGGAAAGCCCTCACAGATTTGGCGTTCCTTTTACACCCGCTCGGTAAAGTGCCACCGGATAAGGGGGTAGGGCATGGCAGCCGACGGCGAGAAGCCAAAGGTGGACAATCCTGAACGGGAGCGACTCAAGAACCTGAAGCGACAGCTCGAAAAGGATCGGCCCGCCCTGGTCGACGCCTTGAAAAAGGCGGCGGTCGACATCGGTAAGGGCGGCCGTGACTCGGCGAAGTCGTGGGTGGGAAAGAATGCCGATAAATGGCACCAGGATGTCGCCGGACACCGCAAAATGGTGCAATCGCACGTGGACAAGGTACTTGAGGACATTCAGCGCGAGATCGACAGCATGCCCGAGAAGGTCACGTCCGAGGAAGCCAGTTCGATGAACCGCAACAGACGCATGTACTGACACGACCCAAGAGCGACAGCGGAACCGACACGAGGCGAACGGGGAACGGCATGCGCCCGGACGACGGGGGAAGCAGCGGGGGTGTCTTTTCCGGGATTGACCCGGACAGACTCAACGAGACGATCGATTCTGTGCGGCGGGACCAGGAGACCCTCGAGAGCCGGGCCTCCTACTACAAGACGGAGCTGGCCTGGTACGGCATCGGGAGCGAGGATCTCTTCGCCGTCCTGCGTGTGTCCCACTGGGCCAGGGACGAACTCCCCATGCTGAAACGGCGCTACCACCTGGCCCTGAACATGGACAACGACCCGTACCCCGGCTTCAAGGGCATGGTCCAGATCAACGAGGCCGCGGTGAGCCGGGCCGCCAACGCGGCGGCGACCAAAGCCGCCAAGCGTGCCACGGAACTGGCGAAGAAGAACCCCGAGGACCTCAGCCCCGAGGAGTTCGACGAACTCAACGCGCTCTTCGCCGAGAACTACGACGAATACCCCTTCGCCGAGAAGGTCGTAGGAGCGCTCGGCGCCCAGAAGACGCTGCAACTCTGGGAGAAGATGAGCAACCTCGACAAGCCGGCCGGGTACGGCGAGACCTCCGATTTCGCACGTGCCGACGACCTCGACGAGATGCAGAAGAACCTCAGTCTCACCGTGGCCGCGGCCACCCACTCCGATTCGTCGGCCATGATGAAGTGGAAGAAGGACATGGTCGCGATCGGCGACGACCCGATCGGAGAGCGCGGCGCGCCTCCCTACGGCGATTCCGGCGGCCCCGAGGGCTTCATCGTCATGAGCAACCTCATGCGGTACGGCGACTACGACGACAAGTTCCTCGAGGACTACGGCACGGCCCTCATCAAGGAGGACAAACGGATCATGGAGGGCGCCGACCAGCTCTACGGATCCGGCTGGGGAACCGCCAGCACGGTCAACCACCTGGGCAACGACGAGGGCAACGACCCTCTCACCGGTTACATGAAGGCCCTCGCGAACAGCCCTGCCGCAGCGACCGCGTTCTTCGCCGCCAAACAGAAGGGCGACGACGGCAAGTCGGAGACCCACTTCAAGTACCTCTTCGAGGAACGCAAGTGGCCGGACGACAGCATGCCGGGCAAGGAGAGCGTGACGGGGCGGAACTCGATGGGGCATGCCCTTGAAGCCGCCACCACCGGCCACCGGCCGGGCGAGCCGGCCAGCGCAGAGGACATCAGGCACTCGAAGGAACAGGTCGACCTGTTCACGGCCATCGTGAAGTCCGTCTCCGCGGATCAAGACCGCCTGCGTGACCACGAGTATATGTCTGACAGTTTCGCAAACATTTCGGCCGAGTACATGCCCGATCTGCATCGCGGACTGGGGTCGGACATCATGTATGGAGACAAGCTCTATCCGACATCAGGGGCTTCGGCTCAGATTGACAAGTACGATGCCGTGCGCTTTTTGCACGCAGTTTCCCGCAATCAAGAAGGGTACGACAGGCTCAACATCTCTCAGCATGTGTACGCTGCCGCACTGATGGAGGCTCAGAAAAATCATCCTGACGCCTATCCGCAGAGTACGAATGCCGCCATCAATGAAATATCCTATGAAACCGGCCTGTTCCAAGGTGTCATCGGTGACGGTCAGCAGTTCCAGGCCGACAAGAACGACGCTGATGCGAATGCACGAGACGACGCATGGAAAGACCAGGCAAGTCTGTGGGGTGGCTCTCTGGTCGGCAGCACGGTGACCATCGCGACGGCGTCGTTCACTGGCCCGGCAGGTGTCTACGGCGGTGGCCTGGTGGGCACAGCCGCAGGAGAGATCTTCAACGGGATTCTTGATGGATTCGACGGGGACGGATCCGAGGAGAAAGAGCAGGTCTACAAGAACGTACAACGCGCGGATCAGGTCGAGCACTCAGCCATCCTGACAACCCAGGAGTCTGTCAAGTCAGCCACGGGCGACGCGGCAGCCGCATCCAGGGCCGGCGACGAGGCGGGCAGAGGATTCCGCGACGCCACTTCCCTGATCGAGCGCACCAGGGCCGCTCAGTAGGTTTTCAGCCGGTTCGAAAATGATTAGGGTGATCGACCTTGACGGAAGCAAGTGACCGCAGCACCACAAGAAAACCCCTGATCTACGGCGCGATGGCCGCGATCGTCGCCGCGGGACTGCTCGTCGCCTATCTTCTCGGCGCCTTCGAACAGCGTGGAGATATTAGCGCGGATGACGTATGCAGCAACCTTCCCAACCGTCAGGCAGCCGCAAGCATCTTCAACTCGGAACTGCCGCGAGCTGCTAGCTACGACTTCACTACAGGGCCCTCAACAACACCCGACTGGCACTACACCAACGACTGCTTCGCAAAGGGCGACGGAAAATCCCTCCTCAACCTGCATGCCAACGCTGTTTCTACTGTGTCATGGCGACGGTGGGCCGATCACGAGCTGCCCCCCACCGAGGGTAAGATCGCGTATTTTGCCTCCGGCATTAAGGGAATCTCAGCCTCGAATCTGGCCGCAATTTATGTGCCTTGTTATTCAAAGGAAAAGGTGAGCAAGGAGCCGTACAGCCTGACCGTCTACGCCGAGGCCCCGAAAGGGCTTCAGGGCTCGGACAAAAAGGTACGGCAGACGCTCGTTGATCTGGCCACAGACTTCGGCCGCTACGTACACAAGGACGCGAAATGTGACCTCCCATCCAAGCTGCCTCGCGGCAACGACTAGGTAATTTGCCGCAATGGCCACGATAAAGCGCAAGCTTTGGCATCGAATCTTCCTCTACAGCACTGCAGTTGCGGTTGGCGTGCTCGCCCTGCTCATCACCTACCTCTTCGGCGACTTCGAGAAGCGTATGGACATTCAGGCCGAGGATATTTGCCGACAGGTGCCTGATCGTCCAGAAGTCGCCAAGATTCTCAACTCCGTGTTACCCAAGGCCTCCGACTATCAGTTCGACGGCACCTGGAGGCCGGACCAAGATTCAGGGTTCAGGAGCACATGCTTCGCGACAGGAGACGATGGCGCTTCCCTCTTCTCCCTGTCGGCAGAAATGGGATCAGCAAGGCCTTGGCAGGACTGGGTCAAGGATGACGTCCCTCCGAACGACGGAGGAAAGTTCACCTACTTTGACGCTGGCCTCAAAGGGGTCTCCAACACGGAAGTGGCCGCGATCTGGGTGCCCTGCTATGCAAAAGAGCAGGAGAGCAAGCAGCCCTGGAACATGACCGTGTTCGCCGACGCACTGAAGCCACTTGAGGCATCGGACAAGGAGTCACGGCAGGCTCTCATCGACCTGGCCACATCCTTCGCCCGCCAAGCCCACAAGGACGCGAAGTGCGACCTCCCGTCCAAGCTGCCCAACTGAAGGCCGCCAGCCGCGCACACGGCCGGTGCGCCGCACCGCAGGAGCCGGCACCCCCCATCCATGTGGCGACCATGTGACGGTCAAGGAGATTCCCGCCCCCGATCGTCACCGCCCGCACCCCCCTTCCTATGCTTCACCAGCGATGTCGTAGGTCAGCCGACGACCGAGCAGCAGTAGGCAAACGGGGGAAGGAAGCGCACATGGCGCCCACGGACGGCGGCGACGCGGCCGAGTTGAAGAAGCGGGCGGCGCAGCTGCGCAATCTGGCGCGGGAAGCGAGGTCGATCGCGCGTCGGCTCGGTCCCTATCTCGATGCCGCCGTGAAGAAGGCCACCCCTCGCGCGACCGCGTTCCGTACCGGTGGTGACGAGGGGGCGATCTGGCAGGGTCCCTTCGCCGACGAGTGCACCGCCACCTTGCAGAAGCGGCAGCAGACCCTGAACGGCATGGCGAGCTCCCTGTTGGTCGACGCCACCCGCTGGGAGCGCGAGGCCGATGAACTCGACCGGCAGGCCAAGGAGAAGGACAAGGCCAAGGCCGGGACGGGTGGGGGCGGTCACTGATGGTCTTCAGGGGATTCGACGCCACCAAGCTCACCGCGCTCGCCGGCGACCTGGACGCTCTCGCCCAGAACTCGGGGAAGCTGCACAGCCAGTTGGCCATGCTGCTGACCGCCGCCCAGCAGAACCTGCCCCCCGGCCAGAGCGCCTCCCGGAACCCCGATCTCCAGGATCTCGTCGGTGACGTGGTCCCGATGCCGTCGTTCTTCGGGCGACGGCGGCTGCCCGGTGCCCTCGGCGGCGAACTCGGCGACATGCAGGCCTCGATGAAGCGCCGCATCAAGCAACTGGAGGGCTTGCAGGAGCTGGCCGACAAGGGCTACCCGATCAGCGACGGCAGCGTCTTCCTGGACGAGAACGCGCCCGACGCGAAGAAGATCGACGCCGCCCTGAAGCATCTGCGGGAGTTGCAGGGCAAGGACTTCGGGACCAACGGCAACCGCGACGACCTGGAGAAGATCTCCGGTGAACTCGACGGACTGACAGCCGCCGAACTCGACGCCCTCGTGTCGCAGGCCTCCCCCAAGGACCTCGCCTTCTACAACGAACTGCTCACCTGTACCGACGACTCCGTCTGGAATCCGTTCGACAAGAACGGCCTGCCGGAGGACGCGCGCCGGGGGACGCTCGGCCGGATGCTCTCCAAGATCAGCCCGGAGAACTTCGGCAAGTTCCAGACGGCCTTTCCCGGCACGCAGCCGACGTTCACCAACACCGGCGCGTTCGAAGAGGGCGGGAACAACCAGAACGGCCAGAACAACAACGGCATCCACTGGCAGACGCCCACGGACCCGCTGTTCCAGGACGGCGTCTCGGCCGACGACGTCAACCAGCGCCAGTTCGGGGACTGTTGGTACGTCGCCTCGCTGGCCGGTCTGGCGCAGAAGGACCCCAAGTTCATCGAGGACGGCATCAAGCAGAACCCGAACGGCACGGTCAGCGTCCGCGTCTGGGACAAGGGCGGCAACTACCAGTGGGTGACCATGACCCCGGATCTGCCGACCGACCAGAACGGCAACCCCATCAGCACGTACGGGAACGGCGAGTCCTGGCCGGCGTACTACGAGAAGGCCTTCGCGATGGCCTACTCGGACGACGGTGACGACGAGCGGGGCTACGGCGGCATCGAGGGCGACGACCCCAAGAAGTCGGCCCCCTATCTGACCGGTCGGGAGGGCGAGGACCTGACCACCGGCGGTTTCCTGGGCATCGGCGAGGGCGAGGACAAGGACCTGGACTCGCTCCGGTCGGCGTTCGAGTCCGGCAAGGTCGTCACCGTCTCCACGCCGGCCGACGAGGGCCTCGACAAGAACCACCCCAAGGAATGGGGCAACACCTACCACAGCAACCACGCGTACTACGTGCGTGGCTTCACGGACGACGGCAAGGTCATCCTCGGCAACCCGTGGGGAACCTCGGGCTATCCACCGATTACGGTGACGCAGGAACAGTTCAACCAGTACTTCGGGGGAGCCGAGGCCTTCGATGCCCCTTGATGCCCGGCAGGTGAGCGTTGTGTCCGAGCCCGAACGTCCGCAGGTGAAGTACCCCTTCGAGTTCGAGGGCCGTTGGGTGCTTCGCTATCACATCCCGTACACGGTCGAGCACGAAGGGCGCACCCACCAGGTCCTGGCGACGGTCTTCCGTGAGCCGTCGGTGCACGGCCGCATCCAGATCGGCTGCGAGGGCCGCCCCCTCGCGGAGTTCGACGACCTGACGCCGGGCGACATCGTGGAGATCACCGGAGACGCGTGGCGGGTCGCGGAGGTCGCCTACCGCACCCGCGTCGTGCTGGAGCGCGTCTCCGGCGAGGACAAGGAGGAGACCGGTGCTCAGGCCGGCGAGTAAGTACGGCGCCGCGAGCGCCCTGACCGCCCTGCTGGTGCTGACCGGCTGTGGGTCGTCGGCCGACGAGACCGGCGGGACCGGCGGGACCGGCGGGACTGGTGGCACGGACCCGACGACCACGGCCGCGACCACCCAGGCCGCACCGAAGGACAAGGGTCCGCTGTGCGTGGGCACGGCCCCGGCCGATGGCGTGCACGTGCTGCGCGGCGGCGGATTCCGGCTGCCGGGTGGCGGAGGTGTGCAGTACGACGCCGCCACCGCGGACGGTACGACCCGTACGGCGACGCTGCGCGACGGCGCGAGGTACGAGGACGGCCAGAAGCAGCGGACGGTCGAGGTCGGCCGGCGCATCCGCGTGTCCGGGCACACCTACGCCGTCAGCCAGATCTGCGCCTACCGGGTCGTCCTGGAACCGCGGGACGCACAGGCCAAGGCCGCCCTGGCGGCAGCCCCCGCGTCCCTCGACCCCAAGGGCGGCGAGGCGGACAGCGGTCTGTGCTTCACCACCGCCCCGTCCGTCCTGTCCGCCGCGTCCAAGGGGTTCCCGGCGAAGGGCAGCAACCTGTCGGTGCTCGACAACAGCGGGGTGGCGACCTTCCCCACAGGGCTGTCGATCACGGCCTCCGTGGACGCCGCGACACAGACGGCGGGCATCAACGCCAACTGCGCGGCGATTCCGGTGGCCATGTACCAGGACGTCCGCGTCGGTGACACCGTCGAGTTCACCGGCGTTCAGTTCAAGGTCTCGGAACTGACGGAGAGCGCCGTACGGATGACGCGTACGAGTAGCTGAGCACGGGGTCCGGCTCCTCTCGGCCTCCCCGTCGAGCGACCCGTGTCCAGGGCGGCACCGGCGAACCGTCACTCACCGCCGGCCTGGAGTTCCTCCCGGTCGGGCAGCAGGTCGGTGATCTTTTTCCAGACCTCCGCCGCGTTCGACCTGAGCAGGACCAGAGGGCTGGCCGGGCCCACCTGGCCCGGCAGGATCGGCTCTTCCGGCTGTTCGCGGATCCAGTGGCCGAGCGGGCCGCAGTCCCAGACGGCGAGAGCACGGACCATGGTGGAGGGCTTGCCGTCGTGCTGCCCTTCCCAGGCGGTGGTGATGCGCCAGGTGGCGTTGAGCGAGACGACAAGGTCCAGGAACTGCCCGAGGGCCGGCTCGGTGAGGCGGGCGTCCGCCTGGACCAGCGCCTTGCGGACCAGCTCACGGGTCGCTTCGTCGTCCGCCCCCGGCTCCTCCAGGGCGACGAAAGCGGCGTCGAGGGCAGCCATCGTCGTCTCGACGCGCACCTCGGGCGCGCCCTCCTCGGGCCGCTCGCCGCGGTGCAGGTTGACCTTGCGGGCAAGTTCCCAGACGAGGGTGTCGGGCTCGATGGAGACGTACTCGGACTCCTCCTCACCCGGCCAGCCGTCGTGCGAGATCACGGCCTCCTGGCCGACGACCACACCGTGGTTGACCGGGCCGTGCTCGCCGGTGACCTCCACCTGGACGACGACCGTCGGCGCGGTGAGAGCACCGAGCAAGTCCCGTAGCAGCGGGGCGAGTTCGCCCTCCTCGCCGACCAGTCCGATGCGTTGGAGTTCGGCCAGTGAGTCCCCCAGCTCCTCGGGGGGCGTCTCGCCGTTCAGGAGGTGGGCGAAGACGGCGACATGGCGGTCGGCCAGCCGGAAGCGCGCTCGGGAACTGTCGTACGAGGGCACGGTGGTGGGTCCTCCCGTGAAGCGGCGGGGCCGGCTCACTACTTGTTGTTCTGCAGGTCCTTGGCGCTCTGCGTGCACTGCTGGGCCTCGTCCCGCAGCGCCTTGGCGACCGTCCCGCAGGTCGTCTGCCAGCTCTTCAGCTTGCCGCGCACATGGTCCGCGTTCGGGCCCGACCAGGTCTTCATACCGGTGGTGCTGTGGTTCTTGGCGGCGTTGACGAGAGCGTCGATGTCATCGGCGAGCGACTTCAACTGACCGGCACGCTGGTTGAGTTCCTGTATGTCAGGATTTGCCATAGCATCCTCCCCCGCTGTCTCAAAACCACAGCATACTGACCGACCGTGAACACCCTCGGTGGGCCCCTGACCCGGTTCAACACCGATCATTCACAGGAGAACCCGATCACCGGGCGGCCCTGGACGGAACCCACGCATGGTGCGGTAGCGTCCCCTGATGCAAACGGACAGTCCGTTTGCCCATGAACCACACGGGGAGGAACGTTATGGATCGCGGTGCAGATCTCGGGCGACTCCGGGACTTGTCCAAGCTCTTCAATCGCAAGGCCACGGACCTCCAGGCCCTCATCAAGGCTCTGGAGACGGCCACGACTGAGAGCACGGGCTACTGGAAGGGCCCCAAGGCCGACCGGTTCCGTGACGACTGGCACGACGTGAAGCCGACCTTCGACAAGTGGGTCGACACGCTGAACGAGGCCAGCAAGTCGGCGAACACCAGCGCGGACAACATCGAGCGCGCCACCTGATCCGTCGGGGCTGCGCTGTTCACCGGGGTGCTCGACGAGGTCCTTCCGACCTTGATCGAGCACCCCGGTGGCGTTGGCACACGTGACGGGTACGGTGCCTCACACCGTTTGGCGATACGCGCGGGCCTCGCTCGCCGGCACCTTCTCGGGTTCGCCGCGGATGGCCGCGTCGACCAGCGGCAGTAGTTGGTCGACCTGCTCGCCCAACTTCCGGTGCCGTCCGTCGAGTTCGCGGTGCCAGGCCCGGGCGTTCTTCCCGACCCAGATCTTGTCCCCACCGATTTCCTCGGTCGGCCCCTTGAGCGCCTTCTTGATGCTTTCCAGCTCTTTGACGAGGTCGCCGCGCAGCCGCTCAAGGTCGGCTTTCCGCGGATTGAGAACGCGGGACTCGGTATCCGACACGACAGTCACCTTTTGATTTTCATATTTACCGGTTTATGCCCGCCTCTTGGTCACCCCATAATCTGAGGCGGTGACCGCAACCTTATCGGCGCAGAACGCTCCCGAATTCCTCGTACTGCCCACCATGTCCGAGGTCCCGCAGGCCCCGGACGGCTCTCCGCTCAGCGGCGGCACCATCGAGGTGCCGCTTGTCCACATGACGGGCGACGCAGGCCGGGAACCGCTCATGGCTCTGGCCTTCACCAGTGTTCCCTTGCTGGTCGCGGCCATGGGAGAGGAGCAGCCCTGGGTCATCGTCCCTGCCGGCGAGATGGCGAAAGCACTCAGCGGCTCGGGCGCCGTAGTGGTACTGCTCGACCCGCGACTGGCTGACGCCGACGGGAAAGGGGATTCCCCCCGTGGTTGACCCCGACTTCTCCGGCATCAATCCGCACAACCTGCTGAAGACCATCAAGAACCTCGAGTCCAGCAGCAAGAGCCTGCACGGCGCCAAGTCCTCCTACACGAGCCGATTCCGAAGGTTCGGGCTGGACACCAGCGCCCTCACCGAGATCGCCGGAATCGCCGGTTGGGTCGATGACGAGTTGCCGATGCTTCGTCGCCGCCAAGCGCTCGCCGCCGCCATGGAGTTGGACCAGAGAGGCATCCGGAAACCCGGCTCCATGGTGCGGCTTCGGGAACCGATTCCCACGGCGGCTGAGGCTCGGGAGGACGGAAGGCTGCTCGCCGAGGAGACCGGGAAGGCCGCCTCCCTCGACGCGGGCCAGGCAGGCGCCGAGTTCCATCGGATCGCGGGGCTGCTGGCACAGCACAAGGGCGACCCCGATGTCACCTCCGCGTTCTACGCGACGATGAGTCCGGATCTCGCCAAGACCCTCCAGGTGATGATCGCCGCCGCGGGCGCCCCGACAGCCGAGAACGACGCCAGAATCTTCGGGTCGGCCTTCACCACCGCGATCAACGCCGACTCCCCGGCACCCGGGTTCGAGAAGACGGCCGCCCTGTTCCACGGCGAGTTCGGCGAAGACGAGCCCGCTGCTGTCTTCAATCGGGCGCTCATGCAGAGCGACGATCCCGAACTGTGGGACCTCGCCTGGAAACACACCAGGATCGCCGCGGCGAAACTCCTCGACCCCGCGGACACCTGGTCCGACACGGCCGGTCTGCTGGCCGGTGTCATCGGGATGCAGGCCACGTACGCGGGGAAGTTCTGGGAGGAGTCACAGAGGTTCAACGACCACGCGGCCCGTGTGTACCAGCAGCGGCTCAACGCCATGACTCAGGAAGAGAGGCGGGCGCTGAAGAAGGCCACCCGGCAGGCCGCGAGGGCATCCGCCCGCTCCGCACGAGAGGCGGAACGCATCCTCGCGCGCTACGGCATGGGGTCCTTCTCCCGGATCATGGAGGCGTCGGTCGCGGACGGTGGCAGCTGGCTGATCGGCAAGGTGCCCGGACTGAGGCCGCCGAACACGACGACGCTGTTCGGGCGGGCGCTCGGGGCGGGCGGGAAGCTGCCGTTGGTGGGGACGGTGCTCACGGTCGGTGCGACGGCCTGGGATATCACCCACGGTACGGAGGCGGACGTTGCCGTGGCGGCGAATGTCGGGGGTATGGCCGGTGGGGCTTTCGGAACGTGGCTCGGCATGGGAGCGGTTTCGCTTGCCTCGGGCCCGGTCGGCTGGGGCATCGCGGCAGGTGTCGTGGTGGGCTTCGGTATTGGCTATGGCACCTCGTACATCATCAAGACCGAGCCGGGCCAAGGTGCCGTCAACGCAGTCACGGGCGCGGCAAAGGGCGTCGGCAACGAGATCGGCGACGCTGCGTCGAGCGCGAAGAATACGGTGGGCGGATGGTTCTCTTGAGGGTGACCGAAGATGTCTAAGAAACAGCGCACGAATCGTCGTCAGCGCGGATATGTCACGCCACCTCACATCGAGGAACACCGTCAAAGGGCCGCCAGGATCAGGGAGGCGAAGCCGCAGCCCATAATCCCGCAACGCCGGACTATTCTGGGCGTGTTCTGCGGCTTTCTTTTGGGCGTAGGAATGACGCTCGCCCTCTGGCTGCCGGGGCATTCTCTGGTGCAGCACCTGCGCTCCAAAGGAGCCACCGTCGCCGCCGAGGTAACTGCTGTCGACAACAAACCCAAGTACGTGAAGGTCCGTTTTGTGCAAGGCTCCCAGTCGGGCACCGAAACCAAACTATGGGACTACGGCGGAATGTACCCCGACGTACACGTGGGCGATTCGATGCTGGTCACCTACGACCCGAACAATCCGCACCGCAGCCTGGCTCACAGCTGGGTCAACGATCCACCGCCGAACCTACCTGCCTACGGCACTTCGGCAATTGCCGTGTTTCTCCTGGCCGGAACCGCAGTGGGAGCGCTCCGCCGCCACCGCCTCGTCCGCATGCAAGAAACCCAACCCCCCGCCCCCCAAAACCTCCCCCTCACCAAGCCCTAGCCGCGCACACGCGACCGGCCCCGGCTCGCCCAGCCGGGGCCGCCACGTGTCAGCCGTTCATCACACCCTGCACCGGTACATAAGAACCGCCGGAGATGAACAGCCCGCTGCCCACCGGGCCGCCGCCGCTGTTCGCGGGGAGGCGGATGCCGAACAGTTCGCCGTCCGACGTGCTCTGCGGCGTCAGCAGCATGCCGTTGCGGGACTTGCGGGCTTCGACCGCGAAGCCGCGGTACTGGCCGGAGAGGCTGTCCGTCGTGCCGGCGGCGAGGAGGCCGATGCCTCCGTCCGCGCCCTTGCGGATGACCGTCTCCAGCGCTTCGTCGAGGTTGGTGTCGTACAGCAGCTCCGCGTCGTCCACGACCACGACGTACGAGCCGCCGCGCAGGTCCTCCACGAGGTCCTCCAGGTCGTCCCCGCGACTCTCGGCGTTCAGTACGCCCAGGACACCCTCCCTGCCCTCCAGTTCGCGCAGCGGGGAGCGGCGGGGGGTGATCAGCACCACCGGCGTACCCGCACCCAGCAGGGATTCCGTCGCGGCCCGCAGCAACGTGGAGCGGCCGGACTTGGGCGGTCCCGCGATGACGAACCCGGGGCCGTTCTCCTCCAGGTCGATGCCGATCGGGCGGAGTTCGTCGCCGCCGACGCAGACCAGCGCCCACAGGGGCGACGGGGTGACGAAGTCGGGGTCCAGGGCCATCGCCTCGGCGGCGTTGATGCGCGACGGCAACGCGTCGACCCGGAGCGGCCGGCGGCCCACCGGGATACGGGGGTACCGCGTGCGCGCCGCCTCCGCGATCTCCCGCAGCGCCCGCACCTGGGCCTGACCTGCGGGGTCCTCCGCGAGGAGGCCGATCTGGGTCTCGTCGACACCGGTGTCGGTCATCTTCAACGCGCGGCCCGGCGGCATGTTCTTCGGGACCTCGCGAGCCGACAGGCCCGCCGTCGAGTAGTCGTTCGGGTCGGCGAAGCGCATGATCAGACGGTCACCGAAGGCGGAGGACACATGGCCGCTCAGACCACTGCGGTCGGCGGTCATGACCACCTTCAGGCCCACCGCGGCACCTTCACGGAAGATGCGCTGCGCGGCTTCGAGCAGCTGCCCGTAGTTGTAGCTCTCGAAGGTCGACGCGAAGCCCTCCCAGCTGTCCAGCAGCAGGACCATCCAGGGCAGGCGCTCCTCGGGGGTCGCCGCCGCGCGCTGTTCCGCCGCGCTCGACGCGCCCTCCATCGCGAGGAGTTGCTGTCGGCGGGCGATCTCGGCGAGCAGGCGCTCGATCAGGCGGCGGGCCCGGTCCGGCTCGTCGCGGGTGACCACGGCGCCCACGTGGGGCAGACGCATCAGCGGCAACAGCGCGTTCGAGCCGCAGTCGATGCCGTACACGTGCACGTCGTGCGGGGAGGTCGCCTGGGCCAGCGAACCCGCCAGCGTGCGCAGGGCTGTTGACCGGCCCGAGCGCGCGCCGCCCAGCAGCAGGGTGTGCTCGCCGTGCACGAGGTCGAGCGTCAAGGGTTTGCGGCTCTGCTTGGCCGGCTGGTCGATCAGGCCGTACGGGATCGGCGCGACGTCGTCCGCGGGCTCCTGCCGCGTGCCGTACGCGACCAGCTCCGTCAGCGTTACGTGCTCCGCCAGCGGCGGCAGCCACGGGCTGCGCTGCTCCCCGAAGCCCATCCGGGCCGCGCCCTCGGCCACGGCGTCCACCAGAACCGCCAGGTCGGTGACCATCGTGCCGTCGTCCTCGGCCTCCTGCCGCTTGGGCAGCGGGCGGGCGTACGCGGTCCACGGCAGGGGGGTCAGGGTCGCCTTCGGGCCGCTCTGGCCGGTCGCCGGGCGGCGACCACCGATACGGGCCGACTGCACGCCCACCAGGGACTGGGCGCCGGAACGGACGTACATGCGGCCGGGGGTGGACTTGGCGATCGCTCCCGAGTCGGGGGCGTCGATGACGTCCATCGACTCCGCGGCGTCCGTCACGCGCAGGGCGATCCTGAGGTTGGTGTTCGCGCGGATGTCCGCGCTCACCACACCGGCCGGGCGCTGGGTCGCCAGCACCAGGTGCACGCCGAGCGAGCGGCCTCGGCGGGCGATGTCGACCAGACCCGCGATGAAGTCCGGGAGTTCGGCGACGAGCGACGCGAACTCGTCGATGACGAGGACCAGTCGGGGCATCGGCTCCAGCTCGGGGCGGAGCTTGCGGGTGTCGTTGTAGTCCTCGATGTCCTTCGCCGCGGCGTCGAAGAGGATCCGCTCCCTGCGGTGCAGTTCCGCCGCCAGCGACGCCAGGGCGCGCTCGGTGAGGTGGGCGTCGAGGTCGCTGACCATACCGACGGTGTGCGGCAGCCGGGCGCAGTCCATGAAGGCGCTGCCGCCCTTGTAGTCGATGAGGACGTAGTTCAGGGCGTCCGGGCGGTTCGCCACCGCGAGGGAGGCGATGATCGTCTGGAGCAGCTCCGACTTACCGGCACCCGTCGTACCGGCGACCAGCGCGTGCGGGCCGTCTCTGCGGATGTCGAGGACGAACGGGCCGTCCGCGGCGACACCGATCGGCGCGGCGGTCGTGGAGCCGCCCGCCTGCCAGATGCGCTCGACGTCCGCGCCGGAGGGGTTGGGCAGGTTCAGCAGGTTCAGCAGCCGGGCGGCGGTCGGCAGCGCGGCGTCCGCGTCGTCGCGGCTGACGTCGCGCACCGGCGCCAGGGAGCGGGCGAGCAGCTCGCACCACTCGTAGCTGACCTGGTCGGCCAGGATGTCGCCGACGCCCTCCATGCCGTAGCCGCGGACGCGGACATGGTGCGGTGCGTCGGGGGACCAGGCGACGACGGCCTTGCACTCCTCGGGCAGCAGCCGCTCGTCCTCGTCGATGCAGAGCGCGATGATGCCGTACTGCGGTCCCTCGGTGAGGAGTTGGGGGACGCCGGGCACTCGGCGCAGCAGCCGGGCGCCGTCGAGGACCAGCAGGATGGTGGGGTCGGGGTAGAGCTGGCCCAGCATGTTCTGCTGCTCGCGGGCGGCCTTGCGCCGCGCCAGCTCGTTCAGCAGTTCGTTCACCCGGCGGGTGATGGCTTCGGAGTCGAAGCCGACGAGCGCCACGCAGTCCTGGCCCTGGTCGGGGTCGGTGTGGGGGAGCCAGTGCACCCAGTGCCATTCGGCGCCGGCCTGGGGGGTGGCGGACAGGGACACCAGGGAGAGGTCGCGGGGGCTGTGCAGGACGGCCGCCTGCACGCTGATCCAGCGGGCGGTGGCCATCGCCCGGGCCCGGTCACCGGCGACGCCGACGACACCGAGCCGGCCGAAGGGGAGGGTGACCGGGACGTCCGGGAGGGTCGGGGGCTCGGGTCGGTCCTCGTCGTAGGAGCCGCCGCCGCGGGCCATGACCATCTCGACGTCCGACTCCAGCCCGCCGACGCCGACCCTGAGCAGCATCGCGTCCGGGTCGGTGAGGCGGCGCTCCCACAGCCGGCGGCGCGGGCCGGTGGCGAAGAGCAGGATCTCGGCCGGGTCGGGGGCGTCGGCGCGGCGGGCGCGCTGTTCCTCCTTGGCGAGGACGACGAGTTCGGCCTGGTGCTCGGCGAGGTCCTTCTTGTACTGCTTCGCCGAGTTCTTGTCCTTCTTCTTGCCCTCACGGCTGTCGCTGATCCACTGCGCGGCCATCATCATCGGGCTCATCAGGCAGAACAGCAGCATGTAGATCTGCTTGGTGACGAAATACATGGTCAGGCCGAAGACCATGGGCATGAAGGCCAGGATGAACTGGAACTTGGCCTTCTCGCTCTTGCCGGGCGGCACGGGGACGACCACGCGTCGCCGGGGCCGCAGCGGGGACAGGCGCGGCGGACGGTTGTAGGCGAGGCCTCCCTCGCTCATCAGGGAGAGGTGCGCGTCCGGTTCCACCACCTTGTCGAGGACGAGCAGCGAGTCCCCGACGCGTACGACACCACCGAGCGGCCAGGACGCGCCGGCTTCCACCGCTTCGTCGTCGAGCAGCACCTCGGCGCCGGTCTCGGCGCTGAGCTTGGTGTTGCCCTGGAGGTCGATCGTCACGCGCAGCGCGACCGGCGGCAGTGCCGGGTCCGACACGGGCAGCGAACAGGTGGGCGCCGACCCCACGGTGGCCGCTCCGACGCCGAGCCGGATCACCCGGCCGGAGGCGGGACCGCCGGCCACCCTGAGCTCGAACTGGCCGACCGGCTCGCCCTTGCGCAGCAGCGGGCCTATGGAGTCGTCCACGGCGACCCGCATGCCGTCGCGCAGGACGGAAGCCGCCGGTGCCGCCGGATCGCAGTACTCGCCGTCCGCCCAGAGCGAGGGCACCCGGGTCGCCGGTGCGCCGTGTCCGGGCATCGGGGACAGGGCGGTGCCGGGCATCCGCACCACGTTTCCCGCGCCGGGGCCGGTCGGGCGGGCGGGGTGCCCGAGGGCTTCGCCCAGCACCTCCGCGACGTCGCCGGCGGTGGCCGTGTCGTCCGTCGCGATCACGACGTCGTGCGGTTCACCGCCTTCCTGCACGACCGTGACCAGCGTCCGCATGGTGGTCATCCTCCCGTCGGCCTCTGGGGCCACGTTCGTCACTTCGGCTAACGGAGACTAATGGCTGTACGGCGTTCGCGCGGTGCCGCCCTCAGGACGGACCGACGACGGTCGGACGGCCGGCATCGCGGAGGCCGGGTCACCACCGTCGGGGGCCGGGTGTTCCTCGGTTGCCGGGCCCGTCTCACCCCCGTGCGGGCGGACTGGCGGGCCGCTACTCGACCTTCGACATCCGCGCCTCAGGGTTCCCCTCCGCCGCGCTCTGCGACACATACCTGAGGTCATCCCCCACCGCCGTGATCCGCACGGTGTGCGGCGCCGGATTGCAGCCCGCGTGGTTGTCCTTCGCCCCCACGGACGTGGCGACGAGTTCGGTCTCCGTCACCTTCTTCAGCGTGAGGACGTCGTTGCAGACGCCCCCGAAGATGTCCGTCTGCCGGAGTTTGCCCAGCTCCTCGCCGACGGCCGCCTTCTCGACGGTGAGCCGGAAGGTGCCCATGGGGATGCCGGAGCCACTGCCCTCCCCCTCCCAGGTGCCGAGGTAGCGGTCCGGGATCGTCTGGGCCGGCGATGCGGCGCCGCTGGTCCCGTCGGCCGTGGGCGGCACGGAGGCCGTGGGCGATACGGAGGCCGACGGCTCCTGCGAGGCGGAGGCCGAGCTGCCCGGCGCGGTGGAGGAGTCCGAACCCGCGCCGCCCGCGTCGTCGTTGCGCCCGCCCGGCATCAGGTCGAACAGGAACACCGACCCCACCGTCACCGCCGCCAGCGCCCCCGCCACGGCGAGCGCCACCGTGCAGCTCATCCGCCGGCCCCGTCCGTTCGTCCCCGGTGCCGAGGTGGCCGCCACGGAGACGGTGAGTCTGCCCGGGCGGGCGTCGGACGGCGGGGCGGCGTCCTGGGGTTCGGGCTCCGGTCCGCGCGGCTCGGGCACGGCGACGGAGGGAGGGTGTCCCCCCGGGGCGAAGGCGGGCGGCGCGGGCGCGGACGGCACGACCGCGGCGGCGGCCCCTGACCCGGCCCCCGGCATGACCGGCGGCGGCCCGAACTCCCCGGCGGCCGGGGCACCGGCATCCGCCCCCGCCGTCCCGCCCGCCACCGCACCGCTGAAGCCCGCCGCCGCACTGCCGAACTCCACCGGCCCCGAAGCCGCCTCCCCCGCCGCCTCCAGGTTCAGCAGCCGCACCGCGCTCCGGCTCAACCGCTCCACGAGCGCCCCCGGCAGCCACCCGCCCGCCACCAGCCGTGCCGCGCCCTCCGGGGCCAGTCGCCGGGCCACCTCACCCGGCGCGGGCCGGGCGCCCGGCTCCTTCGCCAGGCACTCCGCGACCAGGCCGCGCAAGTCCCCGACCAGGAGACCCAGTTCGGGCTCCTCATGCACGACCTTGTAGAGCAGCGACGCCGACGAGTCCCCGGGGAACGGCGGCTGCCCGGTCGCCGCGTACGCCAGCACCGCGCCCAGCGAGAAGACGTCCGCCGCGCCTGTCACCGACGTGCCGAGGATCTGCTCGGGCGACATGTAGCCGGGCGAGCCGACCGAGACGCCGGTCGAGGTGAGGGACGCGGTACCGTCCGTGGCCCGGGCGATCCCGAAGTCGATCAACAGCGGGCCGTCCAGGGTCAGCAGCACGTTCGACGGCTTCACGTCCCGGTGCACCAGGCCCAGTTCGTGGACCGCCGTCAATGCCTCGGCCAGCCCCGCCCCCAGCGCCCGTACCGAATGCGCGGGCAGCGGGCCGCCGTCCGCGATCGCGGCCGAGAGGGAGGGACCCGCCGCGTAGGCCGTCGCCACCCACGGCACCGCTGCCTCCGGGTCCGCGTCCAGCACGGGGGCCGTCCAGGCGCCGCCCACCCGCCGGGCCGCGTCGACCTCGCGCCGGAAGCGGGCGCGGAACTCCTCGTCGAGCGCGAAGTGCGGGTGCACGATCTTGACGGCGACCGTGCGCCCGCCCGTGCTGCGTCCCAGGTAGACCCGGCCCATCCCGCCGGAACCGAGCCGGCCGAGCAGCCGGTACGGACCCACGGTGGTCGGTTCGTCGGCTCCGAGCGGCTGCATGGCGTCCTCCCCCGTAACACTCAGATGCAGGTTACGGCTGAAGCAGTTCCACCTTCACGTCCGCGGGGAAGCCCGTGGTCGGCCCCACCCGGCGCGCGAACTCCGCCACCGCCTCCAGCTGCGGCCCCCCGAAGCGGAAGTCGAGGGTGGTGAAGTACCGCTCCAGGACGCGCTCGTCGAAGGCCTCCCAGCGGGCGGCCTGTTCGGCGACCTTGCCGACCTCCTCCAGGGAGAGGTTGCGGGAGGCGAGGAAGGCCTCGTGGACCTGGCGGGTGATGACCGGTTCGCGTTCGAGGTAGTCCCGGCGGGCCGCCCAGACCGCGAAGACGAAGGGCAGGCCGGTCCACTCCTTCCACAGCGAGCCGAGGTCGTGGACCTCCAGGCCGAAGCGCGGCCCGTCGAGGAGGTTCGCCCGCAGCGCCGCGTCCCCGATCAGGACGGCCGCCTCCGCCTCCTGCATCATCAGGCTGAGGTCCGGCGGGCAGGTGTAGTACTCGGGCTGTACGCCGTAGCGCTCGGCCAGCAGCAGCTGGGCCAGGCGGACCGAGGTACGGGAGGTGGACCCGAGGGCGACCCTCGCGCCGTCCAGCTCGTCGAGCGGGACCTGCGAGACGATCACACAGGACATCACCGGACCGTCGCAGCCGACCGCGATGTCGGGGAAGGCGACCAGGTCGTCGGCGTTGCGCAGGAACTCGACCAGCGTGATGGGGCCGATGTCGAGATCTCCCCGCACCAGCTTCTCGCTGAGCTTCTCCGGGGTGTCCTTCGTGAGCTCGAAGTCGAGGAGTGTGCCCGTTCTGGCGAGCCCCCAGTACAGGGGCAGGCAGTTCAGGAACTGGATGTGGCCGACGCGCGGCCGGGTGCGTGAATTGTCCACATCGTGAGGCTAGACCCTGCGGGTTGTCGTACGATGGCCACCCCCTCCGTCAACTCGACACGAGCACGATCAAACATCCGAGTGACGTGATCTTGGCCTCTGTTGCTTTCGGCTGCCCTCATGCTAGGCTCGGCCGCAAGTTGCAGTTTGGTTTCCCTTGCAGTACAGAGCCTGCGGAGCATGTAACCGCAGGCTCTAGTCGTATTCAGAAGTATGCAGTTGTGCGGCACTGTTTTCACACTTGCAGGTTCTGGAGCAGGGCAACCCTTTGGGCCCAAGGAGGGCTTATGGCTACCGGAACCGTGAAGTGGTTCAACGCCGAAAAGGGCTTTGGCTTCATTGCCCAGGAGGGCGGCGGCCCGGACGTCTTCGTCCACTACTCCGCCATCAACGCGAGCGGCTTCCGTTCGCTGGAGGAGAACCAGCAGGTCTCCTTCGACGTGACCCAGGGCCCGAAGGGCCCGCAGGCGGAGAACGTCACCCCCGTCTGAGACTCCCGAGTCTCTGATCCGAACCTGACAGCAGTACCCAAGGAGCCCCGCGCCGCAAGGCAGCGGGGCTCCTGCCTTTTCCGCAGGCCACCCGTACGGCACCCGCACGGCGCCCTACGGCCCTACAGGTGCTGCATGACCAGCACGAACGCCGTCCCGGGCAGCAGCGCCTCATAGGAGTGCGCCACATCCCCGCGGTACGCCATGTAGTCCCCGGGCTCCAGCTCGACCTCCTCGCCCTTCGGCCCCGCCTTGACCCGCCCACTGCTCACGATCAGGTGTTCGACCGAGCCGGGGATGTGCGGCTCCGAGTCACGGACCGCGCCGGGCTCGGCGGTGATCCGGTAGATGTCCCGCCGCGCCCCGGGCGGACTGGAGGACAGCAGCGTGCCGACGTAGTTCGCCTGCTCGGACGCCACCGACGGCCCCTGGCCCGCGCGGATGACCTGCACCGGCGGCGCCGGCGGCTCCACCAGCGCGCTGAACGGCACCCCCAGCGCCACCGCCAGCGCCCACAGCGTCTCCACGCTGGGGTTCCCGCTCGCCGCCTCCAACTGCGACAGCGTCGACTTCGCGATCCCGGCCCGCTTGGCCAGCTCGGACAGCGACAGCCCGGCGCGGGTGCGCTCACGGCGCAGGGAGGCGGCGATCCACTCCAGCGGAAGATGACTGCCCGACATGTTCGTTCGCTCCATCGGTACGACTGTTCGCCTTGACGAACGGGGACTCTTCTGTTCATTGTAGAGAACATGCGTACGGTACAGCGAACACCCGACAGGGATCTCGTCCGGGACGTCTCCCTGGTCTGTCTCGCGGGCGGGATCGTCGGCGTCTCCTTCGGCGCGATCGCCGTCGCCGGGGGGCTGCCGGTGTGGGTGCCGGTGGTGATGTCGCTGGTGGTGTACGCGGGCTCCGCCCAGTTCAGCGCGGTCGGGGTGCTGCTGGCCGGGGGCGGCCCGTTCGCCGCGGCGGCCACCGGGCTGATCCTGAACACCCGCACGGCCGCCTTCAGCCTCGCGGTCGCCGAGCACATCGGCCGCGGCCGCCTCGCCCGCTTCCTCGGCGCGCACTTCGTCACCGACGAGACGGTCGCCTTCACCCTCGCCCAGACCGATCCGGTACGACGTCGTACGGCGTTCTGGGTCTCCGGGCTCGGCCTGTTCGCCGTCTGGAACCTCGGCGTCCTGGCCGGGGCCCTCGCCGGCGACGCCCTCGGCGACACCGCCCGCTACGGCCTGGACGCCGCCTTCCCTGCCGTCCTCGTCGCCCTGGTCCTGCCCGTCCTGCGGGACGACGCGGCGGTACGGCGTTCCTCCCTGCTCGGCGCCGGTGCGGCCCTGGCCCTCACCCCGCTCGCCCCGGCGGGCGTGCCCGTGCTGGCGTCCCTGGCCGGACTCCTCGCCCACGGACGGAGGCGGACGGCATGAGCGCGACGGTCGCGATGATCCTCGCCCTCGCGGTCGGCACGTACGCCTTCCGGCTGGTCGGTCCCGCCCTGCACGGCCGCGTCGAACTGCCCGCGCGGGTGCGGGAGCTGCTCGCCGCGGGCGCGGTCGTCCTGCTCACCGCCCTGCTCGCGACGGGCGCGCTGACCGAGGCCGGTCACTTCGCGGGCTGGGCGCGACCGCTCGGGGTGCTGACCGGGGGTGTGCTGGCCTGGTGGCGGGCGCCGTTCGCGGTGGTGGTGCTGGGGGCCGCGGGGACCGCGGCGGCGCTGCGGGCGGCGGGGTTGGCCTGAGCCGGGCCGGGTGTCAGTGGGGGCCGCTAAGGTCCCCGGGCATGACCGACTCCGACTTCCTGACCAGTACCCGGGTGTTCTACGACACCGTCGCCGAGGACTACGCCGAGCGGTTCCGTGAGGTGCTGACGGTCTCGCCCGTCGACCGGGCGATGCTCGACGCCTTCGCCGAACTCGTGGGCAGCGGCGGGGCGGTGGCCGACCTCGGGTGCGGGCCCGGGCGGGTGACGGCGTATCTGGACTCCCTCGGGCTGTCCGTCCTCGGCCTCGACCTGTCGGCGTCGATGCTGGCGATCGCCCGGCGGGAGAATCCGGGGCTGCGCTTCGAGCAGGGGTCGATGCTGGAGCTGGACCTGGCCGACTCCTCGCTCGACGGGGTCGTGTCCTGGTACTCCTCCATCCACACCCCTGTGGACGAACTCCCGCGCCTGTTCGCGGAGTTCTGCCGGGTGCTCACACCGGGCGGCCACCTGCTCATGGGCTTCCAGGTCGGTGACGAGCCCAAGCGGCACGACAAGCCCTTCGGCCACGACGTGATCCTCGACTTCCTGCGCCGGCAGCCGGAGACGGTCGTGGAACTCCTGGAGGGTGCCGGCTTCGCGCTCGTCTCGCGGACGGTGCGCGAGCCGGCCCCCTCGGAGCTGACACGGCAGGCCTTCCTGATCGCGCGCAAGCCCGCCCCGGACGCGGACGCCGACTGATCAGAGCGGGGCGAGCCCGCTACTCCGCCCGGTCGGAGAAGTGCTGCAACACGGCGAAGGGGGACGACATCACGGCGCCGCCCAGAGTGAGGACATCGGTGTCCACCTCCTCCAGCACGATGGCGACGGCCAGGTCCACGGCGTCGAACGGGCCGGTGGCCGTGCCCGTGCGGACGGTCCCGGCCGACGGGATGTACTGGCCGGACTCCATCGTGACCTGGACGTCCCCCCTCGCCAGCACCTTCGCCTTGCCCAGGCCCTCCACGGAGTAGACGTACTCCCGGTCCTCGTACGCGATGCGCAGCGCCCGGCGCTCCTTTCGCAGGGCCCGGGTGTTGAGCCGCAGCTCCGCGGGGCGGCCGTCGACGGTGAGCTCCGCATGGAACAGCGAGGGCCGCCCCGACCTCCGCTTCCCGCGGAAGCGCACCTCCGGGAAGGCCGGCCCGCTCAGCTGAACGGTGTCCATTCCCTTCTCCAGCGGCCGGTAGATCGGGCAGCGCTCCACGGTGACGTGGCCGAACTGCCCCACGTCTCCCTCGAGTCCGGCCTTGGGCAGCTCCTTCTTGGTGCTGACGCTGTACGGCGTCAGCTCGAACTCCAAGGACTCACTACTCTGTGCCATCGCGCGCATGCCCATTTCTCGCGTAGGTCTGGAGCTAGTCGAACGGGTTGAGCGCGCTGCCCAGCGCCTTGGCGCCGTTGGCGATGCCCTCTCCGACGTCGCTCGCCTTGTCCCCCACCCAGTCCGCCGCCTCGTCGGCCTTCTCCGTGATGTCGTCCCAGTGCTCGGCGACCTTCAGGCCCCCGTAGACGATGCCGGTTCCCACGGCGAGACCGATCGTGACCGGGTTCGGGGCCACCATGGCCATCGTCAGGGAGGCGTTGAACCCGGCTTCAGCGTAGTTGGCGAGGTATCCGGCCTTGCTCTTCTTCCACTCCGCCTCATGGTCCATGGTGGCGATGTTGGCCACGGAGAACACCGTCGCGCCCGCCGAGCCGACGATGCCCGCGCCCCGCCACAGGCCCGCCGTCTTGGCCGCGGCGCCGAACCCGCCGGCCTTTCCGACCGTCCACAGGCTGGCCTGTCCGGCGCGCGTGACCGCCTGGCCGGAGTGGGTCAGTCCACCGTACATACGGGCCATGTCGTCCGAGCCGGCGAAGAAGTTGATGGCCTGGTTGGGAGTGAAGCCCAGGAGCTTGGCGTTCATGAAGCCGCGTCCCCGCAGCGCGTCCCACCCGCCGCCCCAGCGGTCACCGAGGAAGCCCGAGCTGAAGGGCACGTTGGCGACCCTCTGGTACGTCTGGCTCCGCGAGGCCATGGTGCCGAGTTGTCCGGGAAGCCAGCTGCCCGGCGCGGTCAGCGAGCGTATCGGCGGGTTGTAGCCTCCGAGCTTCGTGCCCGCCCAGCGCAGGACGGGGTTGCTGCCGGGCGCGGTCCAGCGTGCCGCGAGCGCGTCCTTCATCGGCCCGAGCTTGCCGGTCTTCACCGCGTTGCCCAGCAGCACCTTCGTGCCCGAGAAGCCGCTCGCCACCGCGACCTGGGTCGCGGCGGCGACGTTGAACACATCGGAGCCGAACTTGATCATCTCGGTGAGGGTCTCTTCGTGCGGCTCCAGGCCGGGGATCGTCGAGAGGGCGTGCGCCTCCAGCCGCGCGACCCAGTCGCCGAGCTTCTCTCCCGGCTGCCGGGCCAGCTCTTTCGCGTGCGGATCGTCGCTCGCCGCCACCGAATTGGCCAGCAGCAGCGTCTCCGGCCTGATCCCCTCGCCCTGGTAGGACTCCAGGTCCTTCGCGGTGAACCCCGCCCACAGCAGCCCGGCCGTCGGGTCGCCGTTCTCCAGGCGCAGGAGGGTGGCGCGTTTACGCAGGTCCTGAGCCTGGTCCCGGGTCCAGGACCGCATCGGCTTCAGGGGCGCCAGATGCCCGCTCACCCCCAGTCGGCCGGCCCGGGTGAAGACCTCGTCCAGGCCGTCCCCCAGGCCGCCGCGCCCGTCCAGAAGCTTTGACAACTGCTCCAGGTCTTCGGGATTCGCCCCCCGAAACGACATTTCCGCCCCCGTACCTCGATCACCGGACTGGACTTGGCCGCTCACAACTCACCCTATGGTGCCGGACGGACAGCGGGCTGCCGTGGACAGGGCCGAAGGGGCGAGGTCCGGCCTGGGCGTCCGCCGCACCCACCGGCGCGCCTACAGCGCCCCCGCGATATCCAGAGCCGCGAGGTAGCCGAAGGTCATCGCCGGGCCGATCGTCGAACCGGCGCCCGCGTAGCTGTGCCCCATCACGGCCGCGCTGGCGTTCCCCGCGGCGTACAGGCCCGGGATGACCGAGCCGTCCTCGCGCAGCACCCGGGCGCGGGCGTCCGTGCGCAGGCCGCCCTTGGTACCGAGGTCTCCGGGGACGATACGAAAGGCGTGGTACGGGGGCAGCCAGAGGGGGGCGAGACAGGAGTCCGGCAGGACCGCGGGGTCCGTGTAGTAGTGGTCGTAGGCGCTGTCGCCGCGGTGGAAGTCGGTGTCCTTGCCCTGCCGGGCAAGGGAGTTGAACCGGTCGACGGTGGTGCGCAGGGCGGCGGCCGGGACGCCGATGGCGGTGGCGAGGGCGTCGAGGGACCAGGCCTTCTTCACCGCGCCCGAGGTGTACCAGTCCTCGGGGAACGGGAAAGTGGGCGCGACGTCCTTGAAGAGGTACCGGTTGCGGTAGTTCTGGTCGGTGATCAGCCAGGCCGGGATGTCGGGGTCGGTCGGGTTGCGCTCGTACATGGTGTGGACGACGTCGCTGTAGGGCCCGGCCTCGTTCACGAACCGGCGCCCGGCGGCGTTGACGAGCAGCCCGCCCGGCAGGGTGCGTTCGGCGAGACAGAAGTACGGCTGGCCGGGCAGCGGGATCGCCGGGCCCCACCAGGCGTCCTCCATGAGGTCGAGGGCGGCGCCGAGCCGCCGTCCCGCCCGGATCCCGTCCCCCGTGTTCTCCTTCGCGCCGACGGTCCAGTCGACGCCGATGGGCTGCCGCTGGTACTGGGTGCGCATGGCGAGGTTGTGCTCGAAGCCGCCGGAACCGACGACGACGCCGCGCCGGGCCCGGTAGAGGCCACCGGGGACCACCGCGCCGGCGACTCCGCCGCCCTCGGTGTACAGCTCGGTCAGCGGGGTGCTCAGCCGGACCGGGACGCCCGCGTCCATCAGGCCCTTGCGCAGCCCGGCGGCGAGCGACTGCCCCATGGTCAGGGGGGTCTGGCCGAGCGCGAGGGCCTTGGTGCCGCGGGCCAGGCACTGCGTGGCGACGGCGAGGCCCTTGGCGCTCACGGCGGACAGGGCGAGCCACTTGTAGTCGGCGCTGAAGACGACCATGCCGTCCGGGACGGGCATGTAGGGCGGGTTGAGGTCGGCG
The DNA here is from genome assembly GCF_055575395.1 of Streptomyces sp. NPDC034103. Lineage (NCBI taxonomy): Bacteria > Bacillati > Actinomycetota > Actinomycetes > Kitasatosporales > Streptomycetaceae > Streptomyces > Streptomyces sp. NPDC034103. The sequence goes on along the minus strand of NZ_JBVISS010000017.1, from coordinate 62,307 downwards.
AGTTCGGCGCCGAGGATGGTGCCGTCGAGGTAGTCGGGCTCGATGGAACGGCCGCCCGGGAGCCCTCCGGGCAGCTCGGGGTAGTAGTCGCTGTACCCCTCCATCCAGCGGAAGCGCAGCGGGCTGTTGGCCATGACGAAGGAGAGCATGGCGGGTCCGGCCGCCAGGAAGGCCTGTTGCCGGGCGGCGGGCACGTCGGGGCCGACGACGGCGGCGAGGTAGGCGGCGGCCTTCGCGGGAGTGTCCGGTACGCCCGCGGCGAGGATCACGGAGTTGTTGGGGATCCAGATCCCGGCGCCGGAACGGGCCGCGGACCCGCCGAACGTGGCCGCCTTCTCCAGGACCACGCAGCTCAGACCCCGTTTGGCGGCGGTGAGCGCGGCGGTCATGCCGGCCGCTCCGGAGCCGATGACGACGACGTCGTACGTTCCGAGGAGGGGGAGGTCGGCGGCGCGGGCAGTCTGCCGGCCCCCTGCCGCGAGGGAGAGTCCGGTGGCGGCCGAGGTGCCGATCACTTGCCTTCGGGTCGGGTTCATGGGCCGCTCCCACCTTCTGAGGGGGTGTCAGAAAGGGGAATGTGGCGCGGTGACCATGTGAAGTCAAGGGTCACGCAGACGAGTTGGCGCGCGAGGGTGGGTCGGCACCCGCTCCGCCCGGGTGGAGCGGGTTGCCGCCCGTTGGGCCCTGCATGGATCGTCGTACAGCGTCGACATTCCAGTCAATCCTTGGGTTCTGTAGCCGCACCCAAGCGTTAGCTTGGGTGTATGACCCTCGACGACCTGCGGGTGTTCGTGGCCGTGTGCCGGGCCGGGAGCCTGAGTGCGGTGGCCCGTGACCTGGGGTGCACCCAGTCCGCCGTCAGCCAGCATGTGAGGCGGCTGGAGCGGGAGACGGGGGTCGCCCTGCTGGAACGGCAGCCGCGGGGTGTCGTGCCGACGGCCGCGGGACGGGTCCTGGAGACGGCGGCGGCCGAGGGCATCTTCGGACTCGACCTGGCTGTACGGCAGTTGCGGGATCTGGTCGACGGGGCGAGCGGGTTCGTCCGGGTGGCGACCGGGGCGACGACCGTACGGCACTTCATGGGCGACGCGGTGGTCGAGTTCCGCCGCCGCCACCCCCGGGTGAACCTGGAGTTCCGGACGGTGAGTTCGGGACGCGGAAGCTTCGACGCGCTCGCCGACGGGACGCTGGACCTGGCGTGGATCACGATCGGCCCGCCGGTGCGGGGCATCGAGCAGCGGGTGGTGGCCGAGCTGCCGTGGGTGCTGGCGGTGCGGGCCGGCGATCCGCTGGCCGAGCGGGAGGCCCTGGAGGCGGCCGAGCTGACGGACGTACGGCCGATACGGCTGCCGCCGAACTCGGCGTCGGCGGCCCATCTGGAGTCGGCGTGCGCGGAGTTGGGGGTACGCCTGGCCTACGACACGAGCGTCGCCGACTGGGACACGGCCCTGCTGCTCGCCGAGTTGGGGGTGGGCCGGGCGATGGTGCCGGTGCTGCCGGGGCTGGCCGAGACCGGGGACCTGCGGCTGATCCCGTTGCCGGGCCTGCCCCCGCTGCCCGTGGGGTGGGCCGTACGGCGCTGGGACGCGCTCAGCCCACCGGCTCGGGCGTTCGCGGGCACGGTGGCGGAGTGGCGACGCCGCCACCCCCGCCGTCCGCCCCCTACTGCGGGTGCGCCGCGACCACGTTGAGTTCCCGGGCGCCCGCGGCCGTGATCCCCGCTCCCGTGCCCGGCACCCGCCGCCCCGGCACCAGCCGCCTCGACGCCCGCCACCTCAGCGCTCAACCGCCTCGGCACCGCCGCCCGGCGTCCGCCGCTCTCAGCGCGCGTACAGCCCCTCGATGTCCTCGGTGAACTCCTCCATCACCCTCTCCCGCCGCAGCTTCATCGACGGCGTCAGATGGCCGCCCGCCTCGGTGAAGTCACGCGGCAGGATGGTGAACCGGCGGATCGACTCGGGACGCGAGACCAGCTTGTTCGCCTCGTCCACCGCGCGTTGGATGATGGCGCGCAACTCGTCGTCGTCCAGAAGGAGTTCGGCGGGCACCGGGTGTTTGCCGTTCATCCGGCGCCAGTGGGTGATGCCCTCCATGTCGAGGGTGATGAGGGCTGCCACGTAGGGGCGGCGGTCGCCCACCACCATGCACTGGGAGATCAGGGGGTGCTGGCGGAGCCAGTTCTCCAGGGGAGCCGGGGCCACCGTCTTGCCGCCCGCCGTGATGAGGAGTTCCTTCTTGCGGCCGGTGATCGTCAGGTAGCCCTCGTCGTCCAGGCTGCCGATGTCACCGGTGGGGAACCAGCCGTCGGTCGTGGCCGGGGTCACCCCGCCCGCGTTCGGGTCCCAGTACCCGCGGAAGATCTGGCCGCCCGCCAGGAGGATCTCGCCGTCCGCCGCGATCCGGACGCGGGTGCCGGGCAGGGGCCAGCCGACCGTGCCCAGACGGGACTTCAGCGGCGGGGTGACCGTCGCGGCGCCCGTCGACTCCGTGAGGCCGTAGCCCTCGTAGATCTCCATGCCCGCGCCCGCGAAGAACGCGTGCAGGGTGCGGCCCAGGGGGGAGCCGCCGCTGATGATGTGGCGGACCCTGCCGCCCATGGCGTTGCGGATGCGGCGGTAGACCAGGGGGTCGTAGAAGGCGCGGGCCGTCTTCAGGGCCGTGCCGGGGCCGCTGCCCGTGCCCGACTGGCGGGCCTCGACCGCCTCGCCGTGGCGGACGGCGACGCTGACCGCGCGGTCGAAGGCGGCGACCCGGCCGGCGAGTTCCGCCTTGGCCCGGGCGCTGTTGAAGACCTTCTCCAGCATGTACGGGATGACCAGGAGGAACGTGGGCCTGAAGCTGGCCAGGTCGCCCAGCAGGTCCTCCGACTTCAGGCTCGGCGCGTGGCCGAGGCGGACCCGGGCCCTGACGCACGCGACCGCCACCATGCGGCCGAAGACATGGGACACGGGGAGGAACAGGAGCGTCGCCAGTTCCTCGTCCGAGCGGGACCGGAAGACCGGGTGGAGGATCTCGATCGCGTTGTCGACCTCGGCGAGGAAGTTGCCGTGCGAGATCGCGCAGCCCTTGGGTCTGCCCGTCGTGCCGGAGGTGTAGATGACCGTGGCGAGGGTGTCGGGGCCGAGCATGCCCCGGCGTACGTCGATCTCCGCGTCGGCGACACCCTGCCCGAGCTCGGCGAGACGCTCCACATGGCCCTTCTCCACCACCCACAGGTGCCGCAGGTCCGGCAGCCGGTTGAGCTCGGGGCCGAGCGCCGACGCCTGGGCGACCGTCTCCGTCACCAGGGCCACCGCGCCCGAGTCCTGGAGGATCCAGCGGGTCTGGAAGACCGAGGACGTGGGGTAGACGGGGACGGTGACCAGGCCGGCGGCCCAGGCGGCGAAGTCCAGCAGCGTCCACTCGTAGATCGTGCGGGCCATGACGGCGATCCGGTCGCCGGGCTGGAGGCCCTCCGACACCAGGCCCTTGGCCAGGGCCAGTACCTGGGCCGCGAACTCGGCGGCCGTCACGTCCGACCAGTCGCCGTCCTCGCTGCGGCGGCTGAGCACCCGGTCCTGCGGGGCGGCGGCCGCGTTGTCGAACGGCAGGTCGGCGAGCGAGCCGTGGGTCAGGGCCGGCACGACCGGCGGCACCGACACCTCCCGGACCTCGCCGTCCAAGCGCTTGATCTCCGGCTCCACGAGCACGGGCGCACCGTCGTAGTCGGTCGCGGAGACATAGGGGTGGGACGACGACATGGGCAGCTCCTGGGGCGCGCGCAGCTGGATACCGCATCGCTGGATAGGTACGCGCCGCGCGTACCCGGGCGTTCACCGGTTGTGTGCGGCTCAGGGGGTTACCGGCAGTCAGACCGGAGATCCTAGGAGGTGCAGGTGGCGGGTTCGTGAGGGTTCGGCAGTGCTCCGGGGCTGGGTCTGTGCAACCTCTCACGCAACGTGAATCTCTGTCAGCCACCGGTCACGGCCGTTCCAGGACCGCGGTCACCCCCTGTCCGCCCGCGGCGCAGACGGAGATCAGGCCACGGCCCGAACCGCCCCGCTCGGCGAGGAGTTTCGCGAGGGTGGCCACGATCCGCGCGCCGGTCGCCGCGAACGGGTGGCCGGTCGCCAGCGACGAGCCCGCCACGTTCAGCCGGTCCGGGTCCACCGGTGCCAGGCCCGCCTTCTCCCACGCCTGGAGCGTCGCCAGCACCTGTGAGGCGAAGGCCTCGTGGACCTCGACGAGGTCGAAGTCGGCCATGCCGAGGCCGGTCCGTTCCAGCATGCGCGGCACCGCGTGGGCCGGTGCCATCAGCAGGCCGTCGTCGCCGTCCACGAAGTCCACGGCCGCCGTCTCGTACGCCGACAGATACGCCAGCGGTTCCAGGCCCCTCGCCTCGGCCCACTCCTCGGAGGCCAGCAGCACGAGCGCGGCGCCGTCGGTCAGGGGGGTGGAGTTCCCGGCCGTCATCGTCGCGTCGGGCTCACCGACGCCGAACACCGGCTTGAGCGTGGCGAGTTGCGCCACCGTCGAGCCGGGCCGCAGGTTCTGGTCGCGTTCCAGGCCCCGGAACGGCACCACCAGGTCCTCGAAGAAGCCGCGGTCGTACGCCGCCGCGAGCCGCTGGTGGCTCCGCGCCGCGAGTTCGTCCTGCGCCGCGCGCGAGACGTTCCAGGCGCGGGCGGTCACCGCCGCGTGCTCGCCCATCGACAGTCCGGTGCGGGGCTCGGCGTTGCGCGGGATGTCGGGGACCAGGTGCGCGGGGCGTACGCGGGTCAGCGCCTTCAGGCGGCCGCCCGCCGACTTCGCCCGGCGGGCTTCCAGCAGGATCCGCCGCAGTCGGTCGTTGACGCCGAGCGGGGCGTCGCTCGCCGTGTCCGCGCCGCCCGCGACCGCCGACTCGGTCTGCCCGAGCGCGATCTTGTTGGCGGCGGCGATTACGGCCTGGAGGCCGGTGCCGCAGGCCTGCTGGATGTCGTACGCGGGGGTCGTCGGGGCCAGCTTCGAGCCGAGGACCGTCTCCCGGGCCAGGTTGAAGTCACGGCTGTGCTTGAGGACCGCGCCGGCGACGAACTCGCCCACCGCGCCCGGCTCCTGGAGGCCGAACCGGTCCACCAGACCGTCCAGGACCGCGGTCAGCATCTCCTGGTTGGAGGCGGTGGCGTAGGGGCCGTCCGAGCGGGCGAAGGGCACGCGTGTGCCGCCGATGATCGCGACCCGTCGTGCCACGGGCGCCGGAAGGGGGCTCATCTCGACCTGCTCCTCCTGCGTGACATAGGATTACCTCCGGTAACCTTACTCCAGAGTAAGGAATTTGTGACCGAGTGGGGGGACGGCCCATGCCCGACCGTTATCTGAGCTTCACCGGCACCGCGCCCGGCCGCTTCCTGACCCGCCGACTCGGTCTGCCGCAGCCCGCGACCCTGCGCCGCTGGTCACCGCGGCAACCCGCCCTCGACGGCGACGCGGTGCTCCACCTCACCGCGGGCGCGACCGCCACCCCCGCCACCGGCAGCCCCCGCGCCGTCGTGCTCGACGCCACCGGCGTCCGGGACGTCGACGGCCTCGCCGGGGTGCACGCGGCCCTGCACCCCGTCGTGAGGTCCGTCGCCGCGAGCGGCCGGGTCGTCGTGCTCGGCGCGCCCCTCGACCCCGACGACCACCACCAGGCCGCCGCCCAGCAGGCGCTGGAGGGCTTCACCCGCTCGCTCGGCAAGGAGATCGGACGCGGCAGGACCGTCAACCTCGTCCGGCTCACCGACCGCGCCGCCGCCGAGACCACCCTCCGCTTCCTCCTCTCCCCCAGGTCCGCCTACGTCAGCGGCCAGGTCATCGAGGTCGGCAGGGCCCCGGCGGTCACCGTCGACCCGGACCGCCCCTTCGCCGGCCGCACCGCGCTCGTCACCGGCGCCGCCCGCGGCATCGGCGCGGCCGTCGCCGAGACGCTGGCCAGGGACGGGGCGCGGGTCGTCGTCCTGGACGTGCCGCAGGCCGAGCGGGACGCCCGCGAACTCGCCGAGCGCCTCGACGGCATCGCCCTCGCGCTCGACATCACCGCCGCCGACGCGGGAGCGCGGATCGCCGACGCCCTCCCCGACGGACTCGACGTGCTGGTCCACAACGCCGGCGTCACCCGCGACCGGCGCCTGGTCAACATGCCCGCCGAACGCTGGAGTTCGGTCCTCGACGTCAACCTGGCGAGCGTGCTGCGCACCACGGACGCGCTGCTCGCGGCCAAGGCCGTCAACGACGGCGGCCGGATCGTCGCCACCGCCTCCATCGCCGGGCTCGCCGGGAACGCGGGGCAGACCAACTACGGCGCGAGCAAGGCGGGCGTGGTCGGCCTGGTGCGCTCGCTCGCGCCGCGCGCGCTCGCCGAGCACGGGGTCACGGTGAACGCCGTCGCACCCGGGTTCATCGAGACGGCGATGACCGCCGCGATCCCGCTGCTCATCCGCGAGGCGGGCCGCCGGATGAACTCCCTCGCGCAAGGAGGCTTGCCCGTCGACGTCGCCGAGACCACCGCCTGGCTCGCGCACCCCGCCTCGGGCGCGGTGAACGGCCAGGTCGTACGGGTCTGCGGCCAGAGCCTGCTGGGGGCATAGTGACCGTCGTCCTCACCCGCTCCCCCGCGCTCGCACCCCTGCTCGCCCGCGGCGCCCTGCTCTCCCCCGTCAAACGGCCCCGCCCGGACGCCGAGTTCGCCCGCACCCGGCTGCTCCTGCCCGGGGTCCGGGTCGACCTGGCCCGCCTCGCGGCCTACGAGCGGGTGTGCGGGTTCGCCACGGGCGACGACGCCCTGCCGGTGACGTATCCGCATGTGCTCGGCTTTCCCCTCGCCATGCGGCTGATGAGCGCCCGGGACTTCCCGCTGCCGCTGCTCGGGCTCGTCCACACCTCGATCACGATCACCCGGCACCGGCCGCTGCCCGCCACCGGGACCTACGAACTCACCGTGTACGTCGACGGGTTGGCACCGCACCGGCGCGGCACCGAGGCCGGGGTCGTGACCGAGGCGCGGATCGGGTCGGACGTCGTGTGGGAGTCGCGGAGCACGTATCTGGCACGGCACGGCACCTCCGCGGGCGGCGCACCTGCCGAGCGTCCCGTGCCGGACTCCGTGCCGGACCCCGTGACGGACGATCCCCTTCCCCCGGTCGCCGAGTGGCGGCTGGCCGGGGACATCGGCCGCCGGTACGCCGCCGCGTCCGGAGACCGCAACCCCATCCACCTCCACCCCCTCACCGCCCGCCTCTTCGGCTTCCCGCGCGCCATCGCGCACGGCATGTGGACGGTGGCCCGCTGTCTCGCCGCGCACGGCACGCCCCGGGCGGCCCTGGTGCGGGCGGAGTTCCGGGCGCCGGTGCTGCTGCCGGGGACGGTGACGTACGGGGCGGCGGGCAGGCGGTTCGAACTGCGGGGCGGTGAGCGCACCCATGTGGAGGGGTCCGTCTACCCGCTCATGTCCTGAAGGACCCAGGGGCGGCCCTCCATCAGGTTGCCCAGCCCGGCCCACGCGAAGTTCATCAGCGTCGCCGCCGCCTGCTTGGCGGTGACGCCCGGGGTGGCGTTGGCCCAGGCCGCCAGGGACTCGGCGGCGCCCACGAGGGCCTCGGCGAGCCCGGCGACCTCCCGCTCGGGCAGGTTCGGGTCGCGGTGGGCCTCACGGGCGGCGACCACGATCAGCTGCGTCACGAACGCGACGATCTCCTCGCGCATCGCGGCGACCTCACCGGCGAAGGGCTCGCCGTGCGTGCGGGCCTGGAGGTGCAGCACGGACCAGGCGGCCGGGTGCCGGGCGGTGTGCGTGAAGAACGCCAGCAGTCCGTCCCAGAGTTGGCGGTCGGCGGGCTGGTCGGTACGGACACCGGAGCGCACCGTCTCGGTGAGGGCGAGGGCCTCCCGGCGGATGCAGGCGGTGAAGAGGTCTTCCTTCGAGTTCAGGTACAGATAGACCAACGGCTTGGAGACACCGGCGAGTTCGGCGATCTCGTCCATCGAGGCGGCCATGTACCCGCGCCGCCCGAAGGTCTCCACGGCGGCGTCCAGCATCTGCTGCTCACGGACCGCGCGCGGCATCCGCTTGGTCTTCACGGCACCCATGGGGGCAAGACTAAGCCGCCCGGCAGGACGCGGGAACGCCGTGTGCTTCCCCGACGCCGTTCAGGACGTCTGGCCCTGGGCCCGTGCCGAGTCGTCGGCGATGTCTTCCTGGCTGCGGTTGGCGTCCAGGTTCGCCTTGACCCGGTCGACCTTCTCGACGATCTGGATCGAGGCGCGGTCGCGCTCCTTGCGCAGGGCGACGAAGCTGATGGGCGCGGAGATCACCAGGGAGAGCAGGACGATCCACATGCCGTTGGAGTCGCCGAGGCCGCGCGGGGCGACACCGGCGTGGACGAGGCCCCAGACGACCACGAGGCAGCCCACGAAGATCCCGAGGCGCATCAGTGTGTAGCGGAGCATCTCAATCCACTCTTCCGTTCCGGCTGAAAGGTCCCAAAGTTCCCCAAGGGCGTCTTCCAGTGAAGCACGGCCGCTGTGCGATCTTGCAGCGGGTGTCAGGTCAGGAGGTGGCGGGCCAGGGGGTATCGGGCCAGGGGTGTCAGGTCAGGGGGAGCCACATCGTGATGTCGTCCCGGTAGTCGTCCGCGGAGACCCGCAGCCCGCCCGGCACCCGGCCGACCTCCTTGTACCCCGCCGAGGCGTAGAACCGCTCCAGCCCCAGCCCGCCCCGGCAGGACAGCTTCAGCGCCTCCAGCCCGAACTTACGGGCGTGCGTCTCCACCTCGGCGAGCAGGGCCCGGCCGTGACCGCCGCCCTGGAGGACCGGGTCGACCATCACGGTGTACAGCCAGGCGTAGTGGCTCTGGAGCCGGTGCGCGTTGAACCCGAAGAACGCGGTGGCCCGCAGCCGGCCCTGCGGATCGAACCCGGCGAGCAGCCGGTGCCGGCCCGCCGCGGTCGACTCGGCGTAACGGTCCACCTCCGGGCGTACGTCCTCGTACGTCGTCGTACCGGGGAAGCCGACCGCCCCGCCCGCGTTGTTCACGGCCACCCACAGGTGGGTCAGCTGGTCGAGGAGGTCAGGGGTGAGGTCGGGGTCCAGGCGGTACGTGAGCTCCATGGGCCCCGAGTGTAGATCGGCGGCCTCTCGGCCCCGGGGCGTCCCCTCACACCCGCATCGGCTGGGGTGCCTCCCGGCGCGCCGGGTCGGGCCCGTCGTACTCCCGGATCACCTCGTACCGGGTGTTGCGCTCCACCGGGCGGAACCCCGCGTCCCGGATCAGGTCCAGCAGGTCCTCACGCGTCAGCTTGTTCGGGGTGCCGAAGTTGTCCGCGTCGTGGGTGATCTTGTACTCCACGACCGAGCCGTCCATGTCGTCGGCACCGTGCAGCAGCGCCAGCTGAGCCGTCTGCACCCCGTGCATCACCCAGAAGACCTTGACGTGCGGAACGTTGTCGAACAGCAGCCGCGACACCGCGAAGGTCTTCAGCGCCTCCGCGCCGGTCGCCATCTGGGTGCGCGCCTGGAGCCGGTTGCGGACCTTGCCGTCCTTCACGTCGACGAAGTCGTGCTGGTACCGCAGCGGGATGAAGACCTGGAAGCCGCCGGTCTCGTCCTGGAGCTCACGCAGCCGCAGCACGTGGTCGACGCGGTGCCGGGGCTCCTCGATGTGGCCGTAGAGCATGGTGCACGGGGTCTTCAGGCCCTTCTCGTGCGCCAGGCGGTGGATCCGCGACCAGTCCTCCCAGTGGGTGCGGTGGTCCACGATGTGCTGGCGGACCTCCCAGTCGAAGATCTCCGCGCCGCCGCCGGTGAGGGACTCCAGACCGGCGTCGATCAGCTCGTCGAGGATCTCGCTCGCGCTCAGCCCGGAGATCGTCTCGAAGTGGTGGATCTCGGTCGCCGTGAACGCCTTCAGCGAGACGTTCGGCAGGGCGGCCTTCAACTCCCGCAGCGAGCGCGGGTAATAGCGCCACGGCAGGTTCGGGTGCAGTCCGTTGACGATGTGCAGCTCGGTGAGGTTCTCGCTCTCCATCCCCTTGGCGAGCTTCACCGCCTCCTCGATGCGCATCGTGTACGCGTCCTTCTCGCCCGGCTTGCGCTGGAAGGAGCAGTAGGCGCAGGAGGCGGTGCACACGTTGGTCATGTTGAGGTGGCGGTTGACGTTGAAGTGGACGACGTCGCCGTTCTTCCGCGTCCGCACCTCGTGCGCGAGACCCCCGAGCCAGGCCAGGTCGTCCGACGCGTACAGCGCGATACCGTCCTCGCGGGTCAGCCGCTCGCCGGAGCGGACCTTCTCCTCCAGCTCGCGCTTGAGCCCGACGTCCATGCTCGTCCCTCTCCTCGACAACCTTCGCCAACCGTACTCCCCCGCCTTCCGGGCGGGGGGACCCCCGTACGGGCCTACGCGCCCGCTTCTTCGGGCAGTTCTCCGACCCGGTTCTCCCACTTGGTGGAGAGCACGATGGTGGTACGGGTCCGGGAGACGCCCTTGGTCCCGCTGAGCCGCCGGATGATCTTCTCCAGGCCGTCCACGTCATTGGCCCGCACCTTGAGCATGAACGAGTCGTCGCCGGCGATGAACCAGCAGTCCTCGATCTCGCTGAGGTCCTTCATCCGGCGCGCCACGTCCTCGTGGTCGGCGGCGTCGGACAGCGAGATACCGATCAGCGCGGTGACGCCGAGGCCGAGCGAGGCCGCGTCGACGGTGGCCCGGTAACCGGTGATGACCCCGGCCGCCTCCAGCCGGTTGATGCGGTCGGTGACGCTGGGTCCCGACAGACCGACGAGGCGCCCCAGCTCCGCGTAGGAGGCCCGGCCGTTCTCCCTCAGGGCCTGGATGAGCTGCCTGTCCACCGCGTCCATGCGATCGAAGCCTTCCGATGAAAAAGTTCCCGAAGTGATGAGAGGTACTGCTGACCTGCTGCGACGTGCTCAGACGGCGTTCACGTCGCCCGCGTCCCCCCGCCGAGCTCGCCCTTCCAGCGGCGGTAGAGCCGGTGCTCGACACCCGCCGCGTCGAGGACCCGTCCGGCGACGAAGTCCACCAGGTCCTGGATGTGGGTCGCCCCCGCGTAGAAGGCGGGCGAGGCGGGCACCACGGTCGCGCCCGCGTCGTCCAGGGTGACCAGGTGCCTGAGCGTCTGGCCGTTCAGCGGGGTCTCCCGAACGGCTACCACCAGCTTGCGCCCCTCCTTGAGGGTCACGCTCGCCGCACGCTGGAGCAGGTCCTTCGACAGTCCCAGCGCCACCCCGGCCACACAGGCGGTGGAGGCGGGCACGATCAGCATCCCCTTCACGGGGTACGACCCCGAGGACGGCCCCGCGGCGAGGTCACCGGCGGCCCAGTACCGCACGCGGTCCACAGCGGCGTCGACGGCGAAGCTCCCCGGCTTGCCGTCCGCCCCCCTGGCCAGCCATTCCCGCAGGTCGTCCCGCCAGTGCGCGTCCCTGAAGGAGATCCCCGTCTCGTCCAGGAGCGTCAGCCGTGAGGCCCTGCTGACGACCAGGTCGACGCTCTCGCCGGCGTCGAGAAGGGCGCGCAGCACGGACGCGGCATACGGGGTGCCGGAGGCACCGGACACCCCTACGATCCAAGGCGTACGCCGTGTCTCTCCTGGCTTGACTGGGTTCACACCCCCGAGCCTATCCGGCGTCGCAGGGTGGGAACGGGTCAAGGGGGTCGGACCGATCTCCGGTACCGGGCCGAGGAGTCGTGGGTTTTCCTGGTCTGTCCGGCGCTCACACCGTGAGGCCGCGCACCAGCAGATCCAGCAGCGCGCACACGAACAGGGCGATCCCGATGAACCCGTTGACGCTGAAGAACGCCCTGTTCAGGCGGGACAGGTCATGCGGGCGGACGATGGTGTGCTCGTACACGAACGCCGCCGCGACGATCATCAGCCCCACCCAGAAGAAGCCGCCCGCGTCGGTCGCCACCGCGTACCAGACCAGCAGCGCCATCGTCAGCGTGTGGCACACCCGGGCGCCCCAGATCGCCGCCGGGATGCCGAAGCGGGCCGGGACCGACCTGACGCCGACCTCGCGGTCCGTCTCGACGTCCTGGCAGGCGTAGATCAGGTCGAAACCGCCGATCCAGATGCCGACCGCGAGGCCCAGGACGACCGCGTCCCAGGACCACTCGCCCGTGATCGCCAGCCAGCCGCCGATCGGGCCCATGGCCTGGGCGATACCGAGGATGGCCTGCGGGAAGTTCGTGAACCGCTTGCCGTACGGGTAGACCACCATCGGTACTACCGCGACCGGCGCCAGCGCCAGGCACAGCGGGTTCAGCAGCGCCGCCGAGCCCAGGAAGACCACGACGGCGACGAGCGCGCCGGTCCAGGCGTGCCTCACCGACATCGCGCCGGTCACCAGCTCACGGTGCGCCGTGCGGGGGTTCCGCGCGTCGATCTCCCGGTCGATGATCCGGTTCACGGCCATCGCGAAGGTCCGCAGGCCGACCATGCAGACCGTCACCAGCAGCAGCTTGCCCCAGTGGATGTTCTTGTCCATCTGGAACATCGCGGTGAGCGCGGCGATATAGGCGAAGGGCAGGGCGAAGATCGAGTGCTCGATCATCACCAGCCGCAGGAAGGCTTTCGTGCGTCCCGGCTGCGGGATCGCGGCGGAGGCGCTGCTCACAGGCCGTACTCCTTCCAGCGGCGGTCCACCTTCGCCGCCGTCTCCGGGTCGGACAGCACCATCTCGGGCCAGCCTCCGTCGCGGGTGTAGCCCTCCTCGGGCCACTTCTTCGTCGCGTCGATCCCCGCCTTGCCGCCCCAGAACTGCTGGTAGGAGGCGTGGTCGAGATGGTCGACGGGGCCCTCGACGACCGACAGGTCGCGCGCGTAGTCCGTGTTGCCGAGAGCCCGCCAGGCGACCTCGTGCAGGTCGTGGACGTCGCAGTCGGAGTCGACCACCACGATCAGCTTGGTCAGGGACATCATGTGCGCGCCCCAGATCGCGTGCATCACCTTCTGGGCGTGCTTGGGGTACTTCTTGTCGATCGAGACGATCGCGCAGTTGTGGAAGCCGCCCGCCTCGGGCAGGTGGTAGTCCACGATGTCCGGGACGATGATCTTCAGCAGCGGCAGGAAGAAGCGCTCGGTCGCGCGACCCAGCGGACCGTCCTCCGTCGGGGGCCGGCCGACCACGATCGACTGGAGCAGCGGGCGCTTGCGCATCGTCACACAGTCGATCTTCAGCGCCGGGAAGGGTTCCTGCGGGGTGTAGAAGCCCGTGTGGTCGCCGAAGGGCCCCTCGGGGAGCATCTCGCCCGGCTCCAGCCAGCCCTCGATCACGACCTCCGCCTGCGCCGGCACCTGGAGCGGCACCGTCTTGCAGTCGACCATCTCGATCCGCTTGCCCGCGAGGAAGCCCGCGAACAGGTACTCGTCGATGTCCCCGGGCAGCGGGGCCGTGGAGGCGTACGACACGGCCGGCGGGCAGCCGAAGGCGATCGCGACCGGGAGGCGCTCACCCCGGCGCGCCGCGACCTGGTAGTGGTTGCGGCTGTCCTTGTGGATCTGCCAGTGCATGCCGATGGTGCGCTTGTCGTGGCGCTGGAGGCGGTACAGGCCCAGGTTCCGGATGCCGGACTCGGGGTCCTTGGTGTGGGTCAGGCCCAGGTTGAAGAAGGAGCCGCCGTCCTTCGGCCAGGTGAACAGGGCGGGGAGCTGGTCGAGGTCGACGTCGTCGCCGGTGAGGACGACCTCCTGCACCGGGGCGGCCCCGGACTTCACCTTCTTCGGCGGTACGTGCGCCATCGCGCCGAGCTTGCCGAAGGCCTCCCGCACGCCCACGAAGCCGTGCGGCAGCTCGGGCCGGAGCAGGCCGCCGATCTTCTCGGAAATCTCGGCGTACGACTTCAGGCCCAGCGCCTTCAGCAGCCGGCGGTCGGTCCCGAAGACGTTCATCGCGAGGGGCATCGCGGAGCCCTTCACGTTCTCGAAGAGCAGCGCCGGGCCTCCGGACTTCTGGACCCGGTCGACGATCTCCCCGACCTCCAGGTACGGATCCACCTCGGCTTTGATGCGCTTGAGGTCGCCCTCGCGCTCCAGTGCCCTGAGCAGGGAGCGAAGATCGTCGTAAGCCATGGGGTCAAGTATCCCCGAGCGGCTACCCTGGGCCTGAACCCGGGGGCCGTGCCCCCGGCTCGTCAACCGTTCCACTGGAGAGGGCCCATGCTCCGGGTGCTGATGTTCCTCGTGCCACTGGCACTGAGCGTGTACGCGTTCATCGACTGCATCAGCACGAAGGAGGAGGACGTCCGCCACATGCCCAAGCCGCTGTGGGCGATCCTCGTGCTGCTGTTCCCGCTCGTCGGGTCGATCTCCTGGATGATCGCGGGCAAGAAGCGCAGCCCGGCCGCCGAGGGCTGGTCCGGGGTGCGGGAGCGCGGTGGGCGCGGCGGCCAGTGGGTCGCCCCCGACGACAACCCCGAGTTCCTGAAGTCCCTCGGCGAGGAGAAGAAGGAACGCGGCGAGGACGGCTCCAAGGACAGCTGATGGAGCTGCGGCTGCTCGTCACGTTCGAGAAGGTCGCGACCGTCCTCAGCTTCACCCGGGCCGCGGCGGAGCTGACGTACGCGCAGTCCAGCGTGACCAGCCAGGTCCGCGCCCTGGAGGACTTTCTCGGCACCCCGCTCTTCGACCGGCTCGGCAGCCGTATCCGGCTGACGGAGGCCGGTGAGCGGCTGCTGCCGTACGCCCGGCAGATCATCGAGCTGAGCGAGGAGGCCCGGGCGGCGGTCGTGGACGCGGAGGAGCCGTCGGGCTCGCTCGCGGTGGGCACGATGGAGTCGCTGACCTCCTACCGGCTGCCGCCGCTGCTTGAGCTGTTCCACCACCGCTATCCGAAGGTGCGGCTGTCCCTGCGCACCACCCTCGGCGACGAGACCCGGCAGGCGCTGCGGCAGGGGACGTACGACGTGGGGTTCCTGATGGAGCCGGAGACCGAACACCCGGGGCTGGAGAGCCGGGTGCTCGCGCCGGAGCCGCTGGTGCTGGTGGCCGCGCCCGGTCATCCGCTCGCCGTGAAGAGCCCCGCGCTCAAGACGGAGGACCTCACCGAGGTCCAGCTCGTCGGCACCGAACCCGGCTGCCCCTACCGCGACCTCTTCGAGTCCGAGCTCGTCCGGCGCACCGGATCCCCGCCGCCGTTCATGGAGTTCGGCACCATCGAGGCGACCAAGCGGGGTGTGGCGGGCGGTCTCGGGATCGCGCTGCTGCCGCGGGTGACGGTGGCCGCGGAGCTGGCGTCCGGGGTGCTGGCCGAGCTGCCGTGGGAGCCGCCGTTCCAGCTGTACACGCAGGTGGCGTGGCGGGCGGGGAAGCGCCTGCCACGCCATCTGACGCTGTTCATCGAGGCCGCGGTGCGGCTGGTGCGGGAGCAGACGTCGTACGACGGGACGTGACGACCCGGGGCTCCCTGGCCAGCGTCACCTTCAGGCTGGCCAGCACGATCAGCGGGACGCCCAGGGCCTGGACGAGGCCGATGTGGTGGCCGTACACCGCCCAGTCCATGACCATCGCGACGGCCGGGTAGACGAAGGCGAGCACGGCGATCTTCGAGACCGGCAGCTGGGCGTAGGCGGCGTACATGAGGACGTACATCACGCCCGTGTGGATGAGGCCGAGCCCGACCAGCCAGCCCCAGTCCGTACCCGTGCCCGCCATCGCGCCGAAGTCGGCGAAGGGCAGCAACAGCGGGATGCCGACGACGACTTGGACGAGCGCGACGAGGTGGGGGCGTACGCCGGTGATCCGCTTGGTGACCAGAGTGGACAGCCCGTAGAGGAGCGCGGCGAGCAACGCCTGTCCGACACCGAGGAGATAGGTGCCGCCGCTGGTGAAGTCCCCGGGTGTCACGCCCGATACGAGGGCCAGGCCCGCGAAGGCCAGCGCGATCCAGCCGATCGTGGCGGCCGTCAGCCGCTCGCGGAAGAGCAGGGCGCCCAGCAGCACGACGTAGAACGGCTGGGTGTGGTAGACGACCGTCGCCACCGAGATCGAGGTGTTCTCGTACGACTGGAAGAGCAGGACCCAGTTGAGGACGATGAACACCCCGCCCAGGACGGCGAG
Source organism: Streptomyces sp. NPDC034103 (assembly GCF_055575395.1). Classification (NCBI taxonomy): domain Bacteria; kingdom Bacillati; phylum Actinomycetota; class Actinomycetes; order Kitasatosporales; family Streptomycetaceae; genus Streptomyces; species Streptomyces sp. NPDC034103. Next base: position 46,236 of record NZ_JBVISS010000017.1, on the reverse strand, counting down.
TCCGAGGGTGCGCGGGGTGAAGCCGTGGCCGCGGAGCCAGCCGCGGGCGATCACATAGCCGCCGAGCGCCAGGGCGCCGAACAGGACGCGGAAGAAGACGACGTTGAAGGGCGAGGCGCCCGACTCGACGACGAAGACGCCGAGGGTGCCGGAGAGCACCATCGCGGTCGTCAACTGGGCCGTGCCCTTGTTCTGTGGGGTCATGCCATGGACGCTACGAGCGGGCGTAGGTGCTGGTCCACGGGCCAGTGGGGCGTCCTGCCGATACCCCGATCGGCGGCGTCGATAGGTGCAGGCCGTAGGCCGGTGCGGGTTCTCGGCAGCGGGTCAGCCGGCGTCCGCGTGCGCCTGTGCCACATGCTCGACCCTGATGTACCGGTCGCCGAACTCCTTCTTCACGAGGGGTTCGGCCGTCTTCGGGTCGTCGACGCCGATGCGCACGAATCCCCGCTCGTCGACGCCGACCTCACGCAGCTGGAAGGTGCCGTCCCAGCGGGTCATGTCCTCGCTGACGCGGTCGGCGAGGGCCTCGAGGGTCCTGCGGTCGGCGTCGGCGGCGTGGAGCCGTAGCGTCACGCCCTTCTCTGCGGCGTCGCAGGCGGCCTTGTCGAAGGCGCCGGAGGGGATGCGCCAGATGTCGGCGGTGTTCTCGTCCTCGTCGACGCCCATGCCGGTGTAGACGGCGGAGTGCTTGCCCGCGGCCAGCTTGTCGATGCGGGCGAGGGTGCGCTCCAGCGGGGTGTCCTCCGGGGAGTCGGTGTCCTTGCCCTCCGTGGGACCGGGGCGGCTGCCCACGCATTCGCCCTCCGCCCGCCCCCGGCCCGCGGACCTCACCTCCACCGGGGCACTCGTCCTCGGCCCGGCCCGCAGCCCGCCGTCGCTCTCGCCGTGCCCGGTCTCCAGCGCGTCGACGTACAGGGCCGACCCCACCACCACACCGGCGGTCGCCACCGCCGCCACGATCCAGCTCCGCATCCTCATGCCACTCTGACGTCGGAGCGAGCCAAACGGTTCACAACGGGTCAGGAAACGACATCCCCGCGCAGAACCAGCGCCAGCAGCCCCGGGAACCGGGCCTCGAACTCCTCCCGCCGCAGCCGGTTGACCCGCTTGGGCCCCTCGTCCCGCTGCTCCAGGAGCCCGGCCGCCCGCAGCACCGCGAAGTGATGGCTCTTGGCCGCCTTGCCGACCGGCACGTCGAAGGTGCCGCAACTGCGGGACCAGTCGGGGGAGGCGGCCAACTCCCGTACCAGTTGCGCCCGTACGGGGTCCGCGAGCGCGGCGAGGGCGGTCAGGACCGGCACGTCGTCGGGGTGGGTGTGCTCGGGAGCGGCCCGATGACTCGTCATGGCGTCCTCTCGTACCCGCTTGCCAAGTGTTCGATGAAAACCATACAGTCACGAGTGTTCGCTTTTCATTGAACACTCATGGGCGAGGTGTGGCATGCGCGCGGTCGAGATCCAGGAGTACGGCGGTCCCGAGGTCCTCAAGGCCGAGGAGAGGGACGTCCCCGAGCCCGGTCCCGGGCAGGTGAGCATCGACGTGGCCTACGCCGGGATCAACTTCGCCGACCTCAAGGCGCGGGAGTCCGGGTACCGGGTGCCCGCCCTGCCGTTCCGGCCCGGCCTGGAGGTCTCCGGGCGCGTCCGTTCCGTCGGCGAGGGCGTCACGGATCTCGCCGTCGGCCAGGAGGTGACGGCGCTGACCGAGGGCGGCGGCTACGCCGACGTGGCTGTGGCGAACGCGGTGACGGTCTTCGCGCTCCCGCCCGGCATCGACCTGCGCACGGGCGCGACCCTGCCGACGGTCGTACCGACGGCGTACGCCCTGGTCCACGCGGTGGGCCGGCTCCAACCCGGCGAGACCGTGCTGGTGCAGGGCGCGGCGGGCGGCATCGGCACGGTGGTGGGGCAGCTGGCCAAGGCCGCGGGCGGCACGGTGTACGGCGTGGTCTCGGACGCGGCGAAGGCGGCGTACGCGCGGGAGCACGGCTACGACGACATCTTCGTAGGCGACTTCGAGCAGCCGGTGCGGGCGGCGACCGATGGCCGCGGCGTCGACCTGGCCCTGGACCCGGTCGGCGGCGACACCTTCCGGGCCTCGCTCGCGGCCCTCTCCGTCTTCGGGCGCCTGGTCTCCTTCGGCAACGCGAGCGGGGCGCCGGCGTGGAGCGTGGGGCAGCCGGAGCTGTTCCCCTCCGGCGTCTCGGTCGCCGGGTTCTCGATCCTGACGCTGGCACGGACGGCGCCCGCCGCACTCCGGGCGCTGACCGAGCAGGCCTTCGCCACGGTGGCCGACGGCACGGTGTCCCTGCCGGTGACGGCGGAGTTCGGCCTGGAGGAGGCGGCGGAGGCGCACCGGCTGATGGGGACCCGGGCGAGCACGGGGAAGCTGCTGCTGAGGGTGGGCGGGTAGCGCCGCGGACCACCGCAGCGGCGGCAGGGGGCGGGAGTGACGGGGGCCACTGACCACCAGGGTTTGCATGACCATGCATTGCCATGCATACTCTTCCTATGTCCAAGGTCCTCACCTCCCTGCCCGCCGGCGAGCGCGTCGGCATCGCCTTCTCGGGCGGCCTCGACACCTCCGTCGCGGTCGCGTGGATGCGTGACAAGGGCGCCGTCCCGTGCACGTACACGGCCGACATCGGCCAGTACGACGAGCCCGACATCGCCTCGGTGCCCGGCCGTGCCAAGACCTACGGCGCCGAGATCGCGCGCCTGGTCGACTGCCGCGCGGCGCTGGTCGAGGAGGGCCTGGCCGCGCTGACCTGCGGCGCGTTCCACATCCGCTCCGGCGGGCGGGCGTACTTCAACACCACCCCCCTCGGCCGGGCCGTCACCGGCACGCTGCTGGTCCGGGCGATGCTGGAGGACGACGTCCAGATCTGGGGCGACGGCTCGACCTACAAGGGCAACGACATCGAGCGGTTCTACCGCTACGGCCTGCTCGCCAACCCGCACCTGCGGATCTACAAGCCCTGGCTGGACGCGAACTTCGTGACCGAGCTGGGCGGCCGCAAGGAGATGTCGGAATGGCTGGTCGCCCACCAGCTGCCCTACCGGGACTCCACGGAGAAGGCGTACTCCACCGACGCCAACATCTGGGGCGCCACGCACGAGGCGAAGACCCTGGAGCACCTGGACACCGGCATCGAGACCGTCGACCCGATCATGGGCGTCCGGTTCTGGGACCCGTCGGTCGAGATCGCCACCGAGGACGTGACGATCGGCTTCGAGCAGGGCCGCCCGGTCACCATCAACGGCAAGGAGTTCGCCTCCCCCGTCGACCTGGTGATGGAGGCCAACGCGATCGGCGGCCGGCACGGCCTGGGCATGTCCGACCAGATCGAGAACCGGATCATCGAGGCCAAGAGCCGCGGCATCTACGAGGCCCCCGGCATGGCCCTGCTGCACGCCGCGTACGAGCGCCTGGTCAACGCGATCCACAACGAGGACACCCTCGCCCAGTACCACAACGAGGGCCGTCGCCTGGGCCGCCTGATGTACGAGGGCCGCTGGCTGGACCCGCAGGCGCTGATGATCCGCGAGTCGCTCCAGCGCTGGGTCGGCGCGGCGATCACCGGCGAGGTCACCCTGCGCCTGCGGCGCGGCGAGGACTACTCGATCCTCGACACCACGGGCCCGGCGTTCTCGTACCACCCGGACAAGCTCTCCATGGAGCGCACCGAGGACTCGGCCTTCGGTCCCGTCGACCGCATCGGCCAGCTGACCATGCGCAACCTCGACATCGCCGACTCCCGCGCCAAGCTGGAGCAGTACGCGGGCCTCGGTCTGATCGGCACCGGCAGCCCCACGGTCGGCGCCTCCCAGGCCGCCGCGACCGGTCTCATCGGCACCATGCCGGAGCTGCCGGAGGGCGGCGCGGAGGTCATCGCCTCCCGCGGCGAGGTCTCCGAGGACGACGCCCTGCTGGACCGGGCGGCGATGGAGTACGGCACGGACTGATCACCGACCACGAAAAGAGGCCGGCCCCACGGGGCCGGCCTTTTCGCGTCACACCCGGTTGCCCGGCTGTCGCGGGCCCAGCAGCATGGCCGTATGGATCAGGCACAGGCACAGGCGTGGCTCGCCACCGCCGTCGCCCAGGCCCGCGCCGGGCGCGCCGAGGGCGGCATCCCGATCGGCGCCGCGCTCTACGGCGCGGACGGCACCCTGCTGGGCCGCGGCCACAACCGGCGCGTCCAGGACGACGACCCCTCCATGCACGCGGAGACGGCGGCGTTCCGCGCGGCGGGCCGGCAGCGTTCGTATCGCGGTACGACGATGGTGACGACCCTCTCGCCCTGCTGGTACTGCTCCGGCCTGGTCCGGCAGTTCGGCATCTCCCGCGTGCTGATCGGCGAGGCGACCACCTTCCACGGCGGCCACGACTGGCTCGCCGAACACGGCGTGGAGATCGTGCTCCTGGACGACGCCGACTGCGTCGAGATGATGCGCGACTTCATCGAGGCCGACCCGGCACTGTGGAACGAGGACATCGGCGAGTGAGACGAAACCCGACCGGCTCCCCCCGCGTTCCCGCGGGAGGAGCCGGACTCGGTCAGGGTCGGCTGGACGCCCCGGTCACACGCCCGCGTAGGAGTGCTTGCCGGAGACGAAGATGTTCACGCCGTAGTAGTTGAACAGCCAGCAGCCGAACGCCAGGAGAGCGAGGTAGGCGGCCTTGCGGCCCTTCCAGCCGGCTGTGGCGCGGGCGTGCAGGTAGCAGGCGTAGGCGACCCAGGTGATGAAGGACCAGGTCTCCTTGGGGTCCCAGCCCCAGTAGCGGCCCCACGCGTCGCCGGCCCAGATCGCGCCCGCGATGATCGTGAACGTCCACAGCGGGAAGACCGCCGCGTTGACGCGGTAGGAGAACTTGTCCAGGGACGCCGACGCGGGCAGCCGCTCCAGGAAGGAGGTGGCGAAACTGCCGGGCTTGCCGCCGTTGGCGAGCTTGTTCTCGTACGAGTCCTTGAACAGGTAGAGGATCGTGCTGACCGCGCCCACGTAGAAGACCGCGCCGCAGAAGATCGCGGTGGAGACGTGGATGTAGAGCCAGTACGAGTGGAGCGCGGGAACCAACTGGTCGCTGGCGGTGTACAAGACAGTGACGGCGAGACCGAGATCGAGGAGCACCGAGGTGATGAGGAACAGCCCCATCCAGCGCACGTTCTTCTTCAGCGCCAGCAGCCCGAGGTACACCCCGACGGCCACCGTGGAGAAGGTGAGGTTGAACTCGTACATGTTGCCCCACGGCGCCCGCTCCACCGAGGCCGCGCGGGCGATGACCCCGGCCAGCTCGATGAGGAAGGCGAGCACCGTGAGGGACACGGCGATACGCCCGTAGAGGTCCCCCTGCTCGTCCCCGCCGTGCGCCCCGGGCCCGTCCGGCACGTCCCGCTGACCGGCCGCGGCCCGCACGACGACCTTCGGCCGCTCCAGTACGGCGGTGGAGCCGCCCTTCTGCACCGTGACGGCCGGCGCCTTGGCCTTCTGGTCCGCCCCGGCGGTGAGCGCGGCGGCGGTACGGCCGACCTTGCTGCGGCTGCCGAAGAGCCATTCGGCGATGTACGCGAAGAAGGCCAGCGTGTAGACGGCCATCGCGGAGTAGATCAGCGTGTTGCTGAGATTCGCGAGGTTCTCGTTGGTGGCGGCGGCGAGATTCGTCGTCGCGCCGGCGAGGTCGGTTACGGCGGCGAGAGTCACTTCTCAGGCCTTTCGGCAGGTACGACGTGGGGTTCGGGGGTATCGGTGGAGTCTTCGTCTGGTTCGGGCGCCCCTGGCGCCTGGTCGTACAGGATCCCGGCGAGCTCACCGAGTTCCTCGGGCACCTTCGCGGACTCGCTGCGGCCCAGCCCCGCCATCTCCACGACCGTCACCCCGTCGTCCCCCTTGACCGCCCGCACCCACACCCGGCGGCGCTGGATGAACAGGGACGCGGCGAGGCCGAAGATCGCGGCGAGCGCGCCGGCCAGCGCCCAGCCGCTGGCGGGCTGGCGGGTGACCTGGAAGTTCGCCCACTCCGCGGTGGACTCGTAGGTGATCGAACCGGCGCCGTTCGGGAGCTTCATGGTCTCGCCCGGCTTGAGGTTCTCCCGCTGCTGCGCGCCCTTGGCGTCCTTGAAGGCCTTCAGATGGGACTTGTCGAGCTGGTAGACGCTCTGCGGGATGCCCGCGTCGACCCCGAGGTCGCCGTGGTAGCCCGCGAGGTTCAGCACCGGGTTGTTCAGGGCGGGGAAGGTGGAGGCGGTCTCGCTGCCCGGCGTGTACGTCGGCAGGAAGAAGGCCTCGAAGCCGAGCTGCTCCCGTACGCCCTTGGTGTCGCGGTAGCCGTCCATGACCTTGACGACACCGGAGGAGGTGACGTTGTTGTCCAGCGGCAGCAGCGGCACGGCATCGCGGTAGACGACCTTGCCCTTGCCGTCGCGAACCGTGAGGACGGGCGCGTAGCCGTGGGCGGTGAGGTAGACCTTGGAGTCGCCGATCTCCATCGGCTTGTTGACCTTGATCACCGTCCGCTTGTCCTTGCCGTACGCGCCCACGCTGTAGGTGACGTCGGCCTGGTAGGTACGCGCGGTGCCCCGGTTGGGGCCGGTCTCCTCGTAGGTGCCCTGGAAGTTGTTCAGGGTGAAGCTGAAGGGGTCCAGCTCGTCCTGGGTGAAGAGGGTGCCGGACTTGAAGTCGTCGTACTGCGTGAGGGTGTTGGAGAACCCGTCGCCCTCGACGACCAGTTTGTTGCCCTCCATCTTGAACAGCTGGCCCCAGGCGAACGCGATCAGCATCACGATCAGCGCGATGTGGAAGGCGAGGTTGCCGACCTCGCGCAGATACCCCTTCTCGGCGGCGACCGCGTCCCCGACCAGGTCGGCGCGGAAGCGGCGCTTCTTCAGCAGGGTGAGCGCGGCCTCGCGGACCTGCTCGGGCCCTGCCTGCGTGCGCCAGGTGGTGTAGGCGGGCAGCCGGGTCAGCCGCTTCGGGGCGCCCGGCGGGCGGCCGCGCAGCTGGCCCACGAACTGCCAGGTGCGGGGCACGATGCAGCCGATGAGGGAGACGAACAGCAGGATGTAGATCGCGGAGAACCACACCGAGCTGTAGACGTGGAACAGGCCGAGCTTGTCGTAGACGTCCCCGAGGGTGGGGTTGGCGTCACGGAAGTCGGCGACCTTGGTCTCGTCGGTGCCGGACTGCGGGATCAGCGAGCCGGGGATCGCGCCCAGCGACAGCAGCAGGAGCAGCAGCAGCGCGACCCGCATGGAGGTCAGCTGCCGCCAGAACCAGCGGGACCAGCCGATGATGCCCAACGCGGGCATGTTCAGGCTCTCCGCGGGCGCGGTGGACAGCTGGGAGCCCGCGGCACCCAGGTCCTCGTCGCCGGTGGGGGCCGGGTCGGCGGGCGCGTTGGTCGTCGTCTTGCTCATCGATCAGATCCCCACAGTGAAGCCGTCGGACCAGCCCTGCATCTCCTGCACGATGCTGTCCCACGCGCCGGTCAGCAGCAGCACGCCGGTCGCGATCATCATGGTGCCGCCGATGCGCATCACCCAGACGTAGTGGCGCTTGACCCAGGCGAAGGCGCCGAGCGCCTTGCGGAAGGCTACTGCGGCGAGCACGAAGGGGACACCGAGGCCGAGGCAGTAGGCGACGGTCAGCAGGGCGCCGCGGCCCGCGCTGCCCTCGTTGGCCGCGAGGATCGTCACCGAGGAGAGGGTGGGGCCGAGGCAGGGCGTCCAGCCGATGCCGAAGAGGGCGCCGAGGAGGGGGGCGCCCGCGAGCCCGGTGGCCGGCTTGGTGTGGAAGCGGAACTCCCGCTGGGTGAGCCAGGGCATCAGGCCCATGTAGAAGAGGCCCATGAGGACCATGAGGGCGCCCAGGATCTTCGTCAGGACGTCCTTGTTCTGCTGAAGGTTCTCGCCCCAGTAGCCGAACAGCGCCCCGCCGGAGACGAACACCACGGTGAAGCCGAGCACGAACAGGGAGGCACCGGCGACCATCCGCCCGCGTCGGGCGTCGGCGAGGTCGGTGCCGCTGACCCCGGTGACATACGACAGATAGCCCGGCACGAGCGGCAGGACGCACGGGGAGAAGAAGGAGACGAGACCGCCGAGCACGGCGATGGGCAGCGCGAGCAGCAGGGCCCCGTGCAGCACCGTGCCGTTGGGGGACGTGGTCGCGGCGAGCGTGAACACTGCGCTCACGTCACTTCTCCGCGAGCACAGGCTTGATCATCCCGGTCAGCGTGTCCTCGCCCAGCGCCATCAGCGCCCGGGCCGCGATCTTGCCCTCCCGGTCGATGACGAGCGTGGAGGGGATGAGCTGCGGGTTGAGCGTGCCCTTCTTGAAGCGGAGCATCTGCTTGCCCGTCGGGTCGTACAGGCTCGGGAAGGTGACCCCGAACTCCTTCTCGAAGTTGATCGCCGAGGTGGTGTTGGTGTCCCGGGTGTTGATGCCGACGAACTGGACGCCCTGGGACTTGAACTTCTCGGAGACGGCCTGGAGGTTCTTCGCCTCGGCCCGGCAGGGGGTGCACCAGGAGCCCCACACGTTGACGACGAGGATCTTGCCCTTGTAGTCGGCGGTGGTCAGCTGCTTGCCGTCGATGGTCTTGCCGGACAGGACCGGCGCGGTGTCCCGCTTGCCCTGGGCGACCGTGTCGACGCCGTCGTTGCCGGTGATGAAGTTGGTGTCACCACTGCCGCCCACCTTGCCGCCGGAACCGCACGCGCTGAGGGTCAGCGCGGCTGCGGCGGCGATGGCGGTGAGCAGGACGGCACGGCGGTCGGTGCGGTTCGAGCCCGGACGGGCACGGCTGGCGGCACTCATGTGAAAAGTTTCGCATGCCCGTTCCGGGGATCTTGCGCGCCCCCCTTGCGGGCGGAAACCCGCATATCAGGCGGCGTTCGCGGTGCTCCCGGCCGTGCTTGCCGGGCTGTCCTTCAGGAAGGACTTCCAGCCCCCGACGGGCGCCTGCCCGACATCGAGCGTGCGCAGCCTGTCGAGCACCTCCGGCTTCTGCACGTCCATCCAGTCGACGAACTGCCGGAAGGAGACCATGCGCACGTCCTCGCCCTTCTCCTTCTCCGCCGCGATGTGCTTCAGGGCCTCCTCGACGGCGTCCATGTAGATGCCGCCGTTCCACTGCTCGAAGTGGTTGCCGACGAAGAAGGGGGCGCGGTTGGTCTCGTAGGCCCGCTGGAAGCCGGCGATGTAGGCGCCGGCTGCCTGCTCGCGCCAGGCCGGGTGGTTGTGGGCGGGGGCGTTGGTGGAGTTGACCGACTGGTTGGCGAGCATGTTGTAGTCCATCGACAGGACCTCGAAGCCGCGCCCGGGGAACGGGATCGCCTGGAGCGGCAGGTCCCACAGCCCGTCCTTCTTCCGCGGCCAGACCTGGCGGCCGCCGGGCGAGGAGGCGTCGTAGCGCCAGCCGAGCTCGCGCGCGGTGGGCAGCAGGTTGTCCTGGCCGAGGAGGCAGGGCGTACGACCGCCGACGAGCTCCTTGTCGTAGTCGAAGGGCAGCGCCGGCAGGTCGGTCCAGCCGGTGTTGGTCCGCCATTCCTTGACGAAGGCCTTCGCTTGGTCGATCTCGCTGCGCCACTGCTTCGGCGTCCAGTTGCCGACGGTGCCGTGGCCGCCGCAGAAGTGGCCGTTGAAGTGGGTGCCTATCTCGTGCCCGTCGAGCCAGGCGCGGCGCACGTTGGCCAGGGTCGCCTTGACGTGGTCGTCGGTGAGGTAGCCGATGTCGGAGGCGCCGACGGGGTTGTTGGGCGGCTGGTAGAGGCGCTTCTTCGACTCGGGCAGCAGATAGAGCCCGGAGAGGAAGAAGGTCATGTGGACGCCGTGCCGCTGCGCGAGGTCGAGGAAGCGGGGGAAGAGCCCGTTGCCGACCTCGCCGGCGCCGTCCCAGGAGAAGACGACGAACTGCGGCGGCTTCTGCCCCGGCTCCAGCGGCTCGGGCCGGGCGGGCTGGTGGGGCTGCTTGCCGGTGTAGGAGGTGGAGCCGTCGCCGATGGGGCGGACGGTGGCGGGCTTCTTCGTGGCGCTCGGGCTCGGCCGGGAACCCGCGGCGCGCGTCGGCCCGTCCGACGTACCGAGGGTGCCGCACCCCGCGAGTCCTACGGTGGCCGCGGCGCCCGCGCCGAGACCTATTGCTCCCCTGCGGGTGAGATCGCGCATGGCGTCCCCGTTCATCACGTTCCTCTGGTGGTCACCCAGTCAGAGGCGGTGACGAACGGGGAGGTTCCGCACATACTTCCGGATTCCGTAACAGTGACCGGGACCGGACCTACGCCCCGAAGGCCTTGCTCTTGCCCTTCACCGGCTTGGCACCCGCCCGCAGATGGGCCGGCACGAGATCGATCGCGGGCTCGCTGTAGCCGACGGACACGATCTTGTCGCCCTGGTACGTGAACGTCGTCAGGGAGGCGAGCGTGCACTGCCGCTTGCGCGGGTCGTGCCACAACCGCCGCTTCTCGACGTACGACCGCACGATCCAGATGGGCAGCTGGTGGCTGACCAGCACGGCCTCGTGCCCACGGGCCGCGTCCCTGGCGGCGTCCAGCGCCCCCATCATCCGCACCACCTGGTCGACGTAGGGCTCGCCCCACGACGGCTTGAAGGGGTTGACCAGGTGCTTCCAGTTGTCGGGGTTCTTCAGGGCGCCGTCGCCGACGCCGAAGGTCTTGCCCTGGAAGACGTTCTCGGCCTCGATGAGCCGCCCGTCGGTCGCGAGGTCGAGGCCGTGCGCCTTGGCGATGGGCGTGGCGGTCTCCTGCGCGCGCTCCAGCGGGGAGGCGCAGACGTACGTGATGTCGCGGGGGGCCAGGTGTTCGGCGACCCGGTCGGCCATCTGCCGCCCCAGTTCGGACAGGTGGTAGCCGGCGAGCCGGCCGTAGAGGACCCCGTCGGGGTTGGCGACCTCGCCGTGCCGCATCAGGTGGACGACGGTGATGTCGCCGTTCGTCTCAGGGGTGCTCATGCCTGTGCCTCCGCTGCCGCTCGGGCCGCCGCCGGAAGGGCGTCGGCGATCCTCTGCACCGCCCGCTCGTCGTGGGCCGTGGAGACGAACCAGGACTCGAAGGAGGACGGCGGCAGATAGACGCCGTCGGCGAGCAGCGAGTGGAAGAAGGCGGTGAAGCGGAAGGACTCCTGCTTCTTGGCGTCCTCGTAGTCGCGCACCTCACGGTCCGTGAAGAACACGGAGAACATGTTGGAGGCGGACTGGAGCCGGTGCGCGACGCCCTCCTTGGTGAGCGCCTCGGTGACCAGCGACTGGATCTGCGCGGAGACGGCGTCGATCTTGGCGTAGGCGGCGTCGTCGAGGAGGCGCAGCTGGGCGAGGCCCGCGGCGGTGGCGATCGGGTTCCCGGAGAGGGTGCCGGCCTGGTAGACGGGCCCGGCGGGGGCGAGGTGCGCCATAACGTCGGCGCGGCCGCCGAAGGCCGCGGCCGGGAAGCCGCCGCCCATGACCTTGCCGAAGGTCATCAGGTCGGGCCTGACCCCGTCGATGCCGTACCAGCCGGCGCGGCTGGTGCGGAAGCCGGTCATGACCTCGTCGGAGATGTACAGGGCGCCGTTCTTCGCGCAGGCGTCCTTCAGACCCTGGTTGAAGCCGGGCCGGGGCGGCACGACACCCATGTTCCCGGGCGAGGCCTCCGTGATCACACAGGCGATCTCACCGGGGTGCCGGTGGAAGGCCTCGTGCACGGCCTCGAGGTCGTTGTACGGCAGGACGATGGTGTCGCCGGCCTGGGCGCCGGTGACGCCGGGGGTGTCGGGCAGGGCGAAGGTGGCGACCCCGCTGCCCGCCGCGGCGAGGAGCGAGTCGACGTGACCGTGGTAACACCCGGCGAACTTGATGACCTTGGTGCGCCGGGTGAAGCCGCGGGCGAGCCGGATGGCCGACATGGTGGCCTCGGTGCCGCTGGAGACGAGCCGCACCTGCTCCAGGGGCTCGATGCGGGCGACCATCTCCTCGGCGAGGGCGACCTCGCCCTCCCCCGGCGTACCGAAGGACGTGCCGCGCGAGACGGCGTCCTGGACGGCGGCGATGACCTCGGGGTGCGAGTGCCCGAGGATCATGGGGCCCCAGGAGCAGACGAGGTCGACGTACTCCCGTCCGTCGGCGTCGGTCAGATACGGACCGCGGCCCGACACCATGAACCGGGGCGTACCGCCCACGGCACGGAAGGCGCGCACCGGGGAGTTCACGCCGCCCGGTGTGACGGCGGCCGCACGGTCGAACAGGGCCTGTGAGGCAGGCGCATCGTATGAATAGGGCGTTTCGCTCATGACCTGCGACTTCTCCGACTTCTCGGACTCCGGTTGCCGACTTTCCTCCTCAGGGTAGGCCAGGGGCTCCGGCCGACGGCGGTCTGAGGTGCGGTGCCATCTGCGAGACTGAGACCTGATACATACAGCTCGTACGGCCCATGACGTCCGGGGACTGCGAAGATCCTCGTGCGGATCCTCCGGACAGGTGTTTCAACGCACGTTTCGGCGGGCGGCCGTGGGGGAGGTCACTGACACGATGATCGGGTTGCGCGGCGGGGGCCACGCGTCCTAGAAAAGCAGTCGGGTGGAGATATGCATCGCGGTGGCGGACTGGGCGAGGGGACTGACGACCTGGGTCCTCGACGTGCCCGGCGGGGAAGGCACCGGCGCGACGCGGAGGAAGCCGCGGAATCCCGTCAAGGACATGCGGTACCGAGTGAGTCGGAGCGCGACGATCGACGTATCGAACGTCGGATCGAGCAGCTGGGGGCGGGGAGCAGGAATGGTGGTCGGGTGGGGGTGACGTACAAGTACTTCGGCGCGCCGGACGGCGCGACCGCGGCCCGCGTCCCGATCTCGATGCGTCCCGAGGAACTCGGCGGCGACGAGCTCGGGATGAACGGCATGTTCACCAAGATCAAGCCGGAGACGATGGCCGCCATGGTCCTCACCGGCATCGAGGGCGTCCCCCTGCACAAGGTGCCCCCGCTGGAACTGGTCGTCCTGCACCCCGACTACGCCGTGGTCAAGCTCCCCATGACGGTCGTCGACCCGCTGCGCGGCATCGGCGAGGAGGCGGTGGGCGCGGCGGCGTTCATCTGGTCGACGGTCCCGGACCGCGGCGGCCCCCGAGACGCGTTCAACGTGTACCAACTGCTGCACGAGTGGCAGGACTTCAGCCATCGGCTGCATGAGGCGGGGCATCAGCCGTACTGCCTGGTGTGGCCCTGAGCTGGGCTTTCGGCTTTCGGTAGGTCGGGCGGGGTTCCCGGACCCCGCCTTCGTCGTTCCCGGAGGACCCCGCCCGGGCCCGCGCCGAGTCACCCCCGGCTAGCATCGACGGATGAACACCTACTGGCACGTCGTTCTGCCGCCGCTCTGCGCCTGACGGGCGCGGGCACCTCGGCGGTCTGACCGTTTGACCCCGGCCCCGACCGGCCCCGCAGGGCGGTCAGGGGTGGTTGTCGTGCGCCTGTTCCGGATCGGAACCCCAGCCGCACGCGACGACGGAAGACCACGACTGTGCCGAACCGTACGACCTCTCTGCCTCCCGCACGCCCTGCCCGCCCCCGCGCCGGGCTCCTCGGCGGACCCGCGCCCATCCTCGCCTCGGCCGTGCTGTGGGGCACGACCGGGACCGCCGGTGCGCTGGCGCCGGCCGGTGCGCCCGCCGCGGCCATCGGCTGTGCCGGGCTCGCCCTCGGCGGGCTCCTGCTGTTCCTCACCTCACGCGGCGCGCGCTCGCTGCCGGCCGCCTGCACGGGCGGCGAACGCCGGCTTCTCCTGCTCGGGGCGCCGGCGGTGGCCGGGTACCCGGTCACCTTCTATCCGGCGGTGGCCCGGACCGGGGTGGCGGTGGCCACCGTGATCGCGCTCGGCAGCGCGCCGGTCTTCGCCGGGCTGCTGTCCTGGGCCTGCGGCCAGGCCCGGCCGACGGCCCGCTGGACCGCCGCCACCGGGGCCGCCGTACTGGGCTGTGTCCTGCTGGTACTGGGCCCCGAACTCACCGGAACGGCCACCCCGATGGACCTGACGGGAGTCGTCCTCGCCACGTGCGCGGGGCTCTCGTACGCCGTGTACTCGCTGATCGGCGGGCGGCTCATCATGCGCGGCCACCCCTCCGACGCGGTGATGGGCGTGCTGTTCGGGGCGGCGGGCCTGCTCGTCGTGCCGCTCCTGATCATCCTCGGCACGCACTGGCTGGGCACTATCCGCGGGGCGGCCGTGACGGCGTATCTCGCCCTGTTCACCGTGTACCTGGCCTACCGGCTCTTCGGCCACGGGCTGCGCCGCACCCCGGCGTCGGTGGCCACCTCACTGACCCTCGCGGAGCCCGCCGTCGCGGCGGTCCTGGGCGTGAGTGTCCTCGGTGAACGTCTACCGGCCGCGTCCTGGTGCGGGCTGGCGGTACTCGCGGTGGGGCTGGTGCTGCTGGCGGTGCCTGTGGGGGACGACGCCGGGCGCCGATAGCGGGCCGGGGCGGTGGCGCATCGGGGCGGTGGCGAACCGGCGCGGTGGCGAACCGGCCCCGCCCCGCCGCCAGCCCCGCCCCGCCGTCCGCCTCGCCGGGGCTCAGGCGGCGGGGTGCGGGTCCCGCGTCGACGCCTTGCGGGCGAGCAGGCCGAGGAGCGCGGCGTTGACCAGCCCGCACAGGGCCATGCCGGCCGTGAAGATCAGCGGGGAGAGCCACTCCAGCGGGGAGTCCCAGGCGGGCGCCAGCGCCAGCAGCGGGACACTGACGACCATGCTGAGCGGGGCCGTGGTCATGAGCGGCCAGATCGCCGCGAACCCGGGGTCCGCCGACAGGTAGGCGGCCCACAGGAAGAACCCCAGCGACGCCACGACCACGGCGAGGTAGCCCCGCGCGAGCCAGTTGTCGACGGCGGGCGCCAACAGGGCACGCAGTCTCGGGAGTCGGGGGCGGGCGGAACGGGCCATGGTGGTGCCTTTCTCTGGAGCTGGAGCTGGAGAGGGAGATGGAGAGGGACGGTTCACGCGCGCCGGGCGGAACGGTTCACGCGTGCCGGGCGGAGCGGACGTCGCGGACGTGATGAGCGAGCGCGCCGACCACGGCGGCGTTGACCAACGCGCACACGAGCAGCCAGCCACCCGCCATGACGGAGGAGGCCACCACGGCCGCCCCACCGGCGTCCGCGGCCGGAGCGTCCCCGAACGGGACGACGATGCCCGCCATGGACAGCGGCTCGGTCAGCAGCACCGGCGCCATCGCGTACGAGCTGTCCGGAGCGAGCAGGGCGACCGGCACGGAGGCGGCGAACACCCCCAGGTATCCCCGGGCGAGCCAGTTGTCCGTGGCGAGCGCGAGCAACCGCCGCGGCCTCGAGAAGCGGTGCGGAGGCGAGCCGTTCGACATCGCGGGTCCCTTCGGGTCGGTGCGTTCTCGGTGTGTGCTCCACGATGGACCGAGAGCCGAGCCGGGACATGAGTACGGGTGCTCATCTCCGTCTGGGTGACTGCCCGTGCGTCGCGCATGCGGCTGCCGTGCGTCCGGGGCCCGTTGACCTTGTCGTACGTGGTCGCCCAGGCCGTGGATCATCCAGGCCGTGGGTGCTTCAGGCCGTCACGTGTGGTCGTGGGCGACCGTGATGTGGGGCTGCGGGCCCGGCGACTCCAACTCGTCGATCACGGCCACCGCCAGGTCCTCGGCACTGATCCAGGATCGGCCGTCGGGGGCGGTCAGGAGGGTGTCGGTACCGCGGCGGTAGCGGCCGGTGCGGTCGCCGGGCTCCAGCAGGGCCGGCGGGCTCAGGTAGACCCAGTCGGCGGTGGGATGCGAGCGGCAGGCCCGCAGCTGGGCGATGCCGGCCGCGGCGACGGGCCGCCACTCGGCCGGAACGTATGCCGGGTCGTCCGCGACCAGCAGCCCGCTCTCCCCCGGGCTCCGCAACGCGCCCGCCCCACCCACCACGAGGACGCGCGTCCCCACCTCCGCCGCGGCGTCCAGGACCGCGCGGGTCGCCCCGACCAGGAACCCCTCGTCGACCGGGAACGTCCGCACCGCCAGCACCACGGCGTCCACCCCGCGCCCCGCGAGCGCCTCCCGCACCGCGGACGCGTCGCCCGCGTCGACCGCGACCGGCGTCACGGCCGGGTCGTCACTCCCGGGCCTCCGGGACAGGGACAGCACGCCCGCCCCTCTCCCGGGTTTCCGCGACAGCGCGAGCACACCGTGCCCACGGGCGACCGCCTCGCCCACCACCCGGCTGCCCACCATCCCGCCGGCACCGAGCACGGCGATCGTCATCCCCGCCCGCACCGCGCCCACGGCCTCCATGGCACCCTTCGCCTCCCTCATCTCCGTCCCCCGCACGACATCCGTCGCCTCCACCGCCTCCACCGCCTCTCTCGCCGTCACCGTCTCACTCGCCTCCACCGCCTCCACCGCCTCCACCGTCTTCATCACCTTCACCGCCTCCCTCGCCTCCACCGCCCTCTCCCGCCATCCACCTGCGCGGCCGCCATGGCCGCCAGCGCCACCACGAACCCCACGCCTTGCACCGCGTTCAGCGACTCCCCCAGCGCGGTCCCGACGACCGCCGCCACCAGCGGGGACAGCAGGACCAGCGGGGCCGACGCACCGACCGGCAGACCGGCGACTCCCCGGGACCACAGCGTGTGGGCGATGAGTCCGCCCATGCTGCCGAGCCACAGATAACCGGCGATCGCTCCCATGCCGATCGCCGGGGGCGCCCCCTCGACGGCCAGGGCCAGGGGGAGCAACAGCAGCCCGCCCGCGGTGAGTTGCCAGCCCGCCAGGGTCAGCGGACCGACACCCGCCGGGCGGCCCCAGCGCTTGAGCAGGACAACCCCCGCCGCCATGCCCGCCGTACCGCCGAGGCCGGCGAGCACGCCCACGGTGTCCAGTCGCGCGTGCGGCCCGAGGACGACGAGGCCCACCCCGAGCACGCCCAGCACCCCCCAGCTCAACCGCCAGGGCGACGGCCGGTCGTGGAGCACCGCCACCGCCAGCGCGGCGACGAGCAGCGGCTGGGTGGCGCCGAGGGTGGCGGCCACGCCGCCGGGAAGCCGTTGCGCCGCCACGAACAACAGGGGGTACAGGGCACCGATGTTGAGCACGCCGAGGACGGCGGCCTTCCACCACCAGTCCCCGCGCGGCAGCACCCGGGTGATCGCCAGCGCGACCAGCCCGGCGGGCAGGGCACGCAGCAGCGCGGAGAACAACGGGTGGCCGGGCGGGAGCAGTTCGGTGGTGACGGCGTACGTGCTCCCCCAGGCCGCCGGTGCCAGGGCGGTCAGCGCCACGGTCCTCGCCCGGCGCGCGTACGGGGTCCGGGGCGGCCCAGGTGACGTCCTCGCGGTCGGGGTCCACTGGGTCTTCTGCATGCACCGAAGTCTCGGCCCGGCCCCCCATGAATCCAACGCATGCTTTTCATCGCAACCATGAACAGGGACCATGTACGACGTGGATCTCCAGCAGATGCGCTACGTCGTCGCCGTCGCCGAAACCCGGAACTTCACCCGCGCCGCCGAGCGCTGCGACGTGGTGCAGTCCTCGCTCAGTCACCGGATCGCCGGTCTGGAGCGGGAGTTGGGGGTCAGGCTGTTCGCCCGGACCAGTCGCCGGGTCGAACTGACCAGCGCCGGGGAGTCGTTCGTCGCCGCCGCGCGGGAGTGCCTGGCCGCCGCCGACCGCGCGGTCACCGACGCGTCCGCCGCGAACGGTGTGGTGCGCGGCAGGCTCGCGGTGGGCGTCATCGTGACCACGGCGGCCGTCGACGTACCCGAACTGTTGCAGCGCTATCGCGCCCGGCATCCCGAGGTCCGTGTCCTGCTGCGCTCCGGGCGCAGTGACGAACTGGCGGCGGCGATCCGCCGGGGCGACCTCGACATCGCCTTCCTCGGGCTGCCGGAGGGCGAAGGGCCGGCCGGTGTGGAGGCCGTCGCCCTCGACCACGACGAGCATGTCCTGGTGGTGCCGGCCGGGCACCCGCTCGCCGGCACCGCGCGGGTCGCCCTGCACGAGATCGCCGGCGAGACCTTCGTGGACTTCGCCGACGGCAGCCCTGGCCGGGCCCAGTCCGACCAGGCCTTCGCCACCGCGCGCCTGGTCCGCGACGTGGCGTACGAGGCGGGCGCCGTGGAGCTGATCATCCGGCTGGTCGCGCGCGGCCTCGGCGTCGCGCTGCTGCCGTCGGCGTTCGTCCGCCTCCTCGCCGCCGACCACCCCGAGCTGGCCCTGGTCCCGGTGATCGACGGACCGCGCCGCGTCGAGTACCTGGCCTGGAGCCGCTTCAACCCCAGCCCGGCCACCCGCGCGATGCTCGACGTCCTCGGGGTCAGACGGTGACCCGGGCACCTCGGGCGCGCACGAAGGCTCCCGGACCATCAGGCCCGAAGGGAAGGTCACGAGCCTGAAGGGCCGAGGTCACGGGCCTGATCGACAGTTTCGTGACAGTACGAAGGTGACTCCTGTTCACCTTCGCGGGCTTGTGCGAGGGTGAACGCGCGGCGCCGAGTGGATCTTGACCGGGTCCTGGCCGCCGCACATGTCGGACAGCGACCGGGGGACACCGTCGCTTACGGGGGAGCACTTCACCATGCCGTGGAATCGGCCTTACGGCGGCAGCGCAGCGAGCCGTCCCGTCATCAGCGCCTTCGTGGCACTCGCCGGAGTGGTCGCGGCGGTCCTGATCGGCCGGGAGGGGCTGACCACGGTCCCCGGCTGCGGGCTCGTGAGCGACCCGCACCCCTCGCAGACCGCGCGGGACTGGGTCACCCACGCCGACCATGTCGTCGTCGCCTCCCCGCAGCGGGAACGGGAGAGCAACCGGCGGGACTTCGCCTCGGGCCAGTTCCGGTACCAGACCGACCGCACGGTGACCTTCCGCGTCGACGAGGTCCTGTGGTCCTCCACCGCGCGGCCGGACCGGCCGGTGGCCAAGGGCTTCGACATGACGGCCCCCGGCTGGCGGGTGTACCGGGCCAACGGCCACCGCGCCAAGCGCACCGCCTCCGACGCGCCCCGCCTGGAGATCGGCCACACCTATCTGCTCGCCCTGCGCTGGGGTTCCGAGGGGTGGAACGTGCTCGGCGAGGGCGCCGCCGTCCCCTTCGACGACGGTGTCGCCGACCGGGGCGAGTGGTGCGGGCGTGTCCTGTCCGAGGGGGACGTCGCCCGTGGCGAGCTCTTCTCCCGCAAGGCCGACGTCAGCCTCGAGAAGGCGATCCTCGGCGAGGACGCGCACACCGTGAAGCGCCTGCTGGAGCGCGCGGCCAGGAAATGACCGCGCCCAGGAGGCGAACACGCGAGAAGGCGAACGCGGCGACCAGAAGGCGAACGCCGCGAGAAGGTGACCGCGACCCGAAGGCCGACGCGGCGAGAAGGCGCCCCACCCCGAGGGCGAACCCGACGAGAAGGCGCCCGCGATCAGGTCGTGAGCGCCGCCCGTCCGCGCCGAGCCAGGTACGCGTGCCGCCAGGCCGACAGGGCGAACACGGCCGGGAGTTGGAGCGTGAACAGCGCGAAGAGCAGCATGACGAAGGCGGAGTCGGCGGGCGGCCCGCCGTAGGTCACCGCCTCCGCGGCCGTGATGAGCAGCAGGACCAGGGCGTACAGGCCCGTGTCGACGCCCGCGGTGATCCAGCGTGATCCGGCGGGCAGCACCAGCCTGGCCTCGACCAGCACCACGATCGCGACCAGCGGGAAGGCGAGCCGCTCCGGGGTGAGGAGAGCGGCCGACATCTGGTCCCGCGTGGGCGGTTCGGTGTCCCAGAGGAGGTTGACGGCCTCTCCCACCACCAGCGAGACCAGCGTGACGATCGCCGCGTACGACACGGCGCTGCGCCAGGACGTGTGCATGTGCTGCTCCTTCCCCCCGTGAGGCCGGACAGGGCCTCCCCCAGAAAGATCAGCGAACGGCCCCGGCGGTTCCCGTCACTTCGTCCCCACCGTGCCCCCCGCCCGTGCACGACGTCGCCGACCACCCTGGGCACGAACGGATCGCCCGCCCAGGCGCCGGGGTCTCCGGGCGGCACGACGTCCACATGTCCCTGGAGCACCAGCGTCGGTCCGTCAGTGCCCTCGTCGGTGCGTCCGACCAGTCCCCACGCCTCGTCCCGGGGTGCCTCCGCGCCGGGGACACCCGGGGTGTCCCCCGAGCCCGGACGGCGTCCTGAGCGTGGGGCGCGCCCGGTCGGGTGTCTCAGTCCCCGCCCACCGTGAACCCGATGACCGTCCCGCCTCCCTCTCGCCGTACCGCGAACGGCGCACCGCCGTGTGCGAGGGCCACCTCCCGGACGATCGACAGGCCGAGACCGGAGCCGGGCAGGGAGCGGGCGTCGGCGGCGCGGTAAAAGCGGTCGAAGACGCGGACCAGGTCGCTGTCGGAGATGCCGGGCCCCCGGTCGAGGACCTCCACGCGGACCGTGCCGGGACGGGCGGGCCCGGTGACCGTGATCTCGATCGGCGCGCGGCCCTCCTTGTCGAACTTCGCCGCGTTCTCCACGAGGTTGGACACCGCCCGGGTCAGCATCGCGGGCCGGCCGTCGGTCGTGGTGTCCCCGGCGGCGCGGACCACGACCTCCCGCCCGGTCCGCCGGCGCGCGAGCCCCGCCACGTCCTCGGCGATGTCGGCGAGGTCCACCCGCCGCGGCGGCTCGGTGTCGGACTGCCCGGCCGCCAGCTCGACCAGCTCGTTGACCAGGTCGGTCAGTTCGCGGGCCTCCTGGGAGAGGTCGGCGACCAGTTCGTCGCGGGTGTCCGGCGGCAGCTCGTCGATCCGGCGCAGCAGCGAGATGTTCGTACGCAGCGAGGTCAGCGGGGTGCGCAGCTCGTGCCCCGCGTCCTGGACCAGGCGCCGCTGGTCCTCCTCCGACTGCGCGAGACGGCCCAGCATCCGGTCGAAGGCCCGGCCGAGGCGGCCCACCTCGTCGTAGCCGGTGACGGGCACCTGGATGCCGAGGCGACGGGTCCGGGCGACGTCCTCCGCGGCCGAGGTGAGGATCACCAGGCGGCGGGTGATACGCCGGGCCAGCCACCAGCCGAACAGTCCCGCCGCGACCACCACGGCCGCCATCAGGATCAGGGTGCGCTGCTGCAACGCCCGCAGCAGGTCCTCGGTGTCGCTGAACTCCTGCGCGACCTGCACCGCCCCCCGGCCGCCGCCCAGGGCGACGGTCGCGACGCGGTAGACGTCGCTGCCGACGTCGACGTCCTTGTGCTCGACCAGCTGCCCGGCCGTCGAGGCCGCCGCCACCCGGCGGTCGCCGACGACGACGGGGAGCCCCGGGCTGCCGGGGTCGACGACCGAGCCGTCCGGTCCGAGGACCTGCACGTCGGTACGGGCCGGGCGGACGAGGTCGTGGCCGGGCTCCGCGGAGGAGAAGTCCTCCGGCGTCATGCTGTGCTGCCGCACCTCGTCCCGCAGGTCCTGCACGACCTCGTCGAACACGGACTGCTGGTCCACCCGGACCAGCCGGGCGGCGGCCGAGTATGACAGGATGCCGACCAGTACGGTGACGGCGGCCGTGACCGCCGCGAAGGACACCGCGAACGTGGTCGCGAGGGAGACGAGCCCGGGCCGCCGCCATTGCGGCAGCCGGGCGAGCCGGCCCACTCAGTTCTCCCGCAGCACGTAACCCACGCCGCGCACCGTGTGGATCAGCTGCGGGGCCCCGGGCTCGTCCAGCTTGCGCCGCAGATAGCCGACGTAGACGGCGAGGTTCTTGGAGCCGGGCCCGAAGTCGTAGCCCCAGATCCGGTCGTAGATCGTGGAGTGGTCGAGGACGATCCCGCTGTTGCGCACCAGCAGTTCCAGCAGCTCGAACTCGGTGCGGGTCAGTTCCAGCTCCCGGCCGTCCCGCCAGGCCCGCCGCGCCTGCGGGTCCATGGTGAGCCCGGCCGCCTCCAGGTACCGCTCGGGCATCTGCGGCTTCGGCGCCTCGCTCGCGGGGCCGGGGGTGCCGTTCGCCCCTCCGGTACGCCGCAGCAGCGCGCGCAGCCGGGCGAAGACCTCCTCGACGTCGAAGGGCTTGAGGACGTAGTCGTCGGCGCCCGCGTCCAGGCCCGCGATCCGGTCCGCGGTCTCCACCAGGGCCGTCAGCATCAGGATCGGCGTCCGGTCACCCTCGGCGCGCAGCACCCGGCACACCTGGAGTCCGTCGATGCCCGGCATCATCACGTCCAGCACGAGCACGTCCGGCGGGGTGCGGTGCGCCTGGGCCAGCGCCTCGACACCGTCGGCGACCGCGGTGACCCGGTACCCCTCCAGGGTCAGGGCGCGCTCCAGGGCGTGACGGATGGCGCGGTCGTCTTCGGCGAGCAGCACGGTCTGAGGCACGCCTCCATACTGCCAAGCCGACCGCCGGATCAGCCGACCGGGCGACCCGACGATCAGCCTTTTTACCCCTCTCTCACCGTCACAGAGGCAACCTCGGGTACGCCGCCCCGCGCCGCGTCAAAGGGCCAGTGCCGCCAGCTGCTGGGCGAACGGCACGACGTCGAAGCGGTCCTTGGCCCTGGCCGGGACGGTGCCCGCGACCGGGGTGGCCGTGGCCGGAGTTGCCGTGGCCGCAGTGCCCGCGACCGGGGTGGTCGCCGCCACCCCGTCCGCCGGACGTCCCGCGCCCCGCCCCGCGTCCCGCCCCGGGAGCCCGATCAGCGCCGCCAGCTCCCCCGCGGCCCGTTCGACGCGCGCGTCCAGTCCTTCCGCGCCCCAGTCCTCCGAGGCGGCGTAGACCCCGGTCGGGACGACGACGGCCCGCAGGTGGGAGAAGAGCGGCCGCAGCGCGTGGTCCAGCACCAGCGAGTGCCGCGCGCTGCCGCCGGTCGCCGCGATCAGCACCGGCTTGCCGACCAGCGCGTCCTTGTCGAGGACGTCGAAGAACGACTTGAACAGTCCGCTGTACGACGCCGAGAACACCGGCGTGACGACGATGAGCCCGTCGGCCCGCGTCACCGCGTCCTGCGCGGCGGCCAGCTCCCGTCCGGGAAACCCGCTGGTGAGCTGGTGCGCGATCGGCACGGCGAGGTCCCGGACCTCGATGACCCGCACGTCGACGGCGGAAGGGCCGCTGCCCGGCTCCCCGGCCGGGGCCGACCGTCGCACCGCCGCCGCCAGCCGATCGGCCAGCAGCCGCGTGGACGACGGCACGCTCAGTCCCGCAGAGACGACGACGATCTTCATACGGCGGTCTCCTTCTTCACTCCGGCCTTGTTCAGGCCTTCGCTCCGGCCTTCACCTCGGCGAGCAGGGACGCGTGGGTCGGCGCCTCGGGAACATCCTTCGCGCGGCCCTTCGCGAACTCCTCGCGCAGCACTGGAACGACCTCCTCGCCCAGCATGTCGATCTGCTCCAGGACGGTCTTCAGCGGCAGCCCGGCGTGGTCCACCAGGAACAGCTGGCGCTGGTAGTCACCGGCGTACTCGCGGAAGGCCAGCGTCTTCTCGATGACCTGCTCCGGGGAGCCGACGGTCAGCGGGGTCTGCTCGGTGAAGTCCTCCAGGGACGGCCCGTGCCCGTAGACCGGCGCGACGTCGAAGTACGGCCGGAACTCCCGTACCGCGTCCTGCGAGTTGCGCCGCATGAAGACGTGTCCGCCGAGCCCGACGATCGCCTGCTCGGGGGTGCCGTGGCCGTAGTGCGCGTAGCGGGTGCGGTACAGCTCGACCATCCGCTTGGTGTGGTCGGCCGGCCAGAAGATGTTGTTGTGGAAGAAGCCGTCGCCGTAGTACGCGGCCTGCTCGGCGATCTCGGGCGAGCGGATGGAACCGTGCCAGACGAACGGCGGTACGCCGTCCAGCGGGCGCGGCGTCGAGGTGAACCCCTGGAGGGCCGTACGGAACTTGCCCTCCCAGTCCACGACGTCCTCGCGCCACAGCCGGCGCAGCAGGGCGTAGTTCTCGATCGCGAGGTTGATGCCCTGGCGGATGTCCTGGCCGAACCAGGGGTAGACCGGCCCGGTGTTGCCGCGGCCCATCATCAGGTCCACCCGGCCGTCGGCCAGGTGCTGGAGCATCGCGAAGTCCTCGGCGATCTTCACCGGGTCGTTCGTGGTGATGAGGGTGGTGGCGGTGGACAGGATCAGTCGCTCGGTGCGCGCGGCGACGTAGCCGAGCATCGTGGTCGGCGACGACGGCACGAAGGGCGGGTTGTGGTGCTCGCCGGTGGCGAAGACGTCGAGCCCGACCTCCTCCGCCTTCAGCGCGATGGCGACCATCGCCTTGATGCGCTCGCGCTCGGTCGGCGTCCGGCCCGTGGTGGGGTCGGGCGTGACGTCACCGACGCTGAAGATCCCGAACTGCATGGCCGCTCACCCTCCAAGTTGTTGACTGTTCAACTATACCCCTCCAACCACCACCCCCCTCCCCCTATTCCAGACCTCACAGAAACCCGCCCAGGGGCGCGAGGAACTGCGCGCCCAACCACAACAGACCCGCACCCACCCCACGCCCCAACACCCCACCCACCCAGGGGCGCGAGGAACTGCGCGCCCAACCACAACAGACCCGCACCCACCCCACGCCCCAACACCCCACCCACCCAGGGGCGCGGGGAACTGCGCGCCCAGCCACAACAGACCCGCACCCGCCCCACGCACCCCACCCCCACCCACCCAGGGGCGCGAGGAACTGCGCGCCCAGCCACAACAGACCCGCACCCGCCCCGCGACCCAACACCCCACCCCACTAGGCCCCCGGCGCCGACACCGCACCCGGCACCAACACCACCCGCCCCCGAACCCCACCCTCCGCAAGCCGCGCATGCGCCTTCGCCGCGTCCTCCAGCGCGAAGGTCTCCGCCACCCGCAGGGTCAGCACCCCCTCGTCCACGAGCCGCGCCAACTCCGCGAGCCGCGAGCCGTCCGCGGCGACCTCGACGGCCACCGTCCGAACCCCCCGCACCGAAGCCGGCTGAGCCTGCGGGATCACCCCCACATACGCACCCCCGTCCCGCACCCACTCCAGCGCGGCCTCCCCCAGCACGGCCGCGTCCAGCACGGCGTCGAACCCGGCCCGCCCCTCGGTGAGGAACTCCGCGGCGCCCAGCGACCGGACGAGCTCCTCGTCCCCCTCCCGGGCCAGCCCGGACACCGAGATCCCGCGCCGGGCGGCCAGTTGGACGGCGAACCCGCCGACCGCCCCGGCGGCCCCGGTCACCAGCAGCGACTGCCCGGACTCCACCTCCAGCAGATCCAGGGCCTGTACGGCGGTCAGCGCGTTCAGCGGCAGGGTCGCGGCGTGTATCGCGTCCACCGTCCTCGGCGCCAGCGCCACCGCGTCCGTGTCCAGGACGACGTACTCGGCGTGGCTGCCCAGCGGCGTGACCATGCCGTAGTGCAGCCCGACCACCTCGTCGCCGACGCTCCAGGCGCTCGCCACGCCGGTCGCGTCGACGGTTCCGGCGACATCCCAGCCGAGGCCGATCCGCTTGCCTGCGCCGCCGAAGACGCCCTCCCGGATCCCCGCGTCCACGGGGTTCAGGGCGGCGGCCGCCACCTTGATCCGGACCTGGCGCGCGGCGGGCTCGGGCACCTCGGTCTCCACGACCTCCACGGCCTCGGGACCGCCGAACGTGTTCACCACAGCAGCACGCATGACAACTCTCCTGGATCTGTTGGGGTTTGGGGCGATTGCCCCCACTGCCCACAACCCTAGGAAGAGCTACTATCTATTCGTAAGTAGTTACCTGGAAGTGCCTAAGCATCCCGGAGGTGAGTCATGGCGACCATGACCGCGGCCCAGCGGCGCGAGCAGGCCCGTGCCGAGTACGACGCGTTCATCCGCGGCTGCCCCACCAACCAGCTCCTGGACCGGCTCAGCGACAAGTGGGTCAGCCTCGTCGTCTCCGCGCTCTCCGCCGGCTCCATGCGCTACAGCGACCTCACCCGGAAGATCGCCGGCGTCAGCCCCAAGATGCTCACGCAGACCCTGCGCGCCCTGGAACGCGACGGCATCCTCGCCCGTACGGTCACCCCGTCCGTCCCGGTCCGCGTCGACTACGAACTCACCCCGCTCGGCCACAGCCTGGCCGTCCTGCTGACCGCGGTGAAAAACTGGGCGGAGACCCACATCGAGCAGGTCCACGAGGCCCGCGAGCGCTATGACACCGCGGACCGCCGACCGACGCCGGTGACCGGCTAGACGTCCCCCGCCCGCAGCCGCTCCACCTGCTCGGCGCTGAACCGCGTCGTACGCCTCATGTGCTCGATGATCAACGCGAGTTGACCGTCACCGAGGTCGTCGAAGAGGGCGTTGTACCCGCCCCCCAGCCGGTCCCACACCCGCCTCAGCTCCGCGAGCCTCTCCGGCACGGTCGCCACCAGCACCCGCCGCCGGTCCTCCGCGTCCCGCTCCCGCACCACGTACCCCGCCCGCTCCAGCCGGTCCACCAACCGCGTCGCCGACCCGGTCGTCAGCCCGGTCAGCTCCGCGACCCGCCCGGTCACCACCGGACCGCCCTCCAGCGCCAGCAGGTTCAGACACTGCAGGTCGGTCGGGTGGACCCCCAGATGGTCCGCGACGGCCTGGTTGAAGAGGGCGTACGAGGCCATGTACCGGCGCGACACGGTGGCCAGCTCCTCCAACAACCGCTCACGCGCCGTGCCCGCCATCCCGTGCCACCCTTCGTCTGCGCCGTGCAGAGATCGTACGACGCACCCCCGGCACGCCCTCCCGACCGACAGCAGCCCCCCCCTCCCGGCCGGAGGCGGCACGCCCTCCCGGTCGGCGGCGGCCCGTCAGAAGTGGTACGCGTCCCCGGTGTCCAGCACCAGCACCCGCTGGCGGTCGTTCAGCCGGTTGCGGTCCACCACCCCGCCGCTCCACACCGTGTCGATCCCGAGGAGCACCTCGGCGGGCGCGCCCCGCATCCGTACCCGCATCCCGATCTGCTCGCCCAGATCGTCGGCGGCCAGCGCCCCCACCCGGCACAGCACCACCCGCGCCCCCGACCGCGCGCACCCGGTCGGCAGCTCCTGCCGGTCGGCGAGCGGCTGTGACCAGTGCAGCCGTACCGTCGCGTCCGGTACCGCGGAGGGACCGTGGTTGCGCGGGGTGAACCGCACCTCCACCTGCCCCTCGGTCATCGACGCGAGACCGTGGTAGGACAGATCGGCCTCCGGCCGGTCGGGGGAGGCACCGGCGACCGGCACCCCGGCACCGACCGCCAGCACGGCCGCGACGCCCACAGCAACAACCCGCATACCGCACTCCTCACTCCGGGGTGGTCGTACGCACGGATGTATCCCACGTGAAGCCGAGGACAGGCGCCGTGGCACCCGTATGGCAGGCTGCGGACCATGTTCGTGCTGCGTTCGGCCGGTCTCTTCGTCCTCGCCGCCCTCTTCGAGATCGGCGGAGCCTGGCTGGTCTGGCAGGGCGTGCGCGAGCACCGGGGCTGGCTGTGGATGACCGGCGGGGTGCTCGCCCTCGGCGCCTACGGCTTCGTCGCCACCTTCCAGCCGGACGCCCCCTTCGGCCGCGTCCTCGCCGCGTACGGAGGGATCTTCGTGGCCGGTTCGATCCTGTGGGGCGTGGCCGCGGACGGCTACCGGCCCGACCGCTGGGACATGGCGGGCGCGCTGATCTCCCTCGTCGGCATGGCGGTCATCATGTGGGCACCCCGGGGGGACTGAGCGGCCCGGGGCCGGTTACGACGACTCCTCCGGCAGCAGCCCCAGCTGCCCGAGGAACTCCATCTCGTCGAAGTAGAGCCGGTAGTCCACGATCCTGCCGTCCCGCACCGTGGCGATGTCCACGCCGCGGATCCTGATCTCCTTCTGCGTCGCGGGGAGCGACTCCCCGGTGGGCAGCTGGATCGGCCCGGTGTTCCGCCCGCTGAAAACGCCCTCGTCGATGGCCGTGTCCCCGGCCTCGTAGGCGTGCAGCGTCTCGAACCTCGCCTCCGGCACCGCTTCCGCCATCTGCCGCCAGTACGCGACGATGCTGTCGCGCCCGCGCAGCTCCCCCTCGTCGGGCGTGAAGGCGACCGCGTCCTGCGCGTACAGCTCGGCGATGGCTTTCAGGTCCGGGTGCGTGGTCAGCGCGTCGGTGAGCCGGTCCATGACCTCGCGTGCTTCTCCCATGGTCCACCTCCGGGGAAACAGAGGATCACCTCTCTCGATTTTCCCACCGAACCGGGATACGGACAGCCCCGGGAGGTGCCCCGCACTCCGCCTATCCTGGCCGGAGCCTGTCGTACGCACGCCCGAGGAGCAGCCCATGGCCACCGCCGCACCGTCGCCCGCGTCCCGCATCGCCGTCGTCACCGGTGCGAGCAGCGGGATCGGCGCCGCCACGGCCCGACAGCTCGCCGCCGCCGGGTACCGCGTCGTCCTGACCGCCCGCCGCAAGGACCGTATCGAGGCCCTGGAGGCGGAGATCACCGCGGCCGGGCACCAGGCGACGGCGTACCAGCTCGACGTCACCGACCGGGCCGCGGTCGACGAGTTCGCGAGCGCCTTCAGGACGGTCGGCGTGCTGGTGAACAACGCGGGCGGCGCGCTCGGCGCCGACCCGGTGGCCACCGGCGACCCCGCCGACTGGCGCACGATGTACGAGACGAACGTCCTCGGCACCCTCAACGTCACCCAGGCCCTCCTGCCGAAGCTGGTGGCGAGCGGCGACGGCACGGTCGTGGTCGTCTCCTCCACCGCCGGCCACGGCACCTACGAGGGCGGCGGCGGTTATGTCGCCGCCAAGCACGGTGCCCACGTCCTCGCCGAGACCCTCCGGCTGGAGATCGTCGGACAGCCGGTCCGGGTCATCGAGATCGCCCCCGGCATGGTGAAGACGGAGGAGTTCGCCGTGACCCGCTTCGGCGGCGACAAGGAGAAGGCCGAGAAGGTCTACGCGGGCGTCGCCGAGCCCCTGACCGCCGACGACGTCGCCGAGACGATCACCTGGGCCGTCACCCGCCCCAGCCACGTCAACGTCGACCTGCTGGTCCTGCGCCCCCGCGCCCAGGCGTCCAACTCGAAAATCCACCGGGAGCTGTGACGCATCCGACGTAGGGTCACGGACCGTGGACAGACATGTGGCCTTCGACGGCCTGCACAACTTCCGTGACCTGGGCGGCTATCCGACGACCGACGGCCATCGGGTCCGTCCGGGCCGCCTCTACCGCGCCGACTCGCTCGGCAAGCTGACCGAGGGCACCCCCGACTGGAGCCGCTTCCTGTCCCTCGGCATCGGCACGGTGATCGACCTCCGCCACGGCTGGGAGATCGAGGGACGGGGCCGCGTGCCGTCCGACCCGTCCTTCGAGTACGTCCACCTCGGCATCGAGCACCGCCCTTACGACCAGGCGGCGTTGGGCGCGGACGTGGACCCCGGCCCCTACCTCGCCGAACGCTTCATGGAGGTCGCCGAGGACGGCACGAAGGAGATCGGCCGAGCCCTGGAACTGGTGGCCGGGGCGACGCGGCCCCTGGTCTTCCACTGCGCCTCGGGCAAGGACCGCACCGGCGAGCTGGCGGCCCTGGTCCTCGCCCTGCTCGGCGTCGACGAGGCCACGATCATCGAGGACTTCAGCCTCACGGAACTGGCGACGCGCGCACTCCTGGCGGACTGGAGGGCCCGCAACAACGGCGCCGCCCCGAACTGGCCGGCCTACGCCCGCGCCCCCGAGGCGGTGATGCGCCTGTTCCTGCGGCGACTGAACGCCCGCTACGGCTCGGTGGAAGGCTATGTCGCCGACGCCCTCGGCATGGACGCCGGAGACCTCACCGCGAGACTCCGCGCCGGCCTCCTGGAGCCGACGCCGGCCACCCGGGCACCCCTCACCTACCGCCGGGCCACCCCCGAGGACGCCCCCGCCCTGGTCCGCCTCCGTGACTCCGTCGCCCTGTGGATGCTGGCCCGCGGCATCGACCAGTGGAAGCCCGGCGAGAAGGACGAGGCCCACTTCCGGTGCCGCATGACGGAGGGCGAGGTCTGGCTGGCCCACTGCGACGGCCATCTCGCGGGCGCCTATGAACTCTGGTGGGCCGACGAGGCCGCCTGGGGCCCGCGCCCCGCCGACGCCGGCTACATCCACCGCCTGATGACGACCCCCCACACCGCGCCCCCGGGCACGGGCCGCGCCCTTCTGACCCACGCGGAGTCCCGCATCTCCGCGGCCTCCCTCCCCCACGCCCGCCTGGACTGCCTCGCCACCAACCCCCGCCTGCGCGCGTACTACGAGGCGGCGGGCTACCAGGTGGTCGGCGAACAGCCCGCGAAGGACGGCGGCACGGGCAGCCCGTACGCGGTGACACTGCTGGAGAAGCGGCTCGGATGACACGGCGAAGGGCCCGGACCGCACCGGCCCGGGCCCTTCGTTCAGCCCTTCACGCAGACGACCTGCTTCAGCTTCGCCACGACCTCCACCAGGTCCCGCTGCTGGTCGATGACCTGGTCGATCGACTTGTACGCGCCCGGGATCTCGTCCACGACGCCGGAGTCCTTGCGGCACTCCACGCCCCGCGTCTGCTCCTCCAGGTCCTTGGTCGAGAAGCGCCGCTTGGCCGCGTTGCGGCTCATGCGCCGACCCGCGCCGTGCGAGGCCGAGTTGAAGGCCTTCTCGTTGCCGAGCCCCTTCACGATGTACGACCCCGTGCCCATGGAGCCCGGGATGATCCCGAACTCACCGGAACCGGCCCGGATCGCGCCCTTGCGGGTCACGAGCAGGTCCATTCCGTCGTAGCGCTCCTCGGCCACGTAGTTGTGGTGCGCGCTGATCTCCGCCTCGAAGGTCGGCTTCGCCTTCTTGAACTCCTTGCGGATCACGTCCTTCAGGAGCGCCATCATGAGCGTGCGGTTGTACTTCGCGTACTCCTGCGCCCAGAACAGGTCGTTGCGGTACGCCGCCATCTGCGGGGTGTCCGCGATGAAGACGGCGAGGTCGCGGTCGACCAGGCCCTGGTTGTGCGGCAGCTTCTGGGCGATGCCGATGTGGTGCTCGGCGAGTTCCTTGCCGATGTTCCGGGAACCGGAGTGCAGCATCAGCCAGACAGAACCGGTCGTATCCGTGCACACTTCGACAAAGTGGTTCCCGGAGCCGAGCGTTCCCATCTGCTTTCCGGCGCGTTCGTGACGGAACTTGACCGCCTCCGCCACCCCGTCGAACCGCCCCCAGAAGTCGTCCCACCCGGCGGTCGCCAACCCGTGGAACCGCCCCGGGTCGACGGGGTCGTCATGCATCCCGCGCCCCACCGGGATCGCCTGCTCGATCTTCGACCGCAGCCGGGACAGGTCCCCGGGCAGGTCGTTCGCCGTGAGGGACGTCCTGACCGCCGACATCCCGCAGCCGATGTCGACGCCCACCGCCGCCGGGCACACCGCGCCCTGCATCGCGATGACGGAGCCGACCGTGGCGCCCTTGCCGTAGTGCACGTCGGGCATGACCGCGAGGCCCTTGATCCAGGGCAGGGTCGCGACGTTGCGGAGCTGCTGGAGGGCGACGTCCTCGACGGTCGCCGGGTCGGTCCACAGACGGATCGGGACCTTCGCGCCCGGCATTTCCACGTACGACATATCGTCCTCATTCCCCCGGATGTGATCAAAAGTCTTAAATCGCAAAACCGGCGCCAGGGTCAACAAAAGGGACAACGGACCGGCGTCCACGGCTGTGCGTGCGATACACATGGTGCCCTGGGGACACCCCCGCGCGGCAAGCGAATAACCAGCACCGATGATTCAGCACCGAGAGGAGCCGACCGTGCAGCGGAAGGCGTACGTACCCGGCGCCGCGGCGCTTCTCGTCGCGTTGCTGGCCGGCTGCTCCGGCGGCTCGGGCGGCGGTGACATCGAGGACGACGCCAACCCCGGCGGCCCCGGCACCGCGTCCGCCGTGGCCGAACCCGGCCGGTACCGCACGCTCCCGGAGCCCTGCCGCACGGTCGGCCAGAGCACCCTCGACTCGCTGCTGCCCGGCATCCCGCAGATCGCGGACGAGACGCAGCGCGAGAAGGCGTACGAGGGCGAGCCGACGGTCACCTTCGACACGGACCGCAAGGTCGGCTGCCGTTGGAAGGTCGAGTCCACGGACGCCACGGACCGGCTGCTCGTCGATCTGGAGCGGGTGGTCTCGTACGACACCGCGGTGAGCGACGACAGCCAGGCGGAGGCGCTGTTCGGGCAGATGCAGGAGGCCGCCGACCTCCCCGAGCCCGTGACCTCGGAGTCGGTCCTGTCCGACGTGAGTTCCTCCGCGACCCCGAGCGCGTCCCCCTCCTCCACCGCCGACGACGCCCCCAGCGCCACCCCCTCCGATCTCCAGCCGCGTCTTCTGGACGACCTCGGCGACGAGGCGTACCTCGACGACGCGTTGAGCAGCTCCGGTTCGACGACTCGCCAGCGCACCGTGACTGTGGCGTTCCGCACGTCGAATGTGATCGTGACGATCGCCTACGAGGAGCAGCCGGCGACCGTCGGGATGGTCCCGGACAGCGAGGAAATGCAGGACAGGGCACGGAAACTGGCCTCTCAGCTGGCGGACGCACTGGCCGGCTGAGGGTCGCCCGGGCCGGTCGGCAATGGAGGCGAAGCAGAGCCGCACAGGTGTCCCACCGCGTACCGTGGCCCCTCGGACCCGTCCGACCGCAGGAGCACGAGCAGCGTCATGAGTGAAGGAACCATGCAGCGAGCAGCACAGCGAGACAACGGTGGCAAGCGCACGAACCGGCTCAACCGCGTTCTTCTCGGCGCGGCCGCAGTCCCGGTGATGCTGGTGGCGGCCGGATGTTCCTCGGACTCCGGTTCGGACGACGCGGGCGGCGCGAAGAGCGCCGAGACCTCGGTCTCCGCGAGCCCGTCGCCGACCGTGCAGGCGGCGGCGTACAGCTCGCTGCCGGACGCGTGCGACACCCTGTCGAAGGACACGCTCGGCGATCTCGTGCCGAAGGCCTCCAAGTCCGGCAAGCAGGGCACGTCGGATGATGTGGCGACGCGCGGCAGTTGCTCCTGGTCGAGCCTGGACAACAACGGCGTCAAGGGCTCCCAGTTCCGCTGGCTGAACGTCTCGCTGCTCCGTTTCGACTCGGACGCCACCCGCGGCGAGGGCGACAAGCTCGCGCAGGAGTACTTCGACAAGCAGGTCCAGGACGCCCAGGCGGTGGAGGGCGCGAAGGACGCCAAGGCCGCGCCGGTCACCGGTACCGGTGAGGCGGCGACGCTGGTGACGTACGAGCTGAAGAAGAAGGAAGGCACCTTCAAGCAGCAGACGCTGGTCACGCGCGTCGAGAACGTCGTCGTCACCATCGACTACAACGGCGCCGGTCTGGCCGGTGACAAGTCGCCGAGCGCCGACAGCCTGGCGAAGCTGGTGAAGAAGGCGGCCAAGGAGGCGGTGGCCTCGGTCACCAAGGCGAACGAGGGCGGCGGCACGGCCGGTTCGGCGAAGCCGTCGGAGTCCGCTTCCGGGTCGGGCTCCAAGTCCCCCTCGGCGTCCCCCTCCAAGTCCCCCTCGGCGTCCGCCTCCCCGTCCAGTTCGGCTGCGAAGAAGGCCTGACGACCGGGCTGCGAGGGACCGCCGGAAGGCTGACGTCCACTACCGGCCATCCGTGCGCCGCACGCATGTGCCACTCTGTTGCGCGCAACAACACGCAAGGGGAGGGGAGTACGGGTGGCCGCGCCAATGCAGCTGACTCGGACGCACCGCGTTCTCATCGGCGTGGTCGTGTTCGGCGCAGTGATCATCGCCGGCATCGGCTTCGCGGGTTCCTACGCGGCGGTCCGTGAACTGGCCCTGCAAAAGGGCTTCGGGAACTTCAGTTACGTCTTCCCGATCGGTATCGACGCGGGCATCTGTGTCCTGCTCGCCCTGGACCTCCTGCTGACCTGGATCCGCATACCGTTCCCGCTGCTGCGGCAGACGGCGTGGCTGCTGACGGCGGCCACGATCGCCTTCAACGGCGCGGCGGCCTGGCCGGATCCGCTCGGTGTGGGCATGCACGCGGTGATCCCGATCCTGTTCGTGGTCTCGGTGGAGGCCGCCCGGCACGCGATCGGCCGGATCGCCGACATCACCGCCGACAAGCACATGGAGGGCGTCCGCCTCACCCGCTGGCTGCTCTCCCCGCTGCCCACGTTCCTGCTGTGGCGCCGCATGAAGCTGTGGGAGCTGCGCTCCTACGAGCAGGTCATCAAGCTGGAGCAGGAGCGGCTGGTCTACCAGGCGCGGCTGCGCTCCCGCTTCGGCCGTGCCTGGCGCCGCAAGGCCCCGGTGGAGTCCCTGATGCCGCTGCGCCTGGCCCGCTACGGCGTCCCGCTGGCACAGACGGCCCCGGCGGGTCTGGCGGCGGCGGGCATAGAGCCCGCGCTGCTGCCGCCGGCGCCGCCGCAGGCGGAGGTCGCGGCCCCGGCCCCGCAGCGGGCCGTGGAGGCGCCGCCCGCCCCGCAGCGGCAGACGGCCCCGGCACCCGCTCCGGCTCCCGAGCCGGAGTACGAGCCGGTCCCGGAGGAGAGCCCCTGGTTCCAGACTCCTCAGCAGATCGAGTACCAGGGCGACTACGACCCCGCGTACGACCCGGACCAGTACGCCCAGTGGTACGCGGAACAAGAGCAGGCCGAGCAGTACCAGCAACGGCAGCAGCCGACGTACGCCGAGCCCTCCCCGGAGGAGACCGGCAGCTTTCCCATCCCGGTGAGCCCGAGCCGCACGCGCGAGCTCGGCGAGGGCGGCGGCAGCCCGGAGCCGGACGAGGAGGCCTACTACCAGGTCTTCAAGAAGTCGATAAGCGGCAGCGGCTACCCCACGCCGCGTGAGTTCAGCGAGAACGTCGAGGCCGAGTTCAGCCTGTTGCTCCCGCCGGACGAGGCCAAGCGCATGGTCAACCGCTTCACCAACCGCTACAACGCGGAGCTGGAAGAGGACCACATCGCCTGACCAGCACCCTCCCGTACGACGACGGGGGCGCCCGGTGAAACCACCGGGCGCCCCCGTCGTCGTCGTTGAAGGACCGGCGCCTACGCCCCGAGCAGGTTCCGCACCCGCTCCTGGCCCACCGCCAGCAGCAGCGTGGGCAGTCGGGGACCGGTGTCACGGCCCACTAGCAGGTGGTAGAGCAGCGCGAAGAAGGTCCGCTGGGCGGTCTTGATCTCCGGCGGCAGCTCCTTGGGCGTCGCGTCCGCGGAGAACCCGGCCTGCACCTTGGGCACGCCGTAGACGAGGTGGGTCAGCCCGTCGAGCGACCAGTGGTCGGCGAGCCCCTCCAGCAGCAGCCGCAGGGACTCCGCCGACGCCTCGTCCAGGGACTTCAGCAGCTCGGTGTCGGGCTCGTCGCGCACGATGGTCCGCTGGTCGGCGGGCACGTGCGTGTTGATCCAGGCCTCGGCCTTGTCGTACCGCGGCCGGGCCTCGGCCAGGGAGGTGAGCGGGTCGGCGGGGTCCAGCTCGCTGAGGATGCGCAGCGCCTGGTCCTCGTGCCCGGCGGTGATGTCCGCGACGGAGGCCAGCGTCCGGTACGGCAGCGGCCGGGCGGTCCGGGGCAGCTCGCCGCCGGCCGTGCGCACCGCGCGGGAGTGCGCGGCGACGTCGGCGGGCAGCGCGGACCCGTCGGCGACCTTGGCGTCCAGCTTGTCCCACTCGTCGTACAGCCGCTGGATCTCCTGGTCGAAGGCGATCTTGAAGGACTGGTTGGGGCGGCGGCGGGCGTACAGCCAGCGCAGCAGCTGCGGCTCCATGATGCGCAGCGCGTCGCCGGGGGTCGGCACGCCGCCCTTGGACGACGACATCTTCGCCATGCCGCTGATGCCCACGAAGGCGTACATGGGCCCGATGGGCTGCTGGCCGCCGAAGATCCCGACGATCTGCCCGCCCACCTGGAAGGAGGACCCGGGGGACGAGTGGTCGACACCGCTGGGCTCGAACACGACACCCTCGTACGCCCACCGCATCGGCCAGTCGACCTTCCAGACCAGCTTGCCGCGGTTGAACTCGTTCAGCCGGACGGTCTCGGAGAAGGCGCAGGCGTCGCAGGTGTACGTCAGCTCGGTGCTGTCGTCGTCGTACGCGGTGACGGTCGTCAGGTCCTTCTCGCAGTTGCCGCAGTACGGCTTGTACGGGAAGTATCCGGCGCTGCCGGAGGAGCCGTCGTCCTCGTCCGCGGCGCCGGAGCCCTCCGCGGCCTCCAGCTCGGCCTCGTCGACGGGCTTCTGCGACTGCTTCTTCGCGGGAGCCTTCTTGGTCCGGTACTGGTCGAGGATCGCGTCGATGTCCCCGCGGTGCCGCATGGCGTGCAGGATCTGCTCGCGGTACACCCCGGAGGTGTACTGCGCGGTCTGGCTGATCCCGTCGAACTCGACCCCGAGCTCGGCGAGCGCCTCGACCATGGCGGCCTTGAAGTGCTCGGCCCAGTTCGGGTACGCGGACCCCTTCGGCGCCGGCACCGAGGTCAGCGGCTTGCCGATGTGCTCGGCCCAGGAGTCGTCGATGCCCGCGATGCCGGCCGGCACCTTGCGGTAGCGGTCGTAGTCGTCCCAGGAGATCAGGTGCCGGACCTGGTGGCCGCGGCGCCGGATCTCGTCGGCGACCAGGTGCGGGGTCATGACCTCGCGCAGGTTCCCGAGGTGGATCGGCCCGGAGGGCGAGAGGCCGGAGGCGACGACGACCGGTTTGCCCGGGGCCCGACGCTCCGACTCCTCGATGACCTCATCCGCGAAACGGGAGACCCAGTCGGTGGTCTCGGTGCTCTGAGCCACGGGGCACGTCCTTCTTTCTCCTGAAGCAGCCGGTACGGTCTCCGGCCGACCCGGCCATTCTCCCAGCAAGCCCGGCAACAAGGAAAACGCCTTATCAGCCCCCACCCCCCGATAGGCGGCGCAGCCGCCTACTCAGGGGCGCGGGGCTGCATCGATATGCGGCTCCGCCGCGCGGGCGCGACAAGCCCCCACCGGACCCGCACCCGGCATCGATACCGAAAAACCCCTTTGCGACCCCGTGGGATACTGACGGGCACTGTCAATCCGGCCCCGACCAGAACGGCACCCACACCCATGGCCTCGGTCAAGTCCCTCACCGCTTCCGTAGAGCAGCAGCTCACGTCCGCGATCTCCGCCGTCCTGCCGGGGACCGACGTCGACCCGCTCCTCCGACGCAGCGACCGGGCCGACTACCAGGCCAACGGCATCCTCGCCCTCGCCAAGAAGAACAAGGCGAACCCCCGCGAGCTGGCCACGGACGTCGTCGCCCGCATCACCACCGGCGACGTGATCAAGGACGTCGAGGTCTCCGGCCCCGGCTTCCTCAACATCACCCTCACCGACAGGGCGATCATCGAGACGCTCGCCGCCCGCGCCGCCGACGGCGACCGGCTCGGCGTCCCCCTCAAGGACAACCCCGGCGTCACCGTCGTCGACTACGCCCAGCCCAACGTGGCCAAGGAGATGCACGTCGGCCACCTCCGCTCGGCGGTGATCGGCGACGCCCTGCGCTCCATGCTCGACTTCACCGGCGAGCGGACGATCGGCCGGCACCACATCGGCGACTGGGGCACCCAGTTCGGCATGCTCATCCAGTACCTGTTCGAGCACCCCGGCGAGCTGGCCCCGGCCGACGACGTCGACGGCGAGCAGGCCATGTCGAACCTGAACCGGGTGTACAAGGCCTCGCGCGCCGTCTTCGACGCGGACGAGGAGTTCAAGGAGCGCGCCCGCAGGCGGGTCGTCGCGCTCCAGTCCGGCGACAAGGAGACGCTGGAGCTCTGGCAGCAGTTCGTGGACGAGTCGAAGGTCTACTTCTACTCCGTCTTCGAGAAGCTGGACATGGAGATCCGGGACGACGAGATCGTCGGCGAGTCCGCCTACAACGACGGCATGCCCGAGACCGCCCGCCTCCTGGAGGAGATGGGCGTCGCGGAACGCTCCGACGGCGCACTCGTGGTCTTCTTCGACGAGATCCGCGGCAAGGACGACCAGCCGGTCCCGCTGATCGTGCAGAAGGCGGACGGCGGCTTCGGCTACGCGGCCTCCGACCTGACCGCGATCCGTAACCGTGTCGTCGACCTGCACGCCACCTCGCTGCTCTACGTCGTCGACGTACGCCAGTCCCTGCACTTCAGGATGGTCTTCGAGACGGCCCGCCGCGCCGGCTGGCTGACCGACGAGGTCACCGCGCACAACATGGGCTACGGCACCGTGCTGGGCGCGGACGGCAAGCCGTTCAAGACCCGTGAGGGCGAGACGGTCCGCCTGGAGGACCTGCTCGACGAGGCCGTGGAGCGCGCCACGGCCGTGGTCCGCGAGAAGGCCGAGAAGGTGGGCCTGACCGAGGAGGAGATCGTCGAGAACGGCCGGTACGTCGGCATCGGCGCCGTGAAGTACGCGGACCTGTCGACCTCGCCGAACCGTGACTACAAGTTCGACCTGGACCAGATGGTCTCGCTGAACGGCGACACCTCGGTCTACCTCCAGTACGCGTACGCCCGGATCAAGTCGATCCTCCGCAAGGCCGAGGGTGCGGACCCCGTCGCCCACCCGGAGCTCGAACTCGCCCCGGCGGAGCGGGCCCTGGGCCTGCACCTGGACGCGTTCGGCGAGCTGCTCGCGGAGGCGACGGCGGAGTACGCGCCGCACAAGCTGGCGGCGTACCTGTACCAATTGGCGTCGCTGTTCACCTCGTTCTACGACCAGTGCCCGGTGATCAAGCCGCGCCCGGCACAGGAGATCGTGGAGAACCGGCTGCTGCTGTGCGACCTGACCGCCCGCACGCTCCACCAGGGCATGGCCTTGCTGGGCATCCGGACGCCCGAGAAGCTCTGACTAGGTGAGCGCGACCCCGGCAGGGTGGACGAACTCGCACCACACCACCTTGCCGGGGTCGCGCTGTCCCACGCCCCACTTGTCGGCGAGCGCCGCGACCAGGAACAGCCCGCGGCCGCCCTCGCCGTCGCCGGGCAGCTCCGAGGCGTACGGCTCCCCGCCCCCGCTGTCGTGCACCTCGACCCGCACCACAGAGCCGTCGTAGCGCACCCGCAGCAGGAACCCCCGTCCCGGCGGCACGCCGTGCACGAGCGCGTTGGTCGCCAGTTCGCTCACACACAGCGACACGTCGTCGGCGCGCTCCCAGTCGGCCAGTTCCCAGTACGTCAGCGACCACCGGGCGAACCGCCTGGCCGCGGCGACGGAACGGCGGTCCCGGGCGTAGAACTGATCTCGCTGGTAGGGGATTTGACTGTCGTCGTTCACGGGAAGAATGTCGCGCAGGGTCACCGGTCGGCAGCAGCGAGTGGACCCGTACAGTTTTTTTGTACGGGCTCTCCCCCGGTGACGTACGGGTGCCCTGGGGGATTGAGACCAGCATGAGCGCGAAGAAGCCGCCGCGGCCGAAGAACCTGACCTCGATGAAGATGCTGGGCAAGCAACTGGGCGCGGCTCGCCGCGTCGCGGGCTACACGCAAGCCGCCCTGGCCGAACTCGTACGGGTCGACGACGAGACACTCGCGTCGATCGAGCAGGGCAGAAGGGCCCTCAAACCGGACCTCGCTGCCCGCCTGGACGACGCGCTCCAGACCAAGGGGATGCTGTCCGTGGGAGTGGCGAACCTGCCGGAGATCGACCAGTTCCCGATGTGGGCGGAGCTGTACATGGAGCATGAGCGGGAGGCGATCGCGCTGTCCCTGTATGCCAACCAGGTGCTGCCGGGCCTGCTCCAGACGCGGGCGTACGCGGAGACGGTGCTGCGGGAGCGGGTTCCGGCATACGACGAAGAGGAGATCGAGCCGAAGACGGTGGCGCGCGTCGAACGGCAGGAGATCCTGCACCGCAAGAGCCCGCCGACGCTCAGCTTCGTCATCTGGGAGCCCGTACTGAACCTGGGCATCGGAGGACCTCAGGTCCGCGAGGAACAGCTCCACCACCTGCGTGCGTGCGCCGAACTGCCCTGTGTGGCGCTCCAGTTCCTGCCTTACGATTGCCCCTCCCACGCAGGGCTCGCGGGCCCCTTCGTGCTCCTGGAAACCCCCGACCACCAGCACTTGGCCTACATCGAAGGCCAACGCGGCAGCCAGTGGGTTTCCGACGCGGATGAGGTGTCCAGGCTCGCGCGCAAGTATGCGATGCTGCGAGCACAGGCCTTGTCCCCCTTGGAGTCGAAGGGCCTGCTGGACCGTCTGCTAGGAGAGCAATGAGGACCGAGGCACTTCAGTGGTTCAAGTCGACCTACAGCAGCGACGAAGGCGGCGAATGCCTCGAAGTCGCCCACGCCGAGAGCACGGTCCACGTCCGCGACTCCAAGACGCCCGACGGCCCCACCTTCCAGGTGAACGCGACGGCCTGGACGGCCTTCCTCGCCGCCACCCCGGTCGTCTAGGCCCGAACTCCCGCCCCCGCGCTGCCCGTTCCTCCGGGTCGGCGTCCCAGTACGTACACGCGTGAGAAGGGCGCCGTCTCCGCGGACCGCTTCCGCAGGGCTTTGATGTCCGTGCCCGGCGGCCACTTGGTCCCCTCGGACCAGTGAATGCCGGTCAGGGCGGGGTCGTTGGGGCGGGCGGCGGTGAGGTCCGCGTCGGTGAAGTCGTCCAGCGCGCCGTCGAGGAGGGCGAGGACGAGGTCCTCCGGGGCGGCGAGACCGAGGCGGTGGGCCGCTTCGAGGGCGACCGCGTCGGCGAGGGGACGGACGTCCAGCTCCAGGCCCCGGACCCGGCCGGCGTTGCGGGAGCGGGCGGCTTCGTCGAGGGCGGCGGCGACCTCGACGGCATGGTCGCGGCGCAGGGCGGCACGGCCGAGGTCGTGAACGAGGGCGCGGGCGAAGACGCTGGCGAGGGCGAGGACGGACCGGACCTCGCGGGTGGGGGCGGCGTCGAGGTCGAAGTTGCGGGCGCGGGCGAAGTCCTGGGCGAGTCCGGCGTACCGCTCGCCGTGGTCGCCCTCGGCGTCCTGGGAGAGGTCGTCGACGAGGACGAGCGCCCGTACGAGCAGCTCACCGACGACACAGGCGGCGATCACGGGGTCCTTGCGCAGGGCCAGCCGCCGCTCGGCGGGGAGCGCGCGCAGGGTCCCGGCGACATCCGCCTGCGCCGGCCAACGCGACGCCACGGGACCCTCCGTACCGGGGTCCGCCGTGCCGCCCTCGACGTCCGGTGCGAGTCCCGGGCCGCGTTCGGCGTCCTCGGCCCCCCGGGCCAGCGCCCGCACCTCGCGCAGCCCCGCGTCCACGTCGAGGAACCGGGACAGCCGGTCGAGCGCCCCGCCGTGTCCGCGCCGCTTCCGTGACCCGGCCTCGGCCGCCTCCGGCCCGTGCGGCAGGCCGGTGGCCGCGGGCCCCTTCTCGACCGGGCTCTTCTCCTCCGGGCCCTCCCCCGGCCCCTCCTCGGCCCGCATGACGTGCCGCAGGAACTCTTGGTAGGCGACCTGGTAGGCCCAGCTCGCGGGGGACTTGATGTCCCGCCACTGCCGGTAGGCCCCGATCATGGTGTCCCG
The DNA here is from genome assembly GCF_055575395.1 of Streptomyces sp. NPDC034103. NCBI lineage: Bacteria > Bacillati > Actinomycetota > Actinomycetes > Kitasatosporales > Streptomycetaceae > Streptomyces > Streptomyces sp. NPDC034103. Next base: position 4,869 of record NZ_JBVISS010000017.1, on the reverse strand, counting down.
CACGAACTCACCGGCCCGGTCGACCGGCGCACCCTGGTGGACGAGATACGCGGTCAGCCTCGGCACGCAGGCGCGGTAGAAGCGGCCGAACGCCTCCTCGTCCTCGGACGACAGACCGTACGACGGATACCCGCCCCGCTCCCGCGGGGCCCCCACGCCCCCGCCGACCGGCAGCGGCTCCCTGGAGTCCCCGGCCTCGTCCACCGGCGGGCCCGCATCCTTCACGCCGTCTCCCTCCGGTCGGGGTCACACTGGCAGCGTGCCCGTTCCCGCGCACGGCGTCTGGCCCACCGTAACCTCAACTCCTGTCCGGACAGGACGACTACGGCAATCCCCGGCCCCACGCGCCCCACGTGCACCACGGGTCGCGAGATCTTCGCGGGCCGTTGTCAGTGGCGGCCCCTACAGTCGTCGCCATGGCAACGCTCCCCAACCCGCTGCCGAGGCTGGCCGACCTCGGTCTCGCCCTCCCGCCGGGCAAGTTGATCGACATGACCGTCGAGGGCCCCTGGTCCGAGCCCCTGCTCTGGCTGGCCGACGCCCAGGCGACCCCGGGCACCTGGTCCGCCCTCCGGCGGGCGGCGCGCGCGGTGGGTCTGCTGCCGGTGCTGGTGGACACCGGGCGGGGCCATGGGGGCCCTGCGGAATGGGAGTTGATGCCGGGCGAGATGTCCTATCCGGGTGACCATGACCCGGAGGAGGTGCTGGCCGACTACTGGGAGGCGTGCGGCACGGAAGAGGAGGGCGCCTGGCCCGGCCTGGCGGAGCCGACCCCCGCGTCCGTCGCCGACCCGGACGCGGTGGCGAGCGGCATCGCCGACGGTCTCTGCGCCGGCGGCGGCCCGCTCAAGGAACCCCGCCTGGCCCTGGTCCCCGCCCGCCACAGCGCGGACATCCCGACGGTGCTCGGCTGGTCGGGCGCGGTGAACCACGACCAGGACACGGCACACCTGAGCTCGGTGCTCCGCTCCTGGGAGGACCGCTTCGGCATCCGGGTCGTGGCGCTCGGCTTCGACCACCTCGTGCTCTCCGTCGCGGCCCCGCCAAGGACGCTCCCCGAGGCGGAGGCGGTGGCCGCCGAGCACTTCGCGTTCTGCCCGGACACCATCTGGCAGGGCCCCGACCCGACCCTGGAGGCCTACGCCGCCCGCCAGTTGCCGGACCAGCCGGTCTGGTCCTTCTGGTGGGACTGAGGAGGCCCTGGAGGGACCGGGGATGTCCTAGCGGGACCGGAGGGCGCCGCTCCGCCGGTCCGGGGGGACATCGATCCCGAACTCCTCGGCCAGCAGCCGCGTGACCTCCTCCTCGGCCACCTCCCGCTTGCTGACGGTGCCGTCGGGGGAGGTCACGATCAACTCGCGGCCGGACAGGAGCACATGCCGGTCACCGTCCAGACGCTGCACGTACGGGCGCTGGGTGAACGGCGATCGGGGGCTGGTCGCGACGAACCAGTTGAACACCTCGAAGTCGGGCGCCTCGGCAGGGTCCAGCGTGAAGGCGTACTGCCGCCGCCAACCGCCCTCCCACGCCGGGCCCGGCTCGAAGGCCTCCAGCACCCACAGGTCCAGCGGCCCCCGGTGCGTGACCCGCGCCAACCGGTGCCGCCGGCCCGCCCCCTCGAACTCCTCACCGGACACCACCGGGATGGGCTCCAGCAGCGCGCCGACCGCCCCGAAGCCGACGTCGGCGAGGTAGGGCCGGGTCTCCCCCGGCGCCTCCACCAGCAGGGTCATATGAGTGCGCGGACGGCTGAGCAACCCGTCATCACCGACCAGGACACGCGCCGACAGCCGGGTGACCCCGAAGCCCAGTGCCTCCAGGGCGGTCAGGAAAAGGGTGTTGTGCTCGTAGCAGTAGCCCCCGCGCCGGCTGCGGACCAGCTTCTCCAGCAGATCACCGGGTTCGAGCGAGGGCGCCGTACCGTGCACGGCGTCCAGGTTCTCGAAGGGGATCGTGCGCGCGTGCGCGAGGTGCAGCCCCCGCAGGGTCGCCGCGTCGGGGACCCTGCTCCCTTCCCACCCGATCCGGCCGAGGTACGCGTCGAGGTCGAACTCCACTGTGTCGGACATGCCTCAACCCTAGGCACACGGCCCCACCTCGTCGGCAGCCCCCGGCCCCAACCGCACCCCTCCTTGAGTCCTAGGACCGAAGGCCCACACCCATCCTCCGCAGCCCCTCCGCGATCCGCTCCGGCGTCTCGGTGACGAAGCAGAGCCGCAGTGTCGTCCGGTCGGCCTCGCCCGCGTGGAAGGGCGCCCCCGGCACATAGGCGACGTCGTGGCGCACGACCTCGGGCAACAGGGCGGTGGTGTCGTACCCCGAGGGCAGCCGCGCCCACAGGAACATGCCGCCCTCGGGCCGGTTCCAGACGGCCCCCTCCGGCAGGGCCGCCGCCAGCCCCGCCAGCATGGCGTCCCGCCGCTCCCGGTACACGCCCGCGACCCGGGCCACGTGCGCGTCGAGGTCCCGGTCCGTCAGATACCGGGCGGCGGCCAGCTGGTTGACGGTCGGGGTGTGCAGGTCGGCGGCCTGCTTGGCCACGACACAGGCCCGCCGCACCTCGGCGGGCGCCCGCAGCCAGCCCAGCCGCAGCCCCGGCGCCATCACCTTGGAGAAGGAGCCGAGCAGCACCGTACGGTCGGCCGCCGCCTCGTAGGAGGCGATCCAGGGCAGCCGTACTCCATCGAACCGCAGCTCCCCGTACGGATCGTCCTCGACGATCCACACCCCCCACCGCCCCGCCACCTCCGCGACGGCGGCCCGCCGCTCGGCGGACATGGTCCGTCCGCTGGGGTTCTGGAAGGTGGGCACGGTGTAGAACAGCTTGGGCCGCTCCCGCCGCACCAGCTCGGCCAGGGCCTCGACGTCCGGCCCCTCGGCGTCCCCCGGCACGGCGACGACCCGGGCCCCGGCGAGCCCGAAGACCTGAAGTGCGGCCAGATAACAGGGGTCTTCGACGAGCACGCAGTCCCCGGGCTCGACGAGCGCGGCGGCGACCAGCGACAACCCCTGCTGCGACCCGGTGGTCACCAGCAGCTCCTCACCCCCGGTGACCAGCCCCCTCCCGCTCATCCGCCGGGCCAGCGCCTCCCGCAGCCCGGGCTCCCCCTCGGTGGTGGAGTACTGGAGGGCCTGCCCCGGCATCTCCTCCAGCACATACCGGAACGCGGCCGCGACCCCCTCCCGGTCGAACAGCTCGGGAGCGGGCAGCCCGCCGGCGAAGTTGACGACCTCGGGCCGCGAGGTGACGGCGAGAATCTCCCGCACCGCCGACCCCCCGACGGACCGGACCCGGGAGGCGAGCGAAGGCGCGGAGACAGCAGCAGATGTCATGCCAGCACCCTAAAAAAATAAGTGCCGCCTACAAGCAGGTTTCCAGAATCCGGGACACACGTCCCACACCCCTCCCCCGGGACGGAAAATCCCCGCAGGTCAGAGCCCTCTCATCCCCACCCCGTCCCAAATCCCCGCCCACGTATGGCGATCGAACCCACCCACCCCCAGGCTGAGGCCACTCCCGAAAGCCCGACCCACGGAGCCCCCATGCCCACCCCCACCCCACGCCTGAAGAGGCCGAAGGCCCCGGCCACCCTCCTAGTCCCCCTCACCCTCACCTTGGCCCTCACCCTCACGGGCTGCGAGGACGGCAAGGGCCTGAGGGACGAAGGCCCGTCAACCTCCACGACCGTGCCGGCAGGACCTAACGAGCCGCCAGCATCCGAGCAGCCTCGACAGCCCAGTAGGTGAGGATGTTCTGCGCCCCGGCCCGCTTGATCCCGGTCAGCGTCTCCAGGATGGCCCGGTCCCGGTCGATCCAGCCCTTCTCGGCGGCGGCCTCGACCATCGAGTACTCGCCGGAGATCTGATAGGCGGCCACCGGCACGTCCACCGAGTCGGCGACCCGCGCCAGGATGTCGAGATAGGGCCCGGCAGGCTTCACCATCACCATGTCGGCCCCCTCCTCCAGATCGAGGGCCAACTCCCGCAACGACTCCCGCACATTGGCGGGGTCCTGCTGATAGGTCTTCCGGTCCCCCCGCAGCGAGGACCCGACGGCCTCCCGGAACGGCCCGTAGAAGGCGGAGGCGTACTTCGCGGTGTAGGCGAGGATCGCCACGTCCTCCCGCCCGATCTGGTCGAGCGCGTCGCGGACGACCCCGACCTGCCCGTCCATCATCCCGCTGGGCCCGACGACATGGGCTCCGGCATCGGCCTGCACCTGGGCCATCTCGGCGTACCGCTCCAGGGTGGCGTCGTTGTCGACCCGCCCCGACGCGTCGATCACCCCACAGTGCCCGTGGTCGGTGGTCTCGTCGAGACACAGATCGGACATCACCAACAGCTCGTCCCCGACCTCGGCCCGCACATCCCGCAGCGCCACCTGCAAAATCCCGTCCGGATCGGTCCCCGGCGTCCCCAGCGCGTCCTTCTTGGACTCCTCGGGCACCCCGAACAGCATGATCCCGGAGATCCCCGCCTCGACCGCCTCGGCAGCGGCCTTCTTCAGGCTCTCCCGGGTGTGCTGCACCACGCCCGGCATGGCCCCGATCGGCACCGGCTCACTGATCCCCTCGCGCACGAACGCGGGAAGGATGAAGTCAGCGGCATGCAACCGGGTCTCGGCCACCATCCGTCGCATGACAGGAGAGGTCCGCAGCCGCCGCGGCCGACTGCCGGGAAAGGTTCCGTACGTCGTCATCCCCCTACGCTACGCCCGCCCCCCACCCCCCTTTACCGACGCAACGTCGGCCGCCGGGACGCCCCCCGAGCCCTCCTCGCCCCCGCCGCCCCTACCCGTCCCATCCCCAGGGGCGCTGCCCCTTCAACCCCGCCCAAACCCTGGGGGCTGCGCCCCCAGACCCCCATCGG
>NZ_JBVISS010000016.1:0-207477 GCF_055575395.1 Streptomyces sp. NPDC034103 | reverse complement strand
GTCCCGTGAACGTCTCCACCCACAACGGCTGAACCCTCAACACCCCACGCATACAGGGGAAATGCCCACTACACAGCCTTCTGCAACACGCTTTAGAGGTTGTCCCGTAACTGGTGTGGCTGTTAGGGCGTTGTCCGGTCATGGGTGGGGTGATCTCAGCGGATGATCCGAAATGGATCGAGCCGTTTGTCGGGTTGAGTCCGGAGCAGTTCAACCGGCTTGTCGCGCTGGTGCGCCGACGTGGTGGTGACATCCAGCGAGGCCGGCCGTGGCGGTTGCCGCTCGAAGACCGGGTGTTGCTGGTGGCGACGTACTGGCGCACGAATCTGACATTGCGGCAGGTGGCGCCGCTGTTCGGGGTCTCCAAGTCGGCCGCGGACCGGATTCTGGACCACCTCGCACCGTTGCTGGCGATCTCACCGGCCCGCCGCAGACGGGAAGACACCGTGTACATCGTTGACGGCACCCTGGTCCCCACGCGAGACCGCAACATCGCGGCCTCGAGCAAGAACTACCGGTACTCAACGAACCTGCAGGTGGTCATCGATGCCAACAGCCGCCTGGTGGTGGCCATCGGCGATCCACTGCCCGGCAGTCGCAATGACTGCCGGGCTTTCAGCGAGTCCGGAGTCGACCGGGTCTGCCGCGGTGTCCCTACTATCGCGGACGGCGGCTACCGGGGCACCGGGCTGCTCATTCCGCACCGAAAACGTCGTGGTCAGGAGCATCTGAGTCCCGTGCAGGAAGCGGAGAACTCGGTCCACCGTCGTGCTCGGGCACGCGTCGAGCACGCGTTGTCCCGGCTGAAGAACTGGAAGATTCTGCGGGACTGCCGACTCAAGGGCAACGGGGTCCACCAAGCCGCACTCGGCATCGCCCGCCTCCATAACATGGCTCTCACGGGATAACTCAAACCCCATACGGGACAACCTCTAGGTCGTGTCCGCAAAGTCAGGGCAGCCAGAGTCGTAGGCAGGCGAGGGTGACCAGGGCTTTGTAGTGGCGGGCGCGTTTGTCGTAGCGGGTGGCCAGGGCCTTGTTGTGCTTGAGCTTGTTGAAGCAGCGCTCGACGACGTTGCGGCGCCGGTAGGCGGTCCGGTCGAGTCGGCAAAGGCCCTCGCCGCGGCGGATGCGGCCGTTGATCTGGTCGATCCGTTCCGGGATTGCGGCTTTGATGCCTCGCCTGCGCAGGTAGGAGCGGATCTTCGTGGATGAGTAGCCCTTGTCCGCGATGACCCGCTCCGGCCGCGTTCTGGGGCGGCCCGGCCCGCGTCGGCTGACGTTGATGCGGGCCATGACCTGTTCGAACTGGGTGCAGTCGTTGACGTTCCCGGCGGTGATGGTGAAGGCGAGCGGCCGGCCCTGTCCGTCGCAGGCGAGGTGGATCTTCGTGGTCAGTCCGCCACGGGACCGGCCGATCGCCTCGCCGGGCCAGAGCCCCCTTTTCGGGCCCCGGCCGCGTGCTGGTGGGCCCGCACGGTGGTGGAGTCGACGCACACGACCGTCCAGTCGACTGCGCCGACGGCATCGCAGTGTTGCTGGACGTGGGCCAAGAGCCGGTCCCAGGTTCCGTCGGCCGACCAGCGGCGGAAGCGTTCGTAGATCGTCTTCCACGGTCCGTAGCGTTCGGGCAGGTCCCGCCAGGCCGCGCCCGTGGACAGCTTCCACACAATCCCGTTCATCACCTGGCGGCGATCCCGCACCGGCCGGCCCATCCGCGGCGGAGCCAGCAACGGCTCGATCACCGCCCACGACTCATCAGTCAGCTCATGACGACGCACCACGAACAGACCAACGACGCCAACACTTTGCGGACACGGCCTAGGGCCGAGACCGCCTTCCTGGCGCCGGATCCAGGGGAAGGTCTGCGGGACGGCGCGGTCGCGTTGCCGTGCCCTGCCGCCCGGGCGGCGCCGTTCCGTGAGCTGAGATCTCAGCACGGCCCAGAGGCGGGAAGGGTCTGCGCGCACCAGATCGTCTTGCCGTTGCTGGTGTGCCGGGTGCCCCACCCTTGGGTGAGCTGGGCGACGAGCAGCAGTCCCCGCCCGCCCTCGTCGAAGGCGCGGGCCCGGCGCAGGTGCGGAGCGGTGCTGCTGGCGTCGGAGACCTCGCAGATCAGGGAGGTGTCACGAATCAGTCGGAGCCTGATCGGCGGCTCGCCGTATCTGATGGCGTTGGTGACCAGCTCGCTGACGACCAGCTCGGTCACGAACGCCGCCTCCTCCAGGCCCCAGACGTCCACCTGATCGACAGCGGCCTTCCTGACGCGCGGCACCTGCGCGGTGTCGGGTTCGACGTCCCAGTCGGCGACGTGCTGGGGATCGAGCGCATGATTGCGAACGAGCAGCAGGGCCGCGTCGTCGGTGCGCCGGTCGGGGAGCATGGCGTCCATCACCGTGTCGCACAGGGCCTCCAGGGAGGGGGCCGAGGGGTCCAGGGCGCGCTGCAGTTCGGTGATCCGCTCGTCTACGTCGCGCTCGCGGCTTTCCACCAGTCCGTCGGTGTAGAGGGCGAGCAGGCTGCCCTCGGGCAGTTCGAGCTCGGTGGCCTCGAACGGCAGACCACCGATGCCGAGCGGCGGTCCCGGCTGGACGGGTACCGGGGTACTGGTGCCGTCCGGGTAGATGATCAGCGGCAATGGATGACCGGCACTCGCCAGCGTCAGGCGCCGGGAGACCGGGTCGTAGACGGCGTACAGGCAGGTGGCCCCGGTCTCGCCGGTCGGCTGGAAGTGGCTGGTGGGCTGGAGGTCGCTGGCGAGGTGGAGAACGAGGTCGTCCATGTGGGTCAAGAGCTCGTCCGGCGGCAGGTCGACGTCGGCGAGAGTGCGGACCGCCGTACGCAGCCGGCCCATGCTGGCCGAGGCGTGCAGGCCGTGTCCGACGACATCACCGACGACCAGCGCGACCCGCGCGCCGGACAGCGGAATGACGTCGAACCAGTCACCGCCCACTTCCGTGCCGGTCCCGCCGGGCAGGTAGCGGGAAGCCACCTCGACCGCCTCCTGGATCGGCAGTCCCTGCGGCAACAGGCTGCGTTGCAGGGTCAGAGCGGTCGTTCGCTCGCGTGCGTACCGGCGGGCGTTGTCGATGGCAACGGCTGCCTTGGCGGCCAGTTCCTCGGCGAGGATCAGGTCGTCGGCGGTGAATGCCTCGGGTCGGTCCAGGCGGGAGAAGGCGACGACGCCAAGGAGCGCGCCGCGTGCCCGCAGCGGCACGGTGATCCGCCCCGTCAGCCCGTCCCTGGCGATGGACTCGTGGATCACTGGATTGCCCGGCGGCCAGTGGGCGGGGTCGGCGGCGAGCCCGGGCCCGAAGGCCCACTCGCCGCCCTGTCCGGGCTCCGCCGCGAGCTCAACCGTGGACCTGCCGGTGACCATGCAGTGGGCGGCGACGGAGCCGGCAGGGTGCCTGACCGGCGTCGTGGGCCCGGCAGCCGGGTCGGCGCCCTCTTTCGCGCTGTGCTGGGCGGCACGGCTGAGCGTGATCGTCTCGTCGGGGTCGAACGCGGAGCGGGAGGGCGGTTCCTCTCCGCGCAGCACCTCGTCAAAGAGATCCACGCTGACGAGGTCGACGAATCCCGGCACCGGGGCCATGGCCAGTTCCTGGGCGGTGCCGGTGACGTCGAGGGTTCGGCCGATGCCGGCGCCGGCCTCGTTGAGGATGAGCAGGCGTTGCCGGGCCCAGTACTCGGCGCTCATGTCGAATCCCCAGTTGGCGACCGCGCGGACCCTGCCCTCGGCATCCCGGACGGGCCAGATGCTGGTGGCCCAGGCATTGGCGTAGTCACTGCCGCGAGGGCGGAAGACGGTGATCAGACGCGTGGCCTGGCCCGTCCTCGCCACCTCGGCCAGCGCGTCGGTGTAGGGCTTGTCGTCCCTTTCGGGAAACAGCGTGGGGTCGAATTCAGGAAGCACCTCGCGGTACTTCTTGCCGAGCACTTGCTCCTCGGAGTGCGCGATCACCCGGCAAGAGGAGGCGTTGATCCACAGGAACCGCAGCTCAGGGTCGTAGACGCCCAGGGCGAAGGGAGACTGCTCGAAGGCCCGGTCCGCGATCACCGGGCGGCGTCCCCAACGCTGGACGGTCATCACGTGACCCAGTGCCCGCCCGTCGGGGCCGAACAGCGGGTGAGCCGTCACTACGGCGTCGACCGTGGAGCCGTCCCGGTGGCGCAGGTGGATGAACCCCGTGGGGTCGGGGCCGGCGCCGTAGCCCTCAGGGAAGCCGGGCGGCGCGGGATCGACCAGCAGATCCGTCACGGGGCGTCCGACCGTGTCCTCAGCCGTCCAGCCCAGCAGCAGCTGGCCCCCCTCGCTCCAGCCGCTCACTGTGCCGTCCGGGTCCACCACGGCAACGGCAGTGGGCGCGTCCTGCCTGTCGGCCATCTCCACCCGCCACGCCTCCGTCCGCACCGCCGAGCCCGTCAGTGCTGGGGTTTCAGCGGCTGCTTCCAGCCTAGATCGGGCCCCGCTCCACTGCGAATGGGCGATCGGGGTGCCGGGAGCTGGGTGCCGGAGTGACCGGGGTCGAGGCCTGCGCGTTCTCTCGCGGCAGCGGCGGTGCGTCCGCCGATGTGGGCCGCCTCCACTTGCCGTTAGCGGAGTCGGCTCGTCCGCGAACGGCTGGCGCGCCGCTCGACAAGGTCCACTCCGTCCGCCCGATCGTCAGGACGGTGGCCGGGCCGCACCGGCGGCCTGTGGCTCAGCATGACGGGGTACGGAACTTCTTCAGCACGTGTTTCCCTGTTTTCGGGAGTTCGACAACCCCCGGAGGCGGGCGCGGCGAACTTCAGGGAAACGCGGGTTCGATCGCGAGCGTGGACGTGAGTCACCAATGTGCTCCCGACCTGCCGAACGCGCCTTTTCCAGCGCGCATCAGGACGGGGGCCGGGTGTCGAGCCCCAAGCGTCGTGCGTCCCGCTCCGGGCGGATGACCGTGAGGGCACAGGCGCCGGCCATGAGCATCACCGCGCCGGCGACGAGGAAGGCGGTGGTGTATCCGGCGGCAGGTGTGTCGGCCGTGTCGATGAGGTGGCCGGTCAGGAACGGTGCCACGAGTCCCGGCAGGGTGCCGATACCGGCGACGATGCCGAAGACGGCGCCACGCTGGGCGGGAGGGACGACCTCCGCAGTCGTCATGTAGTGAAGGGGGATGGCGATCGCGGTGCCGCCGAAGGCCAGCGCGATCAGCACCAGCCGGGGGCCGGACGCGTCGACGAACGGGAATGCCGCCATCGCGCACCCCGCCACGCACACGGCGATGCTCTGCGCCGCCCCGCTCGACCAACGACTGCTCACGCCACGGGATTTCAACGCGTCCACGAACGGTGAGACCGCCAGCAGCAGCACGAGGCCGAAGCCGGACATGACACTGATGGCGGTCGCGGAGGCCGCCGCCGACATGTCCATCTGCGTCCTGAAGTAGGCGGGCAACCACGCGTGGCTGAGGGACAGCGCCCACGCCGCTCCGAAGGCGCTGGCGATGCTGCCGATCACAGTGCCGGTCAGCAGGGTCTTGCGGTACGGCAGCCGGAGCCCGCCGGATCCTGCGGCCGTGTGCTTGTGGTCGTACGGGCCGTCGTGGCCGACGCGCCACCACAGCAGCGCCCAGGTGGCGCTGACGACGGCGAGGACGGCGTAGGCGGAGCGCCAGCCGAAGCCGTCGATCAGCCAGGTGACCAGGGGGGCCGCGATGAGCGTGCCCAGGGCCGCCCCGCCGATCTGGAGGGCCGAGGGCAGGGCGCGGCGCTCCGGCGGGAACCACTTGTAGAGGGCGTGCATGGACATGGACGCGGCCGGTCCCTCGGCGGCACCGAGCAGGATGCGGCCGGCCATCAGGGTCGGGACCGTGGCCACCACGAGGACCGGGAGCTGGGCCACGGCCCACAGCGCTGTCATGACGAACAGCAGGACCCGGCTGGAGATCCGGGTGGAGAGAAATCCGACGAGGAGTCCGGAGACGCTGAAGAGGAAGAAGAAGGAGCTGGAGATCAGGCCGTAGGCGCTGTTGCTGAGGTCGAGTTCCTCCATGATCGGGACGGCGGCGAGGCCGAGGACCGACTTGTCGGCGTAGTTGATGACCATGAAGGCCACGATCATCGCCATGATCAGCCAGGCTTTGCGGCGGTCGGGCGTCGGGACGGCGATGTGCTGGGACTGCGCGGTGGCGGTACGGGGTGCCATGGGGCGACTCCTGCGGATGCGGGTGGAGCAGGGGGTCGTACGGGTGGGCGGCGGTCCCCCGTGGCCGCGGGCCCGCTCGTCGAAGCGGGGGCCCGTGGCCCCGCCCTGGGCACCAAGGGGTCGGTCAGAAAAGGCCCTTGGCGATGGCGTTCTTGTGGATCTCGGTGGTTCCGGTGACGATCCGGAACATCCGCAGGCTGCGGAAGATCTGCTCGACCTCGTGGCCGCGGGTGAGCCCGGCCTTGCCGTGGATCTGGACCGCCTGATCGGCGACGCGGAAGGACGCCTCGGAGGTGAAGAGCTTGCACATGTTGGCCTCGACGGAGACGTTGTCCCCCCGGTCGGCCTTCGCTGCGGTGGTCATCACCATCGCGCGGGCTGCGTAGATCTCGGTGGCCATCTCGGCGATCTTGTGGTGGATGGCCTGATGGGCGAGGAGCGGCTGGCCGAAGACGACGCGATTCATGGCGTACTCGACCGACAGGTCCCAGGCGCGGCGGGCGGCACCGATGAGGGACGGGCAGTGCAGCAGGCGGTTGAGGGTGATGCGGCCGATGCCGATGCGCAGGCCCTGTCCGACCTCGCCGAGGAGGTTCGCGGCGGGGATCCGGCAGTCCTCGAAGAGAAGGTCGCCCTCCATCTGCTGTCCGGACATGGGGACTTCGCCGTCGAGGACACGGCAGCCGGGGGTGTCCAGGTCGACGAGGAACGCGCTGTATGCCTCCTCGGTGCCGGCCATGCGGGCGACGACGATCGCGAAGTCCGCGAAGGGGGCGGCGGAGCTGAACACCTTCTTGCCGTTGAGGATGTAGGTGTCCCCGTCCGAGGTGGCGGTGGTCGTCATCCGGCGTACGTCGGAGCCCGCGTCCTCCTCCGTGATGGAGAAGCAGCAGGCCCGCTCGCCTCGGACGACGGGCATCAGGTAGCGCTCCCGCTGCTCCTCGGTGGCGTACTTCACGATCGCGCCGACGCGCAGCGGACCGCCCATGTCGCCGAGCACCGAGTGGGAAAGAGCGGCGCCGGAGGCGGTCAGCTCCTCTTTGAGGGCGCACAGTTCGTAGAAGCTCAGGCCCTGGCCGCCGAGCTCAGGGGGCAGACTGATGCCGTAGAAGCCGAGTTCGGCGCTGCGCTTCCAGACGTGTTCCAACGTGGTGCGGTCGAGCTTGGTCTCCGGGGTGATGCCGTGCTCGCGCTCGTACGGGATGAGCTCGTCGGCCAGGTAGGCGCGCAGGCGGACGACGAGGTCCTGGAGGCGCGGATTGTCGTCGTAGGAGGGTTCGAGGGTGAAGGGCATGCCAGGGGTCCGTTCAGTTGACGCGACGCTCGGCGCCGGCCCAGTAGCGGTCGCGGATGGCGCGGCGGTCGATCTTGCCGTTGGGGTTGTGGGGCAGGGCAGCAACGAAGTCGACGGAGCGGGGCTTCTTCATGCGGGCCAGGTGCTCGGCGCAGAAGTCGATGAGGTCGGCCTCCGTGAGGGTGGCGCCGTCGCGTGTCACGACGACCGCCTTGACGGCCTCACCCCACCGCTCGTCCGGGACGCCGACGACAGCGGCCTCATAGACATCGGGGTGCTGGTGCAGGACGGACTCGACCTCGACGGCGTAGATGTTGAACCCGCCGGAGACGATCATGTCCTTCTTGCGGTCGACGATGAAGACGTAGCCGTCCGACCGGCGGCGGGCGAGGTCGCCGGTGAGAAACCAGCCGTCCCGGAAGGTCTCCGCCGTGAGGTTCGGCTCGTTGTGGTAGCCGGGGACGACATCGGGGCCGCGGACGGCGATCTCGCCGATCTCCCCGTCGGCGACGGGCTGTCCGCTGTCGTCGACGATGGCGACCTCGGCCTCGGCGAGCGGACGGCCGCAGGACAGCAACAGTTCCTCGTCCTCGCCCTCGATCGCCCGCCGGTGGTCCTCCGTGGAGAGGAAGAGCACGCCGGAGGTGGTCTCGCCGCACCCGTATCCCTGGGAGAGGACGGGGCCGAAGAGGTCCCAGGCGGCCTTGATCCGGGCCGGTGACATCGGCGCGGCGCCGTAGATCAGCTGGCGGAGGGTGGAGAGGTCGTAGTCGCGGGCGTTCGGCAGCGCGAGGACGGTGTTGACCATGGTGGGGACGACGAAGGCGTGGGTGGCGCGCTCGCGCTGGACGGTGGCGAGGAACTCCTCGGCGTCCCAGCGGGGCAGCACGATCGCGCAGCCGCCGGCGAAGAAGATGCCCATCAGCGGCATGCCGGAGGCGTGGGTGACGGGTCCGGCCAGGATCTGCCGGTCGCCGGGGCCCACCCGGGTGCCGGCGCTCATCAGCGACTTGCGCATCAGGGCGAGCCGGTTGCCGTAGGTCTGGACCGCCGCCTTGAGTGTGCCGGTGGAACCCGAGGTGAAGTGCAGTACGGCGATGTCGCCCTCGTCGCACTCCGTCTCGACGGGTTCGGGATCGCCGCCCGCGAGGGTCTCGGCGTAGCCCGGGCCGAGGTCGTTCGCGCCGTCGTAGCCGAGGACGGTCCTGACCCCGGTACCGGGCACGGCGGCGCGGGCGATGTCCAGGTGGGCGGCGTCCGTCAGCAGCACCCTCGCGTCCGATTCCGCGAGCAGGTGGGCCACCTCGGCGGTGCCGAGCCTGGCGTTGATCGGCACCCGGGCCAGGCTGGCCTTGTAGAGGGCGACTTCCGTGACGACCAGTTCCGCGCGGTTGCCGGCGAGGGTCGCCACGCGGTCGCCCCGGTTCAGGCCGAGGGCGCGCAAGGCCGTCGCGAGCCGGTCGCTGTGGTCGTCGAGTTCCGCGTACGTCAGCCGCACGGGTCCGCAGACCACCGCCTCGGCATCGGGTTGGTGGCCGGCAGTCCGGCGTACGTACCGCCCGAAGTTCATCACACCTCCAGAGTTTCCGAACAGAGTGTTCAGTAACAGGCTTGGTGTGCGGCAACGTAACGGCAGCGTTAGTGTCAGGTCAACGGTTCGGACGAGAAGGAAACGAAGTGGACATGAAGCCCGCGGGAGATCGCCGCGTCCGCAGGACACGGGCCGCACTGCGCCAGGCACTGGTCGAACTGGTCCTGGAAAAGGGGTTCCACGCGATCACGGTCGAGGGGATCGCCGAACACGCCGACGTCGGCCGAGCCACGTTCTACGCGCACTACCACGACAAGGAGGACCTGCTGGTAGGCATCGTGCGCGACCTCGCCGAGGACCGCGAACGCCTCCTGCCGGCGGTCCGGCAGGCGCACGCGGAAGGGTTCACCGGACTGCCGGTGAAGTACATCTTCGAACACGCCGAGCAGGAGAAGCCCGTCTACCGGGTCGTCCTGCGGGGAGAGGGCGACGGACGCGCCCTACGAGAATTCACGGACCTCATCTGCAACCACGCCGAAGCCGCCTTCCGCACGCGGACCGAGCAGCTCGGGGTGACACCCCGCATCCCCCTCGACGTCGTCGCCCGTGCCTGGACCGGGGAACTCATCGGCCTGCTCACCTGGTGGGTCGAGAACGACACCGGCTACAGCGCCGCCGAGATCACCGCCCATCTGCGCGACCTGTCGGTCTACGGCCGCGTCTGGGCCACCGGCCTCGCCCCGTCCGACGCTCCAGGAGCCCTCGACCTGACCCCCTGAACCGCGCCGGAACCACCCGGCTCCCTCGCTCCTACCCAAGACCTCTGGTCGAGATACCAGACAGTGTGTACGGTATCGCACTCAGGTGCACGGCCTGCGGAGCGGAGCAGACAGAGGGCAGGCATTTCCTCCCTGGCTGATCTCGTGTGGGCGCGGGGATACACGGATCCGGTCTGTGCTCGACGGCACGCGACCTAGAGTCGGGAACTCATTCCAAGCCGCCGTGTCTGGCGCGGCTCCGGCGGCGCGTCCGCGCTGCCGACCGCGTCGGCCGGCGCCCTCGACGGCCTCGCGTTCACCGGACCGCACGGCGGCGGGTCCCTCACGCTCACGGAGCTGCTCGCCCGGGCCGAGACCGACGCCCTGCTGGTCATGCACCCGGCCTCCTCGTGCACGAGGAGTACCGCTCGGAGCACTGGGTATGGCCATGAACTCGGTGGGCGTGGTGAAACACCCTCTCGCCGTGGCTGCGGACGATCGGACAACGGCCGTGGAAATTGATGTGGTCGTGGGCCAGCGGGGACAGCCGGGAACGGATCTCCGGCGAGATGGTCAGCCCGCCGGCTTCCAGTTCCTTGACCGCGGCGTCCATGTACGGGGCCCCGCGGGCACTGCGGGACCCGAACGCCTCTGAGGAATAACCCCCGGCAGCAGCCTGCCCGGCGCCGGCCCGCGGGGGAAAGCGGTGCCGGGCAGGCCGTGAACACCCTGGCGTGGCGGCCGGCCGACGGGGACGGCAGGGTAGTGCTTCCGGCGAGCAGGGCCTTCGTCTCATCAGCTCTTGCACGGAGCGGCGTCCGGCGGTCGGTCAGGATTGTTCGTTGAGCACTGTCAGTTGTTCTGGTGCCACCACGCTCGCAGTGCCGTCCGCGGCGAGGGTGATCTGTAGCGGGTCGTTGGCCACCAGTAGTCCCGTCACCGTCAGTGGACCGTATGCGTGCGCGAAGGTGGGCGCGACCGTCACCGTGCGGCCGGGCACGTCGGCGTCGAGGCCCAGGGCGGCCTGCAGCACCAGTACTGACGAGGCTGCGGCCCATGCCTGTGGGCGGCAGGAGGCGGGATAGGGCGCCGGATGTGCGGCGGCTTCGGCGGCGTGGCCGGCGAAGAGTTCGGGCAGGCGGGCGTCGAAGCTGGCGGAGGCGGTGAGCAGGCCGGTCGCGAGCGAGGCCGCGGCCTGGGGGAATCCGGCCCGGACGAGGCCGTGCACGGCGATTGCCGTGTCGTGTGGCCAGATGGATCCGGTGTGGTAGCCGTAGGGGTTGAAGCCCCCTGACGCGCTGCTCAGGGTGCGAAGCCCGTGGCCGGAGTCGAGGTCCGGTGCGCTCAGCCGGGCGGCAAGCACGGCGCACTCCTCTTGGTTGAGCAGGCCGGTGCCGAGCAGGTGGCCGATGTTGGAGGTGACGGAATCGACGGGGCGGCCGTCCCGGTCCAGGGCCACGGCCGGGTAGGGGCCCTGGGAGTCCTGCACCCAGAACCGCTTGCGGAAGCGCGCGGCCAGTCGCACTGCCCATTCCTCCCACTGGTCCGCTCCCGGGCGGTCGAAGGCGCGCAGCAGTGCGGCTCCGCCGCGTGCGGCCTCGTAGGCGTACGCCTGGACCTCGCACAGGGCGATCGGGGATCCGGCGAGGCGGCCGTCACGGTGGCGGATGGAGTCGTCGTGGTCCTTCCAGCCCTGGTTGGCCAGGCCACGGCCGGTCTGGTCGACGTACTTGAGGAAGCCGTCGCCGCTCTCGTCGCTCTGTTCGCGTATCCAGGACAGGGCCGCTTCGGCGTACGGCAGGAGCTGTTCGACCTCCTCGGAGGCCAGGCCCCAGCGCCAGGCGTCGTGCAACAGGGTGATCCACAGGGGGGTGGCGTCGATGGTGCCGTAGTAGACCGGTGGCAGGACGAGGGTATCGCTGAACTGCTGCGTGGTGCGGCGTACTTCGTGCAGGATCTTGCCCGGCTGTTCCTCGGTCGTCGGGTCGGCGACTTTGCCTTGGCGTCGGGCGAGGGTGCGCAGGGTGCCGGCGGCCAGGTCCGTTCCCAGGGGCAGGAGCATGCGGGCCGCCCAGAGGGCGTCGCGGCCGAAGAGGGTCAGGTACCAGGGGGCTCCGGCGGCCAGGAACTGGTCGGTGCGGCCTGCCGGGGTGCCGGCTGAGAGCGGGTCGGTCAGGCGCAGCCGGTCCAGGTCGGCGAGTGACTGCTGCAGCCAGCGGTCCAGGCGCCGGTCGGCGCTGCGCAGCACGGGCGTGCTCCAGGGCACCTGTTCGGTCGGCGCTGCCGGGAACTGGTCGCCGGCGGTCTGAGCGGCAGTGCAGGTCAGAAGCACGGTCCGCGACTGGCCGTGGGCCAGATCGATGTCGTACGACAGTCGCCCGGCCGACGCGTCCAGTGTGTCGGGCGCCGGAGTGCTGAGCAGTCTCACCGTGAATTCCTCGCGGGACCAGACCAGTCCGCCCGCCGCGGCCTGGGCCGGTATGCCGTCCTGGGAGTGTCCGGACTTCACCTTGTCCATCGGGGCGAGATCGGTGGCCGCTTCCACGGTGAGGCGGAAGCGGACGGGCCGCGCGCCCGCGTTGGTGACCTCGAAGGCCTCCTCCAGGCGGCCGGAGGTGACGCTGCGGCGGCGGTGCAGCGCCACCACCGGGTCTTCCGTCACCTCGCCCAGCCCTCGCAAGACCGCCCTGAAGCCAGCGCGATCGGCGCCCTGCAACTCCGCGGAAACCGGCGCGAGACCGATGCCGTCGGCGGCGACGGTCAGCCGGGCCAGGGCCCTGCTGTCGCCATGGAAGAAGCCGTCCGCACCGTCTGTGACCTGCCCGTCTGCTTGCGAGATGACGAAGCTCGGCGCATACAGCGTGACGACGGAGTCGTGCAGGAACGGCTGCAGGCCATGAGCCGCGGCGCCTGCGGCGGTGATGGAAATGTTGCCGTCGCGGGTCTTGACAGTGACGTCCAATGGAGCGCAACCTCTCGTTCATTAAATCGATAAAACGAACCTAACCACGAGGCCAGATGCCTGACAAGCCGCTCTGAATCGCTTAAATAGAGCCCACACCTTGTTGTTCGCTCACGTCCCGATCCTGGAGATCGCCATGCCCCGCTCCCCGCGCAGTTCCTCGGCCAAGGGCCCGGTGACCATCGCCATGGTTGCCGCCCGGGCCGGCGTCTCCGCGCCGACCGTGTCCAACGCGATCAACGCGCCGGAGAAGCTGCGTCCTGAGACCCTGGAGCGGGTGCTGCGGGCGATCGACGAGACGGGATACCGGCCCAGCCGTGCCGCCCAGACCCTGCGTACCCGCTCCAGCAAGCTGATCGGCTACGGCGTTCGGCCCACCCCGCCCGGCACCACCGCCCCGGTGATGGACCGTTTCCTGCATGCTCTGTCGGAGGCCGCCGACGAGGCCGGCTACCGCATCCTGCTGTTCGCCTCCCCGCCCGGCGGCGCGAGCCTCACGGGCTACGAGGACCTCCTCGACCAGCACGATGTCGACGGCTTCGTCCTCAGCGACACCGACGAGCGGGGCGACCCGCGCCAGCCCTGGCTGGACAGGCAGGGGGTGCCGTTCGTGGCCTTCGGCCGCATGTGGTCGAAGCGGCAGATCGGCGACTGGGTCGACGTGGACGGTGCCGCCGGAACCGACGCGGCGGTGGAGCACCTGATCACGCTGGGCCACCGAAAGATCGCTTTTCTGGGCTGGGAACGCGGCTCAGGCGTCAGTGACGACCGTGCCGAGGGCTGGCAGCGGGCCATGCGCCGGCACGGATTGCCGACACGGGCACGACGGGCCCAGAGCGCCGACGACGTCGATGCCGCACGCACCGCAGTCAAACCCCTGCTGGACGCGGGCGCCACCGCGGTGGTCGCGGCCAGCGACACCCTCGCCCTTGGCTGCTACTACGCGCTGCGCGAGCGCGGGGCCACCCCGGGCCGGGACGTCGCCGTGGTCGGCTTCGACGACTCACCGACCGCCGCCATCCTCTCGCCCGGCCTGACCTCCGTCGCTCAGCCGTTGGAAGCCGTCGGCCGGGAATGCGTCCGGCTGCTGCTGGCACGGATGGCCGCCCCGGACGCAGAGCCCGAACGGGTCCTGCTGGAGCCGTCGCTGGTCCTCCGCGACAGCACGCCCGAACCGGACGCCTGACCCAAAGGCCTAGCCGCCATGTCCCTGCGCACGACACACCGCCCGGGCCGAACCGCCCGCAGTGGCACACCACAACAACCCGCCACCGCTCCCGTGTCACCGATGAGTTCCCGAACCACCGGTGTGCCGGCATCCCTGACCTGCCCGGCACACCGGTTCGACCGCGGCGCCCCGCGCCCTCCCCGCCCCGCGCGCGGGGCGCCGCCGAGCCCAAGCCACCTCAGGGCCCACCAGCCGTCGGCCCCGCCGCCTGCGCAAGCGACCGTCGCCAAGCGATCTGTCGGCCCGCACTCGCCGCTGACCGCGGTCCGCTCTCCGATCCACCGAAAGGCACGCGTGTGTCCACCGCATCCGCCGCACCCCTCGATCCGCACCGGCCGATCGCGCACCTGCGCCCGTCCCGAAACTGGATCAACGACCCCAACGGGCTGGTCTTCCACGACGGCCACTACCACGTCTGCTACCAGTACAACCCGCACGGTGCGACGCACGCGAACATGCACTGGGGCCACTTCCGCAGCCCCGACCTGATCAGCTGGGAACCGCTGCCGCTCGCACTGGCCCCGACTCCGGGCGGTGTGGACGCCGACGGCTGCTTCTCCGGCAACGCCGTCTCCGACGGCGAGAGGATGGTTGCCTTCTACTCCGCCCACCGCCGGGAGAGCCCGCAGCACCAGCCGGTGACCGGCGCCACCTCCCACGACGGCGGCCGCACCTTCCACCCACGCGGCCGGCTGCTCATCCCCGAGGTGCCTGAGGGCTGCACCATGTACCGCGACCCCTACGTCTGGCGGCACGATGACGCCTGGCGGATGCTGGTCGGCGCCGCCTTCGCCGACGGCCGCGGCGCCGCCCTGCTCTACGATTCGCCCGACCTGGAGACCTGGACCTACCAAGGCCCCTTTGCCGCTCGGAAGAAGCAGGGCGTCGGCGGCGTCGGCCTGCACACCGGCGAGGGTTGGGAGTGCCCCCAGTACCTCCTGGCCGCCGACGGGCCCGGTGCCCTCATCTTCAGCGCGTGGAACGACGACGACAGCCCCCGGTGCGTCGCCGCGGTGGTCGGAGAGGAACACGGCGATGCCTTCGAGGCCGGCCCGCCGGTGCTCGTGGACCACGGTCCGGACAACTACGCGCCCGCGCTGCTGCGCGGACCCGGTGGCCGGTGGCTGCTGTGGGGCTGGTCCGGGGAGGCCCGTGACGAGGCTTGGAGCGTTGCAGACGGATGGGCAGGCGTCCTGACCGCGCCCCGCGAGATCTGGGTCGCCGGTGACGGTTCGCTGCGTCAGCAGCCCGCAGCCGAGCTGCTCGCCCTGCGCGGCGAGCACACCCTCCACGCCACCGGTCAGACGCACAGCGCGGACGCCGTGGAGATCGGCAGCGTAGGCCGGGCCTTCGACCTGACTGCCCGCCTGGAGCCGGTCGGAGCGGCCGGCCTGCGGCTGCTGACGAGCCCGGACGGCTCCGAGCACCTCGACATCCGCATCGATGCCCGCACGGGCGAACTGGTCATCGACCGCGACCACGCCTCCCTGGATCCTCGGGCCCAGGGCGGCTCCTACCGAATGCCCTGCCCTACCGACGGCCCGGTCGACCTGCGCGTGATCGTCGACCATTCCATTGCCGAAGTCTTCCTGACCACCACCGGCCAGGTCCTCACCCTGCGCTTCTACCCGACGGGGGACGGCCCCTGGCGGTTGCAGGTCAGCAGCGCGCCGGGCACACGCCTCGGCTACGCGATCGACGCGTGGGAGCTGCACCCGCTCGTGGTCAAGGAGCCCAGCACCGACACCGCAGAGCCGACGCCGACGTCACCGTAGGGCCGGCTTCGCCCCAAGACCCCACCCCCCAGCCAGGCGCACTACCAACCCTCACCCCGCACCACACACGGAGGCACCCGCCATGATCGCCGGAAACAGCAGACCTCGCCGCACGGCCAGTACGGCTCTCGCCCTCACTCTGCCCCTGGTGGCACTGGCCGCCTGTGGCGGGAGCGGCGGCACCGACGCCTCCGCGGAGGGCGGCAGCGGCAAGGGCACCATCAGCGTCTGGGCCCACCAGGGCCAGAAGCGCGAGGACGCCGCGCTGCAGGCCGCGGTGAAGTCCTTCAACTCCTCGCAGAGCAAGATCAAGGTCAAGCTGACGCTGCTGCCCGCCAACGACTACACCAAGACGATCACCACCACCGACGCGTCCAAGCTCCCGGACGTGCTGGAGTTCGACGGCCCGACCATGGCGAACTTCGCCTACAACAAGAAGCTCGCCCCGATCGACGACTACGTCTCCGTCAAGACGATGGGCAACGCCACCGACGCGAGCAAGGCGCAGGGCGAGATCGGCGGCAAGCACTACGGCCTGGGCATGTACGACTCCGGCCTGGGCATCTACGGCAACAAGAAGCTGCTCGACGCGGCCGGGGTGAAGTACCCGACGAGCATGGACGATGCCTGGACAGTGGACGAGTTCATGGCCGCGCTCAAGGCGCTGAAGGCCAAGGACTCCGACGGTAAGACCCTCGACATCTCGGAGCAGTACGGTCTGGCCGGCGAGTTCGGCACCTACGGCTTTGCCCCCATCGTCTGGTCGGCCGGCGGCTCCCTGCTCAAGGACGGCAAGGCGGAGGGCGCCCTCGACACCCCGGCCGTGGTCTCCGCTATGAAGACGTTCCAGTCCTGGAAGACGTACGTCGATCCCAACACCGACGGCAACGCCTTCGCCAAGGGCCGCGTCGCCCTCAGCTGGGTCGGCCACTGGAACTACCCCACCTACAGCGAGGCGCTCGGCGACGACCTCGTCGTGCTGCCGCTGCCCGACTTCGGCAACGGCCCCAAGACCGGCCAGGGCTCCTGGGCCTGGGGCATCGGCGCGGGCTCCAAGAACGCCAAGGCCGCCGGCACGTTCATGGACTACCTCCTCAACGACACCAACGTCACCGCGATGACGAAGGCCAACGGCGCCCCGCCCGCCACCACGAGCGCGCTCGCCGCGAGCTCTCTGTACAAGCAGGGCGGCCCACTCCAGCTCTTCGCCGACCAGCTCGCCAAGCCCTGCGGCGACAGCGACATCACCAAGTCCTGCGTCGCCGTCACCCGCCCGGTGACCGCCGGATACCCCACCATCACCGCCAAGTTCGGTGAGGCTCTCAACTCGATCTACGGCGGCGCCGACCCCAAGACCGCCCTGGCCAAGGCCGCCCGCGCCATCGACCAGGACTTCTCCGACAACGCCGGATACAAGATCCCGTAGGACCATCGGCCGGGGGCGGGCCCGCTTTGTACCGCGCCCGCCCCCGGCCGGGAACAGGACCATCCGTGACATCCGTCGAACCGGCGCACGCCGCGCCCCACGCCAGGGAGAAGGCCCCACCCGTGACCGCCGCCAAGCCCGCGCGCCCGGTGCGCCCGGCACGCTCCGTGCGCAAGAACCGCGACTGGCTGCACGGACTGCTCATGTCCACGCCCGCCGTCGCCGGACTCATCGCCTTCGTCGGCATCCCGTTCGTCTACGCCGTCGTCCTCTCCTTCTACAACGTCCGCCTCGGCTCCCCGCTCGCACCGACCTTCTTCGGCCTGGAGCAGTACCGGCGGCTGTTCACCGACCCCGACATGTCAGGCCCCTTCCTGCGGGCCCTGCTCAACAACCTGACCTTCGCCGTGGTCGTCGTCCCCGTCCAGACGGCCCTGGCCCTCGGGCTGGCGATCCTGCTCAACCGCAAGCTCAAGGCGATCGGTCTGTTCCGGTCCTTCTTCTTCATGCCGGTCGTCTTCCCCATGGCACTCGTCGCCGTGATCTGGCGGCTCATCCTCGCCCGCAGCGACCAGGGTCTGCTCAACTCCGCCCTGGACGCGGTGACTTTCGGCAACTGGGGCGCCTTCGACTGGCTCGGCAACGGGCTCACCGCCATGGCCTCGATCATCGTGCTGTCCGTCTGGCAGGGCGTCGGCTTCCAGATGGTCATCCTCCTCGCCGGCCTCCAGCAGATCCCAGGCGAGCTCTACGAGGCCGCCTCACTCGACCGCGCGAGCCGCTGGCAGCAGTTCCGCCACGTCACCCTGCCCGGCATCCGCGGCACCCTCGTCTTCGTCGCCCTGCTCACCACAGTGTTCTCCTTCCGCGTCTTCGACCAGGTCTACGTCCTCGTCAAGGGCGGCGGACTCGACGAGGACGCCACCCGCACGGTGATGTACCAGGCCGTCACCACGGCCTTCGACCAGAACAACATCGGCCAGGCTTCCGCGATCACCGTCGTCTTCTTCCTGATCGTCGTCGCCCTGACCCTCATCCAGCGCCGCGTCGTCCGCGCGGGCAACGAGGACTGACCATGACCCGCTCACCCCTGCGCCGCTTCCTCGACTACGCCGTCCTGAGCGTCCTGGCCTTCATCTTCGTCCTGCCCGTCCTCTACCTGTTCCTGGGCAGCTTCAAGCCCTCCGACGAAGTGCTCAACGGCCTGACCGGCTTCCTGCCCACCCACCTGTCCTTCAACAACTACCGTGCCGTCCTGGACAGCTTCGACTCCGACGCCACCGGCTACTTCTGGCGGTTCATGGGCATCTCACTGCTCCTGTCCGCCGTCGTGGTGCTCGGCGGGCTGATCGTCAACTCCATGGCCGCCTACGGGCTCACCCGGCTGCGGTGGAAAGGTCAGAACACCGTCTTCACCCTCGTGCTGCTGCTGTTGCTCGTCCCGTTCGAAGCAGTGGCCGTCCCGCTGTTCTACATGTTCAACGATCAGCGCAACACCATCTACATCCAGGCCATCCCCTTCATCGCCCAAGCCTTCTCCATCTTCCAGTTCGCCACCTACTTCCGCGCGATCCCGCCCAGCATCGAGGAAGCAGCCCGCATCGACGGCGCCGGCCCCTGGCGCACCTTCTTCGCGATCGTCGTCCCCATGTCGAAGCCGGTGTACGCGTCCGTGGCGATCCTGACCTTCCTCGGCCAGTGGGGCTCCTTCCTCTGGCCCGTCCTGATGGTCTCCGACCCCTCGGTACGTCCCCTTCCGCTGCAGATGAGCGTCTTCCAGGGCCAGCAGCCCGTGGACTGGGGCCAGGTCCTCGCCTTCGGTGTCCTGCTGGTCCTGCCGGTGCTGATCGTCTTCGCGTTCTTCCAGCGGTGGTTCGTGCAGGGCGTAGCCAGCTCCGCCGTAAAGGGCTGAGCCTGCTTTGGCTGGTGTGTTGACGCTGGCGGCGCGCCACCTGCTGGACATCGGCCGCCGTCGACCTCTGGTGGTGACCGGGCCCGAGGAGTATGGCTGTACTCAGCAGCGGCTGGGCGGCTTCGTCGACGTCTATGCGCAGGCAGGGATCGAGCTCGATCCGCGCAGCATCATCGGCGCTGACTTCTTGTTCGACAGCGCCCGGAGCGCGGTCGCGCAAGCTCTCGCGGAGGGCCTGGAATGCGACGCCGTCTTCGGGCACAGCGACCCCTGTGCGGCCGGCGCGCTCGCCGCCTTGCACGAGGCCGGCCTTCGGATTCCGCAGGATGTCGCCGTGGTGGGGTTCGATGACATCGAACTGGCGTCGTACACCTGTCCGGCACTGACCACCACCATGCGCCAACCGACGCGGGAAATGGGCGAGGCAGCGCCCGTCTGCTCCTCGACCACGTGCGCAGATCGCCGGAGGCCGCCCCCTCACGCATCATCCCCACCAGCCTCGGATCCGTGGCTCGACGTCACAGCCGAGCCGGAACTGACGCGACGTCATCAGCACCCGCCGTCGCCGATCAACTCTCTGACCACGTACGACTCATTTCTTGGAGAACACAGTGGGACAGCCGGTCCGCTCTGCGGCGTACCTGGATCCGGAAGCGTCCGTGGAAGCGAGGATCGAAGACTTGCTGGCACGGATGACCATGCCGGAGAAGGTCGGGCAGTTGCTGACGCTCGACGCACAACACGGGGACCTGGCGGACATCGTGTCGACCAAGCTGGCCGGATCGGTCCTGCACGTGTCGCCCGAGAGGATGCCGGAAGCCATGGAACTGGCCCGGCGGACACGGCTCGGCATTCCGCTGCTGACAGCCGACGACGGCATCCACGGCCACTCGTTCTGGCCGGGCGCGACCATCTTCCCGACCCAGTTGGCCATGGCCTGCACCTGGGACCCCTCCTTGCTCCACCGTGTCGCCCGGGTGGCCGCGACCGAGATCGCGGCGACCGGAATCCAGTGGACGTTCTCGCCGGTGCTGTGCATCACCCGGGACCTGCGCTGGGGCCGGGTCAACGAGACGTTCGGTGAGGACCCGTACCTGATCGGTGAACTCGGGGCGGCGATGGTGCTTCGAGGACCCCCGCGCCCCCGACCCCGAGCGGAAGGCGCAGGTGATCGGCTGCCGCGCGCACGCCGACCTCAACCTGGAAACCGCCCGACGGTCCCTGGTGCTGCTGCGCAACGACGGCACCCTGCCCCTCGACGGCGGGCTGACCTCCGACGGAACCGGCCGCGCCGCGAGCCGGGGCACGCCGCGGACGATCGCGGTCATCGGCCCCAACGCCGACAGCCCGGAAGCCATGCTCGGCGACTGGGCGGGCGCATCCGGACAGGTCGCCTGGATGCCCGACGGGCATCCACGCGAGACGGTGGAGACGGTGCTCGATGGCCTGCGCGCCGTCGCACCCGCCGACTGGACCATCACACACGCCCGCGGTGCCGACATCGAAAGCCCCGCATCCATGGGCGAGTGGTCGGTCGGGCCCGACGGCCAACCGCAGCCGCCCGTCTTCATCCCCGCCCCGGTCGACCAGGCACAGCTCCGG
The DNA here is from genome assembly GCF_055575395.1 of Streptomyces sp. NPDC034103. Lineage (NCBI taxonomy): Bacteria > Bacillati > Actinomycetota > Actinomycetes > Kitasatosporales > Streptomycetaceae > Streptomyces > Streptomyces sp. NPDC034103. The sequence goes on along the minus strand of NZ_JBVISS010000016.1, from coordinate 186,805 downwards.
GAGGCTGTCGCCGCGGCAGCGGCCGCCGACTACGCCGTCGTGGTCGTGGGGGACACCATCGCCCTCACCGGTGAGCTGCGCTCCACGGCAACGCTCGACCTCCAAGGAGGCCAGATCGCCTTGCTGGACGCGGTCGCCGCCACCGGCACACCGATGATCGTCGTACTGGTCCAGTCCAAGCCGAGCACCCTCCCCGAGTCGGCACTGAACGCGGCGGCACTCATCGAGGCGTTCAACCCGGGCATGCGAGGTGGCCGCGCCGTCGCCGAACTCCTCCTCGGACTCATCGAACCCAGCGGCCGGCTCCCGGTGTCCTTCGCTCGCCACGTCGGACAGCAACCGGTCTTCTACAACCAGGTGCGAGGCCAGCACGGAAGCCGCTACGCGGATCTCACCCAGGACCCCCTGTTCGCGTTCGGCGAGGGCCTCACCTACACCACCGTCACCTACTCCGACCTCGTCGTGCACGACCCGGACGTCTCGGCCGACGGCACCGTCGACTCAACGGTGCGGCTCACCAACAGCGGGGACCGTCCCGCTTTGGAGACGGTCCAGGCGTACATCAGCGACCTGACCACCAGCGTCACTTGGGCCGAGCAGGAGCTGAAGGGTTTCACCCAGGTCGAAATCCCTCCCGGCGAAAGCCTGGACGTCCGCCTCGGCATCCCCGCCGCGCAGTGCTCACTCGTCACGGCCGACAACCGGCGAGTGGTCGAACCGGGTGAGTTCATGCTCCGTGTCGGCCCCAGCTCGCGGCGGGAGCAGCAGCTGAGCGCAGGATTCCGCATCCGGACCTGAAGGCCGCACGCGGGCTTGAAGACCCCGCCTCGTAGGTCCGCCGCCCCGCCAACCCGAAGGCCTGCGGCGCGGATCCACGGGACCTGTGAACGCACGCCAGGGCGGGGACTGCCCGATCACCGGCCCGCACCGCATCTTCGCCGCGCCCGACGACGTCACAGCAACGGCACACCACCTGGTCCACCCCGAACATCGGCACGTGCATCGGGTGCATCTCTGCCCGAATACGGGTGAGCCGTACCGGGTGCCGCCGGCGTCCGGCGCTGTCCCGGGTGGCGTCCACGCCGACTTCCGCCACGACGTCGGGCACGACCAGGCGCAGCGACAACTGCTCCCGCGAGCCCCGCCCCTTGACGTGCTCTTGGACTGAAACCTATCTTTCGTTCGTAGCCTGAGTTCGCAATACCGCACGTCGTTCGAAATATCGGACTAGGTCGTTGAAGAGGACAACACGTGTTCCGCACCCGCCGCCACTGGTCCACCGTTCCGCGCTCCGGCGTAGCCGCCGGCAGGAGACCGGCGACATTTACGGCTGTCGGCCCGCTCTTCACATCCCTGATCCGCGCTCCCCGAGGCGCCGGTGCCCTGGTCCTGGACTCCGGTGACACCGCCGCCTTCGGCGTGTTCGCTCCGGCCGACGGCTACCGCACCGTGCGCGCCGACTGCGCATCCACCGCGAGCAGCACGCTCAGCCTGAACGGCGACACTGCCGTGACGCCGGCCTCCACCAGCGGCAGCCTGGCGGACGACACCCTGAAGTTGTATCTGTCGGCGGGTGCAACCGCATCGCCACCGCCGGCCCGTGTGGCGACAGTCAACCTTGAGTAACTCCACCGCCTTCGTACCCGACATCAACAGGTGACCGTCGCGCCGCTCAACGGCCGGCTTTCCGGCTTCCCGGATCTCACTTTTTCGCCTTATCTAACAACTCGAACGCCGTACGAAATATCGAACAGAAGGAGCAGACGGTGAACGCTGAGCACGCGGAACAGCCGCAGTCCGACACCTACGTCATCGGAGTCGACTTCGGGACGCTGTCCGGACGGGCCGTCGTGGTTCGCGTGTCCGACGGCACCGAACTCGCCTCCGCCGACCACCCCTACACCCACGCCGTCCTCGACCGGGAGCTGCCCGACGGCACCCCGCTGCCGCCCGATTGGGCCCTGCAGGTGCCGTCGGACTACATCGACGTCCTGCGTATCGCCGTACCGGAGGCGCTGGCCCAGGCCGGTGTGCGGCCGGAGCAGGTCATCGGGATCGGTACGGACTTCACCGCCTGCACGGTGCTGCCGGTGCTCACCGACGGCACCCCGCTGTGCGAACTGCCGCACCTCACCGGCCGCCCGCACGCCTACGTCAAGCTGTGGCGCCACCACGCGGCGCAGGCCCAGGCCGACCGGATCACCGCCCTGGCCGCAGAGCGCAAGGAGCCGTGGCTGAAGCGGTACGGCGGGAAGATCTCCTCGGAGTGGGAGTTCGCCAAGGCACTGCAACTGCTGGAGGAGGACCGGGAGCTCTACGAGCTGACCGACCACTGGATCGAGGCCGCCGACTGGATCGTGTGGCGGCTGTCCGGCACCTACGTCCGCAACGCCTGCACCGCCGGTTACAAGGGCCAGTACCAGGACGGCACCTACCCTTCCCCCGAGTACCTCGCCGCGCTCAATCCCGGCTTCGCCGACTTCGTGACCACCAAGCTGGACCACCCCATCGGTCAACTGGGTGATTTGGCGGGCACGTTGACGGCCGAGGCCGCCGCGTGGACGGGTCTTCCCGAAGGCATCGCGGTCTGCGTCGGCAACGTCGACGCCCATGTGACGGCGCCCGCCGCCACGGCCGTCGAACCGGGCCGGATGGTGGCCATCATGGGCACCTCGACCTGCCACGTCATGAGCTCCGACCAGTGGGCCGAGGTCCCGGGCATGTGCGGCGTCGTCGACGGCGGCATCCTGCCCGGCCTGTGGGGTTACGAGGCCGGACAGAGCGGCGTCGGCGACATCTTCGGCTGGTTCATCCGCACCGGCTTCCCCGAGTCGTACGCCAAGGAGGCCGCCGCGCTCGGACGGAACGCACACGAACACCTGACGGCACTCGCGGCCGAACAGGAGGTCGGCCAGCACGGACTGATCGCTCTGGACTGGCAGAGCGGCAACCGCAGCGTCCTGGTCGACCACGACCTCAGCGGAGTCCTGGTGGGCCTGACCCTGTCCACCCTCCCGGAGGACATCTACCGGGCGCTGTTGGAAGCCACCGCCTTCGGCACCCGCACCATCATCGAGACATTCGAGACCGCGGGCGTGCCCGTCCACGAACTGATCATCGCGGGCGGCCTGACGAAGAACGCGCTGCTCATGCAGATCTACGCCGACGTCACCCGCCGACCCCTCGGCGTGATCGACTCAGCCCAGGGACCCGCTCTCGGCTCGGCGATGCACGCGGCGGTCGCGGCGGGGGCGTACCCGGACATCCGGGCCGCCGCCCGGGCCATGGGCAAGGCGCGTGCGGGCGTCTACCAGCCCGACCCGGAGCGGGCCGCGGCCTACGACCGGCTGTTCGCCGAATACCAGCTCCTGCACGACTACTTCGGGCGCGGCGCCAACGAGGTCATGCACCGGCTGCGCCGGATCCGCGCCGAGGCGTCCGCCTGAGCGACTCCCTGTACCCGACGACGGCCCCCGCCTCATCGGTGGTCGTCACCCTGAAAGGAAAGCCCTCATGAACACCAGCACCACCCCCTACCTCGAGCACGAGATCTGGTTCCTCACCGGAAGCCAGGGCCTGTACGGCGACGACGTCCTGCGTCAGGTGGCCGACCAGTCCCGGAGCATCTCCGAGATCCTCGGCCGCCCCGGCAAGCTGCCGGTCAAGATCGTGTGGAAACCGGTCCTCACCAACGCCGAGTCGATCCGGCGGATCTGCCAGGAGGCGAGCGCCTCCGACACCTGCGTGGGCGTGATCGCGTGGATGCACACCTTCTCACCCGCCAAGATGTGGATCGGCGGACTCAGCGTCCTGGACCGGCCGCTGCTGCACCTGCACACCCAGTACAACCTGTCGCTGCCCTGGCCGAGCATCGACATGGACTTCATGAACCTCAACCAGGCCGCCCACGGCGACCGCGAGTTCGGCCACATCGAGTCCCGTGTCGGCATCGACCGCAAGATCGTCGCCGGGCACGCCACCGACCCGCGAGTCATCCGACGCGTCTCGGCCTGGGCCCGCGCCGCCGTCGGCCGTCACACCTCGCGCAGCCTGCGCCTCGCCCGCTTCGGCGACAACATGCGCGATGTCGCCGTCACCGAAGGCGACAAGGTGGAGGCCCAGCTGCGGTTCGGCTTCTCCGTGAACACCTACGCCGTCAATGATCTCGTCGCCGTCGTGGACGCGGTCGAGGACAAGGCGGCGGCCGAACTCGCGGAGGAGTACGTCGAGTCGTACGACGTGGTCGCGGCGCTGCGCCCCGGCGGCATCCGCCACGACTCCCTGCTCTACGCGGCCCGTATCGAGGTCGGCCTGCGGACCTTCCTCTCCGAGGGCGGCTTCACCGCCTTCACCACGAACTTCGAGGACCTTGGCGGCCTGCGTCAACTGCCCGGCCTCGCTGTCCAGCGGCTGATGGCCGACGGCTACGGCTTCGGCGGCGAGGGCGACTGGAAGACCTCGGCCCTGCTGCGCACGATGAAGGTCATGGGCGCCGGGCTGCCCGGCGGCACCTCCTTCATGGAGGACTACACCTACCACCTCGGCCCCGGCACCCCACGCGTCCTCGGCGCCCACATGCTGGAGGTCTGCCCCTCCATCGCATCCGCCCGCCCCCGTTGCGAGATTCATCCCCTCTCCATCGGCGGCCGCGAGGACCCCGTCCGTCTGATCTTCGACGCGGCGCCCGGAGAAGCGGTCGTCGTCGGCCTCTCCGACCTCGGCGACCGGTTCCGGCTGACCGCCAACGCCGTGGATGTCATCAGCCCCAGCGAGCCGCTGCACCGCCTGCCGGTGGCCCGCGCCGTGTGGAAGCCCCGCCCCTCTCTCGCGGAGTCCGCCGAGAGCTGGCTTCTCGCCGGCGCCCCGCACCACACCGTGCTCAGCTCGGCCGTCGACATCGAGACACTCACCGACTACGCCGCCATGACCGGCGTCGAGCTGCTCACCATCGACGAGACCACCAGCATCGAGCAGTTCGCCAAGGAAGTCCGCTGGAACGCCGCCTACCACCGCCTCGCCCAAGCCCTGTGACAGCGGTGCAGCCCAAGAACCGGATCCGTATCCAAGGAGACGACGACCGATGACCGTACGAGTCCGCGACGGCCTGCGCCAAGAGGTGCTGAACGCGAACCTGGCCATCCCTCAGGTCGGCCTGGCGACGCTGACCTGGGGCAATGTGAGCGGCGTCGACCGTGAGGCAGGTGTCTTCGTCATCAAGCCCTCCGGCGTGCCCTACGAGGATCTCGCCCTCGACCACCTGGTGACCGTCCGCCTCTCCGACGGCGAGGTGGTCGACGGGGACCTGCGCCCCTCCACCGACACCGAGACCCACCGCTGCCTCTACCTGGCTTTCCCCTCCATCGGCGGCGTCACCCACACCCACTCCACCCACGCCGTCGCCTTCGCCCAGGCCCGCCGGGAGATACCGGTGCTGGGGACCACCCACGCCGACACCTTCAACGGCCCCATCCCGTGCACCCCCGACCTCACCGCCGAGCAGTGCGCGAAGGACTACGAGTACAACACCGGCCGCGTGATCGTGGACATGCTCAAGGAGGACGACCAGAAGGCCGTGGAGGTACCTGCGGCCATGGTCGCGGGCCACGGCCCGTTCACCTGGGGCGCCACCGCCCGCAAGTCCCTCGAACACGCCATCATCTGCGAGGCCGTCGCCGAGATCGCCCTCCACACCCTGGCCCTGTCTCCGGCCGCCCCGCCGCCCCAGCACCTCCTCGACCGCCACTACACCCGCAAACACGGCCCCGACGCCTACTACGGCAACCCCACTCCCGCACCGGCCGGATGAGCGCAGCGGCCGTCCCCGGCCGGTGCGTCAGCGCCGACGGCCCCCGCAAGGGGTCGTCGGCGCCGTCATCCGGTGCGGACCGGGCCGGCGGTCCTGCCGGTGGCTCTGCCCTTGCCCTCACCCGGCGGACGTAGAGGAGACCACCGACACGGACAAAGCCGAGAAGTCCCCTGCCGCGCAGCACGCCATCCCCGCACACCGGCCTGCAGCCGACCCGGAGGGAAAGCTCACCCTCTTCGCGAGCGGCCCGCAGGGGCGCGGGGACATGGAGGCACCGTGAGGTCCCCGGTACAGGAGACCCTGCCGTTCGAGGGCCTGGCGGAGGTACCGGCCGCGTCGTCCTGGTGCCGGCGGTGGCGCGCACGGAGGCACTCGCGGGCGCATGTCCGGGACGGGGGCAGGGAGAAGTGGATCGTCTATCGCGCAGACAGCACCGCGAACGCGGCGGCTGCGGCCGCACCATCCGCGCCCACGGCAAAGCTGCTTTCCGCAACGACGCATCCCTCCACCGGAGCGCCGGCCTCGACGAGTCCATGGCCGGCGTCTCCTCCGAGTCGCTCAACTTTCCCGGCCGCTGCTTGGGCCACTTGAACACCGTGCTCTACGTCCAGCTGGCCGGCACGGCACTCGACCGGCAGCACGCCGCCGACTACGCGGAACAGCGACCGAGCAGCGACCGAGCGGTTCCGCTTTGGCCCCGGCCCCGCCCCGAACGGCCGCACCACATCAAGGAGCCATCATGACGTTGCCGGTCCCCAGTCGAAGAAGCGCGATGAAAGCGCTCCTCGCCCTCGGGGCGACCCCCGCGGTCCTCGCCTCCCCGCTGGCACCTCTGCTCAGCGGCACGGCACACGCGGCCGCCCCGCCCGCCGGCCGGACCTCGCGGTACACGATGACCGCGTTCACGTACTCCAGCGAGCGGGACATGTACGTGTACGACTCCGTGGACGCCACGGGCTTCAACCTCGTGAAGGGGCCCGCCTACACGCCGCCGTCCGGGCTGGTGCGCGACCCCAGCGTCTTCCGGCACACGGACGGCTTCTACTACGTCACCTACACCACCAGCTGGACGGGCAACACCATCGGCTTGGCCCGTAGCTCGGACCGGCAGAACTGGACCTTCCTCGGCAACATCACCATCAACTTCCCCGAGGTCGGGAACGCCTGGGCCCCGGAGTGGTTCATCGACCCGGACAACGGAAGCGTCAACATCCTGGTCTCCCTGCACCTGAACCCCGAGGCCAGGGGCGTCTTCAACCCGTACGTCATCACGGCGACCAACAGCACCCTGACCTCGTGGAGCACCGCGACCCCGATGACCGGCGGCGTCAGGGGGGCAGGGTACATCGACACCACCGTCGTGAAGATCGGCTCGACGTATCACGCGTTCCTGAAGAGCACTTCCACCAGGTCCATCGACTTCGCCACCTCCAGCAGCCTGACCGGCCCGTGGACGATCACCAAGACCGGCAACTGGGTGGACCTCGACGGCGAGGGTCCGGTCCTGGTGCAGCTGGACAACGGCGGCTGGCGCATCTTCTTCGAGGACTACATGCGGCGCAGGTTCTACTACGTCGACAGCTACGACACCTTCAAGACCTGGACGACACCGGCCGAACTGCCCGGCCTGTCCGGCACCGTCAAACACCTCACGGTGGTCAAGGAGACCGTGACCGGAGGCGCGACCCTGCCGCTCGACACCACCCGCTCCTTCCAGTCGGTGAACTTCCCCGACCGGTACATGCGTCACCGCAACTTCCTCGGCTACACCGACCCCGTGGAGGCCTCCAGCACGATCCAGACCAAGCAGGACGCCTCCTTCACCGTCGTCCCCGGCCTGGCCGACGCCAACTGCTACTCCTTCCGCACCGCGAACGGCCTCTACCTGCGTCATTCGGCGTTCCGTGTACGCGTCGACGCCAACGACGGCTCGGCCACCTTTGCCAAGGACGCCACGTTCACCGCCCACCCGGGCACGGCAGCGAGCTCGGTCGCCCTGGAGTCGTACAACTTCCCGGGCTACTACGTCCGCCACCGAAACGGCGAGCTGTGGGTCGACCGCTACACGGCCACCGACCTGTTCCGCGCCGACCGGAGCTTCCAACCCGTCACGGCCTGGTCCTGAGTACCGGGCTGCGCGACGCACCCGGCGGTGTTCGGAGCCTCAACGTTGGGGAGGCGAAGAACAGGCTGACGGCGAGTGTCGCCGCCGGCCGGGTCAGGACGCTGGGTGTATTTCCTGTCTTTTCGCGGGTGTCCTGACGGGATGGACGCGGGTCGTCAGGAACGCGACCACTGGAAGCCGGCTGCCGTGCCGCAGGTGCGTTGTTCCAGCAGGGCGAGGTTCTCGGTCGAGGCGCCGACGACGTTGACGCACTTGCCGCTGTGGCGGGCCCTGAGCTGGAAGTACCCGTCGGTGGCGACCCAGGAGAACTGCTGGTGCGCGCCGGCGTGACAGCGGTACTGGATGATGCCGGCGCCGTCGGCGGTGGACGCGCCGTTCACGTCCAGGCACTTGCCGCTGTTGAGGCTCTCGATCTGGAAGTAGCCGTTGCCCATATCGACGAAGCGCCACTGCTGCCAGGGCCTGCCGTTCCAGGTGTACTGGCCGATCTTCGCGGCGTCGTCGGTGTTGGGTGCCTGGACGTCCATGACCTTGCCGCTGTTGCGGTTGGCCAAACGGTAGTACGGCACCGCCGGTTCACCGGACGGCACGGTCAGCGCCGTGTTCGTCGCCGCCGGCACGCCGAGGTTCGGCGACCCGTCCGCGTTCCAGGTGATCTTCTGGATCCGGGTGGTGCGGGTGGCGCCGCAGCCTTGGGTGGACGAGGAGTTGGCGTGGTAGACGATCCAGTCCTCGGTGCCGTCCGGGGACTTGAAGAAGCCGTTGTGGCCCGGACCGTACACCCCGTTCGCGTCGTTTCGCTGGAAGGCCGGCTCGCTGCTCTTCGTCCATGAACCCGCGCTCAGCGGGTCACTGCCGGTAAGGGTGAGCAGACCCAGCTTGTAGTCCGGGCCCTGGCAGGCGCTCGCCGAGTAGGAGATGAACGTCTTCCCGTCGTGCTGCAGGGCGACCGGGCCCTCGTTCATCGGAGCGCGCTGCTTCTCCCAGGCGTAGGTGGGAGTCGAGATCTGCGTGCGGGGTCCGGTGACGGTCCACGGATTGCTCAGCGCGACGATGTAGATGCTCGGGTCGGATCCCGCCCACTGCGGCGTCGGCACTCCCGACCAGGTGAAGTACAGGCGACCGCCGATGGTGACGACGCTGCCGTCGATGCCCCACCAGTTGTTCGCGCCGAAGATCATGCCCTTGTACGTGTACGGGCCGAGCGGGTCGGTGCCGGCGCTCTCCACCACGTGCACGCGCTGGTCCTCGATGTCGCCCCCGCCGGCGGAGTAGTAGATGTACCAGCGCTTGCCGTTGGGACCGTCGAGCAGGTGCATCTCCGGAGCCCAGACCTGGCGGTCGCGGCCGGCGGCGTGGGCACTGAACACCGGTACCGGCGCGGCCGACTTGAGCGCCGCGATCGTGGGCGCCTTCCGCATCGTCAGCGGCCCGCTGTACGGCGTCGTCATCAGGTAGTAGTTGCCGTTGTAGTAGGTCATGTACGGGTCGGCGCCGGAACTGTTGAGCGGGTTCGTGAACGTCGTCGTGGCCGCCTGCGCATCGGGCACGGCCACCGCGGTACCGACCGTCACGAGTGCGATGAGCGCCGTTGCCGTGGTGAGGAGTCGGCGGATGAGAGTGGGGCCCCTCTGCGCGCATTGCCGAGCGCGCCGCCGTAGCTGTTCCACACCGGCCAATGCGGGAGTGCTGCTCATGACAGAGACATCCTTGTTTCGTGTCGGGGGAGCGGGGCGGAGAGGGTGGGGATGGGGAGACGGCTGACCTGTCAAAGGGGTGGAGCAAAAGGCGCCAAGACTCAGCTCGTTCGAAATATGGGACTGTGTTCGTAAATTCGGCGAAAAGCTAGAGGGTGATGTGAAGGGGCGTCAAGAGGGCTGCCGGGACGGAGCGGGCGGGGTGTACGTACAGCAGACGCGCGGGCGCGCCACTCATAGCGGGAAGTGCGACCCCTACCAGGACGTGCAGTGGCGGCCGCGGCCCGGTCTGTCCGACCCCGACGGCGTGTCGTCGAGTCGGTCAACTTCCCCGGAAAATTGCAGGCCAGGGCGGTGCCGTTGGTCCCGGCGCCAGGTGAGGTGCCTCGGGTGCTTCGTGGGTGACAACCAGGCTGCCTCGGCCGTCCCCATTCACCAGCTCAGCCGGTCCCGCTGGTGACGACTCCTGAGCTTCGGCTCAGCCCACGAGCCGACGCACGGGCTGCCCCGCACGGTAAAGCCGTGCGGGGCAGCCGGTGAGTGAGGGAACGCGGTCAGGCCCAGGGGTTGACCGCCTTGAAGGAACTGTCGGCGCGGAAGGTGGCGTTGTCCTGGAAGGTGTCGAGGCGCAGCTCGTAGTTGTAGTGGCGGATGTAGCGGCCGGGGTAGTTGTACGACTCCAGGCTGACCGAACCGGTGGCCGAGCCTGGCCGGGCGCAGTAGGTGGCGTCCTTGTTGAAGAGGGTGGTGCCGTTGCTCGCGTCGGCGCGGATCCGGAGGTCCTTGTGGCGCAGGTAGCGGCCGGACGCGTCACGGAACGAGTAGCAGCTTCCGTCGGCCAGGCCAGGGATGACGGTGAAGGTCGGCGGAGTAGTAGAAGTAGTACTTCCCGTTCTTCGCGGTCATCGCCGGGGCCCAGGCCCGGCTGTTGGTCCAGGAGATGTCAGGGCCGAGGTCCAGGATGACGCCGTGGTCCGTCCAATGGACCAGGTCCTTGGACGAGTACGCCTTGAACTGCGTACCGCTCCAGTTCGCGAAGCCGTCGGTGGTCGGGTAGATGTAATACGTGTCGCCGAAGCGGACGATGTTCGGGTCGGCGGTGAGCCCCGGCAGGACCGGGCTCCTCATGACCAGGGCCTCCACCGTCCAGGTGCGCTTCGTTCCGTCGGAGCCGGTCACCTCGTACGTCACGGGTGCGGTGAAGTCGCGCGGCGTGCCGGAGGCCGGGCTGATGGACGCGCCCTGGGCGAGCGTGAACTGCGGGGCGAGCGCGGTGAGGTCCGTGCCCTCCTTCACCGGCAGCGTGATCTTGCTGCGGGCGTCGTCGATGAGGGCGTCGATCTTCAGCGAGGGAAGGGTGACCGCTGCGATGTGCGTGGTGTTCCCGCTGATCTCGAGGACCTCGCCGGGCGCCAGCGCGCGGTTGTAGACCCTGAAGTCCCGCATCTTGCCCTTGAAGAGCTTGTCACCGCTGAAGAGGGACTTGCCGATGTAGTTGGCCGTCGTGATGCCGGATCCGATGGAACCGGGGGTGGTGGTGACCGACGTGTTGCGGGCCACCTCCACCCCGTCCTGGTACAGCACGCCCGTGGTGCCGGTCTGCGTGTAGGTGACGTGCTTCCAGACGGAGCGCGGCAGGTCGCTGGTGGTTCGGGTGTTCTGCTCGGTCGAAAAGGCCCCGGAGGCGATGGCGGTCCGGAACGTGTTGCCGGTGCTGAACAGATACCCGTTGCCCGCTCCGTTGGCGGAGTTGCCGAAGCCGTAGAGGAAGTACGGCGTGGCCTGGTTGGCGTCGATCTGCACGTCCATCGAGACGGTGATCGAGTTCATGCCGCTCATGATGTTGTCCGGCACCTTGATATAGGTGTCGGAGCCGTTGAACGTGAGCCCTTCCCCACCCGACCAGCCGGCGGTGCCGTTCACGGTTCCGTTCCGGCCGTTGCCCGAGGCGTCCGCCGCCACGGTGCCCGAGGTGGCGTCGAGCTTGTACCAGAGGGCCAGGCCGTCGGTGATCTCCGCTGCCTGGGCGGGGGCCGCTGGGCCGACGACGCCCGCCAGAAGCGAGGCGGCGGCGGCCACGGCGGCCAGAGCGCCCTGCCAAAGTCTCGGGCGGCGCTGTGCTGTCACGCCGCGCGGTCGAAAAGTATCCGGCATGCCGGACAGCTCCTTTCGGTCTGGTGGAGCGACGGGTGGGTGGGGGCGCCGTGCAGGCGCCCCCACCTTGTCGGCGTCGGTCAGCTCGTTACGCGGAAGGTGGCGTCGCCGCGTCCTGTCGCGGTGGTGATGGGGTCGAGGCGGAGCTGGTAGGCGTAGTGGCGGATGTAGCGGTCGGGGTGGTTGTAGGACTGGAAGGACGACCAGGTCGGGTCGGCGAGGCCGGCGACCTTATTGAAGGTGGCGTCGGCGGCGAACTGGGCGGTGCCGTCGTTGCGGACCAGCTGGAAGTCGTAGTTGGCGTGGCGCAGGAAGTAGCCGGGGAACTTCACCGACTCGAAGGAGACGGTGCCGGTGCCGGTGAGGCCGGGCCGCATCCGGAACTGGGCGTCGTCGGCGGGGCTCACGTTGGGATCGATGCGCACGTCGAAGTTGGTCTGGCGCACGTACCGGTCCTGGAAGTTGAACGACTGCAGGCGCTGGACCGGGGTGTTGGGCCAGCGGGCGAGGACACGGCTCTCCTCGGCGGCCGTCAGGTTCAGGATCCAGCCGTGGCGCTTCTTGGTGCCGCCCATGTTGTAGCTTCCCGCAGCCTGCGTCTGGTAGGAGGCGGGGTTGGACGGGTCGGTCGTCAGGACCGGCATGTAGCCGCGGTTGGTGGCGTACTGGTCGAGGTAGAGGCCCCACTTGTTCTGCCCGTTGAACTTCATCCACATCGGGCCCTCGACCATCGCACCGGTCAGGCCGACGCCGGAGAGGTTGCCGAGGTCGGTCCACGTCCCCAGGATGGAGTTGCTGCCCTCGAGGGTGATCTGTCCGTCGCCGGAGGCCCGCACGTAGCGGTAGTTGCCCACGCCGGAGGGCATCTCGATGATCTGGGTGTCGATGATCTCCTGCGCGCCGGGGCGGTCGATGTAGATCTGCGGGGTGCTGATCGTGTGGAAGTCGCTGGTGCGGGCGTAGAAGATGCGGTGCTTGGTCTTGCCGTTGAGGGGCACGTTCGTCGCCCAGTACAGGACGTAGTCGTTGGTCTCGGGGTCCCAGATCGCCTCAGGGGCCCAGGCGTTGCGGCCGTCGGGGATCGCGCCGGCGACGTTGAGCAGCCACGGATCCGACCATGAGACGAGGTCCGACGACTCCCACACCACCAGGTTGCGGCTGCCGTTGTTGATGGAGGCGTTCCAGTCCTGCCCGCAGCCGATGCACAGGTCGGTCGCGATGATCCAGTACTTGCTGCCGTCGGGGGACCTCACGAGTGCCGGGTCGCGCACCCCCTTGGTGCCGACCGTGGAGCGGAGCACCATGCCGCCGCCGTTGAGGTCGTTCCAGTGCAGGCCGTCGGTGCTGTGCGAGAGGTACATCTGCTGGTTGGTCGCCCCCTCACCGGTGAAGTGCACCATCAGGTAGCCGGGGTCGGCGGCGGCGGCGCGCTGGGGTGTGGTAACGACCTGGGCGGTGAAGAGCAGGCAGGCGGCGACAAATATGGCCGCCAGCCGCGAGAGAACCGCGGGCATATGCGTTCGTTCCTGTCTTTTTGGGGTGCCGTGATCAGGGGCAAGTGAGGTCAGGGTGAGGCCCGGCCTCCCTGCCGTTGGGGCAGGACCGGCTCCGCGCGACGTGGGCGCCGCGTCGCGCTGGTCAGCGGCCGACGTGCCGCGGTTTCCGCGTGGGCATGGCAGCGGCCGGGGACCCCGCCGTGGCGGGTCGGGTGACGAGGGTGGCGCAGAGGGGGGCCGCCGGAGCCGGCTCGGGAGCGCGCCGGAGACGGGTGCGTAACATGGGCGTCCCCTTTGACGGCCACGGTTCGAAATCTCGAACACTGTTCGCAAGGTCGATCAGAAGATAGGTCTCTGCCGGAAGCACGTCAATGAAACCGGCCAGTTCGATTTCCCGTGCGGTCGCACCCGCAACCTCCCCGACGGTGACCGGTCATGGTCGGGCGCGCGGTGTTCCCCCGGTCCCACCGGCCCCTCGCGCCCCGACGCGCAACACTCGCCGTGACATCGCAGGCACGTCTGCCCGGCGGGAGGGGGCGAGGTGGACGGCGGTGACCGGTTCCGAGTCGCCGTCGGTGTCGGGTGCCTTCTCCCGTACGACACCGGGGGTCGCCACCGTCCTCGGGGCCTGGGCCGCCGAGGTCGCAGGGCGGAGGGCCTGCGGACGGCTCCGCCCCCTGAGCTCCGCCACACCGTTGGCTTCAGCTGCTTACATCACGTTTACGTGACCCATTGACTTTCGGCCACGGCCGTAATTACCGTCTCGCAGAATACCGAACAACGTTCGGAATTTCGAACGTTTTGAGCCGCCGCATGAGTGCCCAATGGAGGACCACCTCTATGCGTATTCGCCGCAGAAGTAGCCGCCGGGCCGTTGCCGCCCTCTGCGGCTCGGTGTTGTCCATCAGTCTGCTGTCCGCCGGACCGGGTGCGACGTCCGCCCAGGCCGCCGAAGACCCCAACGCCGTCGCGCTGGACAAGGACGCGATCCTCGCCGCCAACCAGCTCGACGAGCCGAAGTGGTACAAGGACAACATCCCGTTCATCGACACCCCCGACAACGACATCGACGACGTCTACTACTACCGGTGGAGCACCTACAAGCGCGCGTTGCGCTATACGGTGCCGGGCACGGGGTACGTGTCGACCGAGTACGACGTCCCGATCGGCTACGCCGGGAACCCGTACACCGCGCTCCCGGACGCCACCGGCTACCACCTGCTGGACGGCCGCTGGCTGCACAACCGCGACTACGCGGGTGACTACCTGGACTTCTGGCTGCGTGGGGCAGGCAACTCGGGCGTCAGGAACTTCAGCGAGTGGATCACGAGTGCCGCGTACCAGCGGTACCTCGTCACCGGCGACGCCGCGCAGATCAAGTCGGCGCTCCCCCATCTCATCGCGCTGTACAAGCGGTGGGACTCCAACTTCGACAATGACGTCACGGTCAACGGCACGCAGTCCACCAGCGACCTGTACCACCAGACCCCGTTGTCCGACGCCACGGAGTACACCGAGACGTCGATGCACAGCAGCAACTGGTTCAGCGGCGGCCGCGGCTACCGGCCCACGATCAACGCGTACATGTACGCGGCCGCCCAGGCGATCAGCAAGATCGCCACCATGAACGGCGACACGGCGACCGCGAACGACTACGACGCCAAGGCCGCGCAGCTCAAGGCCGCCGTACAGAACTCGCTGTGGGACCCGCAGCGCAACTTCTTCATGCAGGTCTACAACACGGACAGCACCAACGGCACCCTGAAGCAGACCAGGACGACCTGGCGGGAGCTGATGGGCTACGCACCCTGGGCGTTCAACCTGCCCGACGCGCAGTACTCGTCGGCGTGGAAGTACCTGAACGACCCCAAGCGGTTCAAGGCGCCGTTCGGGCCCACGACGCTGGAGCGGGTGCACGACCTCGAGGCCGAGCAGGCCACCGTCAACCACGCGAACATCTTCAGCGGGTCCACCGCCTCCAACGGCAAGTACGTCGGCCAGATCGACTTCGACGACAGTTACGTCACCTTCACCGTGAACGCGCCCGGCGCCGGGACCTACCCCGTGACCGTGCACTACGCCAACGGCACGTCCGGCACGTCGACCCACAAGCTGATCGTGAACGACGACACCGCGAACCCGATCACGGTCAGCTACGCGCCCACCGGGGCCTGGCAGAAGTTC
Source organism: Streptomyces sp. NPDC034103 (assembly GCF_055575395.1). NCBI lineage: Bacteria > Bacillati > Actinomycetota > Actinomycetes > Kitasatosporales > Streptomycetaceae > Streptomyces > Streptomyces sp. NPDC034103. Next base: position 171,343 of record NZ_JBVISS010000016.1, on the reverse strand, counting down.
TCCGAGTCGCAGTCCGTGACCGTGCAGGTCCCCATGAAGGCCGGGGCCAACACGCTGAAGTTCGCCAAGGGCACGAGCTTCGCCGAGATCGACCGGATCACCGCGAACCCGTACTTCAACTACCAGGCGATACCCGCCGTGCAGAAGCGCGACGACGCCAACTGCTGCCACTGGAACGGCCCGAGCTGGCCGTTCCAGACCAGCCAGGTCCTCACCGGAATGGCGAACCTGCTCCAGGACTACCCGGCGCAGAGTTACGTCACCAAGGCCGACTACGCGACCATGCTCGCCCAGTTCGCCGACCTCCAGCACAAGGACGGCAAGCCCTACATCGCCGAGGCCGCCAACGGTGACACCGGCGACTGGATCTACGACGGGTTCAACTTCAGCGAGAACTACAACCACTCCAGCTTCAACGACCTGGTGCTCACCGGACTGCTGGGCATCAAGCCGCAGGCGGACAACACGCTGGTGCTGAAGCCCCTGGTCCCGTCCAGCTGGGACTACTTCGCGGTGGAGAGCCTCCCTTACCACGGCCACACCTACTCGATCCGCTGGGACCGGGACGGCACGCACTACGGCAAGGGCAGCGGGCTGCAGATCTTCCAGGACGGCGTCCGCATCCACCAGTCCTCGACCGTCGGCAACACCACGGTGAACGTGGCCGCTCCCGTCACTCCGGCGCAGCCCCCGCGGTTGATGAACGTGGCGGCCAACCCGCTCACCGCGGAGCAGGACTGGCTGGGCCGCACCATCACCCAGCCCTACCCGAAGGCGTTCGCCTCCTACACCAACACCGTCTCCAACGGCCCGCACTGCCACAGCGGCCAGGCATGCAAGCCCACCACCTTCGACGCCCCGCTCCGGGCGACGGACGGCTGGATCCGCTACGACAAGATCCCCGACAACCGGTGGACCAACTCCGGCTCACCGAACGCCACCGACCACCTCGGCGTCGACTTCGGGGCCCCGCGCAAGATCAACGAGGTGAAGTTCTACACCTACGACGACGGCGCGAACATCCGCGTCCCGGCGAGCTACACCGTCCAGTACCTCAAGGACGGGGACTGGGTGAACGTCCCGAGCCAGACGAAGAGCCCGGCGGCGCCGGTCGCGAACAACGCCAACGAGGTGACCTTCCCGACGATCACCACGTCCCAGTTCCGGGTGGTCTTCACCCCCCAGGCGGGCAAGTTCGTCGGCGTCACCGAACTGGAGTCCTGGTACCCGGAGACACCGCCGGTGAAGATCGTCAACAAGAACAGCAACCTGGAACTCGGCATCGCCGGTTCCTCGGTCGCCGCCGGTGGCGCCGTACAGCAGCAGAGCGCCAGTGACAGCGCCAACCACTGGTGGGAGATCGTCCCGGCCGAGAACGGCTACTACAAGATCTTCAACACCAACAGCGGACGGGTCCTCGGCGTCAAGGACGCGTCCAAGACCGCCGGCGCGGCGGCGCTGCAGTGGGGGGACACGCTGACCGCCGACCATCTGTGGTCGATCGTCGACGCCGGTGGCGGTTACGCCAAGATCGTCAACAAGAACAGCGGCCTGGTGCTGGGGATCGACGGGATGTCCACGTCGTCGGGGGCGGCGGCCATGCAATGGGACGACAACGGGACCGCCGATCATCTGTGGAACATCACCGCGCAGGACGGGTCCACGCCGTTCACTTCGTGACCGGGCCGGCTGGCTCGTGACCTGAAGTCCGCCGCGTCCCCTCCCCGGGGGGCGGCGGACTTCCCTTTGTCCACCCTCCAGCCACGCGCGCGGTTCCCCCGCGCCCCCTCGGCCTCCGGCCCTCCGGAGGCTGTGAGGGCACGGACGTGGCGAGTTCTGGCTCTTGAAGTGCCGTTGGCCTGTGCCACTGGGGCCCAGCTCTTGGTCACACGGCGGTGACGTGCGGGGTGCCCCGGGGCAGCCGGGTGAATGGCTTGCTGCGCTCCGAGGGCACGGCTTTGAGTTTCGTGGTGAGGGCTTCGGGGCCTTCGCGGAAGTGATGCCAGCCTTCGTAGTGGACCGGATGGACTGTCGTGGGACGGATGGTTTCGCACAGGGCGAGCGCGTCGGCGGCCGTCATTGAGTAGCGGACGGGTCCGGTGAGGGGGAACTGGACGCCGCCCAGGTGGAGCAGGACGGTGCCGGGGCGCAGGGCGGCGGCGGTCTTGCGCAGGGCGCCGTACAGGACCGTGTCTCCGGTGGTCCATAGCGGTCCGTGATGCTGGCCGGGCCAGGCGAGGGCGAACCCGATGACCTGCCCGGCAATGGGGCGGCTGAGGGGCGGACCGTGCCGGCGGTGACGGTGATGGGCGGCCGGTAATGCGCCTGCAACCTTTGGCGCGCTGACCCTGTTCGCCACGCGCGGCACGGGCATGCGCATCTGGCGCACCCCGCGGCATGCCCGGTTCGACTCGATGAACACTGTCTCGATCATCACGCAGAGCCAGGGGAGGGGCGTTTTCACCTGGAACGGCCATCAGCAGCACGTGGGGCCCGACGCCCTGGCTCTGGCACACAAGACCGCCGGCTACGAGTACGCGTGGTCCGGGGCCGGACTGTCGGTGGCGTTCATGGTCGACACCGAACGTCTCGGCCTGCCGGAACACCTGGTACGGACCGCGATACCGCTCCTGGAGCACAGCCCTGTCGCACCGCTGCTGCTGCATCACATACGGAGCCCGCACCGCCGCGCCGACCAGCTCAGCGCCGACCTCGGCGCCGAGGCGCTCGGCTCCGCCACCTTGGAACTCACCCGCGCCCTCATCGTCTCGGTGGCCGCCGGCAAACGCACCCGGCGGTCGGTCGCCGAAGACACCCTCCTGATCCGTGTCCTCGCCTACATCCGCGCCCATCTGACCGACCCCGGGCTCACCCCCCACAGCATCGCCGTGGCCCACAACATCTCCGTACGAACCCTCTATCGGCTGTGTGAGCAAGGGGGCCTCAGCCTGGAGAAGTGGATCATCCGCCGACGCCTGGAGGGCACCCGCCGCGACTTGACCACGCCCGAGCACGCCCGCCGCACCATCGAGGCCATCGCCCGATCCTGGGGCTTCACCAACCCCGCCCACTTCTCCCGCCGCTTTCACCAGACGTACGGCGTCACGCCCCGCCAGTGGCGCCGCCTCCACCACAACACGACACCCTTCTCGCCCCCGGACGAGCCCTGACGATCACGGCGAAGCCGGATGAGCCTCCGCGGCTTAGACGTGCCCGGCTGACCAGGGTGCGCGGACCTGTTGACTCCGAGTCGCCGCTGCACAGGACGGCGCGCAGGTGAGTGCGGAGCAGTACCGGCTGGGGTCCCGTGCAGGCGGTTGGGCGAGGATGACCGAGCGACGTCCGTGTCCGCCGGGGCCGTTGGAGGAGTACGCGGCGGCAACCTTCTCGTCCTCTGCGGCAACTGGGAACCGGAAGGCCGAGTCGCACTACTGGATGGACGGGCATGAGGGCATCGAAGCGCGCCGCGCCGCAACCGTGGCGCAGGCGCGGACCGGTTGTGGCGCCGTCGTGCAGCGGGGCGTCGCGCAGCCGACCGGCGTCCGGTTCGGCCGGCGCTGACCGGTCCGCCGGTCAGTTTTCACCGCCCGGCAACCGAGCGGCGACCGCCGTTCGAATCCCGGGCCGGGGACTGTTAGGCTGCGCCCTCGTTGTTGTTTAATGCGCAACTAACGCGCACATCATGGCAAGGAGAGGGCGACCGGGGGATGGTCCTCGATGACGCGTCCGCGGAGTTCCACGAATTCTTCGAACGCCACTATGCCGAACTCGCCCGTCTGGCACACCTGCTGACCGGCGAGACCGACGCCGCGGACGACCTCGCGGCGGATGCCCTGGTCGCCCTGTGGCAGCGCTGGGACCGGTTGCGCCAGGCCGATCACCCGCTCGCCTACGCCCGTGGTGTGGTGACCAACCTGGCGCGGGGGCGGATCCGCAGCACGGTGCGGGAGCGACGCCGGATCACGCTGTTCTGGTCCCGAATTCCCGAGACGGTGGAGGGGCCTGACACGGCGGCCGTGCTGGACGTCCGGGCGGCGCTCGCCCGGCTGCCGTTCCGCAAGCGTGCCTGCGTGGTGCTGCGGCACGCCCTGGACCTGTCGGAGAAGGACACGGCGGCAGCACTGGGCATATCGGTCGGAACGGTGAAGAGCCAGACCTCGAAGGGAATGGCCGAGCTGGAAAAGCTACTGGGCGCACACGCGGCCGGGAACCTGGTGCCAGGAAGGAGGAACCGGTGAACGAGGACATCGACCGTCGGCTGCGCGAGGCCGCCGAGGCGCACCGGCCCGACCGCGCGCGGATGCTGGCCCGGGTGGAACGCGGCATGGCCGGCCCCGCGGTCCGGCACCGCGCGCGACCGTTCGCGAGGTCTGGGACCCGAGTCGCCCTCGCCGGGCTCGCCGCCACCGGCATCCTGACGACCGGCGGTCTCGCCGTCGCCGCCATCGTCGCGACCCCGTCGCCGTCGCCCACCGTGACCACACCTGCCACCCCGTCCCCGACCGTCAGCTCCCCGCACCCGACATCGGCCCGCCCCACCCCTGTCGCGCCGCCCCCGGCCACCAACCCGGGCAGCTCGCGCCCGACTCCGCCGGCCACCAGTCCCTCGCCGACCGGCGGCGAGAACCAGGACGGTCCGCTGTGGTCGGCCGGCTCGCTGGATGCCACGAGCACCGTCTACTGGACGCAGACCAACCTCGCTCTCAAGACGACCCAGCCGCTCACCTCGCTCACGGTCGAGATCCGGATCGTGCAGACCGGTGGGGCGAAGAACACCGGCACCTGGCAGACCCTGCCGAACGGTGACTTCACCGTCACCGTGCAGGAGGCCGGCGGCGCGCTGGTCTACCGCTGGGTCCTCAAACCGGGCCTGACCGTGCCGGCAGGGAGCCATGAGTTCGCCGCGCAGTTCAACAACGGCCCCGGCGTGCGCAGTGCCGCGGGCGACGGCTACCGCGTCGACGCACAGGGCTCGGGCGGCTCCGCGTCGGTCCGGGGAGGGTTCGTCCCGACCCGGTGAAAGCCGCTGTGCGGCAGGGCGACGGCGGCGGCCGCCAAAGTGCTGCCTGCGATCGCGGCAACCTTTGTGTGCGGGGCGGCAACTGACAGGCATCCGGGTCTGGTTCAAGGCCCGCTGTGCCAGAAGGACATACCGTTGTCAGATCAGAACCGCTCTCATCGCCGCCGTCCGGCAGCCCGCCGCGTGATCGCCGCCGCGGCGGTTCTCGCCGCCGCGGGTGCCGCCGTACCACTGGTCGCCCTGGCCGCACGCACGCCGGAGGCCGCCGCACCGGCCACGGCCGCCGACGCGGCGGCCGGCAGTGGCCGTTACTTCGGCACGGCAGTGGCCGCGGGCAAGCTCGGCGACTCCACGTACTCCGCCCTTCTCGACCGGGAATTCAAGATGGTCACCCCGGAGAACGAGATGAAGTGGGACGCCACCGAACCCTCCCGCGGGTCGTTCACCTTCGGGCCGGCCGACCGGATCGTCGACCACGCCTCCGCGCACGGCCAGCGCCTGCGCGGCCACACCCTGGTGTGGCACTCCCAACTGCCCGGCTGGGTCAAGTCCATCACCGACGCGGGCACCCTGCGCACCGTGATGAAGAACCACATCACCAACGTGATGGCCCACTACAAGGGCAAGATCTACGCCTGGGACGTGGTCAACGAGGCGTTCGCCGACGGCGGCAGCGGCCGGCACCGCAGCTCCGTGTTCCAGGACGTGCTGGGCGACGGCTTCATCGAGGAGGCCTTCCGCACCGCCCGGACCGCCGACCCCTCCGCCAAGCTCTGCTACAACGACTACAACATCGAGAACTGGTCCGACGCCAAGACCCAGGGCGTCTACAAGATGGTCAAGGACTTCAAGTCCCGCGGTGTGCCCATCGACTGCGTCGGCCTCCAGAGCCACTTCGGAACCAGTGGCCCGCCGGCCAGCTTCCAGACCACCCTGTCCAACTTCGCCGCGCTCGGCGTGGACGTCCAGATCACCGAGCTCGACATCGCCCAGGCGTCCGCCACCGCCTACACCAAGGCCGTCCAGGCGTGCATGAACGTCGCTCGCTGCACAGGCATCACGGTGTGGGGCATCCGCGACAGCGACTCCTGGCGCACCGGTGAGAACGCCTTGCTGTTCGACGCGGGCGGCAACAAGAAGCCCGCCTACGACTCGGTGCGCAGCGCCCTGGGCAGCACCGGCGGCGGTGGCACGCAGGCCGGGGGCATCACCTCCGGCACCGTCTACACGCTCTCCAACGCGGCCGCCGGACGCGTTCTCGACGAGCCCGCGGGACAGAACGACAACGGCACCCCGCTCCAGGTATGGGACGCCAGCGGTGCCTCCAACCAGCAGTGGCGGGCGGCCCGCAACAGCGACGGCTCCTACACGCTGACCAACATCGCCAGCGGCCGGGTGCTGGACGAGCCGGCCAACCGAACGGCCAACGGGACGAGGACGACGGTCTGGGACGCCAACGGCGGCGCCCACCAGCGCTGGAAAGCCCATCGCAACAGCGACGGCTCCTACACGCTGACCAACGTCGCCAGCGGCCGGGCGCTGGAGATCCCCGGCGGGCGGACCGCCAACGGCACTCCCGTGCAGATCTGGGACACCAACGGCGGCGGCGCCAACCAACGCTGGACCTTCCAGCCGACCGCGGTGCCGAAGAGCGACACGTGTGCACTTCCGTCGACCTACCGGTGGACCTCGACGGGCGCGCTGGCTCAGCCGGCGAACGGGTGGGCCTCCCTGAAGGACTTCACCACCGCGACCTACAACGGCAAGCACCTGGTCTACGGGTCGAACTACTCGGGATCGTCCTACGGCTCGATGGCGTTCAGCCCCTTCACGAACTGGTCGGACATGGCGTCGGCCCGCCAGACCGGCATGAGCCAGAAGGCGGTGGCGCCCACGCTGTTCTACTTCGCGCCCAAGAAGATCTGGGTGCTGGCCTACCAGTGGGGTCCGTCGCCCTTCAGCTACCGCACCTCCAGCGACCCCACCGACCCGGGCGGCTGGTCCGCGCCGCAGCCGCTGTTCACCGGCAGCATCCCCCGCACAGACTCTCCCACCGGCCCGATCGACCAGACCCTGATCGCCGACGACAAGAACATCCACCTTTTCTTCGCCGGTGACAACGGCAAGATCTACAAGTCGACCATGCCGATCGGGAACTTCCCCGGCAGCTTCGGCTCGTCCTACACGACCGTCATGAGCGACCCGGTCAAGAACCTCTTCGAGGCACCGCAGGTCTACAAGGTCCAGGGCCAGAACCAGTACCTGATGATCGTCGAGGCTCGCGGGGCGAACGAGCGGCGCTACTTCCGCTCCTTCACCGCCACCAGCCTGAACGGTCCGTGGACCCCGCAGGCCGCCACCGAGTCCAACCCCTTCGCCGGCAAGGCCAACAGCGGCGCCACCTGGACGAACGACATCAGCCACGGCGACCTGATCCGCACCAACCCCGACCAGACCATGACCATCGACCCCTGCAACCTGCAGTTCCTCTACCAGGGCAAGTCCCCCAACATCCCGCCGAACACCTCCTACGACAACCTGCCGTACCGCCCCGGCATCCTCACCCTGAAGCGCTGACCCTCAGCCCGCCGAAGACGACGAAAGGCGCCCTCATCGAAGAGATGGGGGCACCTTTCGTCGTGCCGCACAAGGCGGCGACCAGGTGAGGTGCCCGGTCGGTACCGGCGGCGTGTCAAACGGCCGAGCGGAGCGAAGGGGTCGGGGGTTTCGTGATCCGCCTGGGGCCTCCCGCTTGTGCCAACTTCCCGTCTCGGCGGGTTCGCCGTCGAGCCTGTCTCGCGTCACGATCAGCTGTTCCTGGGCCTGTCGAGCGTCCCTGATCCGCGTCAGCCCCGCGGGCGCAGGTATCCGCTGGCCGCGGTGATCGCCGTGGCAATGTGCGTGGTCCTGGCCGGCGCCAAGGGCTTCACCGCGATCGGCCAATGGGCCACGGAGCCGACCGCGGCCACCCTGACGGTCCTGGGCCGCATGACCGCCTGTTCGTAGCCCCCGCAAGAACGCAACTCCATGAGGCACCCACCCGCGATCATCCGACGCAGCGCGCCGCCGGAGAGCGACCCGGCACCACGACCTGATAGCGGGCGGCGACCTGCGCGGGAACTGCAGATCGCCCCGACCACCCACTACGCCGTTCGCGGTCGGCCATTCGTCGAGATCGTGGCGAGCCGCCGCACACGTGACCCCACGACGACGTCAGGCCGCGGCCTTGCCCATACGGATCCTCCCGGCTCATCCACCTCAGCCTCGCCGAGATCCGACGGCTGATCACCCGCCTCACCGACCGCCGCCCCCCGGTCGACCACATCCTGCACTGGTCCCACCGGCGCCGGCGACGCCCGCTCCAGGCCCGCATCAGCCACTACGAACGACGCGGCTACAGCCCCTGAAAACCGCCCAGCACTCAGCACAAGCTCCGTTGCAGTACCTGGCGTTCTTCGGCTCGTGACTTTTCCGGCTTGTGAATTTCGTGAGAAGTATTGACGCCGGTGGCCGGATCTTTATGATCCACTTGATCGATACTTCGATCTATGTTCGAAATCGCGAACATGAGCGAAGTTGTGCCGCACCACCATTCGCACAGCCTCCGAGGGGCCGGCAGAGCCGCGCACTCAGAAAAACGAGGTCCCCATGCACAGACTCAGCTTCAGCCGCAGACGTCCGTCCGCGGTGCTCGCCGCCGCGACCGCGACCCTGGTCTCGATGGCGGCGCTGCTGGTCGCCAGTCCGACCGCCCAGGCGGCCAGCAGTGGCGCCCTGCGCGGCGTCGGCTCCAACCGGTGTCTCGACGTGCCGGGCGCCAGTCAGACCAATGGCACCAGCACCCAGATCTGGGACTGCTGGGGCGGGAACAACCAGCAGTGGACGCTGACGGACAGCAACCAGCTGAGTGTGTACGGCAACAAGTGTCTGGACGTCCCTGGCCACGCCACCACGTCCGGAACCCGGCCGGTGATCTGGGACTGCAACGGCGCTACGAACCAGCAGTGGCGGGTGAACGCCGACGGCACGGTCGTCGGCGTGGAGTCAGGGCTGTGCCTGAGCGTCGTGGGTGCCGGTACCGCCAACGGCACTGCGGTGGAGATCGCGACGTGCAACGGCGGCAGCAACCAGAAGTGGTCCGGCCTGTCCGCGTCGGGCACCACGTGTTCTCTGCCGTCGACGTACCGGTGGTCCTCGACCGCCGCGCTGGCGCAGCCGGCTAACGGGTGGTCCGCGCTGAAGGACTTCACCACCGTGACGTACAACGGCAAGCACCTGGTCTACGGGACGTACTCCGACGGCAGCAACTGGCGCTCGATGGGCTTCGGTGCCTTCACGAACTGGTCGGACATGGCGACGGCCCCCCAAACCGGTATGAGCCAGGGCGCGGTGGCGCCCACGCTGTTCTACTTCGCGCCCAAGAACATCTGGGTGATGGCCTCCCAGTGGGCCGGCGGCTGGCCCTTCAACTACCGCACGTCGACCGACCCCACCAACCCCAACAGCTGGTCCGCGCCGCAGCCGCTGTTCACCGGCACCCTGCCCAGCACCGATAACTCCGGCACCGGCCCGATCGACCAGACGCTGATCGCCGACGACCAGAACATGTACCTGTTCTTCGCCGGTGACAACGGCAAGATCTACAAGGCGAGCATGCCGATCGGGAACTTCCCCGGCAACTTCGGCTCGTCGTACACGACGGTCCTGAGCGACACCGTGGACAGAGTGTTCGAGGCGCCGGAGGTCTACAAGGTCCAGGGCCAGAACCAGTACCTCATGATCGTCGAGGCGCGGGGCGCGAACGGCCGCTACTTCCGCTCGTACACCGCCTCCAGCCTGAACGGTCCGTGGACCGTCCAGGCCGGCAGCGAGAGCAGCCCCTTCGCGGGCAAGGCCAACAGTGGTGCCACCTGGACCAACGACATCAGCCACGGTGACCTGGTCCGCAACAACCCCGACCAGACCAAGACCATCGACCCCTGCAACCTGCAGTTCCTCTACCAAGGCAGGGGCGCCACCGCGAGCGGCACCGACTACTTGAAGTGGCCGTACCGGCCAGGTGTCCTCACCCTGCAGCGCTGACCCGCCCGACACGCACAACCCAGTGACTCCCCAGCCGCACGTCGGCTGGGGAGTCACAAGCAGCCCTGACGCAAGGCTGTGCCAGCAGAGAACAACCTCAGTTTCCCTATCTGATGTGGTGGTGCCGACCGTGACGGACAAGCAGCAGCAAGGTGGCTGATGTCGGTGGGGGGTTCGCCTTCCGCTCTGAGGGGGGCGAAAGGCTCCGCTACCTCCGCACGCAGCACTTCGCACTTCCCATGTCGGAGCCGCCGTTCTGTGGTCGCGACCGACTCGGATTCAGCCGATAGTCCGCAACCGGGATGCGATCTCGAGCCCATGGCCGCCCGAACAAGCCCGGGGCCATCCGTCCGGCGCTACCGTGTTGGTACGCGTCGTCCCGATGGAGGTCCTCGATGAGCGACCAGCCGGCCCCCGCCACCCGGCAGCCGTTGGATGCCGAGACCGCCGACGCCGTGCGCGCGGTCGCGGCGCAAGCCCGCGCCCGGGCCGACCAGTTCGCCGCCGTCCTCGAGGACATCGCCACCAACGGCCTGCCCGACCCCGAACAGTGCACCCCGTGGGAAGACTTGCGCGAGCAGCATCTGGCCCGGCTCGCCGGCCAGCCTCCGGCCGTCGCCTGATGCCCCCTCATCACCGCGGCCGCCGCGCCAGAATCACTTTCTCCGACGCGGCCGCCAAGCAGCTGGAGGCCATCACCTCCGAGACCGAGCTGCACGCGCTCGACCGCGCCCTGGTCGTCATCAGCGTCGACCCCGACATCGGCGACCCACTCCCCGCGACCACCGACGCACCAGCCTTGCGCCAATACACCGACGACGTCGAAGCCGTCCGGGTCCTGTACTTCGTGACCGCGCTGCGCACCGTGGTCGTCGTGGCCTACATCGAGATCTGACCAGGGTTGGCGCGCCTGGCCTGCTGCGCGCCAGACGTGACGAATTCCTTGTCGGGGAGGAGATCTGGCGCGAGGCCACGCTGCACACGGCGTCTTCGGCGCGGGACCACTCCGTGGCCCGGTAGAGGCCACCTCTGGCGTCCGAGGGCTGTCGGCCGGCCGGAGGCGTGAACGGGTCCAACCAGTGCGGTGTGTACCTTCGACGGCTCGCGGTGTCGACCGTTTGCCCTGCGACGCCGGTCCTGGTGACCGTGGGGTGGTCAGGCCGGTCATCGCGGCGCGGCCTGCGGTGACGGAGGTGCCGTGTCCGCGCGGGCGAGGCCAGATGTGCGATGCGGGTTTCCCTACTTTTGCGGCATTCGGGGGATTGCTGAGGAGCGGTGCAACCGGGCCCGCCCGCCCAGCGACTTCAACGGGCAGACAAACACGCCAAGCAAGGGAGATCCGCGGTGAACGCATACAGCGACACACTCGTCCCGGCGCAGGACGTCTGGCCGATCTGCGACCCGTACGCCCCCGCTGCGCTGGACCCCGATGCGGGCCGGACCAGCGTCCGTGAGGGCGGCGACTACCTGCTGCCGCCCCCCGACCCGGCTCAGCGCCTGAACATCCCCCTCGGCCCCGTCGACCAGCGCCGACTGGACCTGTGTGCCGCACTCACCATCCGCGGCATCGCGCCGTTTCCCGGCGACCAGCACGCCCTGGACGCCATCAGTTCCCTCGGCGACGCGGTGACCGCCGCCGTCCTGCGCTGGGTGGCCCATCCCACCGCATTTGCCCCTGTGTCGTCATCAGCATGAGGTCCCAGAATGCGCCGACGAGTGCGTCGCATGCCGCTTCGCCGTCGGTGTGGCCCGGGGCGGCTAGGTAGCTGGATGAGGGTGCGGGATACGCCAGGGCGAGTGGCCGCTGCGCTTCTCATCCGACGAGCACATGGCCCCGATCGAGGGAGGCCCGCTCACTCGATTCGGTACCCTCGGCGTGCGCGGGCGTACCACTGGCGTACCCCGTCGCGTTGCAGCGGCATGGACAGCACCTCTACCACGACGGGGCGTCTCCTGGGCCGTGCGGAGCGCCCCTGGGTATACGCCGGCCTCGCTGGTCCGCACGGGATGCACCCGCCGATCTACGCCGCCCTGGCCGTCGAATGGCAGGCCAGGGGGCGGACCGTGCCGGGCCGGCCGGATCAGCGGTGGGCGGCCCTCACCGCTCCGCCCGTGAGCGGGCGGCAGGCGAGCGTGAACTCCGGGTCAGGCGTGGGGCGGTGGGACCGTGTGGCCGTAATGCCGCCCGGCGCCGAACCGGCCGGCTGAGCGTCACTCCTGGATATGGGCGGGTCATCCCGGCCGTCCGCGGGGGCCGGGCTGCCCAGCCGACGCGATGCGCGACGGCTGCTGCGGCCCCGGACCGCGGGCGGCCGTGAGGCGGAGTCGATCAGGGCGTTAAGTGTCTCGGTCGCCTGCAGCAGGGCCAGTTCCACGGCGGCGGGAGCGTACAGGATGCCGCTGCCGTCCGGCGGAACCAGCCAGCGCAGAGACCCGGTGGCCCGCTGGGGCGCCGGCGCGGCGATCCAGGCGCCCTGGCCGGCGTAGCGGAGCCCGGAGCCGACCCAGAGGCTGGCCGGGTCGGGAGGCAGGAAGAAACCCACCCGGTGGGCGCTGAAGTCGGCCAGCGTGGGGCCGGGTTCCTGCCGAGGGGTACGCAGCAGGACGTCCAAGGTGAGCAGGCCGAGTTCCTCGGGCACGCTCAGCACGTCCCAGAACCGGCCGCAGGCCAGGACCGCGGTGCCTACCTCGCCGTGCCACTGCCGTTTGCACTCTCGCGGGTCGGTTGCGGCGGCGGCGAGCCATTCCGCTCCCTGCCTGGCGTCGGTTCTCATGGCGCGCTCTCCTTCGCGAGGGGATGGCGTACAGCCCGCCCTGGGTCGAGGGCGGGTCGCAAAAATGTGCGAGATTCCGACGGTCTAGTCGGATTCGGCGGGTTCATGTTGGTCGACATTTCTGTGTGGCGGAAGGGGTGGCGCACCGTGGCGCTTTCGTGGCGCGACCCGCCGGGGCATCGGCGCGACCAGGTTCCGGCCGAGGCAGAGCCTGCGACCCCCGCCATCAAGCGATGGCTTTCCCGCCTCCGCACATGGCAAGGCCGGCAGGGCTGCAGCCCCTGGTACGACCGGCGGCGCACGGCACAAGACCCCCTGGCACCGCTCATCGAAACCGCGCAGCGACTCGACTACGGGGCCGGCCGGTTCACCGAACGGCAAGAGCACGATGACAAGTGACTAGCGACTGCGAGATCGAGGGGCGTCGGCGTGGTGGGAGGCTCGGTCGCAGCGGTGACGGCTGTTGCGAGGCACGTTGGACCAGGTCGCCGACCCGTACCCGCGCTCCGCTGCCGGGACCTGAGGACCTGCCCGTAGGCGCCGCTGCCCGGTGTCTCCGTCACCAACGTCCAAACCGGTCCGGGGTGGAAGGACCTTCCGGAGCGGAGGACGGTCGAGGAGGTGGCGTACTGAACGAATTTTCGAGGGAGGGCGTGAACGCCGCGTCGCCGGGCACAAGGGCTATCGCACCGAGGTCCTGGCATTCGGAGTTGGTCGGGATCTACCCACCAAGGGACGAACTCAGGTCCTTGTGAAGCTCATACGCACACGCGCCTGAGCCGGAATTGACGATGGGGTATGGAATGATCATTCTTGGGCTTATTCTGCTGATCATTGGCCTGCTTGTAGGCATGGGGCTGCTGACGACGATCGGTGGCATCCTCATTCTGGTTGGCGCCATCCTGTGGATCCTGGGTGCGACCGGTCGCGCGGTCGGTGGACGCAAGCACTTCTTTTAAAGTCAGGGCGCCTCACCAGTTCTCTGCGACGAGTGACGTGTCTATGACTTGACTCCCTCCGCGTCGGAAAGTCCACGCCGTGAGGAGCATCTGGACTACTCGAGGCCGGGACGAGGTGAGAGCCCGGCCAGAGAGAGGGACCGCGTGGGCGGGGCCGTGCACCGGCCCCGCCCTGTCTCGTTGGCGATGGGTTTGCCCTGAGCCGGGCCCTGCCCTGCCCTCCGGTCGTCGAGGGCAGCGCCTGGCTGCGGGGTGAGGCGGATGCCGCCGCTTTGGTCTGCAAGACGCCGATGCCGCTCTGCACGTCGTCGGGAGTGTGCCCCGGGAAAGCATCCCAGGAGGCGGTTGCGGTGAGATAGCCGACGCCGGTCCAGGCGTGCAAGGGTGCCGTAGCGGATCGAACACCTCGGTGTTGCGCGGCATGCGGAATGTGTCGAAGGCCGACCGGTCGACACCAAGATCACGTAAAGCAGGTACGACTCCCCGATCTCGCACAGGACGTTGTAGAAGAAGGCGCCGAACGCCCCGCTCCGGCCAGGCGGGTGGCGGCGTCGACCGCGTGCTGGACCAGCGGGTCGAGGTCGAGTTCGGCGGCCAGGACGCTGCCTACCTCCTGCAGCAGCCCGACGATCGCCGCCTTCTCGCGTAGCCCCCCGCTTTCGCTGCTCCAACTCCTGCTGAGACCGGCGCAGGTTCGTCGTGGCGGAGCGCGGCTCGGCCACGACCGTCTGCAGGTGAGCGGCCCGCTGCCCTACCAGGGTTTCCATGCTTTCGAGGAGGGCGCGAGCCGCGTCCGCGGACGGTGATGCCCGTGGAGTCGCAGTGGGAGGCGCCGTCGAATGGTGCTGTCCCGAGCTGGGGAATGGGATCGGTCGAAGCAGCCTGGTTGTGACAGGCGAGGCATCTGACTTGTCACATACGCTCATTCAGCAGTCCTTTTGGCGTCAAATGCGGAGATCGAGAACCTGTGGCTCGTCATGGCGGTTCCATGGGTCATGGCCGCTGCACGTGCGGGGTTGCATCAGTGCAGTTGGGAGAAGGTTTTCGTGTGTCCCGACACGGTCGAGCAGAGGTCCTCATTGGCCCGGGCCCGGAATCGTCGGGTCACAGAAGACAGGTGATGGAAATGCGAGACGAGGCCGCCAAGCGGGTCGAGCTGGTCTTCTCCCTCTTCGACGCCAACGGCAACGGAGTCATCGACTCCGACGACTTCGATCTGATGACGGGCCGTGTTCTGGAGGCGGCGGACGCTTCGGACGACGGCGCCAAGGCCGCCATGCGGGCCGCGTTCCGCCGCTACTGGACGACGCTGGCCACTGAACTGGACGCCAATGGCGACGGTGTGATCACCGTGGACGAGTTCCGTCCGTTCGTGCTTGACCCCGAGCGTTTCGGTCCCACGATCGCCGAGTTCGCCGAGGCGCTCTCCGCACTCGGCGACCCCGAGGGGGACGGCCTGATCGAGCGCCCCCTCTTCGTATCGCTGATGACGGCGATCGGCTTCGAGGAGGCGAACATCCACGCCCTCTTCGACGCCTTCGGTCCGGACGCTGAGGACCGCATCACCGTGGCTACGTGGGCCGCCGGCATCAAGGACTACTACGCGCCGGACATGGCCGGGATCCCGGGCGACCAGTTGGTGGCTGCCGGGGCTGTCTGACACGGCCCGTCAGCGGCTTTCCGGCCGTTCGCGGCACCGCTACGACGTGACCCAACTGCCGCTTCCATCGGGACACGTCCCACCGAGCGGGGCCTTGCGGCGGGCCCCGCCCCTGGCCTGCGGGCGGACGTCGTGAGCGGTGCGGGCGTCAGGGCGAGGGCTTGTGCGCGAACACCCACCGGTTCCCCTCCAGTGCGTCGTTCGGCTCGGGCAGGGGGCCACGTCCGTGCCGGCGGGTGAAGTCGAAGGGGGTGTGTACCGAGGCGGACCAGCCCTTGGCCGTCAGGTCACCCGCCGAGTCGGGTCGTGGTCCCTTGTCGAAGAGGTGAAGCAGGTCGATGCCGATCTGTTCCCGCGTCGCCGTGTAGATCGGGCTGTCGCGGTATTCCAGCAGGTCCTTCTCCACCTTGGCTTCGAAGGCCAGTGCGCTGCCTGCGGTGGTCAGCCGGTCCACCGTGTCGATGAGGTACGTCTCGGCGGGGCCTGGCAGGTAGAAGAGGAGTCCCTCGGCCAGCCAGACGCTCGGTGCGGCCGGGTCGAGGCCTGCGGTGGTCAGCGCGGTGACCCAGTCGGCGCGCAGGTCGACCGGTACGGGGACGCGCTTCACCTTGGGGGTGGCCGACAGGTCCTTGAGCACCTGGTGCTTGAACTCCAGCACGCCCGCTCTGTCGATCTCGAAGACCACGCAGTCGGACGGCAAGTCCAGGCGGAAGGCGCGGGTATCCAACCCCGCGCCCAGCAGGACGACTTGGCGGGCGCTCGTACGGACCGTCCGGAGGAGGAAGTCGTCGAGGACCCTGGTCCGCAGGCCGAAGTAGCGGGCGAACCGCCCCCACAGCGGGTTGCCGTCGCCGTCCGGGGTCTGCTGGATGCGCACCGGCCAGTCCGCGGACGCCGGGGCCGCGCGCACGAAATGTTCCGCGTAGGTGTCCTGGGCCAGGCTGTCGTGGCGGTGGGTCTCGATCGCCCGTGCCGCGGCGACCAGGAGTGCGGTCAGCCCCACGCCTGCGTCCACGCCTTCCGCGTCCGTGTGCTGGGGTGCCGTGCCGGCCATGTTTCCTCCGTTGGTGGGAGTGGGGGGCGCGAGGTGCCTGCTTGTCGGATGCGGTGCGGCGTGCCTCGCTCATCGGCTTCTTCCCGCCGGAAGGAGTACGGGTTTGACCACGCGGCCCGCGTCGCAGTCGCGTTCGGCCTCGTTGATGTCGGCCAGTGGGTAGGTGCGGATCAGTTGGTCGAAGGGGAAGCGTCCGGCCTGCCACAGCCCGGTCAGCCGGGGTATCAGCAGTCCGGGTACGGCGTCCCCTTCGCAGATGTGGCGGATGCTGCGGCCTCGGTCCAGCGTGCCCGGGTCGAGCGGCAGCGCGGTGTGGAGCCGTGCCACCAGGCCGAGGCTGCCGGTCGGGCGCAGTGCCCGGAGCGCGTCGTTGATGAGAGGGGCGGAGGCCGTGGTGTCCAGCGCGTATTGCGCGCCGCCGTCGGTCAGCCGCCGGATCTGCTCGGGCAGTCCGGCCGTTTCGGCGGGCAGCGGGATCGCGCCGAACCGTTCCGCCAGGGCCAGCCGCCCGGGATGCCGGTCGACGGCCACGGTCAGCGCGCCAGCGGCGGTGGCCGCCATCACCGCGGCCAGGCCCACCGCTCCCGCGCCGAAGACCGCGAGGGTGTCGCCGGGGCCGGCGCTGAAGGTGTTCAGCACGGCTCCGGCGCCGGTGAGGAAGCCGCAGCCGAGCGGTCCGAGCAGTTCGACGGGCAGTGCGGGGTCGACCCGGACGGCGTTGCGGGCCGGGACGAGCGCGTACTCGGCGAACGAGGACTGGCCGAACCAGCGGGGGGCCAGCGCGCCCCCGGTCGCGTCGGTGAGCCGCGGCGTGTCCTCCTCGCGTCCTCCGAAGAGGTTGAGGGAGGCGAAGGAGTCGCAGTAGGCGGGGGCCGCGCCGCGGCAGTTGCGGCAGTGTCCGCAGGAGTCGAAGCTCAGCACGACGTGGTCACCGACGCCGATCGCGGTGTCCGGGCCGCCGCCCGTCCGCACCACGACCCCGGCCCCCTCGTGGCCGAGCACCGCCGGCAGCGGGCTGCGGCCGGCCGATCGCCGGACCGCGAGATCGGTCCTGCACATCCCGCAGCCCGCGATCTCGACCAGGATCTCACCGTCTGCGGGTTCCGTGCGCAGGGTCACCTCCTCGACCGCGAAGGGGTCCTCATGCGAACGCAGTACGGCCGCCTGGAACCTCATCGTCATGCTTCCTGCGGGCGGTGGACGACGAACGGCCGGAGGTTGCCGTAGAGCCCCCACGGCCCGCCGGCGACGCCGACACCGCTGTTCTTGACGCCTGCGAAGGGCTGGGCGAGGGACAGTTCGGCGTGGTGGTTGATCCAGGCGGTACCGCATTCGAGCCGGTCGGCCACCGCCCCGGCCCGGTCGAGATCGGTGCCCCATACGGAGCCGCCCAGGCCGAAGCCGGTGCCGTTGGCCGCGTCGACGGCTTCGTCGAGGCTGCGGTACGGCAGCACCGGCAGGACCGGTCCGAACTGTTCCTCGGTCACCACCGGGCTGCCGGGCGGGACGTCGGTAAGGATCGTGGGAGCGAAGAAGTAACCGGGCCCGTCCAGCCGGTGGCCGCCGGCCGCCGCCCGGGCGCCGTCCGCCAGGGCTTGCTTCGTGACCTGCTCGACCCGGGCCAGCTGGGGGGCGTTGTTGACCGGGCCCAGCCGGGTTTCAGGGTTCAGGCCGGAGCCGACGGCGATGGTCTTCGCGCGCTGGGCGAGGGCTTCGACGACTTCGGCGTGGAGGTGGGCCGGGGCGTAGACGCGTTTGACCGCCATGCAGACCTGCCCGCAGTTGCGGAACGCGGCCCAGAACAGCCGGTCCGCGATCCGGTCCACCTCGACGTCGTCCAGCAGGACGGCGGCGTCGTTGCCGCCCAGTTCCAGTGTGACCCGGGCGAGCGAGGCCGCCGCCGCTTCGGCGACGGCCCGCCCGGTGGGTACCGAGCCGGTGAAGGTGACGTGGCGGATGCCCGGGTGGGAGGCGAGGCGGGCGCCGAGTGGTTCGCGGCCGGTGACGACGGTCAGGACGTCCTCGGGCAGGGCGGTGGCGAGGACCGTGCCGAGCAGCCGGGTGGCGAGGGGGGTGAACGGGGATGGTTTGAGGACCACGGTGTTGCCCGCCGCGAGTGCGGGTGCGAACTTCGCCGCCGCGAGCTGGAGGGGAAAGTTCCACGGCACGATCGCGGCGACAGGTCCGAGGGATCGCCAGCGGATCTCGCTGTGTACGGGCCGGCCGTCGGTGATCCGCCGGGTTGTGGGGGCCAGGTCGGCGAAGTAGCGCAGGCGAGACGCCGTACGGGCGACCTCCGCGTGCGACTCGGCCAGGGGCTTGCCCTGTTCCCGGGTGAGCAACCGAGCGAGGTCATCGCCCGCCGCCTCCACGGCGTTGGCTGCCACGCGCAACGCAGTGGTGCGTACGACGGGGTCGGCCCGCCAGCCGTGCCAGGCCCGGTGGGCCCGGTCGACCACGGCGTCCAACTCGTCCGGCTGCTGGTCGGGGGCCTCGTCGAAGCTCTCCCCGGTGGCCGGGTCGACGACGGCGAAACGCGCGGGTTGACGTCCGGGAACGCGTTCGGACTCGGATGTCGGCATGCCGGTGGTCAGTTCACCGCGGGGACGCCGGCCGCGTACTCCCTGGCCTGCCGGTCCATCTCCGCCCGGAAGGCGGCCACCAGATGCGGCTGAATCCTTCCGGCGTTGCGGTCGCCACCCTCGCAGACCGCTCCGCGCACGCCCACGATGTCCGTGCCTATGCGGGTCAGCGGACCGAGGTCGGTCTGTTTGACACTGCCCGCGAGGGCGGCGAGCAGACCGGACGCGTGGGCCAGCCGGACGAACTCGGCACAGACGTCCGGCGGAACGTGGTCGAACAGCCGCGACCCGTCCTTGACGGCGGTGTCGAGCATGGCCGCGTCGGCCCCGGATCGGGCGGCGATGTCGGGCAGGGCGAGCGGGTTGACGCAGCCGATGCGGTGAGCGTCGGCGTATCCGGAGGCGACGACGAGTGCTTCGGGGCGGTGGTCCTTCACCGCACGGACGACCGCACGCATGACCTCGATGCCCTGATCGGGCGTCGTGCACCCGTACAGGCCGACCTTGATGTACGTGGCCCCCGAGACGACCGCGCCGAGCGCGGCCTGGGCCACCGTGCCGGGCTTGTACGGGACATCCCCCACGGTCGCGGACACCGGCTTGTCCGCCGGGACCGCTTCGCGGATCTCCCTGATGACCCAGGGGAAGTTCGCGCCGAGAGAGCCCTCATCAGGCTTCTTGACGTCGACGATGTCGAGATGCTCCGCAGCCTTCGCGCAATCGAGAGCTTCCTCAACACCGTCCGGGGAGATGAGAAGTAACACCCTGACCTCCTTCGCCGCCAGTCCGCCCGGCAGAAGGCAGGGGACTGCGGATCGCCTGGCACATGTGCGGTGCGCTCATCATTTCCATCACCCTGGGGAATCGGGAGGGCGCACAGAGTACCCATAGGGTGCTCATGTCCACGCACAATGCGCCGTCGATTACCGGTTCAAACCGGCCCGCAGGCAGCATTTCGCCCAGGCGGGCAATAACTCGGGCATTGGTGACAACCGGTCTGCCCTTGTGGCGGCTCTTGTGCTTCAGCTCACGGGTAGTTGATGTTCGCCATAAATGGGCTCCGAAGTTGATCGAAGTCTCGCTCAGTGACCTCGCCACTGCGCGAACACTCCGACCCCGGCATTGGCGAACACCCTGTCCAGACGTCCGTGGCGTTCACGGCTGGGGCAGGCAAGTGGTCGGGCGAGGGCAGAGACGGGCTGGAAATCGCCGGCTCACAGCCAGCAGGCGGAAATCCGACCCTGCCAGTGACCAGTATTTTCTCCCAGGCGCAGCGCGGCCCAGATGGCACGTCACCATCCAGCCCGGACAGCCGCTGCCACATCCAGCTGTGCACGCGGCGCAGCCGGCCGGCCCCGCGCACTGCAAGCCGCGGGCTGCTGCGCAGCCATGTGCAGGCCCTTGCGTGCCTGCGCACCCGAGGCGTGCACGACAGGGGGGTGCGCAGTCTGCGCCACCGCGGGGGGCCGGCTGGCTTCGTGCGATGCGTAATGACCAGCCGAATTGCGCAGCCTGACGATGTGCTGCTCGCCGGGAACTATCAGCGCCCCGTACTCCCACGTTGCGCGGCCCGCGGGGTCGGTGCCCATGGACCAGGTCAGCTCGTAGATGCCCGGTGCTCGCTGGACACGCTTGACGCGGAGGCCAGCGCGGAAGCGCCCGATGCGCAGGTCCTCGTCGAAGGCCGCCACGGTCTGGTGGAAACGATGGCGCTGCTCTGAGGGGAGGCGGTCCAGATCGTTGGTGAAGCGGGGCAGGGTCTCGTAGGTCGGCGCGTTGGTCCTCCAGGCAGCAAGAAGCCCCCGGCACGGCCGGGAGCGGAGAGTCGGTGACGTGGTGCGGGGCGCGGCGTCTTTGGTCGCCGGGTGGGGGAGCGGTACGTAGACGCGCGCTCGTTGACGGTGGAGTCGTCTACCGGTGGTTTTCGGCGTTGGTAAGGCGCGTGTGACTGGCTGCCGCGCAGCAACTGCATGGCCCTGGTGGTGTCCGCCGGGCGGGATCAGCCGTGAAGTTCCGGTGAACCCTCCCGTCTCACGGGATCGCGCTTTTCGCAGGTCAGAGCGGGTGTGTGCTGTGGTGATGCCGAGTGTCGCGAAAATGCACAGGCGTAATGCGTGGGTAATGCGCGATGTGCCTGAGCGCGACCTGCGTCACGCCTCCTGCCAGGTCAAGGAGCCCCATCGGCTTGCAGGGGGACTGTCGGCGGAAGGAGACGCCCGCGACGCCGCACGCTGCCGTGGCGCGGCGGGCGATTCCTGGCGTGGGTTGAGGTCAGCCGACGGTCCACTTCTGGTTGGAGGCGCCGGTGCAGGTCCAGATCTGTAGCCGGGTGCCGTTGGCGGAGCTGTTGCCGGTGGCGTCGAGGCACTTGTTGGCCTGTGGATTGACGATGTCGTGCGCGGCGGTGACGACCCATCGCTGGGCGTCTGTTGCGTTGCAGTCCCACAGCTGGACGGTGGTGCCGTCCGCTGTGGCGCCGGCGTTGACGTCCAGGCACTTGCCGAGCGCGCGGATCGTGCCGTCGGATCCCACCGCCCATCGCTGGGCGGCCGTGCCGTTGCAGTCGTAGAGCTGCACGGGCGTGCCGTTGGCGGAGTTGGCGCCGGCCACGTCCACACACTTGCCGCCGATGCCCCGGATCGCGGAGCTTGGTGCGGCGTCGCTGGTCGTCACTGAAACGTGGTCCACCACCAGCGACTGCGGAAGGGCGGTGGAACCGTCCGGATCTCCGGGCCAGTAGCCGCCTACCGCCAGGTTGAGGATCAGGAAGAACGGCTTGTTGAACACCCACTGCCGACCGCCCAGGTCGGCGGGCGTGCGCCGCTGGTAGACGGTGCCGTCCACGGACCAAGTGATCGAGTCCGGCGCCCAGTCCACGGCGAAGGTGTGGAATCCGTCCGCGAACACCTGGCCGCCGGGCAGGGTGTAGCCGGCGCCGATGCCTCCTGAGCCGGAGTAGCCCGGGCCGTGGATCGTGCCGTGCACGGTGGAGGGCTCGAAGCCGACGTTCTCCATGATGTCGATCTCGCCGGAGGCGGGCCAGCCGACTTGGCCGAGGTCGTTGCCCAGCATCCAGAAGGCCGGCCACATGCCCTGGCCACGCGGAATCTTCATCCGCGCCTCGACGTGTCCGTACTGGGCGGTGAACTTTCCGGCCGTGTTCAGCCGGGCGGAGGTGTACTGGCAGGTGCCGTACCAGCACTGGTAGTTGGCCGGGTTCTCGCGGCGAGCGGTGATGACCAGGTGGCCCTGGCCGTCCAGTGCCGCGTTCTTGTTGCCTGAGGTGTAGTACTGCCGCTCGTGGTTGTTGACGTTGTCCCCGGTCTCGATCTGCCACTTCGAGGAGTTGACGGCCGCGCCGGCCGGACCGTCGAAGGTGTCGGAGAACGTCACGGCGTTGACCGCGGTCGGCGAGGCGGCGTGCGCCTGTGCGGGACCGGTGGCGAGCGTGGCGACGAGCGTCGCGGATAGTGCGGCGAACAGCCATCCGCGGAGCGGACGAGAACGGGACACGGCTCTCCCTTCCGTACGGCGCCCAGTGTCGGGGGCGCCGAGCGAGGTGGGGGTAAGGGGACACCCTTGATTCAAGGAGTGAAATAAGGCCCCGTCAATACCTTGGTACGGACCATTCGTGGGGCCCTGGTACTCGAGTCAGGAATCGTCGGGCGGGCATCCGACGGTCCCTGGCAATCAACCGACCCGTGCCGCGCGCTGTTGTAGGCAACGACATCGATTGCGGTGCCCCCGCGGCAACCGGCACGTCCGGTGCGCACGCCCCAGTCGCGAAGAGCGGCACTACCCGCAGCTGCCCCATGTGCGAGCGACCGACCGGGAGGGATCCCCTCAAGGCAGCCCAAGGCGAGGTTGGTGCTCAACCGCACCGGAGTCTCCGCCGACAACGTCGACCGGCGAAGAGCGATTCGGCGAGCGCTTTGTCCCAGCACTGTCCGGTGCGGCCGACCGACAGGCGGGCGCCGAACTCCGTTGCCAGGGTGGCGAGTTGATGACTGGTTTACTCACAGCCACGATCGGGGTGAAAGATCACCGGCCGGGTGGGACGACGCTGCCGGCACGTCGCTGTGAGGGCATCGGCGACCAGATCGGTGCGCAGGTGATCGGCCGTCGCCCAGCCGATTACCCGGCGGGAGCCGATGTCGATGACGGTGGCCAGATAGAGCCGACCCTCCTTGGTCGGGACATAGGTGATGCCGCCGCACCAGCGCGTGTCGACACCGACCGGGTCGGGATCGAACTGCCGCAGACGAGGTCGGGCCGGGTGGCGGCGCGAGGGTCGGGGACAGTGTTCAGGTGCCGTCGTTTCCCCGGCCCGGACGGTGGCGGCCCGCCAAGCCCGCCGCCCGCATCAGTCTGGCAATGCGGCGGCTTCCGCAGCCAGCCCCCTCACGTTTCAGGACGGCGTGGATCCGTGGGGCGCCGTAGGTGCCGCGGGACTTGGCATGGACCTCGGCGATCTCGCCGGTCACCGCGGTGTCCCGGACCGCCCGCGGCCCCGGCCGATCTCGGCCTTGAACTCCGGCGTGAACGAACGGCGAGGGCGTGGCTGGCTTCTTCTTCCCCATGCTCTCCAGGATGGATATCCTCCAGGGCAGAACTCCTGATCTCAGATGTCCGTCAAAGAGGATGAGGCCTAACGGCACTTGCAATCCGCGTGTGGAGAAACCGGGCATCCATCGACGTCGGGTACATCGCACGCCGGCAGCTGACCACATGGCCTTGTGGTCCAGTCCGCCCGTCCTTGGAGACGTGATCTGGCTCATAATGCTCTCCCTCCTGTCACAACCGTTGATGGCACGGTGACTTATGGCCGAGCACCTGGGAACTGAGGAGGCACCATGGCAGGGAACACGCATGTGGTCGTGATCGGTGGCGGATACGCGGGCGTGATGGCCGCGAACCGGCTGACGCAGCGCGCCGACGTGACCGTGACGCTGATCAACCCACGCCCGGACCTTGTCCACCGGGTCCGCCTGCACCAACTGGTGTGCGGGACCGGCGACGCTGTCGTCTCCTATGAGGACGTGCTGTCCGAGCGTGTCCGGCTGATGGTCGACACGGTGACCCGGCTGGGCGCGGCCGAGCGCACCGTGACGCTGGAGAGCGGCGGCACGCTCGACTACGACTACCTGGTCTACGCCGTGGGCAGCGGCAGCGCCGCACCGGACGTGCCCGGAGCCGCTGAGTTCGCCCACCCGGTCGCCACTCTGGAGGAGGCCCGGCGGCTGCGGACGGTCCTCGACGGCACACCCGTGACGGCCCCGGTGACGGTGATCGGCGCCGGTCCTACCGGCATCGAGACCGCCGCCGAACTGGCGGAGGCGGGCCGCCAGGTGACCCTGGTGTGCGGCGCCCTCCTCGGCCCGTACCTGCACACTCGGGGTCGGCGCTCGGTCGCCGGGAGACTGGCCAAGCTCGGCGTGACGGTGCTCGACGGCGTCGAGGCCAAGGCGACGGCCGTCTCCCGCGACAGCGTACGGCTCGCAAACGGCCGCGAGGTGCCGAGCGAGGTCATCGTCTGGGCCGCCGGCTTCGGCGTTCCCGATCTGGCCGCGCGCAGCGGGTTGCGCACCGATGCCATGGGTCGGCTGCTCACGGACGAGACGTTGACGAGCGTGGACGACGAGCGGATCCTCGCGGCCGGGGACTCGGCGGCACCGTCGCATCGACCGCTGCGCATGAGCTGCCTGAACGCGACACCGCTGGGCGCGCGAGCCGCCGACACGATTCTGAGTCGACTCGCGGGCGAACGACCGGGCCCCATCCACCAGGGGTTCTACGCCCAGTGCATCAGCCTGGGCCGGGGCGCGGGCATCTATCAGTTGGCCAACCGGTCGGACGTCGCCGTGGGGCTGCACATCGGCCAGGGGCTGGGCGCCAAGATGAAGGAACTCATCTGCAAGGCCATCCCCGAGCACCTGTCCGCGGAGGCGCACCAGCCCGGCTCGTTCCGCCTGCACCGAGTGCCGGGTGGAGCAGCCAAGCGCCGACGGCTGCTGTACGCCGACGGCACTCATGGGATCGAGGCACCGGCCGCCCCTGACCGGACGGCCTGACCGGTGTGCGCTCCGGGAACCCGCCGCGGACGCCCGCGCAGGACGAGGACACCGGCCGGGACGTGAGCGGCGACGCCGACGGCCCGGTGACCGAGGCGTTCCTCGCCCACCGCGGCCTTCTCTTCGCGGCCGCCTATGAAGTGCTCGGATTGGCGGCCGACGCCGAGGACGTCCTCCAGGAGAGCTGGCTGCAATGGGCCAGGGCCGACCGGGAGCAGGTACGCGATCAGCGCTGATCGGAAAGCCCCTCGATCACACCCAGTCGTTCTTTTACGCCGGACATGGCGGCCTCGACCAGGTCAGCGCCTACGCCATCAACCACCGCAGCGGACGCCTCACCCCACTCGGCAGCCAGCCGAGCAAGGGGTCCACCTTGCCCCCGACAACCGGTGTCTCCTGGTCGCCAACTACGCCACCGGCACCCTCGCCGTCCTGCCCCGCGGTGCAGGCGGCCGCCTCCGGCCGGCCGACCAGGCCATCGAACTGACCGGTGCCCCCGGCCCCACCGCACGCAGCAAACCGGCCCTCACCCCCACCACATCCCCTTCGCCCCCCGACCAACGCCACGTCCTCGTTCCGACAAGGGCACCGACCGCATCCACCACTTCACCTACGACTCGACCGCCGGACGCCTGATCCCCGCCACCCCCGCGACCACCACCGTCCGCTCCGGCGCAGGTCCCCGCCACACCGCCTACCACCCCCACCTGCCCTTGGCCTACGTCGCCGACGAACTGAACTCCCAGGTCACCACGTACACCTACGACCCCGCGACGGGCGCCCTCATGCCCCGCTCCTG
Source organism: Streptomyces sp. NPDC034103 (assembly GCF_055575395.1). Lineage (NCBI taxonomy): Bacteria > Bacillati > Actinomycetota > Actinomycetes > Kitasatosporales > Streptomycetaceae > Streptomyces > Streptomyces sp. NPDC034103. The sequence continues at coordinate 145,342 of NZ_JBVISS010000016.1, read as the reverse complement.
GCTACCGAGCCTGCCGCCCACCTACACCGGCGACAACACCGCAGCCGGGATCCAACTCACCCCGGGCGCACGCGTCCTGTTCGTCTCCAACCGCGTTCATCACCACCTACGCAGTCCGCGGCGACGGCACCTCGCACACACCGCGCTGGACTCCGATCGGCGGCCAACAGCCCCGGTTCTTCACCACCGACCCGACCGGTACCACTCCGTACGCCGCCAACCAGGCAACCGACACCATTACCGCCTTTCGAGTATCAACGAGGACGGTTGCACCGCGACGAGCAACCAGAGTCCGGGGCCAACCAGCCGCGCCCTGAGAGCAGACCCGCTCGGGGTGTGGTCCCGCCGCACACCAGGCCCTGGCGAAGCCAGGCTGCCGTCGTGCACCGGGGTGGTCTTCGCCGGGGTGGTGATGGCGTACTGTGGGATCTACCGACGCGGGGTGGAGCAGCTCGGTAGCTCGCTGGGCTCATAACCCAGAGGTCGCAGGTTCAAATCCTGTCCCCGCTACTGCGATACAGGGCTCGGATCCGTTGGGATCCGGGCCCTGCCGCGTTTGTACCGTGGACTGCAGGGCGCGCGTGTCGTGTCCGGCACTCCGGCTTGTTCCGGGCCGGCCCCCACCATGTGGTGCTGGCTGCACAATGCCCGATCGGGTCCTTGACTTCCTACCGCTGGGTTCTGGCCTGCGGCCTGAGGCGCTACTGAGCGGTCCCACTGCACTGCGCGCCCGCCGCCGGCGCACGGCAGCCCCTACCAAGCCGTCGCCACCGGCCGGCGACCAGTAGAACGCTGCTGCCGGACAGAGCCGTCCAGAGCCGGCGCGTCGGTACCGTCCTTGCGGGAGGGCAGGGCGGCTTCCTGTAACAGGCGCCCCCGGCTTCGCCAGCTGCCACTCCGGCAACTCCGGCCACTCCGAGGCCACCTCGGCCCCGTAACCGGCGGGGAACCAGACCAGGGTCCGGCCCGCCTGAGGCAACGTGATCGGGTCCACGAGCCCTTCACAGGCGAGCAGCCGGCCCCGACCAGGAAGCCGACCATCAGGACCCGACCACGGTCACGATGCGATAACCCCACTCCCGACCACGCCCACACCCCACCCACGTACGGAGTTGGGCGGCGCGGCGATTGCCGGCAGTGCGACGCCCCGGGTCCAGGGCAGGGGGATGGGCTTCCTTTCTCCTGGCCGTGAGGTCAGGAGCTGCGTTCATCAGTCCAGCAGGGCGAAGTCCAGGCGCACGATGATGTCGTCGAGTGTGAGATCCGGGCGTTCGGCGACGTGTTCGCGCAGGGACTCCCAAACGTTCCAGTCCTCGAAGATGGGATTCCACGTGCCGGCTGCCAGCTCGATGCGCTTGGGGATCTCCTCGTTTTCGTGCTCTACGAAGGCAAGGCGGAAGCGATCGAGAGTCGGACAGGGCCGTCTTTGCCTCACACAGAGGCAGGAGTTCGTTCATGCCGGGCACCGTAGGGACTACCTCTGACAGTGTGTCCGCCACATGGGTCACCTCCTGTCGCTCCCCTCGCTCGTCGTGGCGGGAGAGGCTGGAGGCGTACTTGTCCAGGACAGCGTGCCGGACTGTGGCGCTGAGCAGATCGCCGGGCAGGATCTGTTTCAGGGTGATCGCGACACCCCGGGCCAGATCGTCGTGCGGCCCGTCGACATCGACACCCCCCGAGGGCGCCCCGGACACGCTCGTGTCCTGCACCAGCGACCGCCCCCGGATCACCCACGAGCTGCTGACCGGCATCCAGCCCAGCGACCTGATGTGCGTCACCGACCCCTGACCCTGCCTCAGACGCCCGGCGAACCCGCATGTTTCACCGTCGACGGCCTGGAAGTCCTGAACACCGCACCGGTTCCGGGCCTGCACGACATGGCGCTCAACCGGTACGGCGACTACGTCGTCATCGTCGACGCCGTGCCGGTCTTCACCGCGCACGGACAGTGGGCCGGCCTCGCAGACACCCCCGACACCATTGCCACGCTCATCGACGTCCACGAGCGCGTCTACGGCGGTGACGCGTGCTGGCCACGCCCCCCGCCGGCACCCAGCCGGCGGCATCCGCCTCCACAAGGAGGACGGCGCCGCGCTGTGGGGGTTCGGGGCGACGGAGATCAGGGTCAGGGTCGTCGAGTTGCTCAGGAGTCGTACGGGGCGACGTCCCGGACACCCTGACCGACGTGCCCGGGGTGGTGTGACCTCAGCAGATGGACATGGTGTTGAAGTCGTACGTCGCCTCGTTCGGGAACCTCCAGATGACGTTGGAGTTGGCAGGGGCGCGGTACGTACCCACGTTGGGCCCCGTGAATTTGACTTCGGCTCCGCCCGTCTGGTTGTTGAGCACGGAGAGCGCGTCGATGAAGTTCGAGAGCGACCGGGTGCCGCACCTGTACAGGTGGAAGATGCTCTGCTTGCCGTCGCCCTGACCGACCGAGACACAGGCGATCCCTGATGCCGCGGCGCAAATCTTGAGCGCCCTGTCAGCATCGGCACCACCTGGTATGTCCCGCTCCACATACTCGCCTGAGTGCAGGGGGGAGATCCCCGGCGTCCACGCGGTGGCGGCGGCCTGTGCCGGTGCCTGCGCGGCCAGCGGAAGAAGGAACGCGGCGATCAGCGTCGTGACCGTCGCAGCCGCTCGTTTTCTCAGTCCCATGTGATCTCCTCTGTAGTCGTAATCGGCGACTCGAACCGTAGACCGCACCAGGGATGTCGTGACCCTGACAGCTATCAGGGTGGGGGCGCTCGGGGTGCGTCCGAGGCAGGGGCTGCGGAGCGCCGGTGCAGCATGAGGATGCTGTTGACCTGCTCGACCACCCACCGCTTCGGTTGCGGGACGAAGCCCTTGCCGCCGGCCCGCTCGTACGGGCCTGGCCCGGGCGGAATCTGCCGGACGGCTTGTCGAATCCGAAGGCCTGGGCGTGCCATCTCCACCTGGTCGCGTCCGGGAGTCGGCCAGCATCAAGGTCGGCTACCTGCCCAACCCTCAAACTCCCAGCCACCGGGCTGTCCCGCCTGCCGCATCCAACCAGCCCAACTTGCAGGTCGCCCAACGCACGTGCGCGATGAACGAGCGCAACTCGATGGCGTCTGGAGTGGAAATCAGGAAGGCTCGCGCACATGGTCTCGGTATTGCAGAACGTGGCGATTGACTGCGCGGATGCCTACGAGCTGGCCCGGTTCTGGAGCAGGGTGACCGGCCGTCCGCTGCACCCGGAGGACAAACCGGGTGATCCGGAGGTTCACGTGCTGTTGGCGGAGGGCACAGTGCTGCACTTCAACCAGGTGCCCGAGTCCAAGACGATCAAGAACCGGATCCATCTGTGTTTGCGCCCAGAAACCTCGCGCGAGCAGGAGGTAGAACGACTGCTGGGCCTCGGCGCCACCCTTGTCACCGATCACCGGAATCCCGATGGCTCTGGCTGGGCGGTCCTTGCTGACCCCGAAGGCAACGAGTTCTGCGTTCTGCGCAGCGAGTCCGACCGAGCCGCGACACCACCACCGGCGCCGCGCCTCTAGGACAGGCGAGCAGCCGGCCGCGACCAGGAAGCCGACCACCAGGGCCCGACCAGAGTCACGATGCGAAAACCCCACGCCCACGACCCCACCCATGAAAGCAGGCGTGGCGGCACTGGTAGGCGGGTCCGCTGTAGCGCAGGAGTCCTGCGGTGACGGCCCAGTCCAGGCCGGGTACGGAACCTGCCCGCGCCCAACGGCCCCTGACGGCAACGCGGTTACTCCCGTGAGGCACCGCATCGGGCGGGAGCGTCCCTGGTGTCGGCGTACCTCTGCAGTACACAGCGTCTGTGCCCGGGCTACATGTTGGTGCTGACAGCTCGGGCGTTTTTGATCAACTCGGTGCGGGTGTGAGTCGTGCCGCGCGGGCGGTGAGGTGACGGCGTTCCGGTGCGCTGGTGGTGCGTCGGGCGGCGTCGCGGTAGGTGTCCGCCGCGACGTCAAGCTGACCGAGCATTTCCAGGAGGTGGGCTCGAGTGGAGAGCAGGCGATGGTGGCGTGCCATGTGCTTGTCGGTTTGCAGGGTTGCGAGCAGGTCGAGTCCGGCGGCGGGACCGTGCACCATGGCGACGGCGACCGCGCGGTTGAGGGTGACCATCGGGTTGGGAGTGATGTGCTCCAGCAGTTCGTACAGGGCGAGGATCTGCGGCCAGTCCGTGGCGTCGACGTGCTCGGCCTCATCGTGGACAGCGGCGATGGCTGCCTGCAGCTGGTAGGGGCCGACCTGCCCCCGCGGCAGGGTCTTGCTGATCAGGTCGATTCCCTCGGTGATGAGCCGGCGGTCCCACTGACCGCGGTCCTGCTCCGCCAGCGGCACCAGATCGCCGTCGGCGCCGATGCGAGCAGGGCGGCGCGCGTCGGTGAGCAGCATCAGCGCCAGCAGGCCCGCCGTTTCCGCGTCGTCGGGCAGCAGACGGTGCAACAGCCGGGTGAGCCGGATGGCCTCGGTCGACAGAGCGGGCGCGGTCAGGTCGACGCCGTCCGTGGTGGTGTATCCCTCGTTGAAGATCAGATACAGCACGTGCAGCACCTCTCCCAGCCGCTCGGCATGGGCTGCTGCCTGCGGCATGCGCAGGGGCTTGCCGTAGGCCTTGATGGTCTGCTTGGCCCGGCTGATGCGCTGGGCCATGGTCGCCTCGGGAACGAGGAAGGCCGCCGCGATCTGTGCGGTGGTCAGGCCGCCGACCGCGCGGAGCGTCAGCGCGATCCGGCTCGGCTGCGACAGCGCCGGGTGGCAGCACAGGAACAGCAGCGCGAGGGAGTCGTCCCGGTCCGCCGCCGCCGGCTCGGCGTCGGCGGACCGACTGAGCAGCTCCGCCTGCGGGGTGGCCAGGGCGATGCGGTCCTCGCGCTGCCTGCGTGCCTGTTCACTGCGTACCTGGTCCACCAGCTTGCGGGAGGCGACGGTGACCAGCCAGGCCCGGGGGCTGTCCGGTATTCCCTCGGAAGGCCACTGGAGCGCGGCGGCGAGCAGCGCCTCTTGGACGGCGTCCTCACACGTGTCGAAGACGCCGTACCGGCGGACCAGCGTGCCGAGGACCTGCGGCGCCAGCTCGCGCAGCAGGTCCTCGACACGGTGCTGCTCGCTCACACGTCCGCCGCGGACTCGTGCAGGACCGGCCACAGCTCGACCGGCTCCACATCGGCGAAGGGCATGTCCGCCGCGATCTGCTGCGCGCGCTCCTCGCTCTCGCAGTCGAGCAGGTAGAAGCTGGCGATGTACTCCTTGGTCTCCAGGTACGGACCGTCGGTGACCGCGGGGATCCCGTCCTTGCGCATGACGAGCTGGGCGTTGGCCGCGTCCGCCAGGCCGTAGGCGCCCACAAGCTCTCCGGTCTCCCGGTACTTCTTGTTGAACGCCTCCTGCTTGGCGATGGCCTCCGGCCATGCCTCGGCCGGGAAGGACTCCCACTTGGCCTGGTTGCCGTAGATCATCGCGACGTACTTCATCTCGGGTGTCCCCTCAGTCCCGCGCGCCCCGTCGGCGCGCTGTCACCCCTCAGTCGGAGCCGGGAACGGGCCCTCGACATCCGACGACAACTTTCTTCAACTTTTCTTGCACAGGGCCGAAGACCGCTTTCAGGCCACGTGCGCCACAAACGATCAACCTACCTGGCCTCGCTACGAAGAGGGCAGCCGCTTGGCACATTCGCGTGTACCTGGCGGTACAAGACCTGTGCGCGCTGGTAATCCGGCGGGAGCGTGGCCTCGTCCACGCCCGATGTGCGGTGCGGGATCAGCATCACCGTCCGTCCGCCCACCTGCCCGGACAGCGGCGCGGCCGAGGCGCGCTTGTCGGAGAGCTGCTCGCTCACCCGCTCAAGAACCCGCTCGGCAACCGCGAGTTCGTCCCGCTCGGCCCGCACCTCCGTCAACTGCTTGGCCAGCTGCCCTTCGAGGTCGTCCAGTTCCGCGCGCCGCGCGGTGATCCGTTCCAGAAGCTCGGGATCCATGCCCTGGATCGTAGAAGGCTGCCCGGCCACACGGACAGGAATCGACGCACCGGCCGCCCGCCAGACGATCGAGTCCTCAGACTGCCGCCCAGGACCAGCGTGAGCACTCCGGGAACCGGTCACACCAGCCCTTTGGCCTGCGGTAGTTGGCGGAGGCTCACCGAGTGGAAGCGCACGGCGTCGTCCGCACCGAGTGGAGAGTGGAGGCCACCGGATGCGGGTGGAGTCCACTCGGTGCGCTCCACCGGGTGGGGAAGTGCGTTACATCGTCCGCAACTCAACGCACCGTGCGGCGTGCCAGTCCGCACCCGCGCGCCACCGCACCGGACATGCGGTGCGGTGGCGCGCGTCGCCCCCTGGCCGCCGGCCTCCCGCTCGGCTCAGGCCGCGGCCGCCCTGTACCGGGCGCCGGCATCGCCGCGGATGTCGGCGAGGAACTGGCTCACCTGGTCGACCTCCTGCATGCACTCGATCAGGAAACCGGCCGCGATCCACGCGGTGTGTGCCCCGGCGTCTTCCGCGAGGCACCACCGCTTGAGGTATCGGCAGCTTTGCGGGGCGCAGCAGCGTCATCGTCTTGAACGCCGCCGGCTCCTCGCGGCTACGCCGGTGACATGGGGCTCGTGTCTGTTCCGCCCCGCGATCGTTAGGCCATTGGGTACATGGTCGGTCTGGGCCTATGGGGGGAGACGGGAGTGGAGGTCAGGGATGTCCATCATGCCTACCGTCGGCGTGTGGTCCTGCGAGGTGTTGACCTGCGGCTTCTGCCAGGGACGCTCTGCGGGATCGTTGGGGAGAACGGCGCCGGCAAGTCCACGCTGCTGAAGGTCCTCTCCGGCGAACTGAGTCCCACGCGCGGCACGGTCCGTCACAGCGGCCGGTTCGGCTACTGCCCGCAGCACGTGGTCCTCAATGACGCGCTGACCGTCCGGCAGCACCTGACGTTCTTCCAGACGGCCTACCGCCTGGCCGATGTGCGCTACGCCGAGGAGATCATGGAGATCCTGGGCTTTACCGGATACGCCGATGAGCGGGCCGGGGTGCTCAGCGGCGGCACGCGGCAGAAGCTGAACGTGACGCTGGCACTCATGCACGATCCGCAGGTGCTGTTGTTGGACGAGCCGTATCAGGGCTTCGACTGGGACACCTACCAGCGGTTCTGGGACCTGGCCGCGCGACTGCGGGACGCGGGACGCTCGGTCCTGGTCGTCTCCCATCTGGCGTACGACACGGAGCGTCTGGATGAGCTGTGGCGCCTGGACACCGGCGTGCTGCGTGCGGACGAGGCGGGGGCCGCCGCATGAGGTTCCACCTGACCCGCTTCACCGTCGCCACCCGGTTCACGCTCCTCGAGCACGGCCGCAACCGGTTCGCCATGATCCTGGTGACCCTGTTCATCCCGGTGTGGACGACCCTGGCGTACCTGGCGATGCCCGACACGCCGGCCCGGATGCGGCTTCGCGCCACCGGAGAGGCGCTGGCACCGCACGGCAACGAACTGACCTCGATCAGCGGCGCCCTCAACGCCGTCACCCTGATCACCGGATTCATGATGTTCGCCGCCACATTCTCCGGCAGCGGCTTCGACCGCCGGCTGGCCATGGCCGGCTACCCGCGCGCCCACCTGGTCCTGGCCAAGGTCACCGCCCTGGCTCTGGTCTCGGCGGCGGTCGCCGTCTACGCCACCGCCATCACCTGCCTGGCCTGGACACCCCGCCAGCCCCTCCTGCTCGCCGCCGCCCTGTTCTGCGCCGGACTGACCTACGGCGCCCTCGGCGTCGGCTTCGGGTCACTGCTGCGCCGAGAAGTCGAGGGGATGTTCGCCATCGTGATGACCAGCATCATCGACCTGGCGCTGCAGAATCCCATCACGAGTTCCGGGGCTGACAACCCGGTCGTGCGCTACCTGCCCTCGTATGGGGCCATGCAGGCCAGCACGGCGGCCGGATTCTCCACCACCCCGGTCCCCGGGCATCTGGCCATCCAGCTCACCTGGTTCGCCGGTGCCGCCCTTCTCGCCCTGCTGGGCTTTCGTGGCAGCACCCGCAACTGCCTGCCGTCGACCGCCCCCACCTCGCCGCCCGGGCCGGGAAGCAGCAAGGCGGGCCTTCCCGCGCCGCGCCAAGCTGCCACGCCATCGGCTGCGGCGTCTGACACGGAAGCACACTGAGGTCCCGGTTCCCCGACATGCGCCCCACCATGAAGCTCACCACGGCAGACCTCGATGCGGCCCTGCCCGCACAGCGAGGGCGACGCGTTCGCCGCCCGCCCACCAGTGATGACCCGTCGCTGCGGGCGGCGTACCAGCTGTGCCGACACACCACACGTGTGCACGATCCCGGGGTCTACGCCCTCATCCAGCTGATGCCGGCCGTGCTGCGCCCGGCAGGCTGGGCGTTGTGGGCGGCGGTGAGCGTCCTGGATGACCTGGCCGACCGGCGGGATGCGGAACCGGCCGAGCGTGAGGCCCGCGTCGAAGCGTGGACCCAAGCCCTGCAACGGGACTTGGCGGCCGGCACCAGCACGGATCTGATCCGGCATGCCCTGGTGGATACCGCCCTGCAATGGCATCTGGACCTGTCCAGCCTGCAGGGCGCCATGATCAGCACGCGTGACGACGTCCGCGGCCGGCGCTTCGCCGACTGGACCGAGTGGCGGGCCTGGTGCAACGAGGCAGTGGTGCCGTGGGTCGACCAGCTACGGCACCTGTTCGAGCAAGCCGGAGCCCCGATGACACTCCGGTTGGACCGGCACAAGGACTACGAGCAGTTCGTCGACGGCGCCCAGCTCACCGACACCCTCACCGACCTGAGCACTGACCTCCCTCAAGGCGACCTGCTCCTGCCGCATGAGGCCCTCGACGCCTTTCCCGGCGCGGAAGACGACCTGCGGCAGGGGCGTTGGAGCCCGGCCACGGCGGCGTTGATCCGAGAGCTGACGACTCTGGCCCGCCAGTGGCTGACCAGGCCCGCGATGACCAGAGGTATGCACCCGGGCGCTGCCAACATGCTCAACACCGCCGCCTGCCTGATGCGCGCCCAACTCGATGCCGTCGACGCGGCCGGACCCGCCTTGCTCAAGCGCGCACCGCGCCCTTCCCTCATCGTCCGCACCCGCATCCTTGCCCCTGCCCGCCTGCGCTCGCGCCTGGCCTGGAGCCTGACGCCCCTGACCGTGCCCGGACCGCGACGACCCGCGATGACCACGCGCGATCCGAGCCCGGCAGCGGACGACACAGCTCTCCGGCGCCCGCCACCGCACCCAGGCGGCGCCCGACCCCCGCAGATCGCCGCCGACCAGATGCCGTTACACGTGGCGGTCATCATGGACGGCAACGGCCGCTGGGCCGAGCAGCGCGGCCTGCCCCGCCCGGAAGGTCACCGCGCCGGCACCGCCGCCGTCCACGAGATGGTCTACGGCGCCCTGGAGATCGGCCTACGCCACCTGACCCTCTACGCGTTCTCCACCGAGAACTGGAAACGCGACACCGAGGAGATCACCACGATCCTGGAAGCGATCCGACGCGACCTCGACGAAGGCCCCCTCCGCGACCTCGACGTACGCCAGCGCTGGTTGGGCCACCCCGCCAAACTGCCCGAAGAGCTCGTCCAGGCCCTTCGACGCGAGGAGCGCCGCACCCGCAACCGCACCGCACTGACCCTGACCGTGTGCCTCAACTACGGCGGCCGCGACGAGATCACCCGCACCGCCGCAGCCCTCGCCCAGGCAGCCCGAGCAGGCGACATCGACCCCCACCTCATCGGTCAGGACGACTTCGCCCGCCACCTGCCCCACCCCGACATGCCGGACGTCGACCTGCTGTGGCGCACCGGCAACGAACAGCGCACCTCCAACTTCCTGCCCTGGCACGCCACCTACGCCGAGCTGCACTTCACCCCCGACTACTGGCCCGACGTCGACCGGCGTGACCTGTGGCAGGCCATCACCGAATACAGCCGACGCCAACGCCGCCACGGCGCCGCCCCCGCCTCTCACCACCGACCGTTCCGTCACGGCCGATCTGACTTTCGGAGCTGACGAGTCCGCGCTCGGCGAAGTCCACACCGACGGGCACCCCAGACATCCGGCAAATTCAACGGCGGACGGTTCCGCGTTCCAGATCGGATCAGGGCCAGCCATCGGTCCTGGCGTGGGCCCCGGCCCGTGCGCACATTCGCGTGCGGGCCGGACGACCGCCGACCCGGCTCCGCGTCCGCGGCGTGCAGCTGGTCGGCAAGGGCGTGCCGGATGGCCGCGCTGAGCGTTGTGGTGCGGCCGTGTATCGGAAACGGCCGTGTTCGTCGTAGCGGCCCAGCAGCGCCGTGGTGGGCGCGGTGAGACTGCCGGTGACCGCGCCGACGATGGCCTCCGTGGTGTGCCTCATCTTGTACTTGGTCCACCCGCGCCCGCCCGGCACATACCTGTTCGTCATGGGCCTGAACACCAGCCCCTCGATGCCGACGGCCGGGAAGTCGGCCAGCCACGCGGCCGCCTGCTTGGGGTCGGTCGTGGTCGGGCACAACGACCAAGGAGCCGACAGACCCTCCGCAAGGAGCCGCGGCCCGCGCGGCCGCCGAGTTCCCGGCGCACCTGGTCGCCTTCGACCTCAGCCGTCCTTCTCCAGACTTTGATGTATCTCATGAGACATCGGGACGGATACTGGTGCGCTCGCGTATTCAACTGTCGCCAGCTTCTGTGGAGTCCAGTTCCGCCTCACCGTCGTGATCTCGGCTCTTGGAGTCCTCGGATCCGGAACAAACCAATCGCCCCAACGTCGATGCTCCCGTAGGGTTCGCGGGTTGTCGTGGGGGAGAGGCGGGTCGGAACGTGGCACCCAACGTGGCACCCAGGGCAGTGACGCGGGAGCAGTTGACGAGTGCAGCGCGGGCCGCGCTGGGCCGCAGGCGGCGATTGGAGGCGGTCGAACGGGTCGCGGGCGGCAGTAAGAAGGGCGTGTACCGCCTGGTGATGGACGACGCGACGACAGCGATCGCCTACCTATGGGATGGCACCGAGAACTACTGGCCGGCGGCCGAGGGGGACGACGACCTCACCGACCCGTTCTCGCCCGGTCTCGGGCTCGATCTGTTCCAGGCCGCGCACGCGCGGCTGGACGCGCTCGGCGTTCGCGTTCCAGCAATCCGTCTCGTCGATCGCGACGGTACTCATTGCCCGGCCGACCTTGCGATCGTCGAGGACCTTCCGGGCGAGAGCCTGGAGAAGTTGCTCGCGCGGGATCCAGGCGCTGCTGCTCCGGTTATGGCCCGGCTCGCGGAGTCGCTGAAGGCCATGCGACGCCACCGTGCACCGACGTACGGCAAAGTGGCCCTGGTCGACGGAGGAGGGACCTCGCGCGGAACCTCGTGCGAGGGGCTGGTTCTGGACCGTGCGCTGCGGGACCTTGCCGAGGCGGCCTCGCGCGATTCGCGGATCGCGGCCGCCCGCGACCGGCTGGAGGAGCGGCTGCTGATCCTGGCGGCGGCGGTGCAGCCACGCGCGGAGTACGCGGTCGTGCACGGCGAACTGGGACCCGACCATGTGCTTGTGGACGAGGAAGGGAACCCCGTGGCGATCGACATCGAGGGATTGATGTACTTCGACGTCGAGTGGGAGCACGTGTTTCTGCGAATCCGCCTGCACGATGCCTACCAGCGGCTGGAGGCGGATGGCTTGGACGAGGACCGGCTCGCGCTCTACATGCTCGCGCAGCGTTTGTCTCTGACGGCGGGCCCGCTGCGGCTGCTCGACGGCGACTTCCCTGACCGGGCGTTCATGGCGGGCATCGCCGAGTACAACCTGAAGCAGGCATTGGAACTGGCCCACGCCTGAACTTCCGGGTGTCGACTTGTTCGGCAAGTAGCCGGCAGGTGAGGTGGGTTGTAGCTGCTTCCCGGTGGGAAGCCGAGGTGGTAGATGCCGTTGGGTGACGAACAGCTGCACATGACCCCACAAGCAGCCGTCACCACTCCGGCAACGTGCAGTCTTTCGGCGCCGGTCGGAGGTGTGCTGGGAGATGCCGCGATGTCACGCGGCTGAGACACCTTCAAGTGTCTGGAGAACCGCCCCACTTGGGCCGCGCTGCCCACCCCGCGGGCAATGCCGGGCTGTTGACCGGTACGGCGCGCATGGGCTGGGGGAGCGACCAGGCGGCGGGCGGTGAGGGCATGGTCGGCGTATGCCACCCCCGGCACCGTGTGACGGCACGCGGGCCCCGGACGGCCTACGGTGACCAGCGTGTCCTTCTCCCACGTTCGCTGACGCAGCGGGGGCCGGGGACATCAGCCAGGCCGCCAAGCTGTGACTGAGCGCTTCAGTTGGCCCCTGAGTACTTGAGTTGGCCCGGCTGAGCGCGAGAGCTGCCCCAGCGGCATCCTCGATCCATAGGAGTGTTGCCGATGGTTGCAACTCTCGCGCAGAATGTAGTAGTTCTTGTATATGAGCGAGCAGGTGCACAACAGATTGGCCATGGTTCGCGCCGAGCGGAAGGTGTCGCGGCAGCGCCTGGCCGAGGCGGTGGGGGCGCACTACCAGACCATCGGCTACATCGAGCGGGGGCAGTACAACCCGAGCCTCGACCTGGCATTGAAGATCGCGAAGTTCTTCGAGCTGCCGGTGGAGGCGCTGTTCTCGCTCGAACCGTTCCGGCCGCTCACGGATGAGATCTACGGGAGGAAGACGTCATGACAACGACACGGCTGACGCGCTACGACCGCACCATGTTGCGGCTGATGAACGACCGCCGAGGCCGGCCGATGTACGTCACGGCCGCCCGTCGGCGCCTGGTCGTCGCCGCGCATCTGGTGCTGACCGCGGCCATCGGCGGGCTGATGACCTACTCCTACCTCGTGGAGGGGGAACCGATCTGGGCCGTCGTCGTCATGGCGCTGCTGCTGCTGCCGTGGATGGTCGCGACCGGGGCGATCAATGCAGCCACCCGTGGCCTGCTCGAACTGCGCGAACGAGCGCTGGACGAGCGGCAATCCGCCGAACGCACCCGGGTGCAAGCCCGCGCCCACCGGGCGATGACCCTGCTCCTTGCCGCATCCGCCGCCGGCCTGCTGATCGCGGGTGCGGCCGACGGCAATGCCCCCACGGCGTATGCGGCGCCGCTGCTCATCGCGGTCCTTGTAGTGCACTGGCTGATGCCATTGTGGGTGGCCGGCCTGATGGCTCAGGACGAGCCAGCCGAAGACGACGGCCTCGCGGCCTGACATGTTCGCTGCCGGCCGACAGCTGATCGCTCCGATGCGTCAGAGATCGGCCGGGCCAACTCTCGCGCTCACGTGGGACAACTCAAGCGCTCAGGGGCCAACCACGACGCTCAGTCACAGCGGCTGTGGCTGGGCGCTTCAGTTGGCCAGTGAGCACCCGAGTTGGACACTCCAAGCTCAACGCGGTGCCATTGCTGTGACTGACGCACGGTGACCCGGTTCGGGTGGGCCTCGCGAGCCCACCCGAATCAGCAGAACGGTCGGAACTCCTTGAAGTCCGGCGTCGAATTCTGCTCGTGCGAACGTCGCGTTGTGCGGTGGGGAAGGAGGTCAGGCGCACCGGGTTCTCGCCGAGAGTGGGCCGGCCATAGGGGGAGTCTGGGAACGGCCAGCAGCAGAGCGCCGATCCGGGCGGCGTTGTGGTGGCCGCGGCCGCAATCCGCTCTGGCCGTTCTGCCACCTGGGCACAGCTCGGCGAGGCTTGCGATCAGGTCGTCTTCGAACTCGAGCACCGTCGTCGAAGTCACCCCCATCGACGTGTAGCACTCTGTGCTCAGGTGGCACGGAGAAGGTTCCCAACCCTGAGGAACAACCACTCCACCGCGATCAAGAATTCGTAACCGTCAGGTCTGTCCGCATCAAGCCTCGCAAGATTGCGAAGTTGGCCTCGAGCTCCATGCGAACGGCATGCGCCTCGGTATTGGTGGGAGCCTTACCGGCGGCGTACTGAACGCGCAGACGGCGCATGGATCGGAAGGTCTCATTGGCTGCTGTTTCGACACCAGGTGACGCCACGAGGCGAAGGCGCTCCAGCGCGGCGTGAACTCCCGCGGACCTGAATGCCTCCCGTGTCAGCGAGTCTCGCGCCGCCTCGTTTTGTTGGTCGCCGAGACTCACTGCACGGATGGCTTCGTCACCATCGTTCGTGGCTGTCATGAACGATGTGTAAGTCTCCCGCCGAACCTCCAGCGCCCGAGTGGACACTTCTCGGCGCCAGCGATTGCGATCCGCAATGACGGTGGCTGTGATGCCGATTGCCGCGCCGACAACCGTCGACAGCACTGAACTCCAGTCCATGCGCTGCAGGGCGGGGTGGTGTCGGCGGTAGATCTGCCGGTCGAACGTTGGCGGTCGCGCGCCGCGGCGGCCGCGGTTGTGCCGGTTTCGCTGCTGGTCGGTCTTCTCCGGGATGGTGTGGCCGATGCCGCGTTTGCCCAGGTAGGCGCGGAAGCTGCGGGAGCTGTAGGCCTTGTCTCCGACCGGTTGGTCCCCTTTTTCAGCCGGTGGCGGCGGCGGGCTGGTGGGCGCGGACGATGGTGGAGTCGATCTGCACGATCCAGTCGATGTCGCCGGCTGCGTCGGCGTGGGTCTGGATGTGCTGCAGGGCTTGGGTGAAACACCCCGTCGAGGGCGTAACGGCGGAAGCGGGTGTACACGGTCTTCCACTTCGGTGATCTGTTGCGCCCGGGCCTGGGTGAACCGAAGCGCGAGTCGACCCGGCTCTCACCACGCTGCCCGAGCGCCCGCATCAGAAGGTCGTCGGGGGTGCACGAGGGTGGCTTCGAGTGCGTCGAGTTCGGCGAGCCAGCGGGTAGGTAGTGAGTTGAAGTCGGGCAGGCTGGGATCGGCGACGGCGGCCAGGTGCGCGGTTCCGGCGTATTCGCCCAGGCAGACCGACAGGTGATGTCCTGCGGGCAGGAACATCAGCGGCAACAACGTACGGATGCTGTGACCGTAGAGTTCGAGGGGACGTGCGGGACCGGGGACATGGGTGGCCACCATGGTGGTGCGCTGCGGATGCAGAACCCGCGCCAGGGCCCTGCCGTGCCAGCGCGTGGGCAGGACCTCGAAGAGGACGTCCGCGTTGGGATCGCGGCGGCCGTTCCGGATGTTCGCGGTGGCCAGGTGCGTGGCGGCCAGGCGCTCGGCGGCGGTGGGCAGGTGACAGGGCAGGACGACGGGGATGCCACGGTGGAAGTTGCCCAACGCGGCGCTGTTGCCGCCGCGAGTGCTGAGGGGGACCATCGCCCGCACGCTGCCTGTGGCACGGTCGGGCACCCCGGGCCGCAGGGCGCCGGCAAGGGCGGCCAGGTAGACGTCGTTGAGGCTGGCATCGCCCGCCCGCGCGATGGCCTTCATACGAGGCAGTGGCGTGTGGACCCACATGCGTCGCGGTGGGCCGGTCGGTACCTGGACGCGGTCGGGGCCGAGGCTGATTGCGTTCGCGGGCAGCGCGATGCCGGCGACCGCTCGCATCAGGGCGCGCACGCGAGCGGTCGTCCAGGAAGGTGGGGGCACCGGGGGTGTGCGGCGGCGCGGGAGGCCGGGCGCGCCCAGCGCGGCGTGCATGATACCGATCAGGGACATGCCGTCCAGGAGGCCGTGATGGGCGCGAAGGAGCAGGGCGAACTCGTTGTCACGGTGGCCGTGGAGCAGGGTCATGCCCCAGGTGACGTCCGTAAGCGGCCGGCCGCACACGCGCTCGATCCCTGCGTGCAGTGCGACGTCACCGCCGTGCACGGGCAGCGCGACCTCCTCGAAGTGATCGGACGGCTCGGGCGGGCCTCCCGCATTCACGCCCCGTGGGCGGGCCCGGTCGAGCAGCGGCGGGTGGGCCGCGCGGACCAAGTCGATCAACGCGTGTAGTTCGACGGTCGAAGGGGCGGGGCCGGTGACCACGGCTACCCCTCCGATCTCCATGTTCGTGTGCGGGTGTGCCGCCGCGTAGTCGAACCAGCGTTCGCCCGCTGCGCTCGCGTCGTCATGGTCGTGCACGGTGTTCTCCGCTAAATGTCGTTCGCGTGCCGAGATGGGGGTGTGCGCGCTTGTGTCCACGCGGCGTGTCATTACCTGGGACTTGCTCACGTCCACGTCCGCGGCCTCCCGGGGGCGTGGTGTCATACCGATGCGTTCCCGGTTACCGGGCGCCTACTGAGGTCGTCGGCGACGTTTCGGATGACGCGGGCCGGTCGTCGGGGATCGCGGCGGCGATCTCGCGCACCAGCGCCCAGGCGTTGCGTACGGAGGCCTGGGACGCCAGGCGCGAGCCGAGGGCCGCGCGCAGGATGTAGCGGCCGTCGACGGTGGTGGGTGTCACGAGGATCCGGTGGGTAGCGTCGAGCTTGTCACGCAGGCGCTCTGTGCGGGCGTTGTCACCGGTGAGGCGGAAACACACCAGTCCGAGTGAGTGTGAGACCAGTTCGAAGCCGGGGCTGTCCCGGACCAGGTCGGCGAGCAGCTCGGCGTGGGAGAGCTGTTCGCGGATGTGCGCGCGCAGGCCCTCGACGCCGTGGGTGCGCAGGACGAACCACAGTTTCAGGGCGCGGAAGGGGTGCATGAGCGGCACCTGCCAGTCGCGGAAGTCGGTGACGTCGCCTGAGTCGCTGGCCTGGTTGCGCAGGAATGGCGGGCGGATGTCCATGGCGGCGGTGAGGCTGTGCCGGTCGGCTACCCACATGGCGTCGCAGGGCGGCCCGGTGAGCAGCCACTTGTGGCAGTTCACGGCGTAGGAGTCGGCGTGCTCGACGCCCTCGTTGATCCAGCGGTTCTCTGGGCAGACGGCGGCCGAGCCGGCGTAGGCGGCGTCCACGTGCAGCCAGGCCCCGAACTCGCGGCACACGGCGGCGACGGCGGCGACGGGGTCGATGGCGCACGTGCCGGTGGTACCGACGGAGGTGACCACGATCGCGGGCACCAGGCCTGCGGCGCGATCGGCTGCCAGTTGCTCGTGCAGGGCGCGGGGGTCCATCTCGCAGGTGCCAGGCAGGGTGGGGATCTGAGTCGGTTCCCCCAGGCCGGCGATGCGTGAGGCCTTGGGGATGCAGGAGTTCGCCTGGCCGGTGCAGTACAGGCGGTAGCGCCCCTCGGTGCCGCGCTCGCGCCAGCGTCCGCCTGACGCGCGGTACAAGGCGGCGGCTACGGCCACCAGCACCGCTGAGGACGCGGAGTCCTGCAGGACCCCGCCGCCGTCCCCGGTGCTGAGGAATCGCTCCGGCAGGCCCAGCGCGACCGCGAGGTGGTCCAGGACCGCCTCCTCGAGTTCGGTGGCGGCCGGGCCCGTCGACCACATCATGTGCTGGACCGCCAGGCCGGCGGCCAACAGCTCGCCGACCACCGACGCGGGGCTGGTCTGGGTCGGGTAGTAGCCGAGGAACGAAGGGTGCTGCCAGTGGACGAGCCCGGGGATCACCACCCGCCGTACATCGGCAAGGACGTCCCGGATGGGCTCGCCGTGTTCCGGTACGCAGTCCGGCAGCATCGCGCGTACGTCCCCGGGGTGAAGATCCGGCGTCACCGGCAGGCGTTCCTCGCGCAGGTCCTCCCAGTAGTCCTCGAGGATCGCGGCGACCTCGCCGATTGCGCTGCGAAACGAAGCATCACCAAGAGTCACTGACATGCTGGGTAACGTACCGCATAAAAACTAGTGAAATGGCCCAGATGACAAGCGAATCCGTGCTGTGGCTCGCCCCGCCCCAGCACCTGCCCCACGGCCTGGGGACCCTGCGCGAGGCCGCGGACCGACCCGACCGTCACCACACACCCCCAGACCACCGTCGGCTCCACGAAAGCGACCCCCGCGAAGCCGCGTTCGACGAATACTTCGCGGTCGCACGATGCGCCTGCGCCCCCGCGCCCTTGTTGATCGACGCCCTCGACGACACCCTCGCCACAGTGCGGGCCTTCTCCCGTCAGCCGGACGGATCTTTAACGGAGCCCGACCTCGATCTCGCCGCGCACGCGGCCGGCCTGACCCCGAAGACCGGCCTCTACGAGCCCCGGACGCAGGCCACGGTGCGCCAACGCTGGATTCAGGGGCACCGGCTGTTCTTCGCCCTCACCCAGGCGACCGTGGTCGCTCTGCGTCACGCCCTTCGCGCTCCCTCGCCCGCAGGTTCCGCCCTCGGTCTGGAAAGCGCCGCTCACTTCCTGCGCGCCAGCGCGTCCGCCCTGCGCATCACCGCGTCTTTCGACGCGCAGGACTACCACAACACTGTCCGGCCCTCGATGGCCCCACCGCAGGCTCCCCGTGGATTCTCCGGCCTGTGGTCGGCCGATCACCGCGTCCTCGTGCAGAGTCTGTGCGAGTGGGGGCGTGCCGCACCGGCGAAGTCCTCCAGCTTGCGCCCCGCCCACCGTCACCTGGTCGAAGTCCTGACAGATGTTCACCACGCCCACGTGGGCGTCTGCTCGCGCTTCGTCCCCTCCGGACCCTCCCTGCTCCGCGGCGCGGAACCGGGGGTGCAGGTCCTGGACCGCCTGTGCCAGCGGCGCCGCACCGCTCTGGACGCCGCGCCCGCCAGCATGCCGGCCCAACTGCCCGACGCCCGCAATGAAAACCTCACCATGCGCCCGTGAACCCGCACTTGACGCGCCCCGGGCGGGCGGGGGGAAGCAGCCCCGGCTCGGCCGCTGAGTGGTCTTCCCACCAACAACAACATCACTTGTGTGCGCCTTGATCGTTAGTGCCGGTATGCCAGTACGCAGCGAGGACGGGACAGGGAGGGATGCATGGTCGGCTTCCCGAGCCTGGAGGGTGGTGCTGTGCGCGGCGGTTGCCCTGGCCGCGGCGCTCCTGAGCCTCCCAGCCGTGTCCGGCGCTTTCGGCGCAGGAGGGACCATCGCCACAGGCACCGAGTCAACCAGGGCTCAGACTCAGGCTGAGGTACTAGGAGTCGGCACTCCGGATCTGGTGCTCGCCGTGACGGTGCGCGACGGGGGCGCACGGCCGGCGCTTGCAGCCGGTGCCGGTGTCGTTGCCCGTGTGCTGGCACGCGAGCCGGGTGTGCGTACGGTGCAGTCGGCCGCCACGGGAGATCCGTGGCTGATGTCGCGGGACGGACGCACCGGCCTGGTGACGGTCTCGCTGTCGGGCAGCGACGCGGACCGCAAGGAAGCGGCGTTGCGTCTCGTGCCCAAGGCGCGGGCGGCGGTGCCGGGGATGCGGGTGGACGCGAGCGGCGTCTCATGGGCGACGGCCGAGATCGACCAACAGGCCGAGGCCGATCTGCTGAAGGCGGAACTCTGGGCTGCGCCGCTCATCATGCTTCTCCTGTTGCTGACCTACGGTTCGTGGGCTGCGGCCGCGCTGCCCCTCGTGGTCGCGATGCTGGCCGTCGTCTGCTGTGTACCGTTGCTGGGTCTGCTGGGCCACGTGAGTGACGTGTCAGCATTCGCGGTCAACGCGGCCGCGGCTATCGGCTTCGGTCTGTCGATCGACTTCACCTTGTTCGTCCTGGCCCGCTACCGCGAGGAGCACGCGAAGGGAAGGCCGCGCGCCCGGGCACTGGACGTGGCGCTCAATACATCTGGTCGCTGCGTGTTCTGTTCGGCTGTGGTGATCTCGTCATGCCTGGTGGCGGTGGCCTTCATCCCCGTCCCGCTGCTGCGCGCGCTGGCTCTTGCGGGTGTGGCGGTGACGTTGCTGGCGGCGCTGGCCGCGTTGACGGTGCTGCCGGCCGCGTTGACGCTGCTGGGTGATCACGTCGATGGCGCCGACCCGCTGCGCAGACTGCGCCGGGCTCCGGTCGCAGGAGCCAGCCGGTTCTGGCGGGAGCTCGCCCGCCGTGTCGTTGCCCGGCCCGTGGCGGCGGGCCTGGGGGCGCTCGCGGTGCTGGTCGTGGTGGCTTGGCCCGCAATGGGTCTGCGGTTGGGCGCGATCGACGAGCAGACGCTGCCGTCGGCGGCCTCGGCCGCCACTGCGGCCGCGGACCTGCGCGGGCGCTTCGACGTATCTCCGGAACGAGTCCAGGTGGTGATCCTCGAACGGCCGGGCGCGAGTCTTGGAAACTACACGGCCGCCGTGGCCCGGCTGCCGCATGTAGGTGCGGTGCGTATTGTGCCCAACCCTGCGGCGCATCGGCCCGGACAGGCGGCGCAGGAACAGCGCCCGGCAGTGGTGCTGGTGGCGGCAACGGTGAGACCCGACACGCCCCAGGCGGCGCGTCTGGTCGATGGGCTGCGCAAGACTCCCGCGCCGGGCCCGGTCCTGGTAGGCGGCCGTGCCGCGCAGATCACCGACACCACGGACGCGGTGCGCGGCGCGCTGCCCTGGGTGGCAGTGGCGATGTGTGTGTTCCTGCTGGCCGCGCTCACCGCGTTCACCCACAGTGCAATGGCCCCTCTGAAAGCGCTCGCGGTGGCCGTCATCAGCTTGACTGCCGTAACCGGATTGATCGTGTGGACCTTCCAGTACGGACACGGGGCGGACGTGCTGGGCGGGTTCACGGTCACCGGCACCCTCGACGCAAGTCTGCTGCTGTTCACCCTGGCCGTCGCGTTCGGCCTCTCCATCGACTACGAGGTCTTCCTCCTCGGCAGGATCAGGGAGGAGTTCGACCGCGGCCTGGACAACCAGGCGGCCATCATCAAGGGCATCTCCCGCACCGGACGGCTGATGACCTCCGCCGCAGCTGCCCTCGCCATCTCCACCGCTGCCATCACGACATCCCACGTCACCATCCTCAAACTCATGGGCGCGGGCATCGCCTCGGCAGCGATCCTCGACGCAGTCCTGGTCCGCGGAATCCTCGTCCCCTCAGTCATGGCACTTCTCGGTCCCGCCAACTGGTGGAGGCCGGCACACATCGGCCGACGACGTGGTGGCGGCCCTCGCACCGCACAAAGTGAACCCGCGACGGACTGACCGCCCGGCTGCCAGGTCACCACCCGCACCCCACCGCCTGTGTCACGGTGAACGGTGACGGCAACCGGCTGATGCGCGGGTGGCTCCAGAACAAGCCCAGCATCCGAGACGGTCTGATACCGCAGGCGGCGGATTCCAGGGCAGGACCGAGACCGCCTGCGACGAAGTCGGCCACGGCGATCAGCAACGGCCTCGCCGGTGACAAGAGACCTGCCTATGTGACAACTATCGTTCTTCGGCTCACGGTGCACACCGAGGTCGCCAACTCCGACAAAGTGGCGGCCTCCCGGATGATTGGCACCCCACACCTTGGCGGGCGTGCGGACATACGAAAGGGGGCCCGCTCCTGGCGGGCCCCTGGGGGTACCGGTGCGGCTAAGACTTGTCCCAGCGATCTTGAGGCTGCCTGGATGGAAGCCCTGCGGGCAGGCAGGCACGTGCGACAGAACGCAAGGGCAGCGAGTCGGCCGGTAACTTCATGCGCCAGGTCAGACCGGCGGGGCGGTGGGCGGCAGCACCTGACCGGGGGGCACCAAGACGGTGACGACGTCCGACACGACGACGAGGGTGGTGTTGGCCGTGTCGTAGATGACGGAGCCGACGGGAAGGTTGATGCCGTCGGCTGCCTGGGCAGAGGCGGAGAAGCCTCCGAGGGCGACGGTGGCGAAGGCCGCGGTAGCGGCGATGTGCTTGATCACATCTGCATAATCGTCGGAAGGTGCAGCGGTTACGGCGTCCCACGCCGCGCCGCCACCGCATCGGCTCATCCAGGACACATGCGTCGGAACGGACCTGGCCATCCAGACACGTCACAGACTTAAATGATCGAGCGGCTCTGGCCTCTCGCGGCCAACGCGTCCACTGAGAACTTGGCCGCCTGCAAGGCCTGGGACGTGCTGTCCATCGCGACCCCCCGATCTTGCGGAACTGGGCCCGGCGCCGGTCGACGGCGCAGGGCCTGGCCAAGCGGGCCGCGATCGTGCTCGCCTGCGCGGACGGCCTGAGCAATACCGCGGTGGCGGCCCGGCTGGAGACCGACCGCAAGACGATGCGCCGGTGGCGGACCCGGTTTCTGGCCGAGCGGCTCGACGGCTTGTCCGACGAGCCGCGCCCCGGGGTGCCGCGCACCATCACCGATGCGCAGGTCGAGGAGGTGGTGGTGCGGACGTTGGAAGCGGTGCCGGAGGGCGGAACGCAGCTGCTCGGCTGCCTCTTCCATTGCCTACAGCACCGCACGCTGTTCGACCCCGACCGTGCCTTCGCACCACCCATGGATCTTGCTGCCTGAGCGCCTACTTGACCCGCCAGCGACTGAGATGTCTTCGACCCTGTCACCAGCTTCTGGAACAGCCGTGGGCTCAGCCCGGTGAACGGGGCTATCCAGGAAGGCTCCGACGCCGTGATCACACCAGTCACGTCAAGTGCTTCCCACGCAGCGGTGGTTGACCTCTGGACCGCTCACGGACGTCGGTGCGCCTGCCTCCTCGTATGGTGACGGCGCGCCGCTGTCGCCAGTAAGGCGGCACCTGCAAAGCCGACCAGGAGGGTTCCCCACTCAGGCACGTGAGCTGCCCGCAGAAGGCCGGCGACACCGAAGCTTGTATCCCATCCGGCCTCCGTGATGGCGGAGCCGAACCCCTGGATGGCCAGGATGGCACCGAACAGCCAGAGCAGCCCCTGGCCCGAGCTGTTGTCCGACTTCTTTAGCTGCTTCCCCATGACGGGCGTCCTCTCCGGTGTGCGCACCCGTTTTCGATGCGATCGCATCACATCGTGCAGCGGAACCGGATATGATGCAAGTGCATCGGAAAACAGGAGGAGCTAAGCGTGCCCAGGCAGGTCGACTACGAGGACCGACGCCGCCGGATCACCGAGGCGGTCTGCACCCTGATCGCGCGTTCCGGCATGGAAGCCGTCAGCCTCCGAGACGTCGCCGCTCAGGCGGACGTGTCCATGGGCGCCGTCCAGCGGTGTTTCCGCACCAAGGAGGACATGCTGCTCTTTGCGCTGGAGCACGTCTCCCAACACGTCAGCGAACGCGCTAACCAGCGCATCGCCACAGCCTCCGCCCCCCAGGCCGCATCCACTCTGCTGTCACACACCCTGACCGAACTCGCCTTGCTGGATGAGGAATCGAAGACGCAGGCGCACGTCTGGCTGGCCTTCGTCACCCACGCACCGGCGAGCGAGAAACTATCCGCCGTCCTGCACGACACCTACGCCAAGCTCCACGACCTCATCGCGTGGCTCATCCGCTATGGCCAGGACACCCAGGAAATCCCACAGCACCTCGACCCCACCCGCGAGGCCCACACCCTCCTCGCTTTGGCTGATGGCCTCACGGTCCACGTCCTTGCAGGCCACCACTCTCCGGAGATGGCGCGGGCCATCCTCCAACGCCACATCGACCACCTGCTGCAAAGAGCATCCAGCCACAGATGACTCGCCGAGCCTCAATGTGTTGTGCACCGCACGCCTCTGGCGCCCACAGCCTGCTCGGGGCTAGCCAGCAGATCCGGGACAGTCCTTGGCCAGATCGCCTCGAACCACTCCGGGTGGTCGATGAACGGGTTTCGGTTGCCCTGGTAGTTGGAGTAGATGAGGTTCTGGCGGCGCTCCTTGAAGGCGTCCGGCGGGTCCTCGTCGTTCCACTGCCTTCAGGACAGAGAGGCGGCCGTGGAGGGGGACGGTGCCGTTGGTGACGGCGTCGTCGAGCTCCAGGTCTGGCAGCTGTCGCCGCAGGGCTGGGCGCTGTCATGACCTTCCTGGAGCGACATGTCGTCCACCAGGAGGGAGGCCGCCTCGGAGGTTTGCCGGGTTGGGCGGCGCCACGTATCTTTTGAAAGCAAACGATCGCGTGGTCATCGGCTCGCCACTGCGGGAGGCGTCGCGCCTCTGCTGAGAGCCGTCGTGGTGCGCCGGCGACGTCCACCGGTGGTGGGACGATCGGCAGCACCGGAATGACGCAAGGAACAGTGACTATCGTGACGGACATCGTCGACGAGCTGAAGTGGCGCGGGTTGTTCGCCCATTCCACCGATGAAGACGCCCTGCGCAAGGCGCTCGCGAACGGTCCCGCGACCTTCTACTGCGGCTTTGACCCGACGGCGCCCTCACTGCACGTGGGGCACTTGGTGCAGGTACTGACCGTGCGCCGACTCCAGCAGGCCGGGCATCGGCCCCTGGCCCTGGTCGGCGGCGCCACCGGTCTCATCGGTGACCCCCGGCCTACTGCGGAACGCACCCTGAACCCGCCGGAGACGGTTGCTGGCTGGGTGGAGAAGCTGCGCGCCCAGGTCGAACCGTTCCTCTCCTTCGAGGGGGCCAACGCGGCCGTGATGGTCAACAATCTCGACTGGACACGAGACCTGTCCGCGATCGACTTCCTGCGCGATGTGGGCAAGCATTTCCGCGTCGGCAAGATGCTGACCAAGGACTCCGTCGCCCGGCGCCTGGAATCGGACGCGGGGATCAGTTTCACGGAGTTCAGCTACCAGATCCTGCAGGCCATGGACTACCTGCAACTGCACCGGCGTCACGGTGCGGTACTGCAGACCGGCGGCAGCGACCAGTGGGGCAACCTCACGGCCGGTCTGGACCTGATCCACCGCCTGGAGCCTGAGGCCGAGGTGCACGCCTTCGCCACACCGCTGCTGACCAAGGCGGACGGCACCAAATTCGGCAAGACCGAGGGCGGCGCCGTGTGGCTCGACCCGGAGATGACGTCACCGTACGCCTTCTACCAGTTCTGGCTGAATGCGGATGACCGGGATATTTCTCGCTACATGCGCATTCTTTCCTTCCGGTCCCGGGTGGAGCTGGAGGAGCTGGAGCGGCGGACCGCGGAGCGGCCGCAGGACCGTGCGGCGCAGCGGGCGCTGGCCGAGGAGCTGACGACGCTGGTGCACGGCGCGGACCAGGCGGCCGCGGTCATCGCTGCGTCCCGGGCCCTGTTCGGACAAGGGGAACTGGACCGGCTGGACGAGGCGACGCTGGGGGCGGCGCTGGCGGAACTGCCGCGCGTGACGGTGGCCGAGCCGGGACCGGTGGTCGACCTGCTCGTGGAGACCGGGCTGGTGGTCAGTAAGTCGGCCGCGCGCCGCACGGTCAAGGAGGGCGGCGCCTACGTGAACAACGTCAAGGTGACCACCGAGGACGCCGTTCCCGCTGTCGGGGACCTGCTGCACGGCCGCTGGCTGGTACTGCGCCGCGGCAAGAGGAATCTGGCCGCGGTGGAGATTACTGGCAGCGGCGTCTGAACGGGCCCGACAGTCAGGTCGGCACCGGGGCGCACATGTGCGGAGGCGTGGAGCCGCGCCCCCTTCAGAGGGGGCGCGGCTCCGGTCGTCGCGGTGAGGGCAGGGCGGTCAGGCGAGCGTCACCGTGACCGGCAACTTCTTGATGCCGTTGACGAAGTTGGAGCGGACGCGGGGGACGTCCCCGGCGAGGCGGATGTCCGCCAGGCGCGGGATCAGTTCCTCGAACATGATGCGGATCTCGGTACGGGCGAGCAGGTTGCCCAGGCACAGGTGGGGACTGCCCTTGCCGAAGGTGACGTGGTCGTTGTCCTGGCGGGCGACGTCCAGGTCGTAGGGGTTGCCGAAGACCTCCTCGTCGCGGTTGCCAGAGGCGAACCACATGACGACCTTGTCGCCTTCCTTGATGTTCTTGCCGCCGAGTTCGACGTCTCGGGTGGCGGTGCGGCGGAAGTGGTAGACGGGGGAGGCCCAGCGCAGGAACTCTTCCACCGCCGTCGGGATGAGGGAGGGGTCGTCCTTGAGGCGGGCGAGCTGCTCGGGGTGTTGGAGCAGGGCCAGCATGGAGTGGGTGATGGTGTGGCGGGTGGTCTCGTTGCCGGCGACGACCAGGAGCAGGAAGTAGTTGTCGAAGTCCTGGGGGGAGAGCGGGACGCCGTCCCGGGGGGTCTCGTTGACGAGTTTGGAGATCAGGTCGGTGCCGTTGCCGCCGCGCCGCTGCCGGGCCAGTTCCCGGCCGTACTCGAAGACCTCCAGCGAGGCGGGGGAGCGGAAGGGCAGGTCGCGGTACTTCTCGCTCTCCTCGCTGTTCAGTAGGACGTCCGCGTAATCGGGGTCGGTGTTGCCGATGATGCGGTTGCCCCAGTCGATGAGCTGCTGGTTGTCCTCCGGGGGTACGTCGAGGAGGCGGGCGAGGACGTTGATGGGGAAGTCCGCGGAGACCTCTTTGACGAAGTCGAAGGTGCCCTTGGCGAGCGCGGCGTCCAGGGTGGTAGCGGTCAGGCCGCGCAGGAAGTCGGTGTAGGAGTTGATCACGCTGGCGCCGAACTGGCGCTGCAGCAGGCTGCGCAGGGCGCGGTGGCGGACGCCGTCCAGCTCCAGGATGGAGGCGCGCTTCTTGATCTGGTCGTCGTCGACCTCCTCCAGGTTCACGAACTTCGTGGAGGTGAAGGTCTGCGCGTCGCGATCGACGCGGGCGATGTCGGCGTGCCGGGTGATGGACCAGAAGCCGGAGTTGGGGGCTTCCTCCTCCTGCCAGTGGACCGGGTCCTGGTGGCGCAGGGTGTGGAACATCCGCCAGGGCGTCACCCCGTCGGTGAAGTGGTCGAGGTTGGCGAGATCGACGTCGGCCAGCGGCATCGGCTCGCGTACGGCGTCGGTGAGGGAGTGTGTGGTCGTGGTCATGGTGGGTGGTCTCCTCGGCGTCACAGGTGGAAGGCGTACTCGGTGAACTCCCAGTCGGTGACGTGCCGGTGGAAGCGTGCGACTTCGTCGCGCTTGTACGAGAGGTAGGAAGCGGTGAAGTCCTTGCCGAGCAGCTCGGTGAGCGCGCTGTCCGCTTCCAGTGCGTCGAGTGCGGCGGGCAGGGTCGCCGGCAGCATGGCGGACTTCGTCGTGTCGTAGCCGTAGCCCTCGAGCGGGGCGGGTGGTTCCTGGCGGGCCAGGATGCCCAGCAGTGCGGCGGCTATGGTCCCGGCGATCAGCAGGTAGGGGTTGGCGCTGGCGTCCCCCAGGCGCAGTTCGAGACGGGCGCCGGGGCCGCGCTCGGGCGGGACGCGGAGCATGGCGCTGCGGTTGTCCAGACCCCAGTCGACCAGCCAGGGGGCGAGGGTGTCAGGGCCGAAGCGCTTGTAGGAGTTGATGGTCGGATTGGCCAGCGCCGCCAGTGCGGGGGCGTGGGCGAGGACGCCGGCCGCTGCGTGCCGGGCGGTGGCGGACAGGCCGAACGGCGCCGTCGGGTCGTCGAAAGCGTTGCGGGCTTCCTCGCCGTCGCCGGTCAGGCAGGACAGGTGGAGGTGGAAGCCAGAGCCGCCCGCGCCGTTGAACGGTTTGGCCATGAAGGTGGCCATGCGGCCTTCCTGGCGGGCCAGCTCCTTGATCGCCGCCTTGAAGCGGAAGGCGCGGTCGGCGGCCTGTAGGGCATCGGAGTGGGTCAGATTGATCTCGAACTGTCCCCCGTCGAACTCGTGATTGCCGTTGGTGACGCCGATGCCGAGGTCGCGCAGCTTGCGAAGGGTCCGCAGCAGGTGGTTGTCACGGTCGGCGCGCAGCCCGGCGGTGTAGACGACGCCGGTGGCCTCGTCGTAGCGGCGCCAGCCGGACGGAGTGTCGGGGGCCGCATCGCAGAGGAAGTACTCCAGCTCGGGGCCGATCACCGGGCGCAGGCCGTGCTCGGTACACCGGTCGAGGACGGTGCGGAGCAGGTGGCGGGGGGATTCGGGGGCGGGCCGGCCGGTCGCCGGGTCGGTGACGTCGCCCAGGCAGGTCGCGACGCCGGGCTCCCATGGCAGCGCGGTGAGCGTGTCGAGGTCGGGGACGACGCAGATGTCGGGCAGCCCGGCGTCCATGCCGCCGGCCACTGGCACCACGTCGCCCTGGGGGCTGGTGTGGTAGACGGCGCGGCAGAACGCGAGGCCGTGGTCGCAGGCCGAGGGTAGGTGGTCCAGCAGGACGTCCCGGGCCCGTTCGGTGCCGATGAGGTCGGGATAGGTCACCCGCACGACGTCGATGCCCTCGGCGGCGAGCCGGTCCGTGTACCGGTGGACGGGGTGGGTGTCGGATGCGCTCACCGATGTCTCCTCTAGGGGAAGTGGGGCGCCGCCCAGGGCGCGGAGGCCACTGGGGGAGAGGGAGGCGGACGCGGCTCGCACTGCGGGGGGAACGGGGGCCGCGTTCCGTTGTTTGGCATCAAACGGTATGAACGGTTGTCACCTTCCCGCAAGGGGTTGGTGGCAGAAATTTATCCATCCGGATAGCTATTGACCAGAGCCCCGCGCGTTCCTATGTTGTTTGAAGCCAAACGAGTAGGGGGTGCGGCTCTCGCCGTACGGCGATCGCCTCGCCCCTTTGGCCGGGGTCCGGCCCGTGTTCCGGGCCGGGCTCCTTCAGCCCTTTGTCTCTTTCCCCGCCCGACGCCTCAGCACCTGGAGGACCGGCCATGAAGGTCGTCGTCGACATGAACAAGTGCCAGGACCACGGCCAGTGCGTCTTCGCCGCCCCCGATGTCTTCAGCTTCGACGACGCCGGCCATCTGGCCTACGTCGCCGACCCGGACGACGCGCTGCGCGACGAGGTCGAGGAAGCCGCGGACGTATGCCCGCTGCAGGCCATCCGGATCGAGGACTGACCGTGAGCGCACCCATCGTGGTGGCCGGTGCCTCCATGGCCGGCCTGCGCGCCGCCGAGCAACTGCGGGCGGCCGGCTGGACCGGGGCCGTCACGCTCGTCGGCGACGAGCCCCACATGCCGTACAACCGTCCCCCGCTGTCCAAGGAGGTGCTGGCCGGCAAGGCACCCTTCGAGTCGCTGGCCTTCCGGCCCCGGGCGAGCGTCGCCGACGTCACCTGGCGGCTGGGCACCCGGGTCACCTCCGCCGACCTGGACCGGCGGATCGTCATGCTGGACGACGGGGAGGCTCTGCCGTACGCGGGTCTGGTCGTCGCCACCGGCATGCGCCCTCGGCGCCTGCGCTGTCCCGGCCCGCTCACCGGCCGCCACACCGTCCGCACCCTGGCCGACGCGCAGAGCCTGCGGGACGCGCTGATCCGGCCCGGCGTGCGCGTGGTCGTGGTCGGCGGCGGGTTCATCGGGTGTGAGGTGGCCGCCACCGCCGTAGGACTCGGTGTCCGAGAGGTGACCGTCGTCGATCCGCTGCCGCTGCCCATGGTCGGACCGCTCGGCGAGCTGCTCGGCGAGGCACTGCTCAGGCGGCACGAGGAGCGCGGAGTGCGCTTCGCGCTCGGTACCGGTGTCGCCGGGTTCGAGGGCGAGGACCGTGTGACCGGGGTCGTTCTGAGCGACGGCACCGTCCTCCCCGCTGACGTGGTGGTGGAGTCGGTCGGCTCCGTCGCCAACGTCGAGTGGCTGGAAGGGAACGGACTCGACCTCTCCGACGGTGTGCTCACCGACGAACAGCTGCGGGTCGGTGGACGGCCGGACGTGATCGCGGTCGGTGACGTGGCCCGCTTCCCCAACACCCGCTACGACGGTGTGCCGCGCCGGGTCGAGCACTGGTCGATTCCCACCGACACCGCCAAGCACGCCGCCAAGGTCCTCGTCGCCCACCTCAACGGCGCGGGCGCCGAGCTCGCGCCCTTCGCGCCCCTGCCCACCTTCTGGAGCGACCAGCACGAGTTCCGACTGCAGTCCTTCGGCGCCCCGGCGCTCGGCAAGGACGACGTACGGATCCTGGACGGCGACCTCGAGGGTGACGTCCTGGTCGGCTACCACACCGGCGGTCAGCTGGTGGGTGTCGTCGCGCTCGGCGGTCAGGCCGCCGCCACGGGCGCCGCCCGTTACCGCTCCCAGCTGCTGAAGCAGCCCGCTCTCACCCCGTAAGGAACCCGTCGTGTCTGCTGTCCGTGGTTACTTCCACCCCAAGACGGCGAGCGGTGCCTCGTCGCTGATCCCCTCCCCGCCGTGGCGCTACTCCGGCGACCTGCTCACCGTCGAGTACCGCACGGACCCCGCCCGGGTGCGCGAACTGCTCCCCGAGCCCCTGGAGCCGGCCGACGAGGACCCGGGCGCGGTCGCGCTGATCTGGGCCGACTGGCAGTCCTGCTCCGCCTCCGGGGACGAGCTCCTCGACCCCGTGCTCGCCCAGTACAAGGAGGCCTTCGCGGTCGTCCGCTGCAAGTACAAGGGGCAGACCTATACCCGCTGCGTCTACATCTGGGTCGACAAGGACTTCGCGATCGCCCGTGGACTGCACCAGGGCTACCCGAAGAAGCTCGGCTCCATCCACCAGACCCGCCCGCACCCGTACGGCCCCGCGCCGCGCATCGAGGCCGGTGCCCGCTTCGGCGCGACCCTGGCCGCCGCGGACCGGCGCCTCGCCCAGGCCGTGGTCACCCTGCGGGAGCCGTCGGAGACCAACGGTTTCGTCAACGGCCACCCCATGGCCCACCACCGCTGGCTGCCCTCCATCGAGAAGGGCAAGGGGCTCGCACTCGACGAGCTGATCGAGTCCGGCGCGGCGTCCTTCGAGGGCGGTCAGCCGTGGGTCGGTGACGCCGAGTTGGAGCTGTTCGAGGCGCCCACCGAGGAGCTGGCCCGGCTGGAGATCCGCGAGCCGATCGCCGCGTACTACCGCCAGGTCGGTGTCGTGTGGGACGGCGGGCGGCTGCTGGAGTCCGGCACGTCCGGCGCCGAGTAGCCCCCTCACACATCACAGGACTTGGAGAACCGGACATGACCGAACACACCCTCACGGTGGCCGGGGTCGCCATCGACACCCGGCACTGGATCGGCGGCGAACGCGTCGCCTCCGCCGAGACGTTCACCGACGTCTCGCCGATCGACGGCAGTGTCCTCGGCGAGATCTCGCGGGGCACCGCGATGGAGGCCGCGGCCGCGGTGGCCGCCGCGAAGGCCGCCTTCCCCGGCTGGGCCGCCACCCCCCGCGCCGAACGCGCCCGCGTCCTGCACGCCATCGCCGACGGCGTGGAGAAGCGCCTCGAAGAGCTCGCGATCGTCGAGACCACCGACAACGGGGCGCTGCTGCGCTCGCACCGGCGCGGTGTGATGCCCCGGGTCGCGCACAACTTCCGGTTCTTCGCGGACTGGCTGCTGCAGCTGGAGCACGGGGACTTCGAGACGCGCGGGCACAAGAACCACGTCAGCTGGGACCCTGCGGGTCCCAGCGTGCTGATCACCCCGTGGAACGCGCCGCTGATGCTGTCCACCTGGAAGGTCGCCCCGGCGCTCGCCGCCGGCAACACCGTCGTGCTCAAGCCCGCCGAGTGGACCCCGCTGACCGCCTCCCTCCTCGCCGACATCGCCGCCGAGGCCGGGCTCCCCGCCGGTGTCCTGAACGTCGTGCAGGGCTACGGCTCCGAGATCGGCGACGCCCTCACCTCCCACCCGGACGTGCGGCGGATCAGCTTCACCGGGTCCGTGCCCACGGCCAAGCGGATCAGCGAGTCGGCGTCGGGGAACCTCACCCCGCTCAGCCTCGAACTCGGCGGCAAGTCCCCGCTGCTGGTGTTCGCCGACGCCGACCTGGACCTCGCGGTCGACCTCGCGGTGGAGCAGTACGACAACGCGGGGCAGGTCTGCCTCGCGGCCACCCGGTTCCTCGTCGAGGAGTCGGTCGCCGAGGAGTTCACCCGGCGGTTCGTCCAGAAGGCCGCCACTCTCGTGCAGGGTGACCCGCGCGACGAGGCCACAGACATCGGGCCGAACATCCACCCCCGTCAGCTGGACAAGATCGACGGCTTCGTGCAGCGGGCCCTGGCCGCCGGAGCGCGCGCCGTCATCGGCGGGCATCGCAAGGACGGGCAGTACTACGCGCCCACCCTGCTCACCGACGTCGCCCAGGACTCGGAGATCGTGCAGGAAGAGGTCTTCGGGCCGGTCCTGACCCTCCAGACCTTCACCACCGAGGAAGAAGCCGTACGGCTCGCCAACGGCACCCGCTTCGGACTGGCCGCCACCCTGGCCACCGGCGATCCCGAGCGCGCCGAACGCGTCACCGCGCGCCTCGTCGCGGGCACCGTGTGGGTCAACTGCTTCTTCGTACGCGACCTGCAGGCCCCCTTCGGCGGCTCCCGCCACTCCGGTGTCGGCCGCGAGGGCGGCACCTGGAGCTTCGACTTCTACTGCGACGTCAAGAACACCGTCACCGCACCGAAGGGCTGGAAGGACCATGGGTGAGATCGTCGGGGCGGGGCTCCTCGCCCACGTCCCCACCATCGTGCTCCCGGAGGAGGACCGGCTGGAGCTGAACGAGGGCAAGGAGATCACCCTCGTCACCGGGCTCCAGGAGCTTCGCCGGGACGTCTTCGAGCGCGACGACTACGACACCGTCGTCGTCCTGGACTCCCACTGGGCGACCACCGTCGAGTTCGTCGTCACCGCGCAAGCGCGCCGGGCCGGCCTCTTCACCTCCGAGGAACTCCCGCGCGGCATGTGCCGGATGCCGTACGACTTTCCGGGCGACCAGGAACTCGCCCAGAACATCGAGAAGTTCGCGGACAAGCACGGCACCTGGATCACCGCGATCGACGACGAGTACCTGCCGATCTACTACGCCACGATCAACCTCTGGAAGTACCTCGGCGAGGGCCTCACGGACAAGCGGTGGGTCACCATCGGCGTATGCCAGACCGGCGACATGGAGGACCACCTGCGCCTCGGCCGCGCGCTCGCCGACGGCATCGCCGCCACTCCGGGGCGACGGGTGCTGATCATCGCCTCCGGCGCGCTCTCGCACACCTTCTGGCCACTGCGCGAGCTGCGCGACCACGAGGCCAGCGACCCGGCGCACATCTTCACCCCGCAAGCGCGCGAGGCCGACTACGAGCGGATCGCCTGGTTCAAGGAGGGCCGTCACGACAAGGTCCTCGACACCATGGACGCCTTCTGGAAGTACAAGCCCGAGGCCAAGTTCTTCCACTACCTGATGATGGCCGGCGCCCTCGGAGAGCAGGCCTGCGTGGCCAAGGCCCGCCAGTACGGCGAGTACGAGAACTCCATCGGCACCGGCCAGGTCCACCTCTGGTTCGACCGCCCGGCCGACGGCTGGACCGGCACCGGCCTGCCCACCCCGCACAACCCCCACTCCCGCGTCTAGGAGCCTCCATGCCCGAGTACCGCCGCATCCTCCTCGACGGCGCCGCTGTCCAGGTCACCGTCGACGGTGACGAACTCGTCGCCGGGGACGGCCGCCGCGTCAAGATCGACGAGGCACAGCACCTGCCGCCTGTCGTGCCGTCGAAAGTGATCGCCGTCCACCTCAACCACCAGAGCCGCGTGGACGAGTTCGGCATCGAACTCCCGGCCACCCCCACCTACTTCCACAAGCCGACATCCGCCCTCAACTCCCACAAGGGCGCGATCGTGCGCCCCGAGGGCTGCAAGTGGCTGA
Organism: Streptomyces sp. NPDC034103; assembly: GCF_055575395.1. Lineage (NCBI taxonomy): Bacteria > Bacillati > Actinomycetota > Actinomycetes > Kitasatosporales > Streptomycetaceae > Streptomyces > Streptomyces sp. NPDC034103. Next base: position 112,173 of record NZ_JBVISS010000016.1, on the reverse strand, counting down.
ACTACGAGGGCGAGGTCGCCATCGTCATCGGGAAGACCGCGCGGAACATCTCGCCGGTCGAGGCGGGCGAATACATCGCCGGCTACACCGTCGCCAACGACTACGGCCTGCACGACTTCCGCGACACCGACGCGGGCTCCATGCTTCGCGTCAAGGGCTCCGACACCCTCTGCCCGCTCGGCCCCGGCCTGGTCACCGACTGGGACTTCCACGGCAAGAGCCTGCGGACATACGTCAACGGCGAGGTCGTCCAGGACGGTTCGACCGACGAGATGCAGTGGGACATGCACTACCTCGTCGCGGACATCGCCCGCACCATCACCCTGTACCCCGGTGATGTGCTGCTGTCCGGCACACCCGCCAACTCCCGTCCCGTCCAGCCCGGTGACGTCGTCGAGGTCGAGGTCGAGGGCCTCGGCCGCCTCACCAACCACATCGTCACCGGCCCCACCCCGATCCGCACCGACGTGGGCGCCCAGCCCACCGAGTCGGAGGAGGTGCTGTCCACCGCGCTCGGCGGCGACTGGGAGTTCCGCGGTATCCGCCCGCCCGTCACCCGTCACCGGGCCTGACGGAGGAGGTCTCCCGGTGCGGCGCTGCCATGAGCGCGGTCACCCACGGTCGGCCGCGCTCACGCCCACACCTGGTCATGGGAGCTTCCGGGTATGGTCGCAGCCATGACCGAACCCGCCGAGACTCCTGAAGACCGCAAGCCACGTCGGCGCATGAACTACGGGGAAGGCCGCGAAGCCCTGCTCGACGCCGCCGTGCGCGTGGTGGCGCGAGGTGGACTGCGCAAGCTCACCTACCGGGCGGTCGCACAGGAGGCGGGAACCACGCACGGCCTGGTCGTCCACCACTTCGGCTCGCGCGATGCCCTGATCGAGGCGGCGCTGGAACACGCGATCAGGACCTCGCTGGACACCAGCTCACTGGAACCGGGCACAGGCAAGATCTCGGACTTCTCAGCGGGAGTCTCCGACATGGTGACAGGCCATCCCGACATACAGGCCTTCCAGTACGAGCTGCTGCTGGAAGGCCGGCGCCGCCCCGAGCTGCTGCCGCATCTGCGGGCGCTGTACAACGAGTACTTCGACGCCACCCGGCGCGAGCTGGCCCGGATGCTGCCCGCGGGCACCGACCGGCCGCTGGCCCGGCTGGTTTTCGCCGCCCTGGACGGGCTCGTACTGCACCAGCTCGTCTTCGGCGAGCCCGAGACCACCGACGCCGCCATCGAGGAGCTGCGCGCCCTGCTCCGCTTGCTGGAGGCGGACGGGCGGACCGGTGAGACATCCGGCTGACAGCTCTGCCCTGCGCATTCCGAGGCCCCGGACGTTCGGCGTCCGGGGCCTTCGCATTCCGTGGCGATTACGACGTCGTAAAGAACCGGGCGCCGTCTGAGAATCTCCATGCAACCCCTTGCCAAGTGGATAGTTTCGGCTCACCATGAGGCAACTCGTTTGGCCAGAAACGAAGTACTCCTTCTCTCCTGGCAGGTGATCTGAGTGGACAGTCCGACGGTGGTCAGAAACGGGACCGCGGCCGACGCCTCCACCGCAGGCAAGCTCAAGCCCAACTCCCTCGGTGTTCTGGGCATTCTCTTCTTCGTTCTCTCCGCCCAGGCGCCGCTCACCGGCATCGCGGGTTCCGTCCCCATCTCCGTCGCCATCGGCAACGGCGCCGGGGCGCCGGCCGCCTACCTGGCGGCCGGTGTGATCACCCTGTTGTTCTCGGTGGGCTTCGTGGCCATGGGGCGGCACGTCGTGGATGCCGGCGCCTTCTACACGTACATCGGCAAGGGCCTCGGCCGGTATCCGGGCATCGGAAGCGCCGGGATCGCGCTGTTCGCCTACTGTGCGATCCAGGCCGCGATGTACGGCCTGTACGGTGCGACCACGAGCGCCCTGCTGGGGCACTACACGGGGGCGGACGTGCCCTGGTGGGCGTGTGCGCTGGTCACCATGGCGATCGTCCAGGTGCTGGGCGCCTCGGGCATCGAGATGGGCGCCAAGGTGCTGGCCGTCCTCGTGCTCGCGGAGTTCAGCATCCTGAGCGTCTTCGCGCTCGTCACCCTCCTCAAGGGCGGCGGGCCCGAGGGTCTCGGCCTCACCCAGTCGTTCTCGCCGAGCGCGGCTCTGGACGGGGCGCCGGGTGTGGCGCTGATGTTCGCCATGGCGTCCATGATCGGCTTCGAGGCCACCGCCATCTACGGCGAGGAGGCCCGCGAACCCCGCAAGACGGTGCCCCGGGCCACCTACCTGGCCGTCGCCGTCGTCACCGGGTTCTTCGCGTTCGCCTCCTGGATGCTGATCTCCGCCCACGGCACCTCCCAGGCCACGGCGGCGGCCGGCAAGGCCCTGGAGAGCGGCGACTCGACGGGCTTCGTCTTCGCGCCGATCGCCGCCCTGTTCGGTGGTTGGGTGAACGACGTCCTGCCCCTCCTGCTGGTCACCTCCCTCTTCGCCGGCATCCTCGCCTTCCACAACTCCGCCAACCGCTACCTGTTCGCCCTCAGCCGCGACGGACTGCTGCCCCGCAAGCTGTCGTCGATCAACCGACGCCACTCTCCCGGAGTGGCCGGCCGGGTCCAGACCGCCATCGCGGTCCTCTTCGTCATGCCCTTCGCGCTGGCCGACAAGGACCCGGTGCTGACCCTGTTCTCCTGGGGCAGCGGTGTGGCTGTGCTCGGGATCATGCTGCTGTACTTTCTGACCTCGGTCTCCGTGGTCGTCTTCTTCCGCCGCGAACAGCTCGACACCCGGCCCTGGAACACGCTGATCGCTCCCGTGCTGGGAGCCCTCGGCATCGCCGGTGCCATCGTGCTGATCATCGGGAACTTCACCACGCTCATCGGCGGCGACCCGACGACGGCGCTCTGGCTCGAACTCACCGTCCCGTTGGTTCTGGCCCTGGGGGTTCTCGCGGCCTGGCTGAGCCGTGGCAGGACGGCGGCCGACGCCTGACGTCGACCCGGCGTCGGGCCCGCCAGGACCCCTGCCCGGCACTGCGCCAGGCCTCCTGCCGGGGCCGACGCCACTCGCGGCTTCCCACCCTCTGGGCCTTGGCAGCGGCGGTCTGTTCCCCGCCGACCCGGCGGTCGGGATGCAGCCGATCAGTCACCGCGCGGCACACCCCGACACCAAGCGCCGCCTGCACAAACTCGTCGTCTTCTCGGGACTGATCGACCACCTGGTCCGTGCAGCGCCAGGGCCCGCCACCGAAAAGGAGCTCTGCGGGTGCACGCCCCCGAGCACCTCGCGCGCCTGGCAGCCGGCAGCGCCCTGCTCAAGGGCGGCGACCCGGGCGACGAGATGTCGCTGTTCGGAAAGGGGGGCGGTTGCGACATCGCCAGGCTCGCCTCCGGAGGCACGATCGCCCTCGTCGAGGACGTCGTCACCGGGCAGGCGGACAGTGGCTACGCGCTTGTGCACCCCGCGGGCCACCACGCGCCAGCCCATACGGGCATGGGCCGTTGCCTGCTGAACAACGTGGCCGTCGCGATCGCCCACGCCCGGGCGGCCCTGAGCGTACGACGGGTCGCGATGGACACCTCACCGAGCGCCGTGGCCCCGCCGCCCCCGGCAGCGCGGGGAACGTCTCGCTCCTGCCCGGCACCGGCGAATTCGGCTACCTCTACGCCTCCGAGCACATCGTCGCCCCCACGCTGCTGCTTTCGCCCCCGAACTCATCGTCATGGCCAGGGTTTCGACCCCACGCGCTGGACCCGCTGGCCTGCGTGTGCTGGTCGCCAGCGTGTCCTTCCCCGGCCCGCCGGGGCGGTCCGAGCCCCCGACGGGCCGGTGGCCAGGAGGTCAGCCGGCCACGCCCGCCACCCGGTCGAGGAAGCCGTCGACCAGGTGGCGGGCGTTCGTCCGGGCCGTGGGCTCCATGCTCCGGCACCGGGCGAGCAGCTCACCGGGGTCCACGTCGCGCCTCGCACACTGCTTCGCACCACCGTTGTCCAGCCAGCCGCGCACCGTCCTCGTGGTGATCTCCGGATGGAACTGCACGCCCAGGCTGCGCCCGGTCCGGAACGCCTGTACACACACGTCGTTGCGGGCCACGCTCACGGCGCCGGGCGGCGGGACGCAGCGGTCGTAGTGCCACTGGAACCAGGGACCGGGACCGACCAGGGAGGGATCGTCCGTGTCGACCTCGACCCAGCCGATCTCGGGGCGCGGTGCCGCCTCGACCGAGCCGCCGAGCGCGGTGGCCAGCGCCTGGGCGCCGAAGCAGACGCCCAGGACCGGGACGCCGAGGTGATGGGCCTTGCGCAGCAGCGCCAGTTCGCCGCCGATCCAGCTGCCGACTGCCGTCTCGTCGTACACCGACCAGGGGGCACCCAGCGACACGATCAGGTCCCAGCCGTCTGCGTCGGGGAAGTCGAAGGCCACGTCCGGCGAATGGTACCGGTCCGCGGGTACGACTCTCAGAGTTGTCAGATCGTATCCGTGCTCCGCGAGCCGGTCGCCGACCAGCCCGGAGTCCGTCACATGGTCGTGCTGTACGACGAGTGCGCGCACCATGCGCTCCCTTCCTCCGGGTCCGCGGACCCGCCGGATCGTTGCCCAGAGCCCTTGCAGTGGTTCGTCGCGCATCCTATCGTTTGGGTTCAAATAACTTCCTGGAGGTTCCGCATGCCGGACGTCACCCACGAGGAGTGGCAGCGCCACGCCAAGTCCCTGGATTTCGTCGGCGCCCATCACATCGACGGCGTCGACGAGGGCGGAGGAGGGGCGACGTTCGCGGCCGTCTCGCCCCGTAACGGTCAGGTGCTGACCCAGGTCGCGGACGCGGGGCAGGCCGAGGTCGACCTCGCCGTCGCCGCCGCCCGGCGGGCCTTCGACTCCGGGCCGTGGCCCCGCCTCGCCCCCGTGGAGCGCGGCCGGGCATTGCTGCGGGTCGCCGACCTGCTCGAAGAGCGGCGTGCCGAACTGGCGCTGACCGTGAGCCTGGAGATGGGCAAGCCCATCACGGACGCGTACGCCATTGAACTGCGCGCTCTGATCAACACCTTCCGCTTCTACGGCCAGCTCGCCGACAAGCTCACAGACGAGTCCCCGCACACCGCACCGGACGCCCTGGCCCTGGTCACCCGTGAGCCGGCTGGTGTCGTCGGAGCCGTCGTGCCCTGGAACTTCCCGCTGACACTGGCCGGTTGGAAGGTGGCCCCGGCACTGGCAGCCGGCTGCACGGTCGTACTGAAGCCGTCGGAGAACTCTCCGCTGTCGGCGTTGCTGCTGGGCCGCATCGCGACCGACGCGGGACTGCCTCCGGGCGTACTGAACGTGGTCGGCGGCAACGGGCCGGTGGCCGGGCGAGCGTTGGGCCTGCACCCCGATGTCGACGTCCTCGCCTTCACCGGCTCCACCGCCGTCGGCCGGCACTTCCTGCGCTACTCCGCCGACTCCAACCTCAAACGCGTCTGGCTCGAACTGGGCGGCAAGTCACCCAACATCATCCTCCCGGACGCCCCCGACCTGGAGAAGGCCGCCGCCACCGCGGCCTGGGGCATCTTCTTCAACCAGGGCGAGATGTGCACCGCCCCCTCCCGGCTCCTTGTGCACTCCTCGATCGCCGACCGGGTCACGGAGGCGATCGTCCGCCGTGCCGGCGAGCTGCGGGTCGGCGACCCCCTCGACCCGGCCACCGAGATGGGCGCCCTGGTCGGCGAGAGCCACCTGGCCCGCGTCCAGGACCACATCGCCACGGGCCTGGCCGAGGGCGCCCGCCTGCTCACCGGCGGCTCCCGCGTCCTCACCGACACCGGCGGCAGCTTCCTGGAGCCGACTGTCTTCGACCACGTCGACCCCGGCATGCGACTCGCCGCCGAGGAGATCTTCGGCCCCGTGCTCTCCGTACTCACCTTCGACGACGTCGACGAGGCCGTCCGCCTCGCCAACGCCACCGAGTACGGCCTTGCCGCGGGCCTGTGGACCTCCGACCTCTCCACCGCCCATCAGGTCTCCCGCGCCCTGAAGGCCGGCACGGTCTGGGTCAACTGCTACGAGGAGGGCGACCTCACGGTCCCCTTCGGCGGCATGAAGCAGTCCGGCAACGGGCGCGACAAGTCCGTGCACGCCCTGGAGAAGTACACCGAACTCAAGACCACCTGGATCCAGCTGTGACCCGACCACTCATCGCGATTCCCGCCCGCTTCTCCGCCACCACGTCCGCCCTGCGGTACGCCGCCGAGGCCAACGCCCGCGCCCTGATCGAGGCCGTCTACCGGGCGGGCGGCGAACCCGCGAGCATCCACCCCGCCGAGGACGGCACCGAGGAACGCCTCGCCCGCTTCGACGGCCTCCTCCTCCCCGGCGGCGGTGACCTCGCCCCGCACCGCTACGGCGCCGCCGACACCCATGACAGCGTCTACGACGTCGACGATCTCCAAGACACCTTCGACCTCGAAGTCGCCCGCGCCTCCCTGAACTTGGGCCTGCCCCTGCTGGCGATCTGCCGTGGCCTCCAGGTCGTCAACGTTGCCCTGGGCGGGACCCTGGAACAGCACATGGACAGCGACCACCGGCATGTCGTGCACCCGGTGGCGATCCAGCGCGGCACCCTGCTGGAACAGGCCACCGGCGAGGAGAAGACGGACGCCTCCTGCTATCACCACCAGCGGGTGGACCGCACGGGTGCGGGACTGACAGTCACCGCGCGGGCCGCCGACGGCACCGTGGAGGGAGTCGAACTCCCCGGCTCCCACGGATGGTTCACCGCGGTCCAGTGGCACCCCGAGGACACCGCACACGAGGACCCCGCACAGCAGGGTCTGTTCGACGCGCTCGTCCGAGCCGCCCGCGACAGACGCTGAGCCCGCCATGGACCTCTTGCGCAGCAAGCAGGGTCCACGACTCACGCCCGAACTCGACGACATCCCGCTGGGCCGGGTCCTGAAGAGACTCGGCTCCGGCCGCGGGCCGGGACCGCCGCTGCCACCGCGTGCGCGTACTCACCGAGACCGCGCCCATCCTGTTCGCCACGACCGGCGGGCTGGTCACCCCCTGGCCATGGGGCCACGACGGTCACCCCGTGGAACGCTTCACCTACTGGAGCCGCAGTTGAGCAGCCGATTACACCCCTAGGGAGAGGGTGAGGAGGACACGGCGAGACGGCCCATGTCGAGGCCGACCAACACCGGCAGCGATACGGCGAAGGACGGGAGGCACTGTCGACGGCGGCCATCGGGGTCGTGACACGACGGCGGCCATCGGGGTCGTGACACGGGGCGGCCTGCGAAAACTGACTGCCGGTCCGTCGCCGCTCAAGCGAGCTCATCCGGGAACGCGGACTCATCGTCGAGGTCTCCGACGGCGGCCACACCTCCCCGCACCTGCGCAGGGTCGCCATGCAGGACGAGGGGGGCCGGGGCCTGTTCCTCGTGGCGCAGCTGACCGACAGCTGGGGCACCCGCTACACGCCGGCAGGCAAGACGATCTGGACCGAAGTGCCCCCGAACCCGCCCCAGTTGCCTCTTTCTCCCTGTGACGACGGTGACGGACTTTCAGCGCTTCGGTCGCCGCCCGCTGCGGCGGGGGGCCGGATCGGCACCGCCGAGGAGGGTCAGGCGGCGCTCCTCACCGTGCTCCTCCACCTGCCGTACGACCTGCCGCAGTCCCTCCGCGACGCGCCGGCACTCCTCGTCACTGAGCCGCGAGGCGACGAACGCCTCCTCCTGGTTGAACTCCGGGAACAGCCGCCGCATCAGCGCCTCGCCCTCACCAGTGAGGCTGACCAGCACCAGCCTGCCGTCGGAAGGATGACCGGCCCTCTTGACCAGACCTCGCCCCTCCAACGTCCGCAACACCCCGGTGAGCGTCCCCTTGGAAATCCCCGCCTCCTCCGCGACATGCCGGGTCTCCGACTCGCCCCAGATCCACACCACCCAGAGCACGACGAACGCCGTCCAGGTCAGGTCGGCGCTCCGCAGCACCGAGTTCTCCAGGTGCTGGCGGACAACCGAAGCGGCGCGGTAGATGTTGGCGACCACCGCCATCTGTTCGCGACGGATCGGTATCCCCGCGAGCTTCGCCGCCGCCCGCTTCTCCGCATCGGTGACGGACCGGTCGCCGGGCACAGGCACGCTCCTCTGATCGTTCGGAACCGAATTATACGAGACGGCCGGCCGATGCCTCGATCCGAAGGGGCCGACGTCACAGTGACGGAGGCGCCCCTCAGTACTGCAACGGTGCTTGTTCTGATTGCTGGGCAGTTCTCAGGGGCTGTGTCCGGGTCGTTTGTAGTGACTTGGGCGGGCCTGATAGCGGCGTCGTCGGCGCCATGCTGCTGGTCTTCGCCTCACTCATCTACATCCAGACCCTGGCCGGGGCCTACCAGGGAGACGGTGTGATCAAGGAGACCGAGATCCGCGTTCTGAACATCGGCATCTGTTGGGCCATGGGACTCGCGGGGGCAGCGGTGATCGCGGGCGTCGTGTACGTCGCCTACACACCCGGGTCTCGCCCTCTCCTCTTCGGCGACAGGCATTTGTTGTCCGCGGACAACAAGCCGCGACCGACCGCGCCACGCCCACGACCGGGTGACAGGGCCGCCTGCAAGCGCAAAACGTGGCTACCGCTGCCCGTGAATGAACGCCATCGGTTCATTCACGGGCAGCGGACCGGTGCGCTGGTGCCCGGACGTCATCACCGATCCGGTATCCGGTGGCGTAAGCAGGATCTGTCGGACGCGGTCACGGACGCGGAGTTCGGGTTGCCCGTGTCCCGAGCCGGCCGTCTGGACGACGCGAAGTCGCCCGCTGACCGATGACCTTGCCGGGAGTCATCCGCCCCCGACCAGCATGAGCACCCCGGAGCCCACTTGACCGGCAAGCTCCACGATGCACACCGCCAGGTGGATGGCGTCGAAGCCGGTCATCACATCGCGGGCGCCGCGCCAGCCGTAGATGGCCTGGGCGGAGAAGACCTGTTCCATGCTTCCCACCCGGTCGTGTGCCGCAGCCCCGAGCGGGTGGGAAGGTGGGTCACCGGGAAGGCGCCGGTCAGGTGACCGGTCGGATCGTCCAGAGCAGGTTGTTGTTCTGTTGCCAGGTCCACTGCTTGGTCACGGACCCTGAGGCGACTCTTCCGCCGCTGTCGAGGACCAGTCCTGTGCTGCGGTTGGCGATCGAGTACTGGCCCTGGCCGCGGGGGGTGATGAGCCACTGCTGCGTGTCGCTGCCGTCCCAGGCCTTCTGTCGGGCCGGATCGCCGTTGGCGGTGGAGCCCCAACCGTCGGCGACCATGCCGTTGGTGCGGTTGACGAGCTTGTAGTAACCGTCGCCGAGTTCGACTGCCTGCCACTGAAGATTGGGGTGGTCTCCCGGCGACCACTGCTTCAGGTTCGAGCCGCTGGCGACATCGCCGCCGCTGTCCAGCACCAAGCGGCTCGTGACATTGGTCAGGCGGTAGTACTTGTCCGCCCTGAATGTCACCTTCAGTGATCTGATCGCGTCGTTGTTGCCGGTCGCCACGAGGTCGGGGGTGTTGGAGGTGAACGTCCAGGCGGTGCCGGTGAAGTTGTCGCCGGAGTAGCCCGTCGCCTGGTAGCCGTCCGGTACCAGGATGGAGGAGGCCATGGCGGGCCCCAGGCCTGCGGCGGACAGCTGGGAGGACGTATAGCTGCCCAGCGGCAGAACGGCGCTGGTGCCTTGGTAGTTGACGTTCGAGAACACCGTCGCTGACGCGGAAACCCCGACGGGCATGCCCTGGACCTCGACGCACACCACCGAGTCGTTGGCGTCCGGCGCGGTGGCCGGCACGGTGACGTCGATGGTGCCGCCGCTGATGGTGTACGAGAGCGAGACCGAGGGGTTGTTCAGCAGATAGACGCGGCTGATCGTGTTGTCGAGCGCCGGGATCCGCAGCTGGCCGTTCGTGGGCCAGGTGAAGACGTGGGCGAAGAGCTTGCCGCTCTTCTTGGTGACCTTCCCCCACCCCGGTTCGAAGGTGAACGGGCTGCCGCTGGTCCCGTGAATGCTGTCGCTGTACGTCGACATCCACGAGGCCAGGCCGTTCAGGACGGATTCCGTTCCCGGGGTGACCAGGCCCTCGCCCGTGGGGCCGATGTTCAACAGGTAGTTGCCGTCCCGGGAGACCACCGTGACGAGTTCCCGCACGAGGTCCTTCAAGGGTCTGTAGCGGGTCTCGAAGCCCGCGTTGTAACCCCAGGAACCGTTCATGGTGGCGCACTTCTCCCACTGCCGGTCCATCGGCTGGGCTGGCACCCCGAACTCCGCGACCGCGTAGTCGCCGAGACCGAGGTCCCGCTTGACCCGTTCGTTGACGATGAGACCGGGCTTGCGGGCCATCAGCCAGTTGTAGAGGTCGACGCCGTCCGACTTCAGCCACCAGTCCGTAAGGGTGGGGCTGGAAGGCTCGCCGGACCAGTCGCCGTCGAACCACAGCAGCGCCGGGTCGTAACGGTCCAGCAGTTCCTGGAGCTGCGCCTTCATGTCGGTGATGTAGGCGGTGCGGGCGGCCTGCGAGGACATCGTGGTGAAACCGCCCTGGTAGCGGTCGAACTGTGAAGGATGGTTCCAGTCGAGGATCGAGTAGTACAGGCAGAACTTGATCCCACGGCTCTCACACTCCCTCTTGAGGTCCCCGAGCACGTCGGTCTGGAAGCCGCTGTAGTCGTGCAGGTTGTACAGCTTGGCGCCGGTGGTGTCGGTGAAGCTCGCCACGTCGGAGTTCCACATCGCGTAGCCCTCGTGGTGCTTGGCGGTGATCACGAGGTACTTCATGCCGGCGTTCTTGGCCAGTTCGGCGACGGCGGCGGCGTTGAACTGGCTCGGGTCGAACTGCTGGCTGACCTGGGTCTGGTAGCTCGCCTTGCTCCACCGCTGCTGGTCCATCGCCCACTCACCCTTGGCGAGATGCGAGTAGGACCCGAAGTGGATGAACATCCCGAACCTGGCCTGGTACCACCAGTCCATCTTCGAGGGGACGGTGTAAGCCTCGGCGGAGGAGGGCCACAGGGCCTGCGGCAACCCGATGGCCGCCACGCCCCCGGCAAGGGCGGCGGCCTTCATCAAAGAACGTCTGCTGAGGGAGGCAGAGGACATGGTGCGGCTCCATGTGTCAGAGGGGAGGAGGGAGAGCAGGGCGCGAGGAGCGGAGCACCGGCGCGGCGGCGGTGTTCCGCTTCAACTTCCAGAAGACATCCGATGGATTTATAGAGGAACCATGATGGCCGCGTCTACAGCTCTGGCGATATCAATCCAAATAACAAGGTTAAGAAGGCTTCTCGGCGAGGGGCTAGCCCCTGAAAGGTCGCCCGCTCGATGAGTGGGAGCTCTATACATCGGATCTATGACGGGGGAGTTGTCCAGCTGGTGGGGCTTAGGGGGGCGGTTCCTGGGGAGGGATGGCGTGCTGTGGCCCGCAGGACGTTGTCCAGGGAGACGTCCACCAGTCCTTGGTCGAGATGGTCAGGTCTTCGCTGGTGCGGTGGCCTGGGGCGGGCGGTGGGTGGGAGCCGACGGCCTGCGTGCGCGTCCCAGGATGCCGCCGCGGGGCGGACCGCCCGTGCCGGTGGGTCCGGCACGGGCGGTGTGGTGCGGCCGGTGGCCGCCGTGCGGTCAGCGCACGTCGAACCGGTCGATCACCAGCCAGCTGCCTCCTGTCTTGGTGAGGGTGAGGGTGTGCCGTCCCAGCGGCAGGCCGCTGACGGAGTAGACGGTCTGCTGGGCCTGGCGGCTCGCGGAGACCGCGTTGACGGTTCCCTTGGAGGCGCCGTCGAGGGAGACCGCGATGGTGCCCTCGTCGGAGTTGGTCTCAGTGACGAGGCTGATTCCGGTGCCGGTGAAGGTGACGGTGGCCGAGTCGCCGTTGGCCGTGGTGGCGTGGACGTCGTCCTTGTAGTCGCCGAAACCCCGGTTGTCGTAGGAGCGCCAGGAGGCGCCGGTGTAGGTGATGGAGGAGTTGGTGTCGTTGTGGACACCGGTGACCTCGAAGCCGTCCAGGGTGGCCCAGGTGCCGCTGCGCTTGACGAACTGGATGGTGTGGCTGCCCGCGCTCAGTCCGCTGGTGCTGTAGATCACCGCCTGGGCCTGGCGGGTGGTGGCGCTGGTGTTGACCAGGCCCTTGGAGGTTCCGTCGATGAAGATCTCGACCTGTCCCTGGTCGGTGTTCTTCTCGCCGATGACCGAGATGCCGGTGCCGGTGAACGTCAGCGAGGCGGTGTCGCCGTTGTTCCTCGTGGCGTGCACGGCGTCCTCGTAGTCGCCCGCGCCGCGGTGGCCGTTCGCCGTCCAGTTGCCGGTGTAGGAGATGGCGGTGTCGTCGTCGTCGATCCAGCCGGTCAGCGGCTGGTGGGCGGCGTCGGGGCCGGCGGCGGCGATGATGTCCTGGGCGGCGGAGGGCCATGCGCCGCCGGAGACGATCGTGGCCTGGTTCAAGGTGATGTTGGTGCCGTGGTTGAGGGTGGCGGAGATGTCGGAGTAGTTGTCGTGGATGTTGATGTCGTGGATGGTCGGCGTCCACATGCCGATCCAGTTGCCGCCGCCGATGCGGGTGACGTTGTCGTGGGTGTTCCAGTACGAGCTGCCCTCGTCCTGGTACAGCCTGTTGTTGGTGTTGTTGCCTACCTCGACGAGGTTGCCGGCGAGCACGGACGTGGTGGAGCCGTCTCCGTTGCCCTGACCGCCGAGGGTGTAGATGGCGCCGCCGTCGTGGAGGATGCTCATCACGTCGTGCACGTGGTTGTTCAGGATCTGGTTGTCGCCGGCGTAGTTGGTGCCGTGTGCGCAGGTGCGCAGGCCCTGGGCGGACTGCATGGAGCACGGTGAGGCGTAGCCCCAGCCCCAGCCGAGCGACATGCCGGAGTAGGGGGTGTGGCCGATGTCGTTGTGCGAGACGGTGAGGTTCCGGGTGTAGCCGGCCCAGATGCCGACGGCGTCGGAGTAGTCCTGCCCGACGTCGGAGATCCAGTTCTGGGAGACGGTGTCGCCGGTGGTCATGCGGTTGGTGTCGGTGAGGTAGTAGTCGTCCACCTCGCCCACGGAGACGCCGCCGCCGGAGGTGTCGTGGATGAAGTTCCCGGTGATGGTGGAGTTCTTGGTGCCGTCGGCGAGGTCGATGCCGGTGCCGCCGGTGTGCGCGATCTCATCGCCGGTGAAGGTGATGTCGGATCCGCGGTGGACCTGGACGGCGGCGGGGATGCGGATGGGGGCGTTGTTGTTGCTGGGGTCCCACAGCACGCCGGCCTGGTTGTCGATGTAGCCGGCCGTGGAGGGCAGCGTCCAGGTGGTGTAGGCGAAGGTCAGGTTCTGGAAGGCGATGTCGTGGACGGGCGTGATCGCGTCCGGCACCACGGTGAAGCCGTCCAGGAGCATGGACGTCCCGCCGGTCTTGACCAGCTTGATGGTGTGCTGGCCCTTGGCGAGGCCGCTGACGGAGGCGACGACCTGCTGGGCGAGGCGCGAGGAGCCGGCGGCGGACACGCTCTGGACCTTGGTGCCGTCGATGTAGACGTCGATGCCGCCCTCGTCGCTGTTGGTCTCCGACAGCACGTCGATCCCGGTACCGGTGAAGGTGTAGCTCACCGAGTCGCCGTTGGTCGTGGTGGTGTGCACGTCGTTGTAGAGGTCGCCCAGGCCACGGCCGCTGGAGGAGCTCCAGGAGCCGGTGTAGGTGATGGCCGGGTCCGTGTCGTTGACCGGGGTGAGGTGGCCGGGCGTGCCCTTGACGTTCAGCAGTGTCTCGGTGGTGGGCAGTTCCACGTCGGCGGTGCTGAGGTCCTCACCGCTGCGCGGCTTGTAGTACACGAACCCCGCTGAGCTGTCGAGGTAGAACTCGCCTGGGGAGTCGAGCAGCTGGTAGGCGTTCTCCACGTAGCTGATCCCGTCCAGCTTCGGCAGTCCGGCGCCGTTGAAGGGGAAGCCCCGGTTGGGCACCGAGGTGTTGTTGTTCGCGAAGCAGGCTGGGTCGACGTTGAGGCTGGACCCGCCGCCACTGGGCGTGGTGATGCTCGCCAGCGGGCAGCGCATCTGCTTCCAGGCGTTGTTGTCCACGACCTCCACCGAGGAGGCGTTGGTGAACGACGTGTAGGAGGAGTCGCTGGTGGTGAAGCTGGACCCGGAGAGGGTGAAACCCGAGGGGTTGAGCGGACCGCGTGCGCGCTGGGCCCGTACTCCGTCGACGAACAGCTGCCGGCTCTGCGTGCCGGCCGGCACCGAGGCGCGGTAGATGTTCTTTCCGCTGTCGAACTGGGAAAAACCGCTGATCTTGGTCGCCCCGCTGAGGACGGGCTTCTCGCCCGGGTAGCCGGCGTAGACGACCTTGAAGCCGTTGCGGCCGGAGTCGGACGGACCGAGGGCGAACGCCTGGGACAGGCGGTAGGTGCCGCCGCGCAGATAGACGTCGATGTCGGCTGCCATGCCGGGGGCGAGACCCGCCACCTTGCTCTTGGCGCCGTCCAGACTGCACGGCGCGCTCAGCGAGCAGGTACTGCCGGAGCCGGAGGGAGAGGCGTACAACACGGTCGGGGTGGCGGCGTACGCCGGGCCGGCCGAGGAGAGCGCGGCGCATATGAGCCCCGCCAGTGTGCCGAGCGCACCGGACAGGCCGGCGGCTCTGGAGCGGAACAGCTGCATTGATGCTCCTTCAGGGGGTGAGCGGTGAGGAAATCGGGGATGCGACCCCCCGGTCCACAAGGGCGGCGCCCGTCGGCGTGGATCACGCCGAGCATGTACCGGCTGCGGCTTGGGGAGTTGGTGACCCGCCGCCGCCAGAGCGGCGTGGGAGGGGGTTCTGGCGGCGGCGGGAGCGGAGTGGGCCGGGCGGTCAGCCGGTGAGAGGTTCCTCAGGGGCATCGGTCAGGCTGGTCGCCAGCCACTGCTCGACGGCGGTGATGTGCACCGTCGCGGCCGAGGCGGCCAGCAGGGCGTCGCGTGCCCGGAGCGCGTCGAGGATCTGCTGGTGGTCGCGGTGCGCGTTGTCCACGGCGCGCCGGGCCTGGCTGCCGCGGACGATGCGGACCCGCTGGGTGCTGGTGGACAGCACGCGCAGCAGCATGGACAGCACCGGGTTGCCGACGGCTTCGATGATCCTTGCGTGGAAGGCGATGTCGTGGGCGACGAACTCCTCGACGGTGGCGGCCGACTTGGACTGTTCCAGGATGTCGCCGAGTTCCCGCAGGTCCTTGGGTGTCAGCAGTGCGGCGGCCAGCCCGGTCGCCTGCGGCTCCAGGAGCCTGCGTACCTGGATCAGTTGCAGGGCGGTCCGTCCCTGGGAGACGTCGGAGGCGAAGGAGAGCGTCTCCAGGAGGAGGTGGGGCTCCAGGCTGGAGACGTAGGTGCCGTCGCCCTGCCGCGCCATGAGGATGCGCATCGCGGTGAGCGCGCGGACGGCCTCGCGCAGCGAGTTGCGGGACAGGCCCAGCTGGGCGGCGAGGAGTTCCTCCTTGGGCAGGCGGGACCCGGGCGCCAGTTCTCCGGCGATGATCATCGCCTTGATCTTGTCCATCGCCTCGTCGGTGAGTGCCACGAGCGTGCCTTCCTGTGCCGGGGGAGGTGCGGGGTCCGCTCCGCCGTGCGGTACCGGGGCGGGGGCGGAGCGGCGCGCGAGCCGTGACTAGTCCTGCTTCTCGCCGGAGGCGAAGCGCGAGATGATCAGGGCGACGATGATGATGGCGCCGTTCAGGAACTGGTTCCACAGCGCCGGTACGCCCGCGAGCGTCATGACGTTGACGACGAGCTGGAGGGTGAGGACACCGGTGAGGGCGCCGAACACGGAGCCCTTGCCGCCGTTGAGGCTCACGCCGCCGATGACGGTCGCGGCGAACACCTGGAAGATCCAGCCGCTGCCCTGCGTCGCCGAGATGGAGCCGTAGTGGCCGCTGTAGAGGATGCCGGCGAACGCGGCCAGCAGGCTGCCGAGGATGAGGACGGCCCACACGATGCGGTCGACGCGGATGCCGGCGGTGCGGGCGGCCTCCGCGTTGCCGCCGATGGCGTACAGGGCCCGCCCGTGGCGCAGCCAGGCCAGTGCGCTGCCGCCCGCCGCGAACAGCATGGCGCAGATCCAGATGGCTGCCGGGACGCCGAACCAGGACGCCTTGCCCAGGTAGGTGAACGAGGACGGCAGGTCCACGATGGACTGGCCCTCGGAGAGGGCGACCTGCAGGCCGCGCAGCATGGTCAGACCGCCGAGGGTGACGATGAAGCCGTTGAGCCGCAGCTTGAGGATGAGGAAGCCGTTCAGGGCGCCGATCGCTACGCCGACCAGAAGGCACAGCGGGATGGCCATCCACTCGGGGAAGAGCCCGAGCCCGTTGAACCGCCCGCCGCTGGTGGGCAGGACGAGCCATACGGCGATGACCGGGGCCACGCCGATGGTGGACTCCAGGGACAGGTCCATCCGCCCGCAGATGAGGATGAGGGCGGTGGCGAGGACGAGCAGGCTCAGTTCGGTGGACTGCTGCGCCACCCCGATGAGGTTGTCGGCGGTGAGGAAGGCCGGCGAGACGATGAAACCGATCAGGCCCAGCACGAGGATGGCCGGGATCAGGGACAGTTCACGGAATCGGCCGAGGTCCAGCCGGCGCCCGGTGGTGTCCGCC
Source organism: Streptomyces sp. NPDC034103 (assembly GCF_055575395.1). Lineage (NCBI taxonomy): Bacteria > Bacillati > Actinomycetota > Actinomycetes > Kitasatosporales > Streptomycetaceae > Streptomyces > Streptomyces sp. NPDC034103. The sequence continues at coordinate 95,607 of NZ_JBVISS010000016.1, read as the reverse complement.
GCGGCCGGCGCCGTCGTGCTCGGTGCGGGCTCCGTGACGTCTGTGGTGGTGGACATGTCTACCTTCCGTGCTGGTGAGTACCGGCCGCCGTGGACGCGGCGGGCGGGGTGGTGGTGTCGGCGACGCCCTCGATGGCGGCGACGACGTGCTCGTCCTTCCAGCCGCGGTCGAACTCGGCGACCACCCGTCCGTGGAACATGACCACGACCCGGTCGCAGGCTTTGAGGTCGTCCAGTTCGTCGGAGACGATCAGCGCGGCCTTGCCCTCGTCGGCGGTCCGCCGGATCCGGCCGAGAAGGAACTCCTTGGACTTGACGTCGACGCCGTTGGTGGGGCGGATGGCCACCAGCACATGCGGGTCGGTGGCCAGGGCGCGGGCGACCACGACCTTCTGCTGGTTGCCGCCGGAGAGCGCGGAGACCGGGGTGGCGGCCTGCGGGGTCTTGATGTCGAGGTCACGGATCATGTGCTGGGCGAAGGCCCGGGTGCGGGCGGGCAGCACGACGCCGAACGGGCCGAGCTGGTCGGTGACGGTGAGGGTCGCGTTCTCCGCCACGCTGCGGTTGTTGACCAGGCCCTGCAGATGCCGGTCCTCGGGGACGAAGCCCACTCCGGCGGCCAGGGCGGAGGGCACGCTGCCGGTGCGCACGTTCCTGCCGCCGACCGAGATGCGACCGCTCGTGGCGCGGTGCAGACCGGCGACGGCCTCACCCACCTGCACGTTGCCGCTGGCCGCCGCTCCTGCGAGCCCGACCACCTCGCCGGAGCGCACCGAGAGGGAGAGGTCCTCGCAGGTGCCGGACAGGGTCAGGGCGTCGATGCGCAGCAGCTCCGCCCCGTCGGCCGGTGCGGTCGGGGACGCGCTCGCGAGGCTGGTGGCCGCGGAGGCGGCCTCTCCGGTCATGGCCTCCACGAGCAAGCGGTGACCGAGTTCGGCCACGGGCGCGGTCAGGATGTGGGCCGCGTCGCGGTAGACCGTGACCGTGGTGCACAGGTCGTACACCTCTTGCAGGTGGTGGGAGATGAAGAGGAAGGCGACGCCCTGTTCCTGCAGGTCCCGGAGTTTGTCGAAGAGACGGCCGATGCCGCGGGCGTCGAGCTTGGCGGTGGGCTCGTCCAGGATGATGAAACGGGCGCCGAAGGACAGCGCGCGGGCGATCTCGATGAACTGCCGCTGTTCGACGGTCAGGTCCCTGGCCCGGGCGGCGGGGTCGACGGCCACGCCGTACTCGCCGAGAAGCTCCTCCGCACGCTGCCTGAGGTGCTTCCAGCGGATGGGGCGCACCGCGCCGGGGCTCTGCCGGTTCAGGAAGAGGTTCTCGGCGACGGTCAGCTCACCGATGATGGTGGACCGCTGGTAGACACAGGCGACCTTCGAGCGCCAGGCGTCGATGTCGCCGAAGGCGGGCGCCGGCGCGCCGGAGAAGCGCAGTGAGCCCGTGTCGGGCTGCTGGAGGCCGGTGAGGATCGACACGAGCGTCGACTTGCCGGCGCCGTTGCGTCCCACCAGGGCGTGCGACTCGCCCTCGGCGATGCTGATGCGGGCGTCGCGCAGCGCGACGGTGGCGCCGAACCGTTTGCTGATGCCGGTCGCCTCGGCGACCGGGGCCCGGGTTCCGGAGCCGGCCGCCGGGATGGTGGCGGTGTCCGCCATGGTGGGTACCGTCCTTCGGGGTACGGATGGTGGGGGAGCGCGGAGCGGGCAGTGGACCCGGATCCGGGGCGGGAGGCGCAGCCGGGGGAGGAGGGGCGAGGTCCCCGGCTGCGGCGTCGGTGCCCGCCGGGTCACTGCCCGACGGAGTTGCCCCACAGGGACTTGTCGTCCACGTTGTCCTTGGTCACCAGCGGGGCGGGGAGCTGGTCCTCCAGACCGTTGGGCAGCTTGATGATGGTGGAGTCGTGGTCGGTCGCACCCGGCTTGAAGGTCTTGCCCTCGGCGGCGGCCTTGGCGTAGTACAGCGCGTACTTGGCGTAGAGGTCGGCGGGCTGGGAGATGGTGGCGTCGATCTGGCCCTTGCGGATGGCGTCGAACTCCTGCGGGATGCCGTCGTTGGAGACGATGCTGATGTGGCCCTTCTGCCCGGCGGGCTTGAGCAGGCCCTTCTGCTCCAGCAGCGCCAGCGTGGGCTGCAGGAAGACACCGCCGGCCTGCATGTAGATGCCGTTCAGGTCCGGGTGCTGGGCCAGCAGCGACTGCAGCTTGGCGGAGGCGACGTCACCCTTCCAGTCCGTGGGGAGCTCGAAGACCTTGATCTTGGGGAACTTGGTCTTCATGCACTCGGCGAACGCCTCCGAGCGGTCGCGTCCGTTGATGGAGTCCAGGGCGCCCTGGAACTCGGCCACCTTGCCCTTGCCGCCGAGCTGCTTGCCGAGGAACTCGCAGGCCTTGGTGCCGTACGCCCGGTTGTCGGCGCGGACCACCATGTAGACGTCGCCCTTTTCGGGTCGGGTGTCCACACTGATGACCGGGATCTTCTTCGCCGAGAGGGATTCGAGGGTGGAGGCGATGGCGCCGGTGTCCTGCGGGGCCATGACGACGGCCTTGGCTCCGGTGTTCTGGAAGACCTGGACGTTGGCGACGAGCTTGGTGACGTCGTTCTGCGAGTTGCTGATCGGCAGGGCGTTGATGCCGTCCGTCTTGATGCCCGTCTTCAGGTACTGCGCGTAGGAGTTCCAGAAGTCGGAGTCGGAACGCGGCAGGTCGATGCCGATGGCCGGCTTGTCACCGCCCGAGCCGGCGGCTTCCGAGCCGCTGCGGTTGCACGCGGTGGCGAGGGTGAGGACCGCGAGCACGGCGGTGGCGGCTGCGGCGGTGGAGCGGGTGCGAGTGAGCTTCATGGCTGTGGTGTCTCCTTTGACGGGGCGGAGGACTGCGGGGCAGCGCGGAGAGGGAGGCGTATGCGCCGGCCGAGGATGACGGGCGAGTACGCGGGCCGGGCAGAAGGTGGCCCGGCACGAGACAGTGCGGACCGCGCCCGATGGGGACGGATCATGTGGGACAGCCGGTGCCGAAGGACAGAGGTCAAGCGCGAAGTTCGCATTCGTAGAAGAATGCGATCCATTCCTCCGATGTCTCTCGGACGCCGAGGACGTTACGACGACGTTGCCGAAGTTGACAAGCCTTCGCCGCCACTGAATTGCGCAGTATGACGGCGCAAGGCTCCGCAGCCCCGCCGGAAGGAGTCGGCAACCCGCCACCATCCCCTCGTGACCTGCAGTTCTTCCCAGTCCTCCGGTCGGGCTGCCGGGACCGGCACCGCCTCACGGTTCGGCAACGACGTCCGCGGCCGCTTCAGTCGCGGCGGCGGCTGAGGGGCGTGCCCGGGGGACCTGCCACCCGCACCGGGGATGCTCTGCATGCCGTCTCGCGGCTCCCACCAGCGGATCTTGCCGCACACAGCCGATGTCTCAGTCATCCGAGGAAACCTTCGCTCGCCGCCCTGGCCGTCCGTGATGCCGGAGCCAAGTCCCAGTAAATTCGGGCGAACTGGCAACGACAGAGAAAGACATCCGAGGTATTTGTTGTCAGTCGGCTTGGCTGCGTCTAAAGTCGCGCTGCCGGCCATACATCCGATGACTGGGAGGGGGCAGGGAGCTGGTAGCTCCCTCCTGGTCCGGTCAGGGCGCGGCCGGCGGCACGGCCCGTACGACCGACCGCCACCTTCCTTTCGAGAACCACCTACGGCAAGGGAACTGCCAGTGAAACTGCTACGAGTCGGTGCCCCCGGCGAAGAGCGGCCCGCTGTCCGCACCGACGACGGCCGGCTGCTGGACCTGTCCCGCGTGACCCGCGACGTCGATGCCGCGTTCCTCGCCTCGGACGGTATCGGCCGTGCCCGTGCCGCCGTCGCGGCGGGAGACCTGCCCGAGCTGGACGCGGACGGTCTGCGGATCGGCCCGCCCGTCGCACGCCCCGGCAAGATCGTCTGCGTCGGTCTGAACTACCGCGACCACGCCGCCGAGACGGGCGCGGCGATCCCCGAGCGGCCGGTGGTGTTCATGAAGGACCCGGGCACCGTCGTCGGGCCGTACGACGAGGTACTCGTCCCCCGTGGCTCGGTGAAGACCGACTGGGAGGTCGAGCTGGCGGTCGTCATCGGCCGCCGGGCACGCTACCTGGACGGCCCCGAAGCGGCCCGGGACGTGATCGCCGGGTACGCGATCAGTCATGACGTCTCGGAGCGGGAGTTCCAGCTGGAGTACTCCCCGCAGTGGGACCTCGGCAAGTCCTGCGAGACCTTCAACCCGCTCGGCCCGTGGCTGGTCACCGCCGACGAGGTCGGCGACCCGCAGGACCTCGGACTGCACCTGAGCGTCAACGGCGTGAAGCGGCAGAACGGCCACACCAGCGACATGATCTTCCCGGTCGACCACATCGTGTCGTACCTGAGCCAGTACATGGTCCTTGAGCCCGGCGACGTGATCAACACAGGTACCCCCGCGGGTGTGGCCCTCGGCTTGCCGGGCACGCCCTACCTCCGCCCCGGCGACACCGTCGAACTCTCCGTCGACAGGCTCGGCAGCCAGCGCCAGACCTTCGGCCAAGCGTGAAAGGCACCCCCTTGACTGCCATCTCAGCCCGGATCACCGCGGTCGACACCTACGACGTCCGCTTCCCCACCTCGCGGGAACTGGACGGTTCCGACGCGATGAACCCGGACCCCGACTACTCCGCGGCCTACGTCGTGCTGCGTACCGACGCCGGTGACGGCCTCGCGGGCCACGGTTTCACCTTCACCATCGGACGCGGCAACGACGTGCAGGTCGCCGCGATCGGCGCCCTGCGGCACCACGTCGTGGGCCGCTCCGTGCAAGAGCTGTGCGCCGATCCGGGCTCCCTCAGCCGCGACCTGATCGGCGACAGCCAGCTGCGCTGGCTCGGCCCCGAGAAGGGCGTGATGCACATGGCGATCGGCGCCGTCGTCAACGCCGTGTGGGACCTGGCCGCCAAGCGGGCCGGTCAGCCACTGTGGCGCCTGCTCGCCCACGCCGAACCCGAGTGGCTCGTGTCCCAGGTCGACTTCCGCTACATCGCCGACGCCCTCACCCCCGAGGACGCCCTCACCCTCCTGCGCAAGGGCCGCGAGGGTCTCGCCGAGCGCGAGACCGTGCTGCTGAACCGCGGCTACCCCGGCTACACCACCTCGCCCGGCTGGCTCGGTTACTCCGACGACAAGCTCACCCGGCTGGCCAAGGAGGCCGTCGCGGACGGCTTCACCCAGATCAAGCTCAAGGTCGGCGCCGACCTTCAGGACGACATCCGGCGGCTGCGCGTGGCTCGTGCCGCGGTCGGCGACGGCATCCGCATCGCCGTCGACGCCAACCAGCGGTGGAACGTCGGCGAGGCGATCGAGTGGACCAACGCGCTCGCCGAGTTCGACCCGTACTGGATCGAGGAGCCCACCAGCCCCGACGACATCCTCGGCCACGCCTCCGTACGCAAGGCGGTCGGCCCCGTGAAGGTCGCGACCGGTGAGCACGTGCAGAACCGCGTCGTCTTCAAGCAGCTTCTGCAGGCCGGCGCCATCGACGTGCTGCAGATCGACGCGGCCCGGGTCGGCGGCGTCAACGAGAACCTCGCGATCCTGCTGCTCGCCGCGAAGTTCGGGGTGCCCGTCTGCCCGCACGCCGGCGGAGTGGGGCTGTGCGAGCTGGTGCAGCACCTGTCGATGTTCGACTACCTGGCCCTGTCCGGTACCACCGAGAACCGGGTCATCGAGTACGTCGACCACCTCCACCAGCACTTCACCGCGCCCGTGGTGATGCGCGACGGGCACTACACCGCCCCCCTCGCGCCGGGCTTCTCCGCCACCATGCACGAGGAGTCCATCGCCGCCTACGACTTCCCGGACGGAACGTTCTGGACCGCCGACCGCGCCCAGCAGGAGAGTGCCTCATGACCGACCTGTCAGGGCTCAAGGCCCTCGTCACCGGCGGCGCCTCCGGTATCGGACTGGCCACAGCCCGCGCGCTGGCCGCGCAGGGCGCGGCGGTGGCCGTGCTCGACCTCGAACCCGCCGGGGTGCCCGAGCCGCTGCACGCCTTCAAGGCCGACGTCAGCGACGACACCTCGGTGCGCGCCGCCGTGGAAGGCGCCGCCGAGCGGCTCGGCGGCCTGGACATCCTCGTCAACAACGCGGGCATCGGCGCCATCGGCACCATCGAGGACAACCCCGACGAGCAGTGGCACCGCGTCCTGGACGTCAACGTCCTCGGCATGGTGCGCACCACCCGGGCCGCCTTGCCTCATCTGCGGCGCTCGGCCCACGCGGCGATCGTCAACACCGGCTCGATCGCCACCACCGCCGGCCTCCCGCAGCGCGCCCTGTACTCCGCCAGCAAGGGCGCCGTGCTGTCCCTGACCCTGGCCATGGCCGCCGACCACGTCCGCGAGGGCATCCGCGTCAACTGCGTCAACCCCGGCACCGCCGACACCCCCTGGGTGGCCCGGCTCCTCGACGCGGCGGACGACCCCGAGGCCGAGCGCGCCGCCCTGGGCGCCCGCCAGCCCATCGGACGCCTGGTCACCGCCGACGAGGTGGCAGCCGCCATCGTCTACCTCGCGAGTCCCGCCGCGGCCAGCGTCACCGGCACCGTACTCGCCGTGGACGGCGGCGTGCAGGGACTGCGGCTGCGTCCGGCGGCCCAGTCGTGAGGACCACCATGCTGGGCGGCAGCGCGGTGCAGGTCACGCAACTCGCGCTCGGCTGCGCGGGCATCGGCAACCTCTACCAGCCAGTCACCGAGGAGGCCGCCCTCGCCACCGTGGAGGCGGCCTGGGACGCCGGAATCCGCACCTTCGACACCGCGCCCCACTACGGGCTCGGCCTGTCGGAACGGCGGCTCGGCGCCGCGCTGCGCGGCCGCCCCCGGGGCACGTTCACCGTCTCCACCAAGGTGGGCCGGCTGCTCGTACCGAACCACGACGACGGCCTCGGCGACGACCTCGCGAACGGCTTCGCCGTCTCCGCGACCCACCGCCGTATCTGGGACTTCAGCGCCGACGGCGTGCTGCGCTCGCTGGAGGCGAGCCTGGACCGCCTCGGCCTGGACCGGGTCGACATCGCCCTCCTGCACGACCCGGACGACCACGCCGAGCAGGCCCTCACCGAGGCGTACCCGGCGCTGGAGCGGCTGCGGGCCGAAGGCGTGGTCGGGGCGATCGGCGTCGGCATGAACCAGTCGGCGCTGCCCGCCCGCTTCCTGCGCGAGACCGACATCGACGTGGTGCTGCTGGCCGGCCGCTACACCCTCCTGGACCAAGGCGGCCTCGCCGAACTGCTGCCCGAGGCCGCCGCCCGCGGCCGGAGCGTGGTCATCGGCGGGGTCTTCAACTCCGGGCTGCTCACCGCCCCGCGCCCCGGCGCCACGTACGACTACGCCCCGGCGGACCGGCCGGTGCTCGACCGCGCGCTGCGCCTGCTGGAGGTGACCGAACGCCACGGCGTGCCGCTGCGCGCCGCCGCTCTGCACTTCCCCTTCGGCCACCGGGCGGTCGCCGGCATCCTGACCGGCGCCCGTTCCCCCGAAGAGGTACGCGACACCCTCGAGCAGCTACGCCGCCCGATCCCGGACGCGCTGTGGGACGAGCTGCGCGCCGAGGGGCTGTTGACCCCGGACACCCCCGTACCCGCGGCCACGCCGTCGAAGGAGCCGTCATGAGGATCGCCCTGCACACCAAGGTCCGCGCCGACCGCATCGAGGAGTACGAGGCTGCCCACCGCGAGGTGCCCGAGGAGCTGACCGCCGCCATCCGTGCCGCCGGGGCGAGCGAGTGGACGATCTGGCGCAGCGGAACGGACCTGTTCCACGTCCTGGAGGTCGAGGACTACGCGGCGATGATCGCCGAACTGGAGAAGCTGCCGGTCAACATCGCCTGGCAGGCCCGGATGGCCGAGCTGCTGGACGTCGTCCACGACTACTCGTCGCAGGGCACGGACGCCTCCCTCCCGGTGGTGTGGCGGTTGTGAACCGCGTGGAGACCGAACCCGGCGTCATCGACGCGCACCATCACGTGTGGGACCTGTCCGTCCGCGATCAGGACTGGATCAGCGGCCCCGAACTCGCGCCGCTGCGCCGCGACTTCCTTCTCGCCGACCTGGAGCCGGAGGCCCGCACGGCCGGCGTCACCGCCACGGTGCTGGTACAGACGATCACCGTGCCGGAGGAGACCCCGGAGTTTCTTCAGCTGGCCGCGTGCAGCGACCTGGTCGCCGGCGTTGTCGGCTGGACGGACCTGACCGCACCCGATGTCGCCGACCAGCTCGCGTCGTTGCGCGCGGGCCCGGGAGGCGAGTACCTGGTGGGCATCCGCCACCAGGTACAGGCAGAACCGGACCCCCGCTGGCTGGTGCGCCCCGACGTGCTGCGTGGTCTGACCGCGGTCGCCGAAGCGGGACTCGTCTACGACCTCGTGGTGAAGCCCCACCAGATCAAGGCCGCGGCAGAGGCCGCCGCGCGCCTTCCGCACCTCACGTTCGTCCTCGACCACCTCGGCAAGCCGCCCATCGCGTCCGGCGCCCTCGCACCCTGGGCCGAGGAGACCCGACGGCTCGGCGCCCTCCCCAACACTCGCTGCAAACTCTCCGGCCTGGTCACCGAAGCCGACTGGGGCTCTTGGACCACACAGGATCTCAAGCCGTACGCCGACACCGTCCTGGACGCCTTCGGCCCCGGCCGGCTGATGTTCGGCTCCGACTGGCCCGTCTGCCGACTCGCCGCCGACTACGGCCAAGTCATCGCAGCCGCCCGCGAGTTGACGACCCAGCTCACCCCCGGGGAACGCCACCAGGTCTTCACCGGCACCGCCGCGCGGACCTACGGCCTGACCGTCACCGGCTCCCCAGGCCCACCCCAGGAAGCACCATGCGCATAGCTCTCTTCATCACCTGCTTCAACGACACCATGTTCCCCAGCACCGGCCGCGCGGTGACCGTCCTGCTGGAACGGCTCGGCCACACCGTGGAGTTCCCGCAGGGCCAGACCTGCTGCGGCCAGATGCACTTCAACACCGGCTACCGCCCCGAAACCCTGCCCATGGTGCGCCGCTTCGCGGAGGTCTTCGCAGGCTACGACGCCGTCGTCGCCCCGTCCGGCTCCTGCGCGGGCATGGTGCGCGACCACCACCGGGTGGTGGCAGCCCAGTACGGGGACAGCGCCCTCACCGAGGCCGTGGAAGAGGTGGTCCCGACGGTGTACGAACTGTCGGAACTCCTCGTCGACGTCCTCGGCGTCACCGACGTGGGCGCCTACTTCCCGCACCGCGTCACCTACCACCCGACCTGCCACTCGCTGCGCATGCTCCGGGTCGGCGACCGGCCACTGCGCCTGCTGCGCGCCGTCAGGGGCATCGACCTCGTCGAGCTGCCCGCCGCCGACTCCTGCTGCGGATTCGGCGGCACCTTCGCCCTGAAGAACCACGAGGTCTCCAACGCCATGCTGGCCGACAAGATGCGCCATGTCCAAAGCACCGGAGCCGAGTACCTGTGCGCGGGCGACAACTCCTGCCTCACGCACATCGGCGGCGGCCTGTCCCGGTTGCGTACCGGCATCGGGACCCTGCACCTGGCCGAGATCCTGGCCGCCACGGAAGGGGATGCCTGATGAGCGGCGCCGACAACGTCGTATGGCTGGGCACGCCGGCTTTTCCCGAGGCCGCGCGTGAAGCGCTCGCCGACACCCGACTGCGCGCGAACCTGCGCCGGGCCACCGCGACCATCCGCGACAAGCGGCTGGCGGTCACCGCCGAACTCGACGACTGGGAGGAGCTGCGCGAGAGGGCGGCGGCCATCAAGCGCCACACCCTGCGCCACCTCGACCACCATCTGCTGCGGCTGGAGAAGGCGGTGACCGCCGCCGGCGGCACGGTCCATTGGGCCGCGGACGCCGCCGAGGCCAACCGCATCGTCACCTATCTGGTGAAGGCGACGGGCGAGAGCGAGGTCGTCAAGGTCAAGTCGATGGCCACCCAGGAGATCGGCCTCAACGAGGCGCTCGCCGACGCGGGCATCCGTGCCTACGAGACCGATCTCGCGGAACTCATCGTGCAGTTGGACGGCGACCGCCCGTCCCACATCCTCGTGCCGGCCATCCACCGGGGCCGCTCCGAGATCCGGGAGATCTTCCTGCGGGAGATGGGGGAGTGGGGCAGAGCGGCCCCCGAGGGCCTCGGCGACGACCCACGCGACCTCGCCGAAGCCGCCCGGCTGCATCTGCGGGAGAAGTTCCTGCGGTGCAAGGTCGCCGTCTCCGGCGCCAACTTCGCGGCCGCCGACACCGGCACGGTGATGGTCGTGGAGTCGGAGGGCAACGGGCGGATGTGCCTGACCCTGCCGGACACCCTCATCACCGTCATGGGCATCGAGAAGGTCCTGCCCTCCTTCGCCGACCTGGACGTCTTCCTCCAACTGCTGCCACGATCCTCGACCGGCGAGCGGATGAACCCGTACACCTCGCTGTGGACGGGCGTCACCGAAGGCGACGGCCCCACGAACTTCCACCTGGTGCTGCTCGACAACGGCCGCACCGCCACCCTGGCCGACGAGGTGGGCCGACAGGCCCTGTCCTGCATCCGCTGCTCGGCCTGCCTGAACGTCTGCCCGGTGTACGAGCGCACGGGCGGCCACGCCTACGGCTCGGTGTACCCCGGACCGATCGGAGCCGTACTGACCCCGCAGCTCGTCGGAGTGGAGAACGCGGCCTCACTGCCCTTCGCCTCGACCCTGTGCGGCGCCTGCTACGACGCCTGCCCCGTGAAGATCAACATTCCGGAGGTGCTGGTCCATCTGCGTGCCCAGGTCGTGGAGGCCAAACGCCGCAGCCGGCTCCTGCCCACCGCCGAGGCACTGGCCATGAAGGCCGCCGGATGGGTCATGTCCTCCCCGAAGCGGCTCGCGGCAGCCCACCGGCTGGCCGCACTCGGCGCCCGCCTCGTCGCCCGCGACGGCCTCATCGGTTCCCTGCCGGGCCCGCTGGCCCGCTGGACCGGCACCCGCGACACGCCGGCACCAGCCCGGGAGTCCCTGCGCGCGTGGTGGCGCCGCACCAGAGCCGTGAACGAAACACCCCGTACGACGACGGAAGAAGAGGGACGCCGATGAGCGGCCGCGACACCGTGCTGCGGGCGGTCAGGAACGCCCTGACCGACGTGCCCCGCGCTGAGAACCCCGACGGCCCACTACCCCCACACGGTCACCGCAACGACCCCACGGGGCCGGACATCGTCGAACTCTTCAGCGAACGCACCGCCGAATACCGCGCCACGGTGGTCCGCGTTCCGGCGGCACGTGCCGCTGCCGCGGTCAAAGACGCGCTGGCACGCACCGGAGCACGTTCGCTGGTCGTACCGCCGGGCCTGCCCGCCGATCTGATCCCCGAGGGACCCTGGACGCTGCTGGAGGACACTCCGCCGCTGACGCCAGGACAGCTCGACGCGGCGGACGCGGTGCTCACCACCAGCGCGACCGCCATCGCCGTCACCGGGACCGTCATCCTCGACCACGGCCCCGGCCAGGGCCGCCGGGCCCTGACCCTCCTGCCGGACCAGCACATCTGCCTGGTCCGCGAGGACCAGATCGCCCCCGACGTACCCGAGGCGCTGAGCCGACTCGATCCGTACCGGCCCCTGACACTGGTGTCCGGTCCCTCGGCGACCAGCGACATCGAGCTCGACCGGGTCGAGGGTGTGCACGGCCCGCGGACACTGGACATCATCGTCGTCGCGGCCACGTAAGGGCCTGAGGTCATGTCCGCCGCTCTATGGCGGCCTGAGGGAGGTGCTGCGCGGGGCGCGCCACGAGGTCGCCACAGACATGCACCATGGAGGATGTCGCCCACTTCGGCTACCGCTGCTGTACGCGGCCACCACTCTGCCGGCCTTCTTGCCGACGGGCCGCCCACCAGGGCCCGAACGAGAGCGTGACCGGCATCGTGAAGCACCGTGACGCATCCGCGATCGTCGGCGAAACCTCGCTCACCCATCTTCAGACGCAGGACGGCGAACGTTCACAGAAGGAGCAGTGGGAGTGGGTCGTCCGCACCTTCGGTGAGCACGGTCCTTAGTCCGCTGAGCAGCCGGCGACCCGTGTCCCTCGTCCCAGGGGGCGGCGGGTCGCCGCCCCGGCTGATGTGCCGGTGAGCGGGTGTCGCCGTCAGGGCACGATCGGCGTGATCTTTGTGTCGGCGCCGTTCACCCGCACGGTGACGCTCCCTGTGCCGCGTGCCCGGTCGGCCACGATCTTGTAGGTCGTGACCTTCCCGTCCCGCCACTCACAGTTGACCTGGTAACCACCGCGGGCGCGGAGCCCGGTGAAGGAACCCGTCGCCTTCCACTCGTCCGGGAGGGCGGGCAGCAGGTGGATGACGCCGTCGTGGCTCTGTAGGAGCATCTCCGTCACGGCACCGGAGATGCCGAAGTTGCCGTCCATCTGGAAGGGCGGGTGGTTGCAGAACAGGTTGGACAGCGTGTTGTAGCTCAGCAGTCCGCGCAGCATGGTCTGGGCGCGCTGTCCGTCGCCGAGGCGGGCGAAGAGGGCCGCCCGCCAGGGCCAGGTCCACGAGCGGCGGCTGTCGCCCGACACCGTGGCCGCCGTGAAGGGGACGCCGGTCTTCTCACCGCACCGTGCCTTGAGCGAGACGAGGGCGGCTGCCGCGAAAGCGGGTGTCCTGGGGGTGATCTGGCGGCCCGGGTAGACCGCGAAGAGGTGTGAGGTGTGGCGGTGGATGTCGGTGGGGCTGTCGATGTCCTCCTGCCACTCCTGGAGCTGACCCCAGCTGCCGATCTTGTTCGGCGCGAGCCGCGCCTGCATGTCGGCGACCTTGGTCCGGTAGGCGGTGTCGACCCCGAGCACCGCCTGGCAGTCGAGGTAGTTCTGGAACAGGTCCCAGATGATCTGCTGGTCGTACATGACGCCGTCCTCGCGCGGCCCGTGCTCGGGCGACCAGCCATCGGGCGAGACGAGGAGGCCGTCCGCGCGCACCTTGAGGCGGTCCTCCCAGAACTCGCAGATCTCCTTGATCATCGGGTAGGCCACGGTGCGCAGGTAGTCCAGGTCCTGCGTGAACGCGAAGTGCTCGTAGAGGTGTTGCGCGTACCAGGCACTCGCGACGGTGTTCCACTCCCACCCGTTGCCGCCGAAGATGCTCTGGCTGGTGCGGGCGGTCCAGCCACGCACGCCGCTGCCGAAGGCGTTGCGGGTCGCCACGCGGCTGGGCACCGCCGCCTGCCGGATGAACCCGATGAGCGCCTCGTGACACTCCGGCAGGTTCGTCGTCTCGGCTCCCCAGTAGTTCATCTGGACGTTGATGTTGTTGTGGTAGTCGGACGCCCAGGCCGGTGAGTTGCTGTCGTTCCACACGCCCTGGAGGTTGGCGGGCAGGCCGCCGGGGCGCGAGGAACTGATCAGCAGGTACCGGCCGTAGTCGAACATGGTCTGCTCGAGGCTCGGGTCCTTCCCGCCGGCCCCGTACCGGGCCAGCCTGGCGCTGGTCGGCAGGGCGAGAACCGCGTCGTCGGAGGTGCCCCAGGTGACCGAGACACGGTTCATCAGAGCGCGGACCTGAGCGGTGTGCTCGGTGCGCAGAGCATCGTAGGTCTTGGCGGCCGCATTGGTGAGCGCGGTGGCGATGGCGGGTTCCGGATCGGCCCCGCGCCAGTTGGCGGCGGCGTCGAGCTTGTAGTTGGTGCGGGCGTCCAGCAGCAGGGTCAGGGTGGTGCACTTGCTGAACCGGAGCACCGACCCGTCGGCGCTGAAGGTGCCGTCGGTGTGCGCGATCTGGACGGTGCAGGCGTGCTTGAGGGCGTTGGCCGTGGTCCCGCGGAACGTGATCCGCCGATTGGTGGCGTCGACCGTCGTCGTGGCCCCCTGCGCGGATGTGAGGGAGATCGTTCCGGACAGGCCGTCGGCGCTCTCCGTCGTGTAGCGGAAGACCATGACGTCGGCGGCCCGGCTCGCGAAGGCCTCCCGCAGGACGCGGTTGCCCGGCGCGCCGTAGCGGGTCACGTGGACACCGTCGCCGAACTCCAGCGCGCGCTGGTAGTCGGTGAGCGTGCGCAACGTGCGCGTGGTGAATCCGCTGCCCTCCAGGACGATGTCCGCGATCTGGAAGCTCGTGGACGAATCGCCGGGGGTGAACATGAGCCGGTAGGCGCGGTAGGCCGTGGTGTTGGTGATGCGGAAGGTCCTGCTTTCGCCGCGGCCGGCGAACGGCGCGCCGGGGCTCTGGGTGTCGAGGGTCACCCATGCCTGCCCGTCCTGCGACCCTTCGAGCGTCCAGCGACGGGGGTCGTCCAGCGGGCGGTCGGCCGCGGCGGTCAGCGTGTACGAGGTGACGGCGGAAGCGCGCGGCAGGTTGGCCTGCCAGACGACGGTCGCCGGGGCGGTGTCGACCCGCCAGACGGTGGTCGCGTCGCCGTCCACCGAACGCGAGATGTCCGTGGCCGCGGTGCTGGATCCCGCGGCGTGCCCGCTCGGCGACCACAGGTACATCGAGCCTGCCCCGACGGGGTCGCCCGCCAGCGCGATCTCGCTCACCTGCCAGTGGGTGACTCCCGCCTTGGGGACGAAGTCGAACCGGTAGAAGCGGTAGACCGTGCTGTTGGTGAAGGTGAACTCCTTCGTCTGGAAGCGGCTCTCGAAGGGTGCCGCCAGCGTGCGGCTGTCGAGCTTCGCCCACGTGGTGCCGTCCACGGAACCGTAGAGCGTCCACTCCTGGGGGTCGCGCTCCGGCCGGTCGTTGGCACTCGTCAGACGGTAGGACGCGACAGCGACGGGCTTGGGCAGGTCAATCTGCCACTGCACCTTCGCGGGCGGCCCCTCGATGCACCACTTGGTGGCCGAGCTGCCGTCGTGGGACTTGTCGAGACCCTCCGTCGAGGAGGTGCGGTACGGGCCACCCGGCGCCGTGACCTTCGGGCGGGGAGTGAAAGTGACGGTGACATCACCGAAGTTCCGGTAGGAGCCGAAGCCGGTCACGCTGGTGTCGAAGGCGCTGTCCGGCTTGCCCGCGAGGGCGTTGTCGTAGTTGTTGGCACCGCCCCACATGCTCAACTCGTTGAACTGAATGCGCTCTTCGTCGGGGTCGGCGAAGAGCATGGCTCCGAGTCGGCCGTTGCCGATCGGCAACGCCTGCGACTGCCAGTCGGTGGCGGGGACGGGGTACTTCAGCGCCTTGCGCGACAGGGTCGGCCACGTGATGGCCGCTGCGGCGGCGTCCTCGGCGGCGACAGCCTGGCCGGTGAGGCTTCCGCCGGCCAGGTGAGTGATCACCGGGGCGAGGGCGAGAGCGCCGCCGAACTTCAGGATGCTTCTGCGCTGCGGTTGCGGCTCATGGGTCACGGCTAGTTCTCCTGACCGTCAGGTCGGTTCTTTCAGGGGAGAAGGGCAGCCACATCGACATCCGCCGAGGGCAGCGACATCCATCCCGGGCGATCATCTGGGGGCACTGATGCTGTCCGTCACGCCTGTTGCGACGGTGTCGACCGGAAGGGGTTCCCTAGGGGGTGACGCGGCGGAAGGTCCACTGCTGGTTGGTGCTTCCCCTGTCGGTGTACTGGATCAGCGGGGCACCATCGGCCGTACTGCCCGAGTTGACGTCGAGGACCTTGCCGCTGTTGCGGTTGACCACGGTGAACGCACCACCGGTCAGCGGGCGCAACTGCCACTGCTGGCTCGTCCGGCCGTCCGCGGTCGCCTGTACGACTCGTGCGCCGTCCGCGGTCGAGGACCCCGCCACGTCGAGCACCTTGCCGCTGCGGGCGCAGGTGATGGTGTGGTAGCCGTCGCCGGTGGACTGGAAGGCCCAGTGCTGGTTCGACTCACCGTTGTCGGTCCACTGGATCACGGCGGCGCCGTCCGCGGTCGACGCGCGGTAGATGTCGGCGACCTTGCCGCTGCGCGCACTGACGCACTTGTAGGCCGGGTTGGGTGTGATGGTGTACTGCACCGAGTCGACGTCGACATAGCCGGTGTCGTTCGGGTTGTAGGTGTACAGGCCGATCCGGTCACCGCGGTAACCGCCCCAGGTGAGCTGGTAGGTACCGCCGAACGCGGTGAAGGCGTTCCCGTCGAGGCTGTAGGAGAACCGGCTGACCCCGTTGACGTCCCAGATGGTGCGCAGCCACACCGCGTCCTGCGTGACCGCCGGACCGTCGGTCACGGTGCCGTTTGCGTTGTGCGCGATCGTGGTGGTGGTCCCGGAGCGCCGGACGCCCAGCCCCGCGTAGGTGGCCGCGAAGTGGCACAGCCCGGCGTGCTGGCCGTCGGCGAGGCCGGCCAGTTCGAGGCGGACGGTCACCGTCGCGCCGCCCGCCGTGCGCAGCACCCGCTGGGTGAGGGTGTTGCCCGCCTTGGTCAGGTTGTCGGCCACCAGCGGGGCGAACGCCTTCAACCGCAGGTAGCCGGGGCGTTCGGTCAACGACCAGTAGCCCGCGCGCGGCTGGTAGTGCCACTCCCACTGCGGCTTCAGGCGGGTGTCGGTGAACCGGTCGCTGGTCACCACGGGCGGCAGCGCGTCGAGCGGCAGACCGGGCGTGCCGCCGGCGGGCACCTGGCCGGTCCACACCATGGTGCCGATGCCGTCCGAGCCCACCTCACCGATGATCGGCCAGCCGTCCACCCAGGTCACCGGCAGCAAGGACAGCGGACGACCCTCCCAGTCGCCGTGGCCGTGATGGGTCACGAAGTACCACGTGCCGTCCGGAGTCTGCAGCAGGCCGCCCTGGTTGGGATCACGGTCGACCGGGGTGTTGACGTGCAGCAGCTGCCGGGTCTCGAAGGGGCCGTAGGGGCTGGAGCCGCGGTTCATCATGAGCACCCGGCCCTCGGTCTTCACCTCGCTGAACAGGTGGTAGTAGACACCGTTGATCTTGTACAGCTTGCTGGCCTCGCTGCGTGGCGACTGGTGGATGACCGTGGACGCGCCGACCAGCGACTTGCCGTCCTCCGACAGCTTGAACAGGTGCACCTTGTAGGAGTCCGAGAAGTGCGTGGTGACGAGGTAGCCCTGGCCGTCGTCGTCCCAGAACGGGCACACGTCGTTCCAGCCGGAGGTCCGCCACAGCGCCGTCAACGGCTCCCAGGGGCCGGCCGGCGACGGGGCGGAGGTCATGAAGAAGCCTTCGTCGGGCGTATTGAAGTACACCCAGTAGCGGCCCGCGTGGTAGCGGATGGCCCCGGCCCACACGCCGCGGCCGTAGCGGCTCATGCGGTCCCAGTTCAGTGCCGGCCCGATGCGGGTGAGATCGTCGACCGCGCCGCTGATGGTCCGCCAGTTGACCAGGTCCTTCGAGTGCAGGACGGCCATGCCGGGGGAGAACTGAATCGTGCTGGTGATGCCGTAGTAGTCGGAACCGACCCGTATGCAGTCCCAGTCACTGAAGTCGCCCGGAAGCACGGGGTTGACGTACGTGCCGTCCCCCTGGTCCCCCCACTTCCCGGCCGAGAGTGCGGCTGCTGCCGCGGTACCCGGTGGCAGCAGGCCCGGCAGAAGGAACGCCCCGGTGCCGACCGCGGCGAGCCGGCCGAGTTGCCGTCTGGTGATGTCCACGAACCCGTCCTTGCATAACAAGACTCTGCAAGTCATCCGATGTATTGGCGCTTTTCGACGCGAACCATAGCGTGGTTCCTGTGTTACGCATAGATGTCGATCAGAAACATCGGATGGAAGTCGGTGCCGCGGAGGCGGTGTTCGTGTACCGGCAGCGGCAACAGCCGTAACGGGTGGCCCGGTCCAAGACCGTGCTGGCCGATGTCGGCCCGGTTCAGATCACGTGCCGCGTGACCGCGGCGGCAGCTTCGAGTCGCAGATCGTCAAGAAGCGGCAGCGGCGGCTGACCGCCGTCAGTGTTCGACTGGGCCCTGGGTGAGCCCTTGCCGCAGTCGGTGGGCGAGGAGTTGGACGCGGCCGTACACCGGCGTCCGGGCCACGCCATCACCGAGTGGCCTGGCTGATGACGCGGTCAGTCGGTCCCGGCCAACTCAACGGTGGGATGGCAGGGGGGGCAGGTCCCCAGGGCAGAAGACATCCCCGCTGTATACGGTCCCCGATGCGCCTGACCACGAGGTCGTACAGCCAGAGCGACCACCCGCCCACGGGCTGGGATCTCTTCGTACAGGTTCTGGGCACAGCGCCAACGGAGAGGTTCGACGCCGTTCACATCTACGCCTACCCATGGCTCCAGTCGAACACTGCCGCCCGCGTCCGCACGACACGATCTTCCCGACCCAGTCGCCGCCCAGTGGATCCTCGGCACGTCCTTGCGGATCTGCACGACGAAGGCCTGGCGCTCGGCGATGCCGGTGGCCGGGTCATCGGTGCCGAAGCGGCCGACCTGGTGCCCTCCCCGACCGGTACGTCCGGCACTACGCGTACCGACTCCGCCTCGATCCGATCACCACCACGTCCAGGACGTTGGCGACGCCACCTCGCGTGACGAGCTGACCCGACTCCGACAACCCCCAGCCAGGCACCAGACATCCCATATAAACCGGGCCGCAAGCCCCAACTGCGAGGTAACTTCGGTGATCCAGAGACATATCCCTTGACAGCCATGGGATGTAAAGGCGAGTGTCCCACCGACTCCCGACGCGAGCGATACGCGACGGGCCACCTGCCATTACTCGGAAGGCCGGATGAAACTCCTCCAACGAAGCGGGATTCGAGTCGCTGGTACGGCCGTCGCCGTCCTCGCCGGCGTAGGCTCGCTCACCTCGGTGCCCGCATCCGCCGCCACGCCGGGGAACTGGACCTCGGTCCAGCCCGGTGTCGCACAGACCGGTTGTGACGGCGTGCGCGCGACCGTGGCGCTGGACGCGACCGGCGCCCTCTCGCTCGGCGCGACCTGGAACTGCCGCCAGGCCCTGATACCCGCTCCCATCGGGCTGGTGACCAGCCAAGCCGACTTCACCACAGGACTGGAGTTCGTCCGGCGCACGGATACGCCCGTCTCGGACAGTTACCAGGTGATAGCAGGGAAGTCGCGCGTCCGGACGCGGTCCGCGACCGAGACGAGACTGGTGTTCGCGAAGGGCTCCGCGCAGATGACCGTGCATGTCCGCACGTCCGCGGACGGTATGGCGCTGCGCTACGAACTGCCGTCGGGTGCGACGGTGCTGAGAGAAGCGACATCGTTCGAACTACCGACCGACGCCCAACTGTCCCGCCAGGTGTTCAGCCCCGATCACGAGAGGGGTTACGTGACCTCTGCGGTCACCGACGTCCCGACGGGCTCCTACGACATGGGCATGTTCGCCCAGCAGACCAACGGCGCGCGGGTGCTGCTGGCCGAGTCCGGTGTGGACGGTGGCTATTCGGGTGGCTCGTTCACCCACACCCAGGGCACCGGCCGGTTCACCGTCGCGCTGGCCGACGCGCAGATCGCGCGGTCCGACGCGTTCACCACGGCCTGGCGCACCGCCACCATCGGCAGCACGGCGACGATCGTGGAGTCCACGCTGGTCGATGACGTCGCGCCCGCGTCGAAGATCTCCGACACCTCGTGGATCAAGCCGGGTATCGCCGCGTGGCCGTGGCTGGACGGCATGTTCGAGACCCAGCGCGACCTGACCAAGCTCAAGCAGTGGGTCGACTACGCCTCCTCGCAGGGCTGGCCCTATCTCCTTGTGGACGACGGGTGGAAGGCCAACCAGGCGATCATTCCCGAGCTCGTGACCTACGCCCGGGACCGCGGCGTACGGATCATGCTCTGGTACCACTGGCAGGACCTGGACACCGCCGCCGAGCGGGACGCCGAGTTCACCAAGATCACCGGGTGGGGTGCGGTCGGCGTCAAGATGGACTTCATGGGTTCCGAGACCCGGGCCCGTCAGCAGTGGTACGACGCGGCCCTGGCCGACACCGCCCGCTACAAGCTGATGGTCGACCTGCACGGCTCGCGCCTGTCCGTCGGTGTCCACCGCACCTGGCCGCACGTGCTGACCAACGAGGCCGTCCGCGGCGAGGAATACCCCGGCGGCCGGGACATCGGGCACGTGTCCGCGCTCCCGTTCACGCGCGGCCTGCTGGGCCCGGCCGACTACTCGCCGATGAGCTTCCAGCAGCGCAACCCGAACAGCGACGCCGCCGAACTCGCCCTCGGCGTACTCCTGGACAGCGGCATCATGCTGCCGGGCAGCCGCATCCCGGACTACCAGGCCCGGCCCGAGGCACAGCGGTGGATGCGCATGCTGCCGACCGTGTGGGACGAGACGAAGTACGTCTCGGGTGACCCGCTCACCGGAGGGGTCATCGCGCGCCGCGACGGCGACCGGTGGTTCGTCGGGGCTCTCAGGCGCGGCGGCGCCACCACCGTCAGTTACCCGACCACGTTCCTCGGCTCGGGTACCTGGCACGCGGAGATCACCACCGACGGCTCCGACGGCCTGACCCGTACCAGCAAGGTGATCCAGGCCGGTGACACGCTGAGCGTCCCGGTGGTCGCCAACGGCGGCCATGTGGTCAGGCTGACCAAGGTCCCGGTCATCCCGACCGGGAACCGCACGGTGACCGTCGCCGGCAGCAGCCAGGTACTGGACGTGAAGAGCAAGAGCCTCGCGAACGACGCCGCGATCATCCGCTGGACCAGCACCGGCGGTACCAACCAGCGCTTCGCGTTCGTGCCCCTCGGCGACGGATACACGCGGATCGTCAATGAGGCGAGCGGCAAGGACGTCGTCGTCCGGTATGCCTCCCGCGACGCGGGCGCGACGGCCGTCCAGTACTCGTATGAAGCCGGCGCGAACACCAACGACGAATGGCTGGCGGAAGACGCGGGCAACGGCCGTATCCGGCTCCTCAACCGGCACAGCGGTCTCTACCTCACGGCGGGCAGCGCCCAGGGCGACCAGTTGGAGCAGCGCCCGTTCGACAGGGCCGACCACCAGATGTTCACCGTCTCCTGAAACCGCTGGACGAGACAGCCTTACAGCAGTACATCACCGGGTCAGAACCCTGTGCCCCGGCCGGGGCCGTGCTCGAAGGCCACGGCCCCGGCGGTGAGGAGGGCGCTCCGCTCCCAGCCGCCGTGGCCGTGATGGGTCACGAAGGTCACGAAGTGCCGTGCGCCGTCCGGAACCTGCACCAGCCCGCCCTGGTCGGCCTCGCGGTCCTCCGAGCGGGAGACGTGCGGCGACTGCCCGTCAAGCCGAGCACGACCTTCACGGTCGTGCTCGGCCTCACGGACGCCAACTGCCACTCCTTCCGCGACTCCGCCGGCCGCCACCTGCGCCATTGCGTCGGACAGAACCAGTGTCCCGAGTGCGCCGATCAGAGCCCCGACGCACAGCTGCTGAGGCCCGGTTCACCCCGGCATGAGCAATTGTCAAGACCTGTGGATCGATCTTGGTCACGCCCACAGTCTCGATGGGCGGCGTGACTGATTGTTGATCCTCTTCTCGTTCGAGGTCCGCGCAATGCGTCGCCCGAATGAGGAGACCGTGGCTGCCCGTGAAGACGTTCGCCCGACATGGTGCCTTCCCTCAGCTCACCCGTACGGTCAGTCGGCCGATCAGACAGTTCGCCGGCCGGCTGCCGGTCAGTCAGCGGGCAGGCCGAACCAGCGGAGGAGTACGGGTCGTGCGTCGTCGGGAGCGCCCTCGGGCCCGCGGGCATAGCGCGCGAGCAGGGCCAGATAGTCGTCATGGAATGCGTCCAGCTCACCCTTCGTGAGGTGGATGAGGCTGCGGGAACCCCGCATCCAGCCTTCGGACTCCGCCTGTCCGGCGGTGAACTGCCGGGCGAGCTCGACGTCCTCCTCCATCCTCATCCTGTCCAGCTCGGCCGACATGGCGCGCTCGGCCTCCGTCAGCTCACCCTGCGGCGGTCTGCGGATGTCGAGGCCGCGCACCCCGCGCCACCAGCGCTCCCGCCCGGTGGAGCGTTCGGGGATGTCCTCGATGAGGCCGCTGCGCTCCAGCATGCGCAGGTGGTAGCTGAGCGTCCCGGTGTTCTCGCCGAGGGCGGTGGACAGCGTGGTCGAGGTGGCCGGGCCCGCCGTGCCGAGGTGGCGCAAGATACGCAGGCGCAGGGGGTGCGAGAGGGCCTTGAGCACCTGGGGGCTGTCGACCGTGCGCCGCCCTGCGGCGTCCGCGCTCCGCTCTTTCGTCATGACACCAGTCTATCCAGATTGCAGCGGTTTCCCTGCAGCCCTTCCTCTGCAGAGAAACCTCTGCAATGCTGTGACGTATGACGCCGAACCGAGTGACCTTGAATCGCACAGTCCGACGCTTCACAAGTGCTGCCGCTGGGGCCCTGCTTGCCGCACTCGCCCTGGGCGCCGCTCCCGCGTACGGAGCTGAACGGGCCGCGGATCTGCCCAAGTTCGACTTCTCCGCCTGCCCGACCGTCGATGAGCTGCCCGCGGGTGCGGACCCCGGGACCTGGCGCTGCGAGGTCATGCACGCCACGGGGCATCTGCGCATGGGCGCCGTCGACGAGCCGCTCACCGAACCTATGAAGATCACCTTTGCGGAAGGCCGTGTGGACGGTGAATTCCGCCAGGTCTTCGGGAAGATGACCGCTGCGCCGATCCGGGCGGGAGGCACCCTGTTGACCCTGACTCCGCAGTACGGCGGCTACTCGGACTTCCTGTCCGACGACACCCGGCGCGGCGAGTTCGACATCAAGTTCGCCATGGGCTGGGCGCACGGGCTGCCGGCCCGGCTGTCGTCGGGCTGCTCGGTGGGCAGCGATGAGGACGCGGTCCACCTAGTACTCAAGGACACCGATCCCACCCGGGTGATATCCAAGGACCCCCTGGTCGTCGCCTTCAGTGCCCAGGACGCGGAGTTCGCCGCCCCGGGCACTAGTGGCTGCGGCCTCCTTGGCCGCGCGCTCGACCGGGCCCTGGGCCTGCCGTCCGCGGCGGGGGCGAACGCCTTCGACATGGATGTCACGGTAGCCATCCGGTCCTACATGTAGACCGGTGCAGTTGAGTCATTGTCCATACCCGTGAGCCAGTTGAGGTGGTTCAGGCCGCGTGAGCCGCGGAGCGTTCGATGAGGTGGCCGCGCTCGAAGCGGGCTCCGGCCCGGACGAACGCGACGAGGTGGGGTGCGTTGGCCGCTCGCCACCGCTGCTGGGCGGACTCGACGAGCTTGAAGACCATGGCGAGGGCGGCGGTCGCACTGCCGGCGCCCTTGGTGACCCTGGGCCTGAGCCGGACAGTCGCGAAGGTCGATTCGATAGGGCTCTCCGTGCGCAGGTGAACCCAAGTGCTCGGCGGGGAAGTCGTCGAACGCCAGCAGTTCGTCGACGTCGTCGGTGATCTTCTGAGCCGCCTTGGACCACTTCGCGGCGTACGTCTTGTCGAACGCGGCGACGGCCTTGACCGCGTGCTCGCGGTCCTCGGCGCTGTAGATGTCCTGCAATACCTTGCGTGCACCGCGCTGGGTCGACGCATGAGCGGTTCTGGTCGGCCCCCGTCGGAGACCGGCCGGCCTGTTGATGTGGTGCGGCTCGTACCGGTCGGTCGGCGCCGGGCTGCCTCCTTGCGGCATCCCGGTCCCGCGAGACCTTCTGAAAGACGGTGGCGCCCGGTGTCTTCGGACTACTGCGAAGCGCACCGGCCTGATGGATCGGCGCCGCGTCAGATCAGCCCGCCATTTGGCGGATCGGTTCCGGGGTGGCTCCCGTCCGGCGGCGCCGGGCGGTGAGGCTGAGTGCGGCGGTGGCGGCGGTCCCGGCGAGGGCGAGGATGCCCAGGGCGTTCGCGAGGGTGCCGACGGCGGAGGTGAGTGCGAGGACCACGAGCGGGCAGATGAACTGGCCGAGGAAGAAGGAGCCTGTCCACAGGCCGGTGCCGCGGCCGCGGTCGGCGTAGTCGAGCTTGGACATGGCGAGGGTGAGCAGGCTGGGCAGCAGGATGCCGCTGCCGAGGCAGTTGATCACGGCGCCGACGGTCAGGATGACGGGGTTGGGGGCTAGCCAGATCACCGCGAAGCCCAGGGCGCACAGGCCGAAGGCGGTGGGCAGCCAGACTTGAGGGCTGCGGCCGGCCTTGGCGAAGACGATGGCGCCGACCACGACCGCGGCACTGGAGCTGGCTGTGGCCAGTCCGATCACGCCGGGGTTGCTCACGCCCATGTCGTCCAGGAGGAACGCCATCTCCACCTGGACGGTGTAGAAGAGGATGGCGCCGAAGAGGGTCAGCGCGCACGTGCCGGCCAGCGGACGCCAGGGAAAGGGCCGTTTGACCGCCTGCTCCGTCGGTTCCGAGGCGGTGGGGGAGGTCTCGTCCGCGTGGTCAGCCGGTCGGGGCTGGGGCAGGAAGGCGGCCATGGCGGGGGCGAGCAGCAGGCTCACGGCGTAGGCCCAGAAGGGCATGCGCCAGCCGGCCGATCCGGCGGCGCCGCCCAGGACGAAGAAGGCCGTCGCGGAGATCGAGGCGCACATCGTCTGCATCGCGAGGTAGCGGTCGCGTTGCCGGCCGGAGTAGTAGTCGCCGATCAGCGTGGTGCTGCAGGTCATGATGGCGGCTTCGGCGACACCGACGAGGGCGCGGCTGGCGACGATGGCGCCGAGGGAGTCCAGCCACAGGGGGGCGGTGCCGAGGAGCGCGTACAGCACCGTCGAGACGACGAGCAGGCGTTTGCGGCCGAGCCGGTCGACGATGACGCCGGCGAAGGGGGCCAGCAGCGCCAGGGAGAGGGCGGGGATGGTCAGGGCCATGGGGACGAGCGCGTCGACGCCCGGCACGTCGGCGAAGTGGGACTGCATCTGCGGCAGGACGGGGGCGATGAGTACGGCGCCCAGGATGGGCAGGCAGCTCCCAGTCATCAGCAGCATGAGGCGAAGTCGGTGGCCGGGGCCGGACACGGCCTGCTCGGTCGGGGTGTCCTTGACGGCTGTGGGCGTCGGGGACGGGAGCGGGGGCAGGGGTGCAGGCATGCGGGATCTCCACGTGGCGGGTCGGGAGGGGAACGGGCGGTGCGGCCGTCGTGGTCGGGCTGCCCGGTGCCCGTGGCAGGTTCGGAGCGGAGTGCCGGTGACTGCCGGGCGTCGCGGCGGGCAGACGCACCGGGCGCCTGCGCGGTCCCGGCCAGCGGGTGATGGTGCGGCTCCGGCGCCGGGTTGAGTCGACTATGGGCCAAGGAGCAGGTCCTGCCTAGCCCTCATCCGATCGATATCGAAGATGTGGATCATCTGGGACCTGGATGCTGGGCATCTGCAGGAGCCCGTTATCTCGGTGCGACCGTGGCGATACGGCCGGGATCGGAAGCGGCCAGCTCCGCTCCCACGCGGGCCGCGGTCTCGCGCAGCCAGATGTGGGCCGCGTCGTGGGTGTGCACGGGGTGCCACCACAGTGCCTCCTGGAGAGGCACCGCCCCGTAGGGAGGTTCCATGAGGCGTACGGCGGCCACGCCGCGCAGCAGCTCGGCCAGGCGCTGCTGTACCAGAGCGATCCGGCGGGTGCCGGCGACCAGGAAGGGCAGCGCCTGGAAGCTGTCGACGGAGATCTCCACGTGGGGATCGACACCCAGCATGCTCAGTTGCCGGGCGGCAGGGGCGTCGTAGGCGCGCTGGTAGATGACCCAGGGCAGCCGTGCCAGGTCGTCCATGGTCAGCTGGTCGCCGACCTCGTCGTTCGTCTCGGCCACCAGGAAGGCCCAGCGGTCGGTGAACAGGTCGACGGCGGGGAAGCCGCCGATGACGCCGCGCGGCATCAGCAGCCCGTCGGCCGTGCTGAGCAGTGGTGCGGTGTCCTCCGTGACGTCGATGGGCGTCCGCTGGAAGCGCAGCCGTACCCCCGGGGCCTCGGCGTGCACGGTCCGGGCGAACTCGGCGCCGAATACGGCGAGGGCGTAGTCGGAGGTGAGCAGGGTGAACTCGTGCTCCTCGCTGCCCGGGGCGAAGTCGGCCCTGCTGCTGAAGACCCGTTCCAGCAGGTCGCAGGCGGTCGAGGTGCGGTCCAGCAGAGCGCGGCCGAGGGCGGTCAGTTCGTACTGTTTGCCGACGCGCGCGAGCAGGTCGTCGTCGAAGTGGCGGCGCAGGCGGGCCAGGGCCGCGCTCATCGCCGGCTGGCTGAGCCCGACGCGCTGCCCGGCGCGGGTGACGTTGCGCTCCTCCAGCAGGGCCCGCAGGGACAGGACGAGATTGAGATCGAGGCCGGAGAGGGACACGACGCCTCCAGAGCGAGACCGCTTGCGGCGGAACATTTGCACCACAGATGATCAACATCTAAACAATCTATTTCCCAGATTACGGGGTGGGGAGCCACATTGGTCGCACCGCAATCTGGAGGACATTCCCGTGAAACTCGCAGCCGCTTCCGCGTCCTTCTCCGGACCCTTCGCCCTTGGCGTCCTCTCCGCCCCAGGCCAGGCGCCTTTCCCCGGTCTCGTGATACCCGGGGGGCGCGTGCTGGATCTTCGTACGGCCCTCGGCGAGCCGGCCCTGACGACCCGGGGGATCCTTGAGCGCTGGGACGAGATGTTCCCTCGCCTGCACGAGCTCGCGGCCGACGAGACGGCCGGCTGGCGGCCGTTGGAGCACCTGCGGGCGCACGCGCCGGTCGAGCCCCGCCAGGTCTTCCAGTCCGGCGCCAACTACCGGCAGCACGTGATCGACCTGGAGGTCGCCCACCGCTCCTCCGACGACCCCCGCACCGTGGAGGAAGCGCGCGCGGAGATCGCCGCAGTCATGGACCGGCGGGCGGCAGAGGACCTGCCGTACGTGTTCATCGGCCTGCCGAGCGCGATCGCCGGCCCGTTCGACGACGTCGTACTTCCGGACTGGGCGCAGCAGCCGGACTGGGAGCTGGAGCTGGCGGCCGTCATCGCCAGGCCCGCCTACCGGGTGACGGTCGAGGAGGCCCTGGAGTACGTGGCCGGCTACACCATCGCCAACGACCTCACCGATCGCGCCACC
This sequence comes from Streptomyces sp. NPDC034103, assembly GCF_055575395.1. NCBI lineage: Bacteria > Bacillati > Actinomycetota > Actinomycetes > Kitasatosporales > Streptomycetaceae > Streptomyces > Streptomyces sp. NPDC034103. The sequence goes on along the minus strand of NZ_JBVISS010000016.1, from coordinate 68,745 downwards.
GTCTTCCGCCGGGACATGAAGGCCATCGGCACCGACTGGCTGCGCTGCAAGAACGCCCCCGGCTTCACCCCGCTCGGCCCGTGGATCGTGCCCGCCGAGTCGATCGCCGACCCGGGTGACCTGCGTGTCACGCTGAAGCTCAACGGCGAGACCATGCAGGACGAGTCCACCAAGGACATGCTCTTCGGCATCGCGCGGCTGGTGTCGTACATCTCCCAGACCTCCCGGCTCCTGCCCGGCGACCTTGTGCTCACCGGCAGCCCGGCCGGCAACGGTATGCACTGGGGACGGCTGCTGCGCGACGGCGACGTCATGGAGGGCTCCATCACAGGTCTGGGCGCGCAGCGCACCCGCTGCGTCGCCGAGGGGACCGCGTCGTGACGGCCACGCTTGATCCCACGGACGCCGAGGGCGCGATCAACGAGGCCGCCAAGCGGTATTCCAACTGGGGGCGTTGGGGCGTGGACGATGTGCTCGGCACCCTGAACTTCCTCGACGAGGCCAAGCGCCGCGAGGGCGCGGCACTGGTCCGCCGGGGCGTGAGTTTCTCGCTGTCGCAGCGGTTCGACATGAACGGGCCGCAGAAGGGCTGGCGCCGCCGCACCAACCCCGTCCACACCATGCTGGACACGGGAACGGACGCGGCGCTGGGCAACCAGGGCTTTCCGCACGGCATCGGCGGCGCCGACGACGTGATCACGATGCCCCTGCAGTGCTCCACCCAGTGGGACGGGCTCGGGCACATCTTCGACCACGGCAAGGCGTGGAACGGACGCGACGCCGCGAAGACCGTCACCTCGGACGGCGATCTGGTCACCGGCATCGAGCACATGGCCCCGTACGTCGCCGGGCGCGGAGTCCTCCTCGACGTCGGCCGGGTGATCGGCGACGAACGCGGGGAACTGCCGGACGGTTTCGCGATCACCGAGGAACACCTGACCGCGACCGCCGAGGCGCACGGCGTGGCCGTCGTCCGCGGGGACATCGTCGTCGTCCGGACCGGGCGGCTGACGCGCGCCCGCCGCGAGGGCTGGGGTGACTACGCGGGCGGAGACTCGCCCGGCCTGTCCTTCACCACCGCCGGCTGGCTGCACACGAGCGAGATCGCCGCGATCGCCACCGACACGTGGGGCTTCGAGGTGCGGCCGAACGAGTTCGACGGCGCCTTCCAGCCGCTGCACCAGGTCGTCATCCCCAACATGGGCCTGCTGATCGGCGAGATGTGGGACCCCGACGCTCTCGCGGACGACTGCGCCCGCGACGGGGTGTACGAGTTCTGGCTCACCGCCGCGCCCCTGCCCATCACCGGAGCCGTCGGCTCCCCCGTCAATCCGCTCGCCGTCAAGTAAGCGGCGGAACAAGGGAGTTCCCCATGACCACACCTCGCACGGTCCTCGTCATAGGCGGCGGCGCCTCCGGCAACGCCATCACCATCCTGCTGCGCTGGGCCGGCCTCTCCGTCGACCTGATCGAGGCCAGACCCGACTGGAACGCCACCACCGGCTCCGGCATCACCCTCCAGGGCAACGCCCTGCGTGTCCTGCGCGAGCTGGGCGTGTGGGAGCAGGTGGAAGCATCGGGGTTCGCCTACGGCTCGCTGGGGGTGACCGCCCCCGACGGCACCCTGCTGTTCGTCAAGGAGGACATAAAGTCCGGCGGTGCCGACCTGCCCGCCACCCTCGGCATGCGGCGGCCGCAACTTCAGCAGATTCTCATCGGCGCCGTCCGCGCGACAGGTGCCACCGTACGCCTGGGCACCACCGCCGAGACTCTGGAGCAGGACGCCGACGGTGTCTCCGTCCGGTTCAGCGACGGCACCGAGGGCCGCTACGACCTGGTGATCGCCGCCGACGGCCTGAACTCCGCGACCCGCGCCGCGATCGGCATCAGCGACCGTCCCGAGCCCGTCGGCATGGCCATCTGGCGCGCCCCCGCCCCGCGCCCCGAGAGCGTCACCCGCTCGGACCTCACCTTCGGTGGCCCCGCCTACATCGCGGGCTACACCCCCACCGGCGAGAACACCCTCTACGCCTACGTCGTCGAGGCCAACCGGGACCGCGACTCCATCGACCCGGCCAGCTACGCGGACGAGATGCGCCGGCTGGCCGAGCAGTACGGCGGTGCCTGGCCCGAGATCACCAAGCACATCACGGACCCGGCGAAGGTCAACTACACGTGGTTCGACCGGCATCTGGTCGAGGGCTCCTGGCACCGCGGCCGGGTCGTCCTTGTCGGGGACGCCGCTCACTGCTGCCCGCCCACCTTCGCCCAGGGCGCGGCGATGTCCTTGGAGGACGCTTCCGTCCTGACGGAACTGCTCACCAGTGGGCGCGAATGGGACGACGCCCTCTTCCAGGCGTACTACGACCGACGCGTCCCGCGCGTCCGGACCGTTGTCGAGGCGTCCGTCCAGCTCTGCCAGTGGCAGCTGGACCAGGTGCACGACGCGGATGTGCCCGGTCTGATCGGACGCACCATGGCCGCCCTCAAGGAACTGCCGTGACGGCCCACCCTCCCCCGGCCACCGCCGGGAGCCGCCCCCGGCGCGATCCTCGCCCCTGGCCGAGCACGGACGCGCGCATTTCCCCGACTGTCGACGTCCACGCGCACGTCCTGATCCCGGAGGTCGAGGCCCTGGTGGCCGGCCTGCCGGGCCTGGCAACGGCCAGGGCCCTCGACGCCCGCCGCAACGGGCCCGCGGCCCAGGCCGTCAGTGGCCCCATGGTCGCCGAGCGCATCCCGAGGCTGACGGACGTGGCCGTACGACTGGCCGCGATGGACGCGCAGGGTGTGGACGTCCAGCTGGTCAGCCCGTCGCCGTCGCACTACCACTACTGGGCGGACGAGGAGACCGCGGAGAAGGTGTACCGCCTCGCCGACGAGGCGACGGCCGCCCACTGCGCCCAGGCGCCCGGCCGGCTGCACGGTCTGGGCCTTGTCCCCCTGCAGCACCCGGAATCGGCGGTGCGCGCGCTCGAACTCGCCATGGGCATGGGCCTGTTGGGTGTCGAGATCTCCTCGCACGCGCCGGGCCGGGAGCTGTCGGATCCGGCGTACGAACCCTTCTGGACCCGGGCCGAGGAGACGGGCGCGATCCTCTTCCTGCACCCCTTCGGCTGCACGCTCGACGAGCGCCTCGACCAGTGGTACCTGTCCAACACCGTCGGCCAGCCCACCGAGAACGCCATCGCGCTCTCGCACCTGATCTTCTCCGGGGTGCTGGACCGGCACCCGGAGCTGAAGGTCATCGCCGCGCACGGGGGCGGCTATCTGCCCACCCACATCGGCCGCTCCGACCACGCCTGGTCGGCACGCTCCGACGCGGGTGCCGGCTGCGCCCACCGGCCCAGCAGCTACCTCAAGCGCTTGTACTTCGACTCGCTGGTCCACGAACCGCAGGTACTGCGGGCGCTGATCGGCGCGGTCGGCGCGGACCGTGTGCTGCTCGGCTCCGACTTCCCCTTCGACATGGGCACCGAGGACCCCGTCGGCGCACTGCGCGCCGCACGCCTGCCCGACGACGACTTCCACGCCGTGCGCGGTGGCAACGCGACAACCCTGCTGCGCCTCGCCTGACCCCCACACCGGAGGAAACCCACCATGAGCGCACGCCTGCTCACACATCTGCGGCACGTCGACCTCGCCGTGCCCGACTACGACAAGCAGCTCGACTTCTACGCCGGCGTCTGGGGCCTGACCCAGGTCGCCGAGGACTCCGGCATCTCCTTCCTCGCCGCTGAAGGCAGCCCCGAGCAGTACGTGGTGCGGCTGCGCAAGGCCGAGGAGAAGCGCCTCGACCTCGTCTCGTACGGCGCCGGCTCCACCGGGGACGTGGACACCCTCGCCGAGCAACTCCTCGCGGGCGGCGTGCAGTTGATCTCCCAGCCGGGCAAGCTCGACACCCCCGGCGGCGGCTACGGCTTCCGCTTCTTCGACGTCGACGGCCGCACCATCGAGGTCTCCGCCGATGTCGAGGCACGGCAGCACCGCCGTATCGAGGAGAAGGAGGCGATCCCGGTCCGCCTGTCGCACGTCGTGCTGAACTCGCCGGACCTCGACAGGACCCGCGAGTGGTATGAGACCCACCTCGGCTTCCGGCTCTCCGACACCCTCGGCACGCCGCACATGGGCGAGGTCATGCACTTCATGCGGATCTCCAACCAGCACCACTCGATGGCCATCGCGAAGGGCCCGCACACCTCCCTGCACCACGTCTCCTTCGAGATGCGCGGCCTGGACGAGTACATGCGCGGCTCCGGCCGCGTGATCCGCGCCGGCTTCAAAAAGGTCTGGGGCCCCGGCCGGCACTTGGCGGGGGACAACACGTTCACGTATTTCCTGGACCCGCACGGCAACACCGTCGAGTACACGACGGAACTGGAGCTGCTGGACGAGGACACCTGGCACCCCCACGTCTACGACTTCTCCCAGCCCGAGGTCACCGACCAGTGGGGCACCGCCAACCCCATGAACGAACTGGTCGCCAAGGAGTCCTTCAACGACGTCGACCGCGGCTGCTTCGTCGCCCCGCCGGTCTGACCCCCTCGAACCCCGGGGACGTGGCGGCCCTGTCACCGCCCTGACGCCCTCGCCGCGTCCCCGGTTCCCACCGCTGCCGAAGACCTCCGGAGCCTGGAGCCGTACATGCGTTTCGCCACCTATGAACATCGACACCAGCGACGGGCCGCCGTCGTGGAGGAGGACGGCACCCTCCACCCGGTTCCCGGGGCGCGCTCGCTCACGGAGCTGATCCGCTCCGGCGACGGACTCGACGCGCTCCTGCACGCCGGCGCCGCCACGCTCGACGTCCCGCCGGGCCCTCACGTCTCCGAAGTGCGGCTGCTGCCACCGCTTCAGCCGCCCACCGTGCGGGACTTCGTCACCTTCGAGGAACACGTCGAAGGCGTACGGCGATCCGTCGACGGTGTCGGCGTCGGCGGGGTGCCCGAAGCCTGGTACGACGCCCCCACGTTCTACTTCACCAACCCGTACGCCGTCATCGGCGCCCACGACGACGTCCCGGTGCCGCCGGGCAGCGAAGTCCTCGACTTCGAGCTGGAGGTCGCCGCCGTCATCGGCCGGGAGGGGCGGGACCTGACGCCAGAGCAGGCACGGGACCACATCATCGGCTACACGGTCTTCAACGACTGGTCGGCCCGCGACCTGCAGTCCCGCGAGATGCAGGTCCGCCTCGGCCCGTGCAAGGGCAAGGACACCGCCGCCACCCTCGGCCCGTACCTGGTCACCGCCGACGAGCTGGAGCCGTACCGCGACACCGACGGCTTCCTGCGCCTGGCGCTGACCGCCTCGGTGAACGGCGAGGTCGTCGGCAAGGACCTGCTGTCCAATATGAGCTGGACCTTCGAGGAGATGGTCGCCTACGCCTCCCGCGGCACCGTCGTCCGCCCCGGCGATGTGCTCGGCTCCGGCACCTGCGGCAACGGCGGCTGCCTCGCCGAGCTGTGGGGCGTCCGGGGGGAGCAGTCCCCGCCCCCGCTGAAGCCGGGAGACACCGTCACCCTCACCGTGGAGGGCATCGGCACCGTCTCCAACACCGTGGTCGCGGGCAGGGATCCGCAGCCGCTGCCGACCGCCCGGCGCCGCAGCCGGGAGCGGCCGTGAACGATCTGCACCCCAAGAGGCTCCTCGGCAAGGTCGTCGTCGTCACCGGCGCCGCGCACGGCCAGGGCGCCGCCGAGGCCGAGGCTTTGACCCGCGAAGGCGCCCGCGTCATCGCCACCGACGTGACCGATGCCCCCGGCTGCCGCCACCTCGACGTCACCGACGAGGAGCACTGGGCAGAATTGGCCGCCGAGTTGCGGCAGTCGTACGGCCAGGTGCACGGCCTGGTCAACAACGCGGGCATCACCTGGCGCGCCCGCCTCGGCGATGTGACCCCCGACGACTTCGCCCGCGTCCACGCCGTCAACGTCACGGGCCCGCTGCTGGGCATCCAGCACCTGACACCGCTGATGCCGCCCGGCTCGTCCATCGTCAACGTCGGCTCCACCGCCGCGCTCAGCGGCCATTACCCGGTCGCCTACACAACCAGCAAGTGGGCACTGCGCGGCCTGTCGAAGACCGCCGCCATGGAGCTGGGCCCGCGCCGCATCCGCGTCAACACGATCCACCCCGGCTTCATCGAGACCGAGATGACCACCTCCGCCGCGCCCGCCTTCCGCGAGGCGAACATCCGCGAGACCCCTCTCGGCCGCACCGGCACGGTGGACGAGGTCGCCCCGCTCGTGGTCTTCCTCCTGTCCGACGAGTCGTCCTTCATCACCGGCGCCGAGATCCCGGTCGACGGCGGACTCACCGCGCACGGCGGCGTCAAGTCCATCTCGGACGCTCTGGGTTCGGTTGCTCTGGGTTCGGCTGCTTCGAGTTCGGAGGGGAATTGAAACACTGGAGACGAAGGTGGCCCTGATGTCGGGCACGGTCGTGAAGCCGAAGTCCTCGTAAGGCTGGGTGTCGACCGTGCCGAACCAGACGGCGCCGAGCTGGAGTCGGTGTGGCCGGCGGGTCTGACCGGTTCGCTCACGCATCAGCGGACCGGCCTCCCCCAGCTCTCGGCTTCGCTCGATCGGGAAGTGCTCCCATGGCGTCCAAGGGCGCGGTGATCGCGATGCCCCGGCAGCTCGCCGCCGAAGAAAGCCCCGTACGGCATCCGCGCGAACTGCGTCAGCCCCGGTGATCGACGCCGAGGTCACGCGCGGCGACCAGCAGAACGACGACCATCCCGTGCGGACCATCGCCCGAAGCATCCCCCTCCGCCGCGTCGGACTTCCCCAGGAGGTCGTCAGGCGGCCGTCTTCCTCGCCTCCGACGAGGCGTCCTGCACCACCGGCGCCACCCCCGTTGACGGCGGCCGGTCGTCCGTACTCCCCGGCTGAAAAGGACCACGTCCGTGAACAAAGTGAGCGCGAACGCCGACGAGGCAGTCGCCGACATTCCCGACGGCGCGTCACTGGCCGTCGGCGGCTTCGGTCTCAGCGGCATCCCGGAAGTGGTGATCCGCGCCCTGCACGAGCAGGGCGCCACCGGCCTGCAGGTCGTGTCGAACAACTGCGGCGTGGACGGCCGCGGCCTGGGCGTGCTGCTCGCCGCCGGCCGGATCGGCCGCGTGACAGGCAGTTACGTCGGCGAGAACAAGGAGTTCGCCCGCCAGTACCTGTCGGGCGAGCTGGAGGTGGAGCTGGTGCCGCAGGGGACACTGGCCGAGCGGTTGCGCGCCGGCGGTGCGGGCATCCCCGCCTTCTACACCCCGGCCGGTGTGGGTACCCAGGTCGCGAAGGGCGGTCTGCCGTGGAGGTATGCGGCGGACGGTTCGGTCGCGGTGGCCTCCCCGCCCAAGGAGACCCGCGACTTCCACGGCCGACCGCACGTCTTGGAGCACGCCATCACCACCGACTTCGCCCTCGTCCGGGCCTGGCGGGGGGACCGGCACGGCAATCTGGTCTTCCGCCGCGCCGCGGCCAACTTCAACCCGCTCGCGGCGATGGCCGGCCGGATCACGATCGCCGAGGTCGAAGAACTCGTGGAACCGGGCCAGCTGAGCCCCGACGCCGTCCACCTGCCCGGCGTCTTCGTCCAGCGGATCGTGGAGCTCACCCCCGCTCAGGCCGCTGACAAACAGATCGAGAAGAGGACGGTACGAGCATGAGCACGACGACGGACACGCCCCGGGGCTGGACCCGCGACCAGATGGCCGCCCGCGCCGCCGCAGAACTCACCGACGGCTCCTACGTCAACCTGGGCATCGGCCTGCCCACCCTCATCCCCGGCCATCTCCCGCCCGGCGTGCAGGTGGTGCTGCACTCCGAGAACGGGATCTTGGGCACCGGCCGTTACCCGACCGCCGACGAGGTCGACCCGGACCTCATCAACGCGGGCAAGGAGACGGTCACCGTCCTGAGCGGCGCGTCCTTCTTCGACTCGGCCCTGTCCTTCGGCATGATCCGCGGCGGTCACATCGACACCGCGGTGCTGGGCGCCATGCAGGTGTCGGAACGCGGTGACCTCGCCAACTGGATGATCCCCGGAAAGATGGTCAAGGGCATGGGCGGAGCGATGGACCTGGTCCACGGCGCCCGCCGGGTCATCGTCCTGATGGAGCACACGGCCAAGGACGGCAGCCCGAAGATCCTGACCACGTGCACCCTGCCGCTGACCGGCGAACGGTGCGTCCACCGCGTCATCACTGACCTCGGCGTCCTCGACGTCACACCCGACGGCCTCGCCGTCGTCGAGACCGCACCCGGCATCACCCTGGACGAGATCACCGCGAAGACGGCCGCGCCCCTGCGGACCGACGCCGTCACTGCTGCTTGCTGATCGCGGTCGGCCAGGACCCCGCTCGCAGGTTCGGCAGCGGCCCGTCACCACTGTCCGAACACTGCCGAGCCCGGTATGTCTCTCATGCGTGCGGGCCGCGGCCGCGTTGTGGGGTGAGAGCCAGGGCCAGGCAGGCGCTCGATCCCCGCCCAGGGGCCGCTGTCGGCGGACACTGCCCCGAGAAGAACGGCGGAAGGGCAGCTGATCTTGGCGAAGGCCGCAAGCTACGGTCCGTGCCGCTCGGGCGGGACACCACAGCTGGTCAGGAAGGGGCCGGCCTGGAAGCCGATCAGGAGGCGGTCCGGGCGCGGGTCGACGTATTCGATGCCCCACGGGTGCACGGTAGTGATCCGGCGCCAGGCCGGTGCGGCCATCACAGGAGCTGGTCGGCGTCCGGCTGTGGGATCAGCAGCGTGCCGGGTGCGGCGGCCTCGACCCGGCGCAGGGCGGACTGCCAGGGCAGCCCGGTGTACAGAGGCAGCAGTTCGGCGTGACGTTCGATGGCGGTTGTCTTCACGACTCCAAGCCGCGCTGCCGCGGGGGACCTTGCGCGTGTACGCGCCAAGTGCCTGGATGCCGAGGCCTCCGGCACTACTCCCGGCACGAGGACCGTGATCTGGGCCTGCCAGGGCGGACTGAACCGACGGGGGAACGTCACGACCGCGCGGGCCGACCGGCACGCGGCCGGGGCGCTCGAAATGGCGGTTGTGGCCGGGTGAGGCGATCGGCCGGTGCCGCGGCGGGCTGACCACGGAGATCCGATGGGAAGGGGCACAACCCTCGCCGTCCGGGGGCGCTCTCTCGGCTGACCTGCTCTTCGCACGTCTCCCGTAGCTGTGCGCGTGGGGCCGACCGTCTTTTGGGGCTTGGCGGGCGCGGTGTTGGCGACGTTGACGGGGCTGCCTCACGGGCCGTGCGGTCCGGGGAATTCGGGTGGCTTCCAGCCGCGTTCGGCTGACAGCCACTCTTAGGCGCCTGCTTCGTCCAGGAGACCTCTCTCATGTCAGAGCCAAAGATCGATGCCGTTGTGTTCGACGTGCTTGGCACGCTCGTCGACGAACCCGCCGGTATTCGCGCCGGCATTAGTGAACTCACCCCATTGCTCGACGATCAGAAGGTCGAGCAACTTTTGTGCCTGTGGCGGCAGCACATCGACCGCGAGCAACGTCGCATCCTCGACGGCGCCCGGCCGTACCTCACCAGCGATGTCCTTGACCTGGAAGCCGCCCGGCTCGTCGCCGATGCCGCCGGAGTCGACGACCCGACCGCCGTAGCGGCGCTGGCCCTGTCAGGTCGCAGGCTGCCGCCGTGGCCCGACACCGTCGGCAGGGCTCGCCCGACTCGCCGAACGGTTCCCGCTGATCGGGCTTTCGAATGCGAGCCGGATGGCGCTGTTGGGACTCAACGCGCACGCCGGACTGCGCTGGCACCAGGCACTGTCCGCCGAAGGCGCCCGGACCTACAAGCCGGACCCAGCGGTCTACCAGCTGGCCGTCACCGTCTCCGGGCGACCGCCGGAGCGGCTTCTGATGGTCGCCTCCCACGCCTGGGACCTGCGCGGAGCACAGGGCCTCGGCCTGCGCACCGCTTACATCGCCCGCCCCGTCGGCGACCCACCCATCTCCTCGGACAGGTTCGACCTGCACGCCGACGATCTGGCCGGCCTGGCTGACCAACTCGACCATGCTTAGAGCTGTACTTTGCGCTGGAAGCCAACGCATATGCCCGGATCTCCGCCGCACAGGAGCCAAGTCAGTGATACCGGCATCCCCTCGGTGAACACGGACGTGGTCTGAGCCTCAATCAGACACGAAGTGCCCCCCTCTGTCTGCGCCGTACGGCGCAGACAGAGGGGGGTGTCGGTGGGCAGCGATCAGTCAGACGCGGGTCCACTTCTGGTTGGCTGAGCCGCCGCAGGTCCAGATCTGGACCTTGGTGCCGTTGGTGGTCGCGCCGCCACTGACGTCGAGGCACTTACCTGAGCCGACGGCCGTGATGGTGCCGTCGGTATTGAGGCGGAACCGCTGGTTGGACTGGCCGTTGCAGTCCCAGATGTTCACGGCGGTGCCGTTGGCGGTGGCGGCGCCGACGACGTCCAGGCATTTGGCGCCGCCGTAGACCCGCAGCTCGCCCGCACTGGTGCTGGTGAACTGCTGGTTGGCGGCGCCGTTGCAGTCCCAGATCTCGGCGAGCGTGCCGTTGGCCTGGGAGCCGCCGGTGATGTCGAGACAGCGGCCGGAGCCCTGGCCCTTGAGCGAGTAGGTGCTGTTGCCGGGCGGCGTCCCGCCGCCGGATACCACGTACATCGCGGCGCCGTGGGCGGGGACGGAGGCGCTGACGGAGCCGCTGGTCGTACTGGTGGTGTGCGCCCACAGATCGCGTACCGAGTAACTGGACGCCGAGCCGAGGCCGATCTGCGTAGCGGACGTGGAGACGGTGGCCGTGCCGCTGCCGCGGTTGAGGAGGACCACTGCGACAGAGCCGTTGGCCATCGGCTTGGTCCACACCTCGGTGTTGCCGTTGTCGACGAGGCGGTTGCCCTGCCGGCCGCCCCAGTCCTGGTTGACCCCGATGACCTCGGTGTTGGTCAGGATCGACTTGGTGGCGGCACTCATGGTGCGCAGGTCGTTGCCCGCGATCAGAGGCGCGTTCAGCAGCGCCCAGAGGCTGAAGTGGGCTCGGGACTCGGTGTCGGACAGACCGTTTCCGACCTCCAGCATGTCCGGGTCGTTCCAGGCACCGGGGCGGGAGAAGCCCGCCCAGCCGGGCTGGGCTTCCAGGATGCCCATCACGGAGTTCCAGTTGGCCTGGATGTCGCCGGTGTTGCGCCAGGAGTTGCCGGTGGCGGGGCCCCAGGTGCCGACCTGGTCCTGGCCCCAGTTGCAGAGGGCGAACAGGATGGGGCGGCCGGTCCTGGCGAGCGCGTCGCGCATGGCGGTGTAGCGTTCCTGGCCGCTGCGGCCTTGGTGGTCACCGCAGTTGTCGTACTTGAGATAGTCGATGCCCCAGGATGCCCACAAGTTGGCGTCCCGCTGCTCGTTGCCGAGGCTGGCGGGGTAACCGGCGCAGGTGGTCAGGCCGGCCGACGAGTAGATGCCGAGCTTCAGCCCCTTGCCGTGCACATAGTCGGCGACTGCCTTCATGCCGTTGGGGAATTTGGCGGGGTCCGCGACCAGGTTGCCGCCGGCGTCACGGTTCCGTGTCGACCAGCAGTCGTCGATGTTGACGTACTCATAGCCGGCTGCGGCCATGCCGCTGGAGACCATCGCGTCGGCGGTCTCCCGGATCAGACGGTCGCTCACGTTGCAGCCGAAGCTGTTCCAGTCGTTCCAGCCCAACTGCGGAGTACGAGCGAGGCCGTTGTCGAGCGCCACAGCCTGGGTGGCGGGTAAGAGAGCGAGAGGTACCGCGGCGGCGACAAGAGCCGCAGACAGCACCGCGCGGATGAGTCTGAGCATGGGTTCTCCTCGATCGGTCATGTGTATCCGAGGGCGTCGAGCGTGGGCCCGATCCCGTTGTGCGCCGGTGGCCGATGCCGTCCCGGACGGGCTGTTGTCTGCGCTGACCGGCAGGTCGAACTGGGCGGTTGGTACCGAAGAGTTACCGCGTCAGTTCGCGCCTGCGGGCCCCGCGCCCGGCCGTTGAGGCAGATATGCGTGGATGTCTAAGGAGGTCAGTCAGGACAAGCTGCGATGGCCTGTGCGCCGTGCCGTTTGCGACGCGAGCTAGTGGAATGTGACCGGGTCGGCCGTCGCCGCTGCGAACGCGGCCGGTCACTGGTCGCCGAGACGCGTCCGAGGCCGGTCATGCACAGCGAGTGCCGTACCGAGCACTGGGCCTCGCCAGCCACACGACGGTGCACCGATCATGCCCAGGTCTGCGCCGGCCCACTGGAGTACGGCGATGCCGTCGCAGCCGTCCCCTCAAGTCCCCGCCAGGTATCCGGGCCGCAGGGGTGCCTGCACGGCCGAAGTGTTGGGCGCTGCCCGGCACTTCGGTCTCCTTCTGCCTCGGATCGGGTTGTGTCCTCGTTATCGGAGGGTCCAGCGCTGGGTGGACGTGCCGTTGCAGTTCCCCAGGACCGCCTGGGCGCCGTTCCCGGTGCCGCCGCTGTTCGTGTCCAGGCACAGGCCGGACGGGACGCTGGTGATGGTGCCGTTGGCGTTGACGTTCCAGCGCTGGTTCTGCCCGCCATGACAGTCCCAGATGATGACCCGTGTACCGGGCGAGGTTCCCGCCCCCTCGGCGTCCAGGCACTTGTTGCCGTACACGCGCAGTTCCCCGGCGTCGGTGCGCGCCCATTTCTGGTTGGCATTGCCCGAGCAGTCCCACAGCTGGGCCTGGGTGCCGTTGGTCTGCGACGCGTTCGGTACGTCCAGGCAGCGGCCGGAGCCGGCGCCGACGATCTGCCCACTGCTCGGCGGCGGAGTGGTCGTGCCGGGCGGCACGTAGGGGCACTTTGTCTGGGACCGGGAGACCCCACTGCTGTCCGCAAGGGACGGGCACAGGAACTGGGTGTAGCGGGTGTCGTTGTCGAGGAAGATCTTGAGCCAGGGGATGGTACGGCGCGTCACATTGGAGTTGCCCCAGGTGGGGAACCCGTGGCCGCCGCTGGTGAGCTCGATGTAGGCGCTCTGCGTGGCGGCCGGCATGCCGCCGTAGAGTCCGTTGAGGTAGGAGGGGGTGACCGTGCCGTCGTCCCGAGCACCCATGATCATCGTCGGGACCCGCAGAGTGGACAGGTTCTGTGAGGGGGAGAACGGCGCGAGCGGCAGGGCCGCTTTCAGCGTCGGCCGGCGTTCGGCCGCGCTGATGGCGCCGCCGCCACCCATGGAATGGCCGAGCACGCCCAGCCGGTGGGGATCGACGCGGTCGCGCACCGGGCTCTTCTGGGTGAGGTAGTCCAGCGCGGCGAGCAGTTGGGTGCCGCGGGCGGTGTCGTAGTCGTTGGGGCTGTTGGTGTCGATGCCGATGACGACGAACCCGAAGGACGCGAGCCACGGCCCCATCCAGGCGCCCTCGGCGGACCACCGGGCGGTGTAACCGGGCACGGCCGCAACCGCACCCCACGTCCCCAGAGAGGTGTCCGTCGGATAGTAGATCTTGCCGCCGTTGAAACCGTTGCCGGGCGGCACGGTCACTTCCGCGGTCGCGAACGTGCCCCGCTGGGCCGCGACGCTGCTGACTGTGGGAGCCGGGCCCCGCTCGTAGGGGTTGGCCGCGGCCGACGGCGATTGCGCCGCAGCCGGCTGGATCGCCACCAGCGCGGCGATCAGACCGGCCACAGCCGCCACCACGGCCGCCTTCAACGTAGCCGTCCTGTTCCTCCTGCCGGATCTCATCGGGCGGGTGGGGGCCTCGCCGGACACCGGGACGTCGGTGATGCTCGAGTGCATCGTCCTGTTCCTCCATGCCTTTGTGGTGCTTACGGGAGTCGCGCCGAACGGTCGACGGGTGTGCATGGCGTGCGCATGACAGGCGCACGTCGAGTTGCGTCAGCGGTGGAGCGGGGGAGCGGCCAGGGGGCGGGTGCTCGTGACGCCGGCGGAGAAGACCGATGCCTCCTTGGCGGTGGCGGCGATGCCGTTCGTTCCGTTGAAGAGGCGCCGGCCCCAGCTGGTGAGCTGGTTGGGGTCGAAGTTGTTGACCAGGTCCAGGTACTGCACGTCGCTGCTGTTGCCGCTCCAGGACCAGCCCAGGTAGCCGAGGCGGAGCCGCTGGGCGGCGGCCAGGATGGCGTCCTCGTCGGGGTTGCCGTCGGAGTGGTTGCTGCCGAACTCCCCGACCACGATGGGGAGTTTCGCGGCCACGAAACGGTTCAGGTAGTCGTTGACCTTCGCGGCCGTGTTGAAGACGCCGTACATGTGGACCGAGAACACCGTGTTGCGGTCCGGATCGGCGGCGAACACGGACGCGGCGTTGTCGCGCATCGTGAACGCCCAGTCCTGGCCCCAGTTGGGCGCGTCCACCATCAGCGTGTGGGTGAACCCGGCACTGCGCAGCTTCTGGACGGCGGCCTTGGTGTCGGCGGTCCACCGCGTGTAGTTGCTGTTTCCGTACGGCTCGTTGCCGATGTTGACGATGACGTACTTCTCCTGGCCGGTCAGGGCACTCTTCACGCTGATCCAGTAGTCGGCGGCGCGGGACAGGGTGGTCGCGCCGCTCTGTTCGCCGTAGCCCGTGGTGTCGTGGACTTCGAGGACGCAGATGAGCCGGTTCTGCTTGCACTGGGCGACGACGTTGGTCACGTCGGCAGCGCTGTTGCGAGTCCAGCGGTCACCGCTGGAGAGGACGACGCGGACGGAGTTGGCGCCCTTGGCCTTGATATGGGAGAGGGAACTGATCCGGTTCGGATACCAGGTGTGGGCGTGGTTGACGCCCCGCATCACGAAGTCGTTGCCCGACGCTTCCAGCAGGCGGCCGCTCTGGACACGGAACCCGGTGGGCGCGGCCTGGGCCGGGGCGGCGAGACCGAGCAGGGGGACGAGCAGGCCCAGGAGAGCTGCCAGGACGGCGGCCATTCGTGGGGCGGTTCGCGTGCGGAATCTCATGGCGGCGGCTCCAAGAGGGGGAAGAGTTCAGGAGGCGGTGGCTCGTGCCGTGCAATTGACGGCGGCGGTGCGGGTGATGGCCGTGACACGGGACGCGGACGTGCTGCTCATCGTCCTCGCGCCCTGGTGGCCGCCCTTCCATGAGGAGACGGCCCCGAGGGCGGCCGGGCAGGTTCGACCACGGTTGGCCAGGCCGCTCGGCACACCCTTCAGAGGGAAGCGACGAGGGCGGGATACCAGCGGGCTGCGATCTTCGTGTTACCGGAGGCGGAAGGGTGTACCCCGTCGTAGGTGTCACCCGAGGTGTTGAAGCCCGTCCACTGGTCGACCACAGTCACCGGAGAGCGGCTTGTACTGGTCGCTCGGGCCCAGCCGGGGATCCGCCCATTCAGGTCGATTACTCGCCCGGCACAGCCGGTGCAGCTGGAGGGGTTCATCGGAATGATCTGTGCGACCAGGATCTTCATGTTCGGGTTGGACGCCCGCATCTGCGTGACCAGCTTGGTGTAAGCGGCGAGGATGCGGTCGGGCGCGAGGCTGCTCCAGACGTCGTTCGTGCCGAAATGCATGACAACGATGTCGGGACGGGTGGCCGAGAGGCGGGCAGGGAGCAGGTTCTGGTTCGCCACGTTGGTCACGAGCTCACCGCCGTGGCCTTCGTTGTCGCCGTCGAACGACTGGGGGCAACCCTGCTCCTTGAGGGTGCCGACGAAATCGATGTTCGCGTGCCCGCTGCCGCGCAGGCGGTTCCACAGCACCGCCCGCCAGCAGCCGGGGGAGCCGGTGATCGAGTCACCCAGCGGCATGATGCGTACGGGGGCCGCTGCGGGCGCGGCGGCGACCGCGGGAGCGAGGGTCACGCCGAGGGCGAGCAGAAGCAGAGTCAGAAGAATCCGGAAGAACGGTAAGTGCGGGGCGCTGCGCATGCCTGTCCCTTCCTGCGTGAGCCGGGAGTGCTCTGAGAGGTGCGGTCCGGTGGCTGCCTGCCTGGTCGCCGACGTAACTGCCCGCGACGTCAGCGCGCCTGGTTCTGCCTACCCCTGGTCGGGTGTGCGGGGTCAGGCAGTGCAGACGCCGGGGCGGCACATCACGCCTCCGCCCCATGACACCCAGACCGCACCGACCTGGCAGAACATCGCCGACAACCAGCACCGCACCTGGACGTTTCAGCGCGGCGGTGGTGATGCCGTCAAGCAGTCAACCCTGGGAGCCGGATCGCTGCTCTTCGCAGTGATGGCGTGATGCCGAGGCGTGCGTCGATCACGATGGCCTCCGAATGCGTGGGGGGGTGCCGAGCGAACCGGTGCCTCTTTGGGGCCAGAAGGTGATCGCTCACTCGGTCGAGCATGGGACCGCTCCCACGGAGCGTAGGAAGGCGCCGAGGCGCCGTCAAGGATCCTGTCCAAACTTGATGTTCGTTCATGCTCGAGTTCGTGACTTCGGTCGTATGCGCTGATCCCCGGGCCAGTGGTAGGTGGGTCATGGCGGTGGGTGCTTCCGTCACGCATACCGCGGCTGCCCTATCGGGAGGCCAGGCTCCGGGGGACTACTGAGGAGACCGAAGCGGGCGGGACGCTTTGGGTACGAACCAGCGCGGTTGTTGCCCAGGGGAAGTACGCCTGCGCCGGTTCCCTCTCCAGGGCACGTATGACGTGGCATGCAGGATGCGGTGGGCGGTGGAGGCGGCGACGTCGCATCGGGCGGCCAGCCGCACTGTTCCGATGCGATGTCTGTGCCGCAGGCGCAGGACCTGCTGCTCGACTGCGACCGGAGTACGGCGGGGCTGAGGGTGCGGTCTGCTTCCAGGGCCGTAGCGGCATCGGCTATTCGGTACGGCGGTTCGCCGCGCACCTACGTCGTTCCGCTGGACGCGACGAGGCTGCTGGGCAGCGGCCGGCTGGACCGCCGGCTGTTCGACGTCACGCAGTTGGTCAAGGACGGCTACGACGACGCGCACCGCGAGCAGGTGCCGCTGATCGTCTCGTACAACGGTTCCAGCCGTGCGCAGAAGGGGGCCAGGGAATCCCTCTTCGCCGCCGAGGCGGATGTGACACACCGGCTGCCGGCCATCCACGGCGACGCGCTGATCTCCGACAAGCCGGACGCGGGCACGGTGTGGCGGGCGCTGACCGACTCCGTCGGCGGCCGGGCCGCCGTGACCACCGCCCCCGGTATCGACCGGGTGTGGCTGGACGGCCGGGTCAGGATCAGCGCCCAGGACGCCGTCGCGCCCGACCCGCACGGAGGGGTCGCGCAGATCGGTGCCCCGACGGCCTGGAAAGCGGGCTACGACGGCAAGGGCGTCAAGGTCGCCGTCCTGGACACCGGCATCGACGCCACCCACCCGGACCTGAAGGGCAGAATCCTCAAGGCCAAAAACTTCACCGGCTCCGACTCCGCCGACGACGGGCATGGTCACCGTCTCTCCCGCCCGGCAGACCGTCCCGGCTGATCTACCGGCCGCATAGCCACCGCAAGCACAAGGCAACGGGCGCGACACCTTCGCCTGGAGCGACGCTGCGCGAAGGTCAGTTCACGTGCGCGCGCACATGTGCTGCGGCCGCCGGGAGGCGGTGGCGCACCCGGCGAGGCCCTGGGCCGCTCGCGCGGCGGGCTGACGACGAAGGTGCACCTGGCCTCGGACGGGAGCCATCGTCAGGAGTTGTGGATGGCAAGCCGACCACGGCGGACTCCCTCTGGGGCTGGCGGGCGGAGGTTGCACCCGCTCCACGCAACGTCCTTTTCGGCGTGGACGGCATGAGCCGACAGAACTCATCGCCTGTTGCCAAGCTCACCCTTCACGACCGTCGGCGGGCGAAGCGCCTGGCAGCGCAGGGCGCGCGCGGTCCCTGTTGACAACTGCCGCCACCGCCTTCCATCATCATTCCACTAATCAAGTAGTGGAATGATGATGGAGGGGAGTGGTGACCGTGGAGTACCGCATCGACAGGCGGAGCGGGGTCCCCGCCTTCCAGCAGATCGTGCAGCAGACCAAGCAGGCCCTGCGCCTGGGGGTACTGGTGCCGGGCGACCGGCTGCCCACCGCCAAGGACGTCGCCGAGACGAGTGCGGTCAACCCGAACACCACCCTCAAGGCGTACCGCGAGCTGGAGCGTGAGGGCCTGGTCGAACCGCGACCGGGCCAGGGCACCTTCGTACGTCGCACGCTGGGCCGTCCCGAGACGGGCACCGACTCGCCGCTGTACGGGGAGCTGGTGGCGTGGATGTCGAAGGCGGCCGAGGCCGGTCTGGAGCAGGAGGACGTGGCCGCGCTGGTCGCGTCGGCGCTGGAGCAGCAGTACGCGACCGGGACCACCGCGGTCACGGGAGCCACGAGAACTGGGAGCAACAGGTGAGTAACGTCATGTACGCGGGGGAGCCGGCGATCGAGGCGCACGGACTGGGGATGCGCTACCGGCGGGGCTGGGCGCTGCGGGACTGTACCTTCCGGCTTCCGGCGGGCAGGATCTGCGGGCTGGTCGGCCCCAACGGGGCGGGCAAGACCACGCTGCTGAACATCGCGGCCCATGTCCTGAAGCCGACGCAGGGCTCGCTCAGTCTGTTCGGCGAGGCGCCGGGCTCGGTGGAGTCCGGTCGGCGTACGGCCTTCCTCGCGCAGGAGAAGCCGCTGTTCCGTCGCTTCACCGTCGCGGAGACCCTGCGGCTGGGGCGGGAGCTGAACCCCGGCTGGGACCAGCGCGCCGCCGAGGACATCGTCCGCGCGGGCAACGTGCCCTTCGACGTGAAGGTCGGCACCCTCTCCGGCGGCCAGCGCACCCGCGTCGCCCTCGCCCTCGCTTTCGGCAAGCGCCCCGACCTGCTGCTGCTCGACGAGCCGCAGGCAGACCTCGACCCGGTCGTGCGCCACGAGCTCATGGGCACTCTCCTCGCCGAGGCCGGCGAGCGTGGCACCACCGTGGTGATGTCCACCCACGTCCTCGCCGAACTGGAGAACGTGTGCGACTTCCTCGTCGTCGTCTCCCGCGGCGGAGTGCGCCTCGCCGGTGACGTGGACGAGCTGATGACCATGCACACCGTGGTCACCGGGGCCAGGGAGGGCGAGGGCCTGCCCGCCGCCCTCGGATACCACACCCTCGTCGAGGCCCGGACCAGCGGACGCCAGTTCACCGCGCTCATCCGCCCGGAAGGCCCGGTCACCGGCCCGTGGGAGGCGGCCGCCCCGAGCATGGAGGAACTCCTGCTCGCCTATCTCCGCTCACCCGATGCACCACCGCTGATCACCCCCACCGCCCAGGTCCATGGCCAGACGTTCGGCACCGGGACGGTGGCGGCATGAGCACCTTCACCAACCCCTCGACCGACGCCAAGAACGAGACAAGGAACGGGACCAAGAATGGCCCCAGGCACGGGGCCAGGAACGCGACCACCACGCGGACCGCCCGGCGCCCCCGCCTCAGCGGTATGACCTGGCTCGTCTGGCGCCAGCACCGGGCAGCCTTCTGGACCATCCTCGCCGCGACCGTCCTCTGCGCGGCCTGGATCGTCTACCAGCGCGGTCAGCTGATGGACTTCCTCGACGCCTACGGCTTTCCCGCCAAGAACCTCAACGACGCGGAGACGGAGTTCCAGCCGTACGCCGCCGCGTTCACTTCCGTCACCACTGGCCTCACCGCGATCCCCATCATGCTCGGTGTCCTCCTCGGCGCCCCCCTGCTCGCGGGCGACCTGGAGAACGGCACAGCCAAGCTGATCGCCGCCCAGTCCGTGAGCCGCAACCGTTGGCTTGCCACGAAACTGGCGCTGGCCGGGCTGGTGGTCGTGGTCAGCACGGTGACGCTGTCGGCTGTGTTCGCCTGGTGGTGGAACCCCGTCAAGTCCCAGTCCATGGAATTCGACTGGGCCTCCAGTGACTTCTTCAACACCACAGGCCCTGTGCCCGTCGCCCTCACCCTCCTCTCCGTGTTCGGCGGGGTGTTGATCGGTGTGGTGCTGCGCCGCACGCTGGTGGCCATGGTCGTGACCCTCGGCTTCACCGTCGCCCTCCAGGCGATCTGGCGCTACTTCACGCTGTCGCTCGGCGACATCGTCACGGCCTCCACCAAGCCTGTCAGCCCCGGCGACCCGGTGGTATTTCCGGATGTGCCCCGCACCGCGCACCAGCTCGACAGTTCGTATCTCACCGGCGGCGGGAAACTGATCGACTTGAACACATGTGCGGATGCGGTGTCGGATCAGGCGGCTCAGCTGTGCATGAAGAAGGCGGACATCGTGGCCGTGTCGGTGGATTACATCCCCATGTCGCAGATGAGCGGTATGCAGTGGTACGGAGCGTCGATTGTGTTCGCCCTGACGGCCGGCGTCGTGGCGTTCCTCTTCGTCTGGGGTCGTAAGCGGCTCGTCTGAACAGCCGTTCACACCCCCGCGGGGGCACTCCCTCTCCGCGACCCGCCGAATGAGGCGAGCGGGTGAGGTTTCGACGCCCCCGCTCACCTCCGCGGTCCTCACCGCGGCCCGACACTCCGGTGACGGCCCCGTCGAACAGGCCGCGAACGTGTTGTCCACAACTGCCACAGCACCTTCAACCAGGCTCCCACCTGCCGGCCGATGCCCATCAGTGCCAAACAGTCCCAGGAGGAAACATGCGCACCCGTACAGCCATCACAGCCGTCCTGCTCGCCCTCGCCGCTACGACAGCCGCCTGCAGCAGTAGCAGCAGCGACAAGCCCGACCTCGCCGCCTGCAAGGCCGCCATGGAGAAGCAGTTCAAGGACGCCAAGGAGAGCGAACAAGGCAAGCGCCCCGACGCATGTGACGGCGTCGACGCCAAGACCATGGGCCAGTACACCCAGGAGATCTTCGACGACCAGACGACCAAGTGAGTCGAGGACCTGGACCTCGACGCCGGCTTGAGACTGATCCGCCGGAGTCGTCAGCGCCGGTGATGGGACTTAGGCCCGCGGCTGCCCACCAGGCGAGGCGTCAGAGCAGGGCGGTCCCGTCAGTCCGGGGTTGAGCGTCGGCTGAGCCAACGGTCAGCCAGGCAGTGAAAACGCCAAGTGCCCCGGTCCAGACGGGATCTGGACCGGGGCTCTGACGAGCACGCTCCCGACAACGCGCGAACGGTCACGTGACGCCCGAGGTGAAGCGGGCGGCCTGCCGAAAACGGTCCACCGACTCCGTCGGCGAAGCGTCACGACGGCCTGGACGCCGGCCGTCGAGCCCGACAGTGGATCCGTGACGGCGCCTGGGTGGCCGAACTCGACGGCGACTGCCTCAAGGGTTGGCCCACCGGCATGGCCAGGCCCGCCGGTGGGAGCCTCACCGGCTACGGCTACGGCTGTTCTCCAAGGCCGCTCACGTGATCACTGAGGCCCTGCAACGGCTCACGGCTCTACCGAGCCGCCGGGTTCCACGGCTCCGGTTGGGTGGTGCTGCTTGTAGGGACGGAAATTGCTGCTCAGCCAGGCACCCACCCGACGCGACAGCCGGCCCACCGACCTGCACACCGGCAGCAAACTCCGCCCTGAACAAGCCGAAAGGGTCCGTCAGCAAGCTGACGGTCCATCACGCAAGTGGGAGGTTAAGTGACTTCGGCTCGTCAGGGTGACTCTGGATCGTCGAGGGCCAGGCCGGTGCCGGCTATGAAGCCGTCGAGGGTGTCGGCCGGTACTGCAGGCGCTTGAGCCGGTTGCGTACGAGGGCTTCGGGTCGGTTCAGGGCGACTACGGCGAGATTGGCCAGACTGCGCTTGACGTGCCGCCCTACCCCCTCGACGGGATTGAGGTCGGGCGAGTACGCGGGCAGTAGGAACGCCGTCAGCCATTCACGCTCGGCGATCAGTTCGCGCATGGCGTGGGAGACGTGGGTGTTCAGCCGGTCCCACACCAGCACGATCGGTGCCTTGACGAGGTGGTGGACGCCGTCGATCAGCGCAATGAAGTCGCGCTCGCCCATGCTGCGGCGACCGGGGTGCGGCCGTGCCGGCCCCGGGTGCGTCCTTTGGGTGGCCGTCGGGTGAACCCGGCTTCGTCCTCCACCCAGCCGTGCGCGGCAGGTCCCTGCTCGAGATACCCGGCGAGTTTCTCCAAGCAACGCGGCGACGAGCTCGTGGCGATGCTCAGCGAGCGCGCTTCCGTGCACGTCCGACTGGCCCTGGTTGCGGGCGCACAGCAGCGAGGCCTGCCTTACGGCCAGGTCGCTTTGGACGACGCCACCCCCGTGAAGGAGCGGACCTGGCGCTACAACACGGGCGTGCTTCCTGGAGTGCCGCCTGCCCGGCCCGACGGTCGCCGCGCTGATGCGGGGGGACGATCAGGATGTCCACGGCTTCCAAGTCGTCGTCCCCCAGCCTGCCAGCCTCGAGCGCTTCTACGTACCGGCTGCGCGGCCAGGAGGAGTGGGGCCGGGTGATCACGCGCCGTGGCCGCGGACCGAGTGGACCATCAGCCGGGACAGCGACACTCCCCAGCCCGGCCACGACCTGCTGGTCGGCGACGGCCCCTCTTTCCTGAACTTCGACCAGGCCCTCAGCACGTTCCTCCATCAGCGCCCCCACGGCGGTTCCGCGGGTCGTGGGGCCCTGTGGCGCATCATCCTGTCGCAGCGTGGGGGCTGGTTTGAGCAGATCACCATTGGGCCCGCCCTGCTGACGGCCGTCGTTGACGGTGAGGTCCTGGACGGCGCGGTACTGCACTGGACCAGGCTGCCGGGTGCCGCGGCCGCACCGCGTTCGGCGCAGGGGAGCGCGATGGTGGTGCCCTGTCCGTGCCCGGTACGCACTTCCGTGGCCGGTGGCAGCACAAGGAGGCGGGCCCGGATCGAGCGGATGATGGTCGGGACTTCCTCCACGCATCGAGCTCAGGGTGACCGTCCGGCCCGCAGAAAGAACTTCTGTGGATCTTCGCGGCAACCTTTTCGGCCTCTCTGACCACTCAGTGTTGTCCGGCGCCAAGTGGTCCGGTCAGATGCAACAGTTGAAAGAGAGCACAGGCGTGTCCTTGGAACGAGAGCGCAGACATGTCTCCGGCCCGCCCACGGCATCGGAGGCGTCCCGCGGCGGCGGCCACCGTGGCGACGGCGGTGCGCGCGGTGGTCGTTCGAAGCATCGAGGTCGTCGGTTGCTCGCACGGCGGGGGCTCTGGGGAGGTCTCGCCATGGTGATCGTGGCCGGCTCGGCTGTCGTGGTCAGCCAGGCTTCGGCGGAGCAGAAGCAGAAAACCCTGGACTTGAAGAAGTGGTACGTGCTGGTCAACCGCAACAGCGGCAAGGTACTGGACGACCGCGGCTCCGCCAAGAACGACGGCGCGGCGGTGGTGCAGTGGGCTCGCCACGGCGGGGCCAACCAGCAGTGGCGGGTCATCGACGCAGGTGACGGGTACTACCGGCTGAAGAACCGGACCTCCGGCAAGGTACTGGACGACCTCGGCTGGTCGAAGGCCGCCGACTCCGCCATCGTGCAGTGGAAAGACCTGAACGCCACCAACCAGCAGTTCAAACTGGCCAAGTCGTCGAACGGCTACGTGCGTTTGGTCAATCGCTTCAGCGGCATGGCTGTCGGTGTCCACAAGGCCGTCAAGGCCGACGGGGGCAACGTCGTCCAGAACCGCGACCGGGGCGGCGCCGACCAGCAGTGGAAGCTCGTCGCGGTCGGGAACGTCAGCGGCGGCGGTACGCCCACCGCGCCGGGCAGCGGCATTCCCGCAAGCCCGGCTCCGAGCAGCACGCGACCGTCGCCTCCGTCGTCGTCTTCGCCTTCGTCGCCCGCGAGTGGTGGCGGCAGCTCGGCGAAGCGGTTCATGGGCAGTGACAAGGTGATCATCGGCGGCTCGATGTCCGACGCCTCGGCGACCGCCGCGCCGTTCGACGCGCGCTACGCCTATGTGCACAGCCAGCCCGCGCCCTCGTCGGACTACTACACCGCAGCGAAGTGCAAGGATGAGTGGTCGAGCTGGTGGGGCTGCTGGAACGGCAGCACCACGGCGCCCGGCACGTATGTGACCTGGCGGGACGATGTGGCGGCCAAGGCGACGTACAAGGGCAGCACGCGTCCGCAGAAGATGCTCTGGACCTGGTACTCGTTGCGCGACCTCGGGGACGCGGCAGGCGAGGGCGACGGTCCGGGCGAGGTCAAGGCCATCAACCGGCTCGACCTGCTCACGCGGTACCTGAACGACTACCGTTTCTTCCTCCAGAAGATCGGCACGTCGCACGACGCGATCGACCTCGAGCCCGACTTCTGGGGCTACGTCCGCTCGCTCGGCGATCCGCACAAGGTTCCCGCACAGGTCTCGGGCGCGAATCCGAAGGATTGCGGATCGCAGGAGAACAGCGCCAGCGGACTCGTCCAGTGCCTGATCTCGATGGCGCACAAGTACGCGCCGAACACCGCCGTGGGGCTGCACGTTTCCTGCTTCGACTGGGAGACCAACACACAGGCGTGCGTCAAGGACTACGCGAGCCTCGGGGCGAAGAACGCCGACTTCCTGGTCAGGGATGTGTCGGACCGCGACGCGGGCTGGTACGCACAGCCGGCCCACGGCGGCCGTGACACTTTCTGGACCGACCAGAAGGCCGCCGCCACGCTGAAGTTCTACAAGACGATGGCCGAGGCCTTCGGCAAGCCGGTGGTCCTGTGGCAGATCCCCGTGGGCAACATGGCGCAGAACAACACCCGCAACCACTACAAGGACGACAAGGTGGACTGGCTCTTCGCCCACATGGACCAGGTCGCGGACGCCCACGTCGCAGGCCTGTTCTTCGGTCCGGGGCAGGACGAACAGACCACGGTCGAGTCCGACGGCAAAAACCTGATCAACAAGACGATCGCCTATCACAACTCGGGCGGTACAGCCCTCAAGTAGCGGTGCAGCACTCAACACGAAAGGCGCCCCCATCTCTTCGATGGGGGCGCCTTTCGTCGTCTTCGGCGGGCTGACGGTCAGCGCTGAAGGGTGAGCAGGCCCGGCCGATACGGCGGTCTGATGTAGGGGGCCCGACGGTGTGCTGGGGGACAGACCCTGGTAGAGGAACTGATGTCGGTCTGGCGGGCCGACGCCATGTCCGACCAGTTCGTGAAGGGGCTGAACGCCATCGAGCCGTAGGACGATCCCGAGTAGTTCGACCCGTTGGTGTCCCAGATCTGGACGGGAGTGCCGTTGGCGGTCCGACCGCCAGGGATCTCCAGCGCCCGGCCGCTGGGACGTTGGTCAGCGTGCAGGAGCCGTCGCTGTTCGTGGCGGGTCCTACAGTGCTGGTGGCCGTGCCGGAGGGTAAGGCGTCGGGGAAGCTGTGGGACGGCGGCTGCACCGGGGCCTCGCCCGCGACTACGACCACCGCCCCGGCAACGCGGCTACCGCGTCTACCGGGTCTGCATCGTAGGCAAGCGCCGACCCCCTGCATGAGCCGATCGAACGGCTCACCACCACCCCTGCGCTCCAGGCAGGGCACGGGCACGACTCGACAGGCTGGGGAAGACAGCACAGCGTGACGAAGATTCCGGTCCGTTGCTGTGTCACGTAGCGGCACAGCAACGGACCGGAAGGCCGGAATTCCCGGGCTTCAGCCCGTGGAGCAAGTCAACGCGGTGCGGTTACGCGGCGCGGGTGAACTGCCACCAGTTGACATTGAACAAGAAGCCGCTGCCGCCGCTGAACGTCAGGTAGAGGTCACGGGTTCCCGTCACGCCGCTCACTGGGCAGGTCACCGTTCTCCAGGACTGCCAGCCACCGGTGTTCGGCACACCGCACCGGCCCACGATCGACCCGCTCGGACTGTCCAGGCGTACTTCGAGGGTGCCGCCGCTGGTGGCCGAGGCGACGCGTGCCGCGAAGGAGGAGGCGCCAGCCCCGAAGGCCACTCCCTTGACCTTGATGTAGTCGCCGTTCTCGATCCAGCCGACGTCCAGTCCGCCTTCACTGGTCCATTCGGTCTCGATCCCGGAACCCCAGGCGATCGTCTCGGCCTCCTGGCGGACGTACGGATCGAGTGAGCCGGCCTGCGGGGCACCCGTGCTCGTCATGTTGATCGTCGGAATGGTGCCGTCGGCGTTGTAGGAGAACTTCTCCACCGCAACCGAGCGGGTGAAGCCGCCTCCGCCCGGGAGGGCGCCGTTGTGGTAGAAGAAGTACGAACCGCCCTTGAAGTCCACGATGCCCGCGTGGTTGGTGAAGCTGTTGCCCTGGGCGGGCATGACTGTTCCACGGTAGGTCCAGGGGCCGGTCGGGCTGGGTGCCGTGGAGTAGGCGATGAACTCCTGGCAGCACCTGGCCGCGTACACCAGGTAGTACAGACCGTTCCGCTTGTAGACCCACGGCCCTTCTTCGTACAGCGTGGGACGGTTGGCGTCACCGGTGCGGGTGCCGAATCCCGCGGTGGTGAGCGGGATCTTGGTGGGGCTGCCCGAGTAGGAGGTCATGTCGGCGTTCAGCTTGACGTACCACAGGTTGGGGTTGCCCCAGTAGAGGTAGGCCTGGCCGTCGTCGTCGATGAAGACGGTCGGGTCGAACTCCGTGTTCTCCAGCAGCGGGTGGCCGAGGGCGTCCCGGAACGGGCCGGTGGGGCTGTCCGCCACCGCCACGCCGATGGCGAATGCGCCGGTCGCCCGGACCGTCACCGGCACGTACCAGTAGAACTTGCCGTTCCGTTCGATGGTCTGGCCCGCCCACGCGTTGGCGCCCGCCCAGCTGAAGGTGTTCAGGCTGAGCGGTGAGCCGTGGTCGGTCCAGTTGACCATGTCGGCGGAGGAATACACCCGCCAGTCCTTCATCACGAAGGAGTTGGTGGAGCCGTCCTCGTCGTGCCCGGTGTAGAGGTAGACCCGGCCGTTGTACACCAGCGGGGCTGGGTCGGCGGTGTAGATGGTCTGCACGATCGGGTTGTCGGCCCTGGCCGCCGTGGGATGCACCGCGGCAGGAAGGACGGCGAACGCCAACATGAGGATCAGCACCCAGGTTGCCCGGGCGAGTCTCGTAACGGTGGCGGGTGGTCTCACTGCGGTCGGGGGAGTTATTGGCCTGTGGACATCGGTACTGGACATGGTGTGGTCCTTCCTGGTGCTGCGGGTCGGGGACTGAACAGCCGGTCAGCGCCCCAGGCGGG
Organism: Streptomyces sp. NPDC034103; assembly: GCF_055575395.1. Taxonomy (NCBI): domain Bacteria; kingdom Bacillati; phylum Actinomycetota; class Actinomycetes; order Kitasatosporales; family Streptomycetaceae; genus Streptomyces; species Streptomyces sp. NPDC034103. The sequence goes on along the minus strand of NZ_JBVISS010000016.1, from coordinate 41,803 downwards.
TGAACTCGGTGCCGTCGGTGCTGTGGAGAAGGTTCTCTGACGGGAGACGCCGGGGCGGATGTCGGCGGCCGCGCGCAGCCAGATGCGACCGCCCGTGACGTTGGCCCTCGCGACTTCGGTGCCTGTGCCGGAGGGGCTCCAATTGCTGTCCGTGGTCGGGCCGTTGACCATCACTACCGTGTTGTCCCGCCGTCTCGTTCGATGCCGGTCCACGCGGAGAGGCCGTGCAGCAGGGCGAGTCTGGCCCGGGCCGTCGTGCATCGTCGCGCAGTCCAGCTGGATGGTCGCGGTGGAGGTGGTGAAGGGAGGAACCCCGGCCGACGTGCGGCTGGGGTTCCTCAAGGAGGTGGGTCGGTCAGCGGGTGGGTTCGCCCATGTAGTGGACAGCTCGTCCACGCATCGGCGGGCCGACCCGCGTCGCGATCACCGTGGAGCGGGCGGGGTCAGCGCTGCAGGGCGAGCAGGCCCGGCCGGTACGGCAGCGACAGGTAGTCGATGCCGTCCGATGAGGGAGACCTGCCCTGGTAGAGGAACTGCAGGTTGCAGGGGTCGATGGTCATGGTCTGGTCGGAGTTGACGCGGATCATGTCACCGTGGCTGATGTCGTTGGTCCAGGTCTGGTTGGTGTTGGCCTTGCCCGCGAAGGGGTTGCTCTCGGTGCCGGCCTGCTCGGTCCACTTGTCCTTCAGGCTGGGGGCGGTGAAGGAGCGGAAGTAGCGCCCGTTGGCACCCCGCGCCTCGACGATCATGAGGTACTGGTTCTGGCCCTGGACCTTGTAGACCTCCGGGGCCTCGAACAGGCGCTCCTCGGTGTCGCTCATGACCGTCTCGTACGACGAGCCGAAGCTGCTGGGGAAGTTCGCCAGCGGCATGGTCGACTTGAAGATGCCGCCCTTGTCGTTGGCGAAGAACAGGTAGATGTTCTGGTCGTCGGCGATGAGGGTCGGGTCGATCGGGCCGCCGACAGGGAGGCTGCCGGTGAACAGCGGCTGCGGCGCGGACCAGCTGTTGGGGTTGGTGGGGTCGGTGGACGTGCGGTAGGTGAAGGGCCAGGCGGTGTCCCACCCGTTCGAGGCCATCACCCATATGTTCTTGGTCGAGAGGTAGAACAGTTCGGGCGCGATCACTGACCCGCTCACCTTGGACTGGGTGGCTGTCCCCATGTCCGACCAGTTCGTGAAGGGGCTGAACATCGTCGCGCCCCACGCCTTTCCGTCGGAGGTGGTGGCGTAGACGAGGTTCTGGCCGTTGATCTTCGCGGTGGTGAAGTCCTTCACCGCGACCGCGCCGTTCTGCGGCTGCGCCAGCGGGCCGGTCGAGGACCACCGGTACGTCGACGGAAGCGCGCACGTGGTGGACGTCCCGGCCAGGCCGGTCCACTTCTGGTTGTTGCCGCCGTTGCAGTTCCACAGCTGCACCGCCGTGCCGTTGGCCGTGGCGCCGCCGCTGACGTCCAGGCACAGCCCCGACTCCACGGCGACGATCGTTCCGTCGGCGTTCGCCCGCCACTGCTGGTTCGTGCCGCCGTTGCAGGACCAGATCACCGGCCGGGTGCCGGCCGTGGTGGCGTGGTTCGGAACGTCCAGGCACTTGTTGCCGTACACGGTCAGCTGGTTGTTGTCCGTCAGCGTCCACCGCTGGTTGGTACCGCCGTTGCAGTCCCAGATCTGCACGTTCGTGCCGTCGGTCTGGCTGGCACCCGACACATCGAGGCACCGATTGGAAGCGACGCCGCGCACGGCGCTGGTGGTAGCCGCCTCAGCGGGGCTGGCGAGGAGCGTCGCCGCCAGGGCTGCCAGGGCGGCCACGGTAGCCGTGAGCACCACAGACGGGTGCTTGCGGTTGAAACTACGTCTGTGCATGCGCACTTCGTCATCCTTTGAACTGGCGGTACCGGTTCGCTCGTCCGAGGCTGTCCGGAATCCAGCGGTGTGCGGCCATGGTGCGTGCGTTCGACATGTCGAACGAGGGTCGAAGTATCGATCGACTGGATCTTAAGGTTCCGGTGAACCGCGTCAATACTTTTCGCACGATTCGCGTGCCAAACTCGCAGATTGAACCAGGCGGCTTCGGATTCCGTGGATATACGGGTCTGTTGTCGCGAGGGCGGCCTGGGTCGCTGTGGAGCCCTCCGGGTGCGGGAGCGCGCCGACGGACGCACACGGCGCGGCCCCGCGCCTGGAGCACGAGCGCTCCAGACGTGGATGGTCACCAGTACCGGCGACGGCTAGTCGGGGGACGTGTGCGGCGTACGCCGACGTCCCCCCGGCCGCGTGATGTCACGGCCGCGCCGACGACGGTCCGGTAATAGCAGGCGGTTGAGGAAGAGCGGCGACGGAGGGTGGGGTCAGGAGGGGATGATCTGCCGTTGCTGCTGCGTCAGTGACGCGTACGGCTGCTGCTCGATGTTGGCTCCGTCGGCGGTGCTGCCCTCGTCGACGGCGCGGCAGAGTCCGCTGTAGCGGTTGATGAGGAAGTAGTGGCCGTCACCTGTGGGCGTGGACGGCCCAGTGCTGCTGGGCGCGTTGGCGTCCGCCCAGACGGCCACGTTGGCGCCCTCGGTGCGGGAGAGACCCGCGACCTCCATGAGCTTGCCGCTGCCGACACCCTTGATCTAGCACAACGGATGCCCGCGCCGTCCCGCAGCGAGCAGACCAGCGAACGCCCACCTGCCGCCTGGGCGAGGGTGGTGAGGCGACCGAGGTGTTGCAAGCGGCCTGCGCTTCGCCTTGCGAGCGAGGACCAACTCCGCTCGCAGACGACACGGCCCGGCCGGGGAGTCACCTCAGGCCATGGCCAGGAGGGCCGAGATCAAGGCCTCGAGGCAGACTCGTTCGGCCTCCTCGTCGGGCAGGGAGAGGTGCTGCATCGTGAGTCCGTCAAAGCCCGCGAGGAAGAACCTCGCGATCGTCTCGGCGGGCTGGGCCAGTTGGTGGCCGGTGCGCTCGGCGGCGTCGCTGATCAGCTTTGCCGTCACCGCCAGGACTTGGCTGTAGTGGCTGTGCAGCGCCTCCTTCAGGTGCGGCGTGCGCAGGGCGAACGTGCTGAGTTCGGTCAGCAGTTGATGTGCCTCAGGCTGTTCGATGACCGTGCGCCAGAACGCTTCGGCGAGGGTGACGACGGTTTCCTCGAAGCTCGCGTCCGTGGGCGCGGCCTGCTGCACCTGGGCGACCAGGTTGTAGGTGACCTGCTCCATGACGGCTCGGTAGAGGTCTTCCTTCGTGCCGAAGGTGTAATGCACGGTCGCCTGGGCCACACCCAGCTCGGCAGCGATGGCGCGGGTGCTGCCGGCGGCGACGCCTTCCCTGGTCATCAGGTCGATGGCGGCCTTGATCAGTTGGGGGCGGCGCTCCGCCGCGGATACGTGAGCCATGACTCCATCTTATGTGACTCAGTCTGCTGATCAGGTCATTCGACAATCTGCGGTCGCCTCATTGGACGGCGTCCCGGAAACGCGCTTTCCTGGCCGCCGCGGACACCGGGCTCGGCGTCTTCGCACTCGTCCCCCTGTGCCTTGCCTGCGCCGGACGCCTGCGACCGGGGGCGGCAGAAGCGGTCCTGGCCCGGATGACCGCCTACAACTAGGGGGTGTGCTCGCCGACGGGGCCGCCAGCAACATCCTCAGGTCCACCGGCCACTGCCGACTCGCCTACGCGATACCCGCTGCGCTCGTCCTCGCGTTCCTGGCGATCGCACGGTCCTTCAACCGCCGGTTCACATCGTAGAGCCTGGTCAGCCGCTGGCTGGCTTCCCCGTAGGAACGGTGGATGCCACTCGGGCCGTGCTCCCGAAGCGGCCGTCGTCCTTGGTGCAGTGGGCCTTGCGAGTGTCACAGCAGCAGGCGCAGTAGTCGTTCTTTCCAGGTGGTGAAGGGTGGGTAGGCGAGCCGGAGCAGGTCGGGGAAGAGTGGTTTGTTCAGGACGGCCTGGGTGTGGCTGAAGGTGTCGATGGAGTGTTCGCCGTGGTAGCGGCCGAAGCCGCTTTTGCCGATGCCGCCGAAGGGCAGGCCGGGGACGGTCAGATGGGCGTTCGGGACGTTGAAGGCCAGGGCGCCGGAGGAGGTCTGCGTGGGTCAGGCGGTGTTTGCTGTGGGAGGAGGCGGTGAAGGCGTAGAGGGCCAGGGGCTTGTCGCGTTCGGTGAGAAGGAGATGGCGGTGTCCAGGTCGGGGACGGCGACGATGGGCAGGACGGGTCCGAAGATCTCCTCAACGCCGCGGTGGCGACGACCGTCTGCTGGTTGTCATCCAGGACCCGCGGTGTACCGATCTGGGCGGCGCGCAGGTAAAGCCCGCACAGCCACTCCAGTAGCAGCGCGTTCTCCACGGCCTTGGCGAGCGTCGGCGCGAACGTGACGGCGCCGTGGTGGGCCATCAACGCCGCCGACCTGCCGTCGAGCGCGGCCAGGACGTGCTCGGCCAGCTCTGGGGTGCCGAAGACGTCGAACGGCGCCACACGTACGGGACCACCGAGCAGCAACTGCTGGTAGTGGATGCACGGAAGTTCGTCGAGCACCAGGGACAGCGCGGTGGCCTGGGGCGAGTGAGTGTGCACCACCGCGCCGGGACCGTACCGCTGGTAGATCCCCAGGTGCAGTTCCAGTTCGGAGGTCGCCGCCAGGTCCCCGGCGAGCCTCCCGCCGTCCGAACCGACCACCGTCACCTGTTCGGGCGTGCACTTTTCCAGGACCGTGCCGGTCGCGGTGACCGCGATCCGGTCGCCGTCGCGCACGCTCACATTACCGGCCGTGCCGATCAACAGTCCCTCGGTGGCAAGGCGGTGGCACGCCACCGTCACAGCGCGAGGCTGTTCTTCGACAGACTCATGCGTCGCCGACATGTCAACGTACCGTCGTCGAGCGCTCGGACCGGAGCAGGGTGTTGAGGTTGGCCATGGAGGTGCGCATGCCGGCGCGCATCGCGGGCTGCTGTATGGAGTCGAGGAGCAGGCCCAGTGGCCCGAGGCCGATGGTGTACTCGACCTGGTAGAGCATCTCCGTCGCCTCCCGGCCGTCGGCCGCCTGTACCGGGCGGAACTCGAAGATGTTGGTGACGTCCTGGAGCGGGGCGAATCCGCTGCCGGTGTCGACGCGGCGCTTGAAGGGCTCGATCTCCCGGACGGTCCACACCGAGTCGGTCTTGAGGGGGCCGAGGGTGCGGTTGCGCTCGGAGTAGGTCTTGCCGACGGTGGCGACGCCGTGGTGGTCGGTGACCTCGATGGCTCCGGCGACCCACTCGGCGTACCGGTCGGTGCGGGAGATGACGTCCCACACCCGCCCGAGGGGGGCGTCGATGACGGCGGTCTCGGCGACGACGAAACGGTTCATGGCAGGGTTCCTTTGCTGGTCGGTGGTTTGCGCGCTCAGTGCTGGTGGAGGAGTTCGTCGGCGGTGTGGCGGCCGGAGCGCACGGCGCCGTCCATGTAGCCGTTCCAGTAGGGGGAGAACTCGGCGCCCGCGAAGTGCACGCGGCCGTGGGGTCGGCCCAGCCACTGGCCGAAGTCGGTGAGCACGCCGGGGGCGGCGACGGAGGTGGGGCCGCCCTGGGTCCACTGCTCGGCGGTCCAGTCCTGCTCGACGTAGTCGACGGTGTCGAAGGCGCGGTCCCCGACGACCTGGGCGAAGCAGCGCAGGACGGCGCCGCGGCGCTCGGCGGCCGGGCGGTGGGCCCACTTGCGCCATTCCTTGCCGCCGAGGAAGCCCATGAGCACGCCGGGTCCGCCGTCGGGCGGGGTGTTGTCGAACATCTCCCGGATGGGGGAGCCGCCGCGCAGCAGGCCCATGCCGGACAGTCCGTCCTCGCGCCAGAACGGCTTGTCGTAGACGGCTACGCACTTCATGAGGGTGCCGAACGGCAGCCGTTGGAAGAGCTGGTCCTGCTGTGCGGGCAGGAGCGGGTCCCACACGATCCGCGAGGCCACCAGCGGGGGTACGGCGACGATCACCCGGTCGGCCCGCCAGTCGCCGGCGTCGCTGACCACGGTGACGCCGGTGGAGTCCTGGCTGATGCGCCGTACCGGCGCCGACAGGTGGACGCGGCCGTCGAGTTCCTCGGCGAGGCGCTGCGCGACGAGCTGGGAGCCGCCGACGAACCGGCTGTCCTGGGCACCGCCGGTGGTGCCGGTGCCGCGTTCCATGGTGCCGGGGTGCGTCTCGTTGCCGAAGGTGGAGACGTACCAGAGGCTGAACAGGGCGGAGGCGTCGCGGGCCTCGCCGCCGTAGGCGGAGTTGAGGAACAGGTTGATCATGTCGACGGCGTCGCCGGTGATCTCGGCCTTGCGCAGCCAGGTCTCGTAGGTCATGCCGTCCAGTTCACGGGCGTTCGGGGCCTTCCAGGGGGCGGCCGGGTCCACCTTGGCCGCGGCCTGGCCGATGCGGGCCAGGGCGATTCCCATGTCGGGCAGCGCGAACAGGTCCGGTGGGGTGTGGCCCGTGAACCGCTTGGCCTTGCCGTCGTTGACGTAGACGGTTTCGCCGGGGACGGCGGCCTGGTAGGTGTCCACGCCGACCTCCTTGGCCAGGGCGAGGATGTGGTCCTGGGTGGGGCCGACGAACTGGCCGCCGATCTCCGTCACTTGGCCGTCGCCGAGGTGGTGGTTGAGCAGTCGGCCGCCGACCCGGTTCCGGGCCTCCAGCACGGCCACCGACTTGCCCGCCGCGATGAGCTCCCGCGCCGCTGTCAGGCCGGCCAGCCCGGCACCGATCACGACTACATCCGCCCTGCGGGCCTGGTGTGACCTGGTGGTGTCCCGGTCCTGTGTGCTGCTCATGATCACTCCTTGTCATGGGGGTGGTCCCGGCGCGCTATGTGCCCGTGGGGAAAAGGAGAGCAGGCCTGTGACCTGGCTTTCCGAGGGTGGTGCGCTCCGGTGACCACCACCATACACACGACATGGTCGAGTGACAATGTCAGAAGGTTTAGTCGAATGATTTGGTCAATCGACATGGGCAGTTGATAAAGTCGGTGGCGAACAGCTCGGATGCCGCCTGGCGGCACCCTCCGTGCCTCATGCCCGTAGCCGCTCCACGGCGCAGGGCCGACCCGTTCCGTCCTTCCTCCCGCGTCCGCGTCAGGACCACCGGGAATGCCTCACCGACCCTGGGAGTTCGCCATGGCAGTCCTGCTCCATCGGCTGGGCCGCAGCGCCTACCGCCACCGCAAGCTGATGCTCGGCATCTGGCTCGTGGCCCTGGCCGCGTTCATCGCTTGTGTCAGCGTCTTCGGCGGCAAGCTCGACGACCGCTTCACCGTGCCGGGGACGGAGTCACAACGCGCGCTGGACACGCTCGGCAGGACACTGCCCGAGGCCTCGGGGGTGAACGCCCAGATCGTCTTCACCGCACCCGACGGGCGCCGGGTCACCGACGCCCGCTTCACCGCGGCCATCGCCAAGGCTGAGGCCGCGGCCTCGAAGGCGCCCCAGGTCAGGGCCGTCATGGGCCCGGCCGTCACCGGGGCCGTCTCGGCCGACCGGAGCACGGCGATCGTGCAGGTGCAGTACTCCGTGCAGCGGGCCGAGGTCCACGCCTCGTCGCTGGACGCCATAGAGCGGGCCGCCCACGCGGCCCAGGAGAACGGGCTGCAAACCTCCGTCGGCGGCAGTGTCTACGGCAGCGACGGCGTGCACATAGGCCCGTCCGAGATCATCGGTGTCGCCGTCGCCGTGCTCGTCCTCGTCGTCACCTTCGGCTCCCTGCTTGCCGCGGGCATGTCGCTGCTGACCGCCCTGATCGGCGTGGCCGTGGGACTCGCCGGACTGCTCGCCCTCGCTCCGGCGGTCAACATCTCCTCCACCGCCGTCACCCTCGCGCTGATGCTGGGGCTGGCCGTGGGCATCGACTACGTCCTGTTCATCCTCTCCCGCCACCGCCAGCAACTCGCTCGCGGCACCGAGCCGCAGGAGTCCGCGGCGCTGGCCAACGGTACGGCCGGTAGCGCCGTCGTCTTCGCCGGCAGCACCGTGATCATCGCCCTGGCCGCACTCAGCGTCATCGGCATCCCGTTCCTGACCGTGATGGGCCTAGGTGCGGCCGGAGCCGTCCTCGTCGCCGTCCTGGCCGCGATCACCCTGGTCCCGGCACTCGCCGGATTCGCCGGCGCCCGGCTGACCCCGAAGCCCGGCAGCAAGGCGGCACAGCAGGCCACCGACCCGGACGGATCCTCCGGACAGAGCACCCTGGGCGCCCGCTGGGTGAAGTTCGTCGTCGCCAAGCCCCTGCTCACCGTCCTGGCCGTCGCGGGCCTCCTCCTCACACTCGCCCTCCCGGCCGCCGACCTGCGCCTGGCCCTGCCGGACAACGCCTCTGCCCCGGTCGGCTCCACCGAGCGCAAGGCCTACGACACGATCAGCGACAAGTTCGGCCCCGGCTTCAACGGCCCGCTCCTGGTGCTGACCGAGACAGATGGCCGTCCCGGCGCGCAGGCGGGCACCGAGGTCGCCCGCAAGCTGCGGGTCCTCAAGGGCGTCAAGGCAGCGCTGCCGGCGGTTCCCACGCGCGACTCGGCGCAGACCGTCATCCAGGTCGTCCCCGAGACCGGCCCCGACAGCGTCCGCACCGACAGGCTCGTCCGCGACATCCGTGCCGCCGCCCCGGAACTGCGGGAAACCACCGGAGCGAGGGTCGCCGTCACCGGTACCACCGCTGTCAACATCGATGTCTCCAACCGCCTCAGCGACTCCCTGCTGCCGTTCATCGCGATCGTCATCGGCCTCAGTCTGATCCTGCTGACCATGGTGTTCCGCTCGCTGGTCATCCCGCTCAAGGCCGCCGTCGGATTCCTGCTGTCGGTGGCGGCATCGCTCGGCCTGGTCGTCGCCCTGTTCCAGTGGGGCTGGCTGGCCGACGTCCTCGGCCTGGCCCACACCGGGCCCGTCGTCAGCTTCCTGCCGATCATCCTGATCGGCGTGCTCTTCGGACTCGCCATGGACTACGAGGTCTTCCTCGTCTCCGGGATGCGGGAGGAGTGGGTGCACACCGGGGTGGCCCGCCGCTCGGTGACCGACGGAGCGCGGCACAGCGTCCGAGTCGTCACCGCGGCCGCCCTGATCATGTTCACCGTCTTCGCCGGTTTCTTCCCCCTCGACGACGCCCTGATCAAGCCCATCGCCTTCGCCCTCGCCCTCGGCGTGGTCATCGACGCCTTCGCCGTCCGCCTGACCCTCGTCCCGGCCGTCCTCGCCCTCGCCGGACGCCACGCCTGGTGGCTCCCCGCATGGCTCGACCGTTTCCTGCCCGACCTCGACGTCGAGGGCACCCGCCTCCAGACGGCCCCGCAGGCGGAGCACAGGGAGCCTGAGCGGGTCTCCTGAACCGGCTGCGCACCCGGCGGATCCGCCGGGTGCGCGCGAGGTCCGTCTCGCCTGCCCTGACACCGTCCGCGCCCCTGCGCCGCCCTGTATTTCGTGCTCACCTGGGACATGAGCCGCACCGCGAGCGGGCACGGCCTTCGCCTGCGATGGGATGACCAAGCCGGCTGGGCCTACGCCCAACACGGGGCCACCGTCTCCTCCCTCGCCACGCAGCTGCGTCCGATCGCTGCGCTGCACCGCATCTTCGCCGCTCCCGGCGAGGTCGCTGAGACGGCAGAGCGTCTGATTCGCGAGGGCCGTCTGCCCGCAGGCGAGTACGGCGGGTAATGGGAGGGTGCGGTCCTGGTGCGGGCCATGACCGAGGACTTTCACGCCACCATGGCCGAGGGCGGTCTGTGGACCGGAGCCAGCTGAGAGCACCGCCCACCGCCGCTTGTAAGAGTGGCGCCGCAAGGCGGCCGGCGACGCGGTGGCGCGTCGGCCGGCCGTTCTCGTCCCCCCCAGCCCCCACGGGCCTTATGGCCTTACGCGGACGCGCCCGCCGCACACATTTCCCGCCCTGACGGTCCATCAGACATACGATGCTTGATGATCGGACCGGAAAGGGCAGGATCCCCATGTCGGCATGGCTTCAGGCACGTCTGGGACCCGCCCTCGCGGCGGCCCTCACCACGGTCGCGCTGGCCGCGTCCCCCGCTCCCGCCCATGACCGACCGGACACAGTGGCGGCGGAGTTCGAGCAGCGGGTCCTCTTCGAGGCCTCCCAGGACCCCGGCTACGCCTGCTTCCGCATCCCGGCGATCGTCAGGACGGTCGAGGGGACCCTGCTGGCGTTCGCCGAGGGCCGTGTCCTCAACTGCGGTGACGCCGCCGACATCGACATCGTCCTCAAGCGCTCCACGGACGGCGGACGCACCTGGGGCCCGCTGCGGGTGGTCGACGAGGGCGGCGGCGACACCCACGGCAACCCCGCCCCGGTCGTGGACCAGAGCACCGGCCGCGTCCTGCTCGCCGCGACCTACAACACCGGCCGCACGGACGCCCGGAACTGCTCGGTGCCCTGCGACCGCGTCCCGCACCTGCGGTACAGCGACGACGACGGCCTGACCTGGTCGGCACCGCGCGACCTGCGGGCCCAGCTCCGGCCCGCGCACTGGAACTCCTGGTATGCCACCGGTCCCGCGCACGGCGTCCAGCTCACCCGCGGCCCGCACGCCGGGCGGCTGGTCTTCGGCGTCAACACCGAGACGTGGGACGGCAGTCGGGTCACCGCCGCCCACGCGGCCCTCGCCGTCAGCGACGACGGAGGCGAACACTGGAGGGTCGGCGCCACCGACTCCTGGCCCGTCCCCGCGGACGGCACCGTCCGGCAGAGGCCGTCCGAACTCACCCTCACCGAGCGCCCCGACGGCTCGCTGCTGGTCAGTGGCCGCGAACAGAACGGCATCGACCCCGGCCACCGCACCCAGGCCGTCAGCCTGGACTCCGGCGACAGCTTCACCGCCCCCTTCACCGGCCTCCCGGACCTGTACGCGCCGCAGGTGCAGTGCGCGACGCTCGCCTTCGGCGAGCGGCTTCTGCAGTCCTGCCCGGGCGACCCCGACCGCCGCCGGACCATGATGGTCCGCTCCTCCTTCGACGGCGGCCGCACCTGGGACAGCGTCGACCGAGGCAGGGTCGTGACCACCGACTGGTCCGGCTACTCCGACCTGGTGCCGGTCGACGACGCCACGGTGGGCCTGCTGTACGAGGGCGGTGCCGTCGACGCCCGTGAGGAGATCCGCTTCGGCCGCTTCACCGAGGAGTGGCTGGGGACGCCCCGGGGCCCCGACCCGACCACCGCCGACCTCGCCCCCGGAGCCCGGCCCGCGACCGTGCTCGGCGGGGCCCGGCGCACGGCCGGGACGCGGGGCGGCGCCCTCGAATTCGACGGCGCCGACGACGCCGTACGCCTGCCCCACCGCGATCGGCTGCTCCTCGGCGGGAAGGACTTCACGGCGTCGCTATGGTTCCGCCACACGGCGACGGCCGGGGAGCAGCCGCTGCTGTGGATGGGCGGGGTCGGCGACAGCCAGCCGCAGGTCTCGCTGGGCGCGGACCCGGCGGGCGGCCGGATCGAAGCCGGGATCACCGTGCGGGAAGGCGCCACGACCGTACGCACCGCGTCCGTGACCGCCGTCGGCGCCCGCAACGACGGACGGTGGCACCGGCTGGTCCTGCGCCGCGGCGGCGGACGTCTGACTCTGTTCGTCGACGGTACGGCGACCGGCACGGCGGACGTGTCCGGTTCCGTCAGCCGCAACTCGCCGTTCGGGGTGCATATCGGGCAGCGCATGGACAGCCGCGCCTTCTTCACCGGCGCGATCGACGACGTCCGGGTCTGGGACCGGGCGCTCACCCACCCCGAGATCACCGCCGGGACGGCGTCCCCGGCGGACACCGTTCTGTGGCTGCCCATGGACCAGGTGAGCGCGGGACAGTAACGTGCCGGAGCGTGCCCGAGGACAGACGAGCACGACAACGGACCGGAGTCGGGGTCGGCCGGCTCAGGCGGGCACCGGTGCCGGACGCAGCGACGCGAGCGGAGAACGCCGGAGTCACCTCACGCTGACCGGTTCGGCCTCGTCGGCCAGGTCGGTGAGGAAGCTCAGGGTCCGTCCTCAAAGATCATCGGGTGGTGGATCATGGTGGGGTTCGTCCGGCACGGTCCGCGGCGCAGATCGCTCACGGTCTCGCCGAACTCGCTCTTCAGCGCCCTGCCGAGGTGTTTGGCGTCGTGTACACCCCACCGTGCCGCGATGGCCGCCGTGGAGACGCCGGCGGAGGCGGGATCGAGGAGATCTCGCCGGATGCGACGCAGGCGTTCGTGCCGGACCCAGGCGGCGAAGGTCATGTCGCTTCCCTTGAAGAGCGCATGGAGGTGTCGCACCGAAATGTTGTGCCGGCGTGCGGTGCGTTCCCCGTTGAGGTGAGGGTCGTCGAGATGGGCCAGCACGTAGGCCCGGATGCGGTCGACGAGGTCGCTGGCGACGGAAGCGCGTTCAGGGGTGGTGTCAGCGAACGCTGCGAGGAGCAGCGCGGTGAGGGCGTCGGCGAGGTGCATCCGTACCGCACCGTGTCGAGGGAGGTCCTCGTCGACGGTGGACAACGCATGGCTGAGGAGCTTGCCGATCGCCCCTTGGGCGGGGAGGGGGAGCGCGGTACGCCGGCTGATGGCGTCCACCTGCCTGCCAAGACTGGCCCGGGGAACGCACAGCACCGTCATGTCGCTGGGGTCGGCGCCGATGAGCCGGTACGGCCGGGTGTTGTCGCATGCGAACAGTTCACCGGGCTGCACTGTGGTGGTGCGGTCGTCCTGGGTCGCGCTGACGGGGCCGCGATGGTGCAGGTTGAAGTGCACCCACTCCACATCGCTCGACGTGATGCTGCGTCTGTCCCGCGTCACCGTCGCGGCGGTGGCCCGAATGCGAGCGACGACGAGGGGGCCGACGGCGGCATGGTCGACCACTGCTTCGAACTCCCGCGGGTTGGAATCGACCACCCGCAGGGGTGCGAACAGAGCTGAGGCAATTTCCTCGAACGACTCGGTTCCGCGTAATCGGGAAGCCATGTGCTCCGCCATGCCGGTACACCTCCAGCTGCATTCATGTGCGATGGCGCGGCGGAGATTCTGCGCGATGACGGGGGTCTTGCGGCAAGCCCCCGCACGCGCTATAAGTTGAGAGTGGCAAGGAGCGGATGACCTCTCCTTGCCTTTGCTGTTTCCTGGGCGCCGTTCGCGAATCGGGCCGCATCACGCGACGGGTGACCTGCGCGCTGGACACGATGGCCGCGTCGGCCTCACTGGTCCTGACCGGTTGCCCTGAGGACGCCAGCGCGGCTGATTGCGCATCGTCGGCCGCGAGGGGGCAGGGCGCCCGCGGCCGCAGCGGGGCTCACGTGGACCCAGGAGTCACGGATTCCGCCGCCCAACAGGCCCTGATCGCGTGGCGCGTGAAGGAGCTGAGATTCGGCCCCTGGGAGCAAGACGCGTCACGCCTCACCGGTTCCTTTGACTCCACGGCGGCCACGCGCGTGCTGGTGCGGTCCCTCGATCCGTATCGTGCACCGTGCACGAACTGGAGGGGCACGGTGCACAGTTGGGTGCTCGCGGATCGCGGGTTGCGCCTACGGTCGTCAACGAGCGATCAATCGCCGGGCGGAGTGAGCCGGCGACGCATACACATCTCGTCGACACCTGGGAGATCTGCATGATCAAAGGTCGTATCGCAAAGGCATTGGCATCAACGGTGCTCGTCCTGGGGGGAGCGATGGCGCTTGCACCTGGCGCGGTGGCGGACAGCGGCTCGTCTGTGGCCGCCCTCCCTGCGTCCAGCGACTCCGCTCTGGCCTCATGTTGGGGCCAACGGGTGACCGGCAGCGCGGGCCATCAGGGGAACAAGACCTGGTGCGACTCGGGACGGTACCGTGAAGATGTCAAGTGCGAGACCCTGGGCGGCTACCAGTACTGGCACTACGGTCCCTGGGTATGGGCGACCGCGGAGAGCGTCGCATGGTGCAACCTCGGCGACAGGATCATCGGAGACTATACGGAGTGGGTGGCCTGAGGCTCCTTCTGAGGACGCCCCATCGGTACGCATCGACCCACGCCGGCGAGCTCTGTGCGGAGATGAACCAGAGGTTGTCCCGTAACCGGTGATGCGGTCGGTGCGTCCGCCGGACCGCCTACGGTCTCAACCGCGCCGCCGTGACCAGCAGTTGGCCCGACGCCCCTGCGGCGGTGTCCCGGGCGGGCCCGGAGAGTCTGAGCGGCGAGGACCTGGGTCAGGGCTGGACGGAGCGGATGCTGTTCGACACCATCGCCACCGTGGTGCCCGGCGCCCGGGCCGTGCTGCGCCGCCCGGTCGAAGTAGGCGGCACCGCCTCGTACGGAGAAGTCCAGGACCACTTCGCCGTGCACCCGGAAACACCGATCGCTTACGCCGCCGCGCTCCACAGCCAGGACCTCCCCATCGTGGCGGCGGTGGCAGTGACCGTGGCCGGTCTCGCAGGACTTTACGGACAGGATCACGACGTGGCCGTCATCCTCGGCGCAGCCGCACGCCTCCGCGGCGCCCACGGCCCCACTGACCCCCACATCCGGGCACTGCGCTCACGCACCGAAGCGGCGCTCGGAGAGACGGCCTTCAGTACGGCGTACAGCGCCAGTTGGGACCTGGACGTGCCCGCGGCCTTGTCCCGCGTCCATCCGGCGCTGGCACGTCGGTGACCGGTCCGTCCTGCACCATTTCCATCCGGGTCCCCCCGTCGAGGACAGCAGCTGCCGGGGAGGTGGCCGAGGAGACGGGGGTGAGGGTGCCTACTGATGAGCTGGTGTCTATCGGTACCTGCGATGCTCCCGGCCGTGATTCGCGCGGACCGGTCAGCACGGACGCTCACCTCGCGCGGGTGCCCGTCGGCACGGTGGCCGCGGCCGCCGACGACGCGACTGCCGTGCGGTGGGTGAGACCGGCCAACGCCCTTCGCGACGGCCTGGCGTTCGACGAGAAGGTCTCTTACCGACCCCGGGTGAAGTCACCGGAATGGGTCTTTGTGATGTTCAGCCGGTTCTGCGCGTAGGCGGGGTTGCCCCTATGGTCAAGGGCAGAACGCCAGTCGAGCCGGGGCGGCTGACGCCGTGGCCGTCGGGTCCGACGACGATGAGGGACTTGCAGCCGGACGTCGAGCTGGCATTGGCTTCAGCGGGAGGTAGTTGTGTCCCTGCCTCGGCACACGTATCAGGTTCTGCCCACCAGACGGACGCAGGGGACCGATGTGCCCTGGCCGCATGACGTGCACATCGCGATCCCCCCGTCGTACGAGCACGGTGACCGCAGCTACCCCGTCCTCTGGGTGACCGATGCTTCCCTCAGCTTCCCGCTCGTCGTCGGCCTGATGAACTGGCTCCACACCGTGCAGGAGATCGCCGAGCTCATCGTGATCGGCCTCGGCGCTCCCGACGACAGCGATTCCGCCGAGTTCGGCGCGCGTCGAACGCACGACTTCTATCCGAGGTCGAGATGGGTCAATGCAGGGTCCGGCGGCGCACGCATGGAAGCACTGTCCAGCGAAACGCCGACGGGCGGTGGCGGCGCCGATGCGCTGCTGTCGTTCCTGGTCGACGAGTTGCGCCCGCGGTTGGCGACCGAGTTCCGGTTCGACGACGACCACGGTCTCGTGGGCTTCTCCGGCGGCGGACACTTCGTCGGCTACGCACTGCTCTCCCGGCCGACGGCCTTCGGCCGCTATTTGGCCAGTAGCCCTGCCCTCAGCGGATGTGAGGATCTGCTGTTCACGCTGGAGGCCGACTACGCCACGACTCACGACGACCTGGCGGCGAAGGTGTTCCTCGGCGCGGGCGAGGCGGAGCTCACCGATCCTTATGTGGCCGCCGCCGACATTGTCGGGTCGATGACCCGCATGTCGCAGCTGCTGCGACTGCGCAACTACCCGTCCCTGGAGCTCACCTCCCGCCTGTACCCCAGGCAGACCCATGGGTCGGCGTTGTCGTATGCGTTAAACGAGGGCCTGCGCAAGCTGTACCCCCTCACCACTCCCAGCGTCGGATGAGCAGATCCACAGCAGCAGCGCGAAACGAGTCTTCCGCCGGACCGAAACCCCTTCGTAAGCCTCGGTCTCCGTTCTCGCCGAGCGCGCCGTCGCGACCGTCGGGGATGCTGTCCCCTGCCAGCGTCAGCGGACCACGCCTGCCAGGGAGCCTTCCAGGGGTGTGGAACATACCGGCACCGAACGCGGCGTTTACCGGCGGGCTGCGGTTGGTCGGCCGCTCGGCGCTCCGGCCAACTACCAAAGGTTCGCAGTGGCAGTCGCCGCCCAAGTGCCGCCGGCGGGGCCCTCGGCGATCACCCCAGGCTGGCGCGGGGTCGACGCCTGCCCATGACACGCCCAGGGCCGCCGCGTAAAAGGCTGGCTGTGGCGAATTGCTGGGCGAGCTGAGTACCTGCCGCTGCAAGGGCGTCGATGAGCGAACCAGGGCTGTCGTCCGCGTGCAGGTCGACCCATTCCTGGTTCGTGCGGTGGATGAACAACCGAGCCCCTGTCCGGCTCATCGAAGACTCAGGTACTGCACGCGTTGCCAGCGGCGATCCAGTCGCCGAACTCAGCTGCCGAGCTGATCCGGCACCTGCCGCTGCCAGGCCGGACCTCAGCTTTCAGCTCGACCGGTCCGACGTATCGGTGACTTCGCCCCCGCGCACACGTCGGCCAACCTAAAAAGCACTTCCGACACCGCCCTGGATCGGTCCGTACCTGACCGAACCCTCGTGTGTCCTTCGTGGCCAACTGACCCGACCGGCACGGTCGTCAAATCTCGGCCAATACCGTTCAGTTTCAGGGCCGGTCAAGCGTGACAGCAGTGGCTGCATCGCGGGTCCCGGGTAGGGATGCAGTCAGAGGGATGTGCCAGAGTCTGCGCATGCTCGAGATCGTGGTGAAGACGGAGAACTGGGAGCGACACGTCCGTGTGTCCGCCGAGGAGCTGAGAGGGCTGATCCGGCGGATCGGTGGTGACGGTGACCGGTTCCTGATCGTCCAGCGGATACCCGACCTGCCTGACGTCTTCGCCCAGGTGTGGCACGAGGCCGGTGGCGACTACACGCTGGAGTACCGCGACGGTGCCGCTGACCGGCATTTCCAGGCGATGGTCGACGGGCCGGGGGCCGTGATTGCGGCGATGACCGGGTGGGCACGCCAGGAGGCCGGATGGGACGGTGGTCTGGCTTGGTCGCTGCTGGACATGGGCCCCACCCGGGTGGTGCCGCCGCTCGACCTCGGCGAAGACGAGCGCGAGGAGCTGGAGAGGCGCGTGCGCCAGGAGGTGGTTGGCGGCTATGCCTCTCGCGCCGAACTGGCCGAGCTCGCTGAGGAGTGCTTGGTCACCAGTGACCGCCGGCCCGTGTCGCGCGAGCAGGCACAGTCGCTGGCTGACCGGCTGTGGCTGGAGCGGGTCGCGGAGCAGACCGAGTGGCAGGGCGAGACGGACCCCGAGCGACTGACCCGCGCGTTCACCGCCCTGCAGGACTCCGGTATCACGGCCCGCGAGAACTTCACCTGTTGCCGTAACTGTGGCCAGTCCGAGATCGGTGGTGAAGGCGCTCCCGACGCCCGCGGCTTCGTCTACTTCCACACCCAGTGCACGGATTCCGCCGCCGCCGGCCACGGTTTGACGCTCCTGTACG
Source organism: Streptomyces sp. NPDC034103 (assembly GCF_055575395.1). Classification (NCBI taxonomy): domain Bacteria; kingdom Bacillati; phylum Actinomycetota; class Actinomycetes; order Kitasatosporales; family Streptomycetaceae; genus Streptomyces; species Streptomyces sp. NPDC034103. The sequence continues at coordinate 24,260 of NZ_JBVISS010000016.1, read as the reverse complement.
GCGGTTTCGACGGGTCGTCGGAGACCACGGCAACCATTGGTCACGAGGTCGTGGCCGCGCTCGAAGAAGCCGGTCTCCACGTCGAATGGGACCAAGACCCCGGCCAGGCCATCACCGTCACACCCCTGGACTGGCGCCGCCGTCTGATCGGCTAGAAGCCGTTCCGTGCGGGGCGTGCGTCATCCAGTCGGGGCCAGGCTGTGGAGCCGGGCGATGCCGAGCATGTGCCTGGTGAAGGCCGTAGCCCGTGCGTCGGCAGTCCCGAACTCGTGGGTGCGGGCCACGGCGCTCACCACCGGTGTGCTGAAGTAACGAGCGCGAGCGGCCCTGGCTGGAGTGGCGGAAGGGCGAAGGCGTGCGGGGCGCCGGGCGTCCTGCACGGGGTCAGGCTGCCGGCAGCTCCTCCGCCGGGAGCCGGCCGGCCCGTACCGCGTCGAGCAGAGCCTGGTGGTCCCGCTCGTTCTGGTCGGCGTATGACTCCGCGAAGGAGACCAGTGCGCGGTCGAAGGAGTCGCCGCTGCCAAGGTATGCGGCAATCGCGATGCGGTCGCCGGACCGTGCGTGCGCACGCGCCAGGGTGGCTCCGCACAGTTCACCGAACGCCTTGAGGTCCTTCGGCCGCATCCTCTCCGGGATGGCGATGCCCTTCCAGTCGCGCAGCTGGCGGACGTAGAAGTCGCGTCGTTTGCCGTCGATCCCGTCCACCCGCTCCCAGCCGAGGAAGATGTCGCTGGCGGCCTGCATCAGCCGCTGGCCCGCGACCACCCGCTCGCCCTGGTTGCGGTATCGGCTTGCACCGACGTGCGCGGCGAGCACAGAGGTGTCGGCCTCCTTGGCCTGGAGGAAGAGCGGGTCCTGGTCGTCGCGGCCAAGGAGCAGGAAGATCCAGCATCGCGTTCCGACGCTGCCGACGCCGACCACCTTGCGGGCGACGTCAGCCAGTCGGTAGTCCTGAAGAAGCGTGCGCCGGTCGGAGGCGAGCGTGCGACCGTATCGCTCCACCAGACCGCGGAACTGGCGCTCCAACGCGCTGCGCTCCACGTCCGGCAGCAAGTCACCCGCCGGGATGAGCAAAGGGGGATCCGCCGCGATCCTGGGCCGACCGTCGACCATCTCGGTGAGCTTGTCGAAAGCCTGAAGGCTGTCGCGAGTGCGGGCCTTCGCGATCGCGCGGGCCAGGTTCTTGCGACCGCGCTTGGTCGCATGCAGTCGGCCCGAGGCCAGTGATTCAAGGAGGTCCGCGTCGATCTTCGTGTACCAGACGTCGAGGTTGCCTGTCTGCGCGAAACGGATCATCGCCTTGCGGTACGAACGGACTGTGGCGCGCACGATGAGGGCGCGTTCGTCGTCGTCGAAGCCGTTCTCCCGGCCCGCGATGACAAGGCTCGACGACAGGCGCTTGACGTCCCATTCCCAGGGGCCCGGCAGCGTCTCGTCGAAGTCGTTGATGTCGAACATCAACCGCCGTTCCGGTGAGGCGAGCAGGCGGAAGTTCAGCAGGTGTGCGTCCCCGCACAGCTGGGCCGTGAGCCCTGAGACCGAGCTGTCGGCCAGGTCGGATGCCATGATCGCGGCGGCGCCCCGGTAGAAGCGGAACGGGGACTCCATCATCCGGCCGTAACGGATCGGGACGAGTTCGGGCACCCGCGCCTCGGACTGCGCCTCAAGGATCGACAGCGGGTCCGGCCGGCCGGGAGACGGCGTGTACACGGCGTGGCCTGACCTCGGCGAGCGGCGCCGCGCCTCCTTGCCGAGAGCCGCACGGTCCTCGGGCGTCGCGTGGGGCGCGGCACGCATGGCCGTGATCGCGTTCTGGGACATCGGAGACGCTCCTCCCTGATCCTGACTGCTCCTGCCGCCACGAGCACGCCCGGCACGGAGGACGCCGTACCCGGCGGGCAGTGCCCTGGCCCTCTGTCCCACGTCGAGCGTGCGGATCACCGAGGGTGGGCGGCGGCTCTCAGCCCTGGGCTTCGATCTCGGCACCCACATCGGCTACCGCGATGGCGATGCCGAGCGCCGTGGCGATGTTGCCCGCCGCGGTCATGACGCGGGCGGTGCCCACGATGGGTGCGATGGCGACCAGGATGTTCTGCAGCTGCTCGACGGTCAGACCGGTTCTGATGGCCGGGTCGATGTGAGCCGCGTAGGAGACGGGCGGGGCGTCCGAAGCGGCGAGTGCCGCGATGCGCGTGAGGAGAAGGGTGTCCGGGGCAAGCCCGCACCGCTCGATCGAGTCGGCCGTCATGGCGGCGAGGGTGTCCAGGACAGGAGTGTCCGATGCAGTGGTCATGGCGTATGCCCTGCCGGTGAGTGTCGAGCCCGAGGGGCCCGAGGCGGAAGAACCGCATTCCGTGTATACGGGACCCTTCAACCGTAGAGCGCATTCCGGGCCCGCGCATCGCGCGCCGACCCTCTGCGGGCCACGACGTGCGCGGCGGACCGCAGGGGACGAGATTGGAGGGGACCCTGCCGCTCGAACGCGACCACCGCTTGTGCGACGCGGCACTGAGCAGTACGCGGATCGGAGAGATGATGAAAGACCTCAAGTTCGAGCGGAAGCGCTCCCTGACACGCATCGAGGCCGCCGAACAACTCACGGCGCTGGCCACGGCGCTGCGCAAAGGCGGAAATGCCGAAGTGGAACTCAGTCCCGGAACGCTGAGCCTGCGGATCCCCGACGACCTGCACGCCGAGATAGAGGTCGAAATCGGAGACGGGGAGATCGAGCTGGAAATAGAGTTCACCTGGCCGACCGCATCGCCCAAGACAGCACCATCACAAACGGGCGCAGCCGCGGAGAAGCCCACCACGGCTACACGCAAGAAGGCGCCCGCAAAGCCGAAGCGCAGCGCTGTGAGCAGCAACAGCGGCACACCTGCGAATCGGGCCATGACGAAAAAGCCCTGAGAACCCGTCCTTGGGACCGTCGGGCGAAGAGCTGCGCTCCGTGACTGGAGGCCGGGGACCGTGCGGCGTTGACCGCGCTTCCGGCGTCACCACAGCCGTACACGACCAGATCCTGTGTAGGAGAGCACCGGAGCGGCAGTATGTTGCTGCCGCAAGCGTGGGACCAAACGCATAGCCCACCGATCGCGAACTCCCGCCTGGTGCGAGGCGATCGACCTCGCCAGGAACGCCGCCAGCGTGGAGTCGAACGGCTAGCGGGTGTCTCTTTGATGGGTTAGGCAGTTGATCGGATACGTCTGTCCGATGAGTGATCACCGATGTGATGTGGAACCGGATCGCGCCGCTGATGCCGGCCGATCGGGTCCGCGGGCGACGATGGGCCGACCGCCGCCGCACCCTTGAGGCCATCGCCTGGAAGTACCGCACCAACTCGCCCTGGCGGGATCTTCCCGAGGAACTCGGCTCGTTTCAAACCGCCCACAAGCGGCTGATTAGATGGGCCGTCGACGGCACCTGGGAGATGCTTCCCGCCGCTGTCCTGGCAGTGGCGGACGCCGACGACGACATCGACTGGAGCGTGTCGGTTGACTCCACCGTCGTCCGGGCTCACCAGCACGCCGCCGGAGCCCGTAAAAGGGGGCGACCCGCTCCGACGAACTCAATGACCACGCGCTCGGACGCTCCCGCGGAGGGCTGAGTACTAAGGTTCACTTGGCCGCAGACGGCGGTGCACGGCAATGCACGGCCCTTGGCCTTCACAGTCACCGCAGGCCAGGTTGGTGACGCACCGGCCTTCGAGACGGTGATGTCTCGCATCCGCGTGCACCGAAGCGGCGTGGGCAGGCCACGCACCCGGCCCCTGGTTGTCCTGGCCGACCGCGCGTACTCCTCCCGCGCCATTCGCGACCACCTCCGGCGCCGGGGCATCCGCGCGGTCATCCCGCAGCCCTCCGACCAGACCGGCCACCGCCGTCGGCGGGGCCGCCGAGGCGGCCGCCCACCCGGCTTCGATGCCGAGGCCTACAAGCAGCGCAACACCGTCGAACGGTGCAGCAACCGCCTCAAGCAGTGGCGAGGCCTGGCCACGCGAACGCACAAGCTCGCGATCGCCTACCAGGCCGCGCGCTACCTCGCCGCCATCCTCATCTGGGCACGCCGATGACCACGGGACACGAACCTAGACCCGTTCCAGCGGGCGGTGGGGGAGGGGCGGGGGCTCGACCCGGATGGAATCGTCGGGGCGGACGGTCCCTCCACGGCGGACCACAGCCATGACGCCACACTTGAAGGTGAACTCGCCGGACAAGGGGTCCATGGCGAAGACCTCACCGAGCAGCCCCTTGCGAAAGTCGTTGATCTTCGAGCACGGGTTGCGCAGTCCTGTCACCTCGAGCACCGCCTGCTCCCCAAGATGGAGCAGAGCGCCGGTGGGCAGGCCCAACAGCGCCACCCCGCGCGTGGTGATGTTCTCGCCGAGCTGGCCCGCAGAGACCTTGAAACCCTTGAGCGCGAGTTCGTCGAAGAGTTCCTCGTGCATCAGGTGGACCTGGCGCAGGTTGGGCAGGTCCGGCTCGTAGGTCATGCGGAACTGGTGGCGGATCGTCTCACCTGCGTGAACGTCTCCTTCCACTCCGAGCCCCGTGAGCAACGTGATGGCATCGCGATTGGGCTTGCTGAACGAGTACACCTCGTTGCGGCTCACTGCGGCGACCTGACCAGGCATCACGCCCTCCCCCTGTTGTCGTTCTGCGGCCGGTCGATCATAGAGGCGGTGCCACCAGCCTTACGAGGGAGGCATGCAGTGAGCGGACCTCATCGGGCGGATGCGTCAGGTCCGGCACCCGACCGGCACCGTCCCGTCAGTGAACACCAAGGAGGCAGCTCCTAGTCCCCCGGCAGCCCTCATGCCAGGACACCCGAGGCCCCACTGTCATCGCGGGCACTGAACGTGGTGGGAGCAAGACGCAAAGGGGTAGTGCCTGCCCCCGCCCGCCGGGAGGCCAGGAGGCTGCCGGAGTGCCGCCCTACCTGTTCCCACTGGCCGTTGCGGGGTACTGGATCGCTGCCGACTTGGTCAGCCACGTGACCGCGGGCGCGATGCAAGATGCACTGTCCTGACCTGAACGGGAGGAACACTCATGCCCGACGACGGCAACATGATCGGCGAGGGAAACCAGATGGGCGAGGCCGCCGCTGCCGCGGGGCTGTGGGCGGCCCTCGCGGGGGCGATCTTCCTGGTCGCCATCGGTGTCGTCGCCTTGATCGCAGGGATGTCGGCGGGACTCTGGATCAGCGTGACGGGCCTGCTCTGCACCCTGGCTGTCGGGGCCTCCCTCCACTTCCGTCGACGCTGACTGAGCGGTCCCGTTGCAGGGAGATGCTCCTGTTTCTCCCTGGCTGTCGACAGCCGCTGCAAACCGTTGGCGTTCGCACGCCTGGACAGCCGCTGACGCCGGCGTGACCAGCCGGTCACCGCCTTCCTGACCGTGCTCGTGGCGGCTGCCCACCGCCCGGGTTTGGCCAAATGCCCGGCTCGCGACCGCTATTGGTGGCGCCAGTGGCCGTGGACCTGCTGCACGTCTGCCTCTAGCACCTCACGCAAATCGTTGTGTACACCGAGATCTGTTCTCGTAGATCGGCGATGTCGGTGCCCAGTCGCTCGGCCGTCTCGGGTAGCCGGATGCCGGGCACTGCTGTGGCGAGGCGGAGTGCGTCCTCGTGCAATGGGCACGCCAGCGGGGTGGCGCCCTGTGGGTCCCGTGGCGTCGCCGATACGTCGGCCTGCGACGGCAGCGCGACCACCGATTTGTCGGACACAATCGTGCAGTCCACGACTGCCTCAAGAGCCCCGCAAGGGACCCCGAATGGTCGATGGCCGGTTTCCTCCTCTTGCGGCCGGGCGCGCGGATACCAACAGGTCGAAGGCGGGCAGAACTCCTCTTCACCGTGACAGCCGCGAGGGGGGCCGTCTGTCTGTGGACTGGGCCACGACCGTGACCACGATCGGCGGCGTGGCAGCCGCGCATCGGCGTGCTGGCTGGCTCACTGCTCACGAGCCGGGCCAATCGAATGCACTGGTCACGCGACAAGCAGATCGACGCGTGTGCCTCCATCGTTGCCGAGTCCACGCGTATCCAGCTCGCCCTGCACCGGGCGTGGCGTCATGACGAACCTGTGGACTGGGCCCCCTGGAATGTGGCCTTGGGGGCGATCTGGCTGGTCGGCAGCCCGGCCGTTGTGGCGGCCGCTGCGGTCGTGGACCAGGTCTTCTGGGACCACAGAGAGCAGTTCATCCAGCAGACGGCCACCAGCGAACCGGCCTGGAAGGAAGCCAGGGACCGGATGGAAACGGCACGGCTGGACTTCATCAATGCGGCTCGACTGCAGGTCGATCCCCGACATAACCCGCTCAGCCAGGTGCCCATCAGCCGGCCTCCGTTGCCCCACGCCGCGGGACTCACACATGGCCATCCGCCGGCCGGTCGCTCCGCGCCGGACACGTCCAGGGTTTGATCCCGGTGGGGAGCGACCTAGCGACGATTTCCGGTCGGACGATTGGGAGTTGTGGTGCTATGCGTCGTTGGCGAACCTCATCTGGCCGAACCAGGTGCGGAAGGCGTACGTGAGCGCGAGCATCCCGGGGGAGAAGAGGCTGGCCCACCCCACCGCGAGCACGAAGGGCTGGACCCTGCCGACAGCACCTGATGGGTGTAGCCGGTCAAAGTGCGCACCACTGGACTCGCGGCGGGGTCCTGCAGCCGCCCCTCACCGTTGCAGCCGCTGCTGGCGAGCACGACCGCGGCGAGCGGCCCTTCGCCTGGTTTGGTCAACAGGGAGGCGATCAGGGACAGCAGGGCTGCCCCGAGCATCACCCTGCGACGACTCGACGTTGACGGTTCATGGTGCGCAACAAGGGGGGTCCTTTCAGCGGCGTCTCGTCCGAGCGGCTCCCCCGCTCCGCTCGTTCGAGATCGCGTTCAATGTTCGTACTTGTGGATGGATGGAGGCTCGCTGGGTTCGGCCTCAAAGGGTCGACACCGGCGCGTCCGTCGGCCCGCTGCTCGGTGGCCTGTTACCGCTCGTGGGCCTCGGCACCGCCTGCCTCGCCCGTGGCGGCGTCTTGTCACCCGCGTCCTGACCGGTTCTGCAGGCTTTCCCGTCCGGGGCGTGGAGACTCTTCGCGTGCGGCGGTAGGGGCTGCCCGAGGGGTTACGGGACGCCGGCGTGGGTCACTGGGTGTAGAAGGTGGCGTCGGCCCGGGCGGTCGTCGTGCTGACAGCCTGGACGTACAGCAGGTAGTTGTAGTGGCGGATGTAGCTGCCTGGCAGGTTGAACGACTCGTAGGAGACACCCGCGGAGTCCGCGAGGCCGGCCCGGGCGGTGAAGGAGACGTCACCGGCGAACAGCGACGTTCCGTCGTTCTTCTCCACCCACACCTCGGTGTTCTTGTGGCGCAGGAAGTAGCCGGGGAAGTTCGCCGACTCCAGGGAGACGGTGCCGGTGCCGGCCAGACCGGTGACGACGCGGAACTGCGAGTCGGCGAGCGGCGCGACGTTCGCCTCGATCTTGGCGCGGTACTCCCAGTGCCGGATGAACCGGTCGGGGTAGTTGTATGAGGAGAGTCGGATCGGGGTGAGGCCGTCGGCGACCGGGATGCCGAAGTCGGGGGTGCCGTCGGCCTTCCAGTAGATCTTCTGGACGCGGGTGCGGCGGTTGGGGTCGTTGAGCGGGGAACCGGTGATGTCCTTGTAGCTGCGGTCGTGGTAGACGAGGATGTCCGACTTGCCGTCCTCGGAGACCGTGAACTGGTTGTGCCCGGGGCCGTACTGGCTGGTGGCGGCGAAAGTGGCGAAGACCGGGTTCGCGGATTTGGCCCACGACGAGGCGCTGAGCAGGTCGGCGGAGGCGGAGGCGGTCAGCAGGCCCATGCAGTAGTTGGCGTCGGTGGCGGCGGCCGAGAAGGTCATGAAGACCTTGCCGTTCTTCTGGAGCACGGCCGGGCCCTCGTTGACCGTCTGGCCTCCGGCGAGTTCCCACGAGGCGGTCGGCCGGCTGATCATGACCGGGGTGCCGGTGATGGTCCACGGGCTGGACATCTGTGCGATGTAGATGTTGGTGCCGCGGCCGACGGCCGGGTCGTTCTGCGCCCAGGCGAGATAGCGGGTGCCGTTCACGGCGAAGGTCGTCGCGTCGAGCGAGAAGGTGTTCAGCGGCAGTACGATGCGCCCCTTCTCCGTCCAGGTACCCGTGATCGGGTTCGCGTCCGCGCACTCCAGCACGTAGGGCCGGATCCTCCAGACGTCCCACGAGGCGCCGGCGGCGAAGTAGATGTACCACTTGCCGTCGATGAAGTGGATCTCCGGGGCCCAGATGTAGCCGCCCATCTCACCGGTGGTGGGCCTGGTCCAGATGGTCGTCTCCGGGGCCGACGTGAGCCCCTGGATGGTGGTGGCCCGGCGCAGCACGATGCGGTCGTACTCCGGCACGGTGGCGGTGAAGTAGTAGAACCCGTCGGTGTGCTTGACGATGTGCGGGTCGGCCCGCTTTTCGGCGATGGTGTTCGTGTACGTCACACCGGGCGACGCGGGCACGGCGGCGTGGGCGGTTCCGGTCGAGACGCCGGTGACGGTGGCCGCGGCCGAGCCGGCGATGATGCCGAGGACCGTTCGACGGGTGAGGTCAGGTCTCACAGGGGTGCTCCCTCTGGTGCTGGCAGTGCGGTGGTCGATCCGTCGATGTCGGTATTTCGAACATCGTTCGTAGAATCGGTCAGAAGATAGGTTCTGCGTCTCCTCCGGTCAACGCTTCCGTCACACAAAGTCTCGTGATGCACAGATGTCACGATGACGCCGATCGATCCGGTCCGCGGGCGGCGATGATCGGATCTCCGCCGCACGCCGGAGGTCATCGCTCGAGGGGAAGTACCGCACCTGCCCGCCCTCGCTCACCAGGCCGCACTTCGCCTCGCGGCCATCCTCGTCCGGGCCGGTAGGGGCCCGGCTCCGCGGCCGAACTGATCACGGCGAGCCCGTCCGAGGCGCGTCACCGCCGCTCGAAGTCAGTACCGACCACCGGCGGCAAGAGCTATGACCTGGTCCACGCCGGAACCGACAACTCTTAGCGCACCAAGCTGGGTTCGACCTGGTTCCACCACACTGCCCTGGGCCTCGCCTCCACGACGACCAACGGCGTCGACACCGGACTCGTCCGCGAACCTGCGGGCACGTTGAATTCCATGACGACTGGGGGGAAGTCCTACTACTACCTCACCGACGCCACCGGCAACGTCCTCGGCCTCGTCGACGACGCGGGCAAGCGCACGCACACCTACGCCTACGGCCTCACCGTCCTGCCTCGCGGCACCACCGCCGAGGCCGTCGTTCCCCAGCCCCACCGCTACACCGGCGCATACGCCGACCAGACGGGCCTGTACAGGATGGGTCACCGCTACTACGACCCGTCCCTCGGCCGCTTCGCCCAACCCGACTCCTCCGGCCCCAGGTGGGGCTCCGGTTCGTCGGTTTCGGAGCCCCACCCCGTACTCGGAAAGGGCAAACAATGTCCCGCGCTGTTGCGTTCGCCGTTGCGGCGTTATGCGCTGTCACATGCGTCTTATGCCTGTTCACCCCGGGATCCGACAGTGACCCTCTCTACCTCGTTGCAATCCTCTCCGGCTTGATGGCTGTCATCTGCGGGGTGCAAGGACTCCGTACGCCCCAGTGATTGCAACGACGATTCGATCAATGCCGCTTGGTATCTCTCACATGGGCAACAACCACGACCGCGTCAACCGGTTCCGCGACACTGACCTCGACCAGTTGCGCGCCTCCGCCCGGGAGCGCCGCCCCAACGGCAAACGCTCCAAGATGGCGCCGACGTTACCGACCATCTCCACCATCACCGAAACCGCGCGCAGACCGAGACCGGGCGGACGCTGCTGCGGATCTACTGGTTCGACGGGGCGCCGGACCGGGTGCCCCAGCCCGGGCACCGGCGTTTGCGCGTGATGCCCCGGGTCACGGTGCGCCTGGGTCTGCTCTGTCGGCGCCAGGACTGCGGCCGGCAGCAGTGCTGCTGCGGGCGGCCAGTCCAGCAGCCATCAGGCGGTCAGGGCGGTGAAGGCGACGGTCAGCGACATCGTGACGCACAACAGCCGCCATGTCGCGGCCCATCGACGCCGCCCCACGGGCGACCGGATCAGCGACGGACGCGGTAACGGATGTGGGTGGCCTCCGGCGTGTCGATCACCTGGGCGATCTCTAGCTCGATCTCCGAGGGCAGGACGTCGAACAGCCGTCGTCCGCGGCCGAGCAGCACCGGGATCTGGTGGATCTGCACCTCGTCCAGGACGCCGGCTGCCAGCGCTCGTTGCCCCGTGTACGCACCGCGCACCTGCACCGTCTTGTCGCCGGCGGCGGCCTTGGCCTGGGCCATCGCGCTTTCGATCCCGTCGTTCACGTAGGTCACCAACGGATAGCCCCAACGGGCGGCCGGGCCGGGCGGGCGGTGACTGGGCACGAAGATCGGCAGACCTCCATGATCACCGCCCCAGTGATCCATGAGTTCGGCAGTCCGCCGACCGGCGAGTACCGCACCGGCCGCGTTCCACTCCTCCTGGAACCGCGCGGCGGTGCGAGCGGACTCGCCCTTGGCGTCGGCCCACTTGTGCAGCCGCTCGCCGTCCTCACCACCGAGGAAGTCGTCAGGGTCGGCGATGTACCCGTCGAGAGACACCGACATATCGAGCACTGATGTAGACACTTCAGTCTCCTGTTGTATCGATCCAGACTGGTTTCAACGCTGTAGACCTGGCATGGCTGCCTCACTCATCGGGCACAGAGTTTTGGATCTTTGTTCGTAGGCGATCGGGCTGATCTGACCGATGCTGGAGTGTCTCGTTCTGGTGCCCACGGCTCGCGTTGAACGATTTCGCGGCGGCATTGTTCGCGCTGGTCCCCACCGCGGCGCGGGAGCGGACCACGTCCAGCTCCTCGCAGACTGCGCAAAGTCCCTCGCGGCGTATCGCGCTCGGTTGACAGGAAAGACCGCCCAGTCCAGGCATCCGCCCCGAATCGCCGCGGCGGCCTTGAGCGCGTTCGTGACCAGCTCCGTGCGCATGTGGGGAGCGATGGGCCAGCCCACAGCCGCTTCAAGTACCGGTCAACACCGTCACTAGGTGTAGGAATTGGCCCCCACCGTCGGCCAGACAGGTGATGTCGCCGACGTAGCGGGTATTCGGCGCGGCTACGGCATGTTACCGGCCTGTACGTCTCGTACACGTACGACCTGGCCGCGGGCGGCTCGGTGGTCGCGGTCCTCACCGGCCTGTTCGCCCTTACCTGGTGTCTCGCACCCCGCCACGGCCTGCTCGCGAGACTCGTCCGACGCCCGGACCCCACTGCCGCCGTCCCACGTGCACGCAGGACGATGACGACCGACGAGCGGCCCCGCGCGCCGTGCGGGACTGCTCGTCGCGGTCGCCAGACGGGTGCGGGTGCCGCGTGGCTCCGGCTATTGCCCGCGGGTGCGACGGACAGACGCACGGGCGGCAGGTGCCGCGGCATCCGCCGCCCGTAGTGCACGGTCACTGTGGTCCGGGTGGAAGGCACGGCAGGTCTGGGGAGCCGATGTGCTCGCGCGACCGCGCATCGATGCCGGGGGAATCGGTTCGGACAGGTAACTGCTCACTACGCGAAGGGCAACAGATGACCAAGCTTGACTGACGTGAACTTGTTCCCTTTCCCGCATCCGGGCCGTGGCCGCGAGCGTTTCATCTCGCGGTGATCCGGCGGGCGGCCTCGTGCGACGGCTCGGTGTATGAGCGCACCTCTCGGCGGACGTGGCTCGCCGGCCCCAGACCGTCCAGCGCCTGGCCGATCTCCCGCCGCCCGCGCCCGTCCGGTGTCGCGTCCAGCAAGGTGACCGTCGCGCCGTCGATGTCGCCGGGACGTAGATTCGCCAGGTCGGTCACGTCGCGGACTCGTACGCCGAGCAGGGCGGCCTGTGTGACCGCGGTCCTGACCACGGGAGCGGATTTCTGGCCGGTGACCAGCAGCATGTCGGACTGGGTCAGTGCCGAGGCGACGACCGTGTGCACATCGTCCATGGTGTAGCACCATTCCCGTGGGTGCTGGCCTCGCAGGCGGGGATAGCGCTGTCGCAGTACGCGCAGGATCTCGGCCACCGCCGACACGGTGGCGCCGGGGGCGACGACGAACGCCACACGGTCAGGGTCGGTGACGGTGAGGAGTTCTGCTTCCCGTTGGGTCCGCAGCAGGACCGCGCCACCCCTGAGGGCCTGCGAAGGCCATGTCCCGGAGCCGGCGACCGGTACTCCCGTGACAACCACTTCGTCGCCCCGGTCGAGGAAGCGGCGCAGCGCGCGCTGGGCGTTCCCGGTCGCGGGGCACGCGGCGTCGGCAGGGCAGCCGCACGGCTGCCATGGGCCGTGGGCGCTGGTTGTCTGTGACGGCAGAGGGGGACCCGGCTTGCCAGCGCCGTCGGCGGCGCCCACGGTGGTGGGAGCGACCACGTACAGCAGTCGGCGCGTGCGAAGTACGGCCCGCCAGGACTCGATCTCCCGGCACGCGAATGCGATCGCGGCAGGGTCGCGGCTGTGCGCCGCGAGGGCGAGTCCGCGATGTCCACCTTCCGGTTTCTCGTAGGAGACGGTGAAGACCGTGGTCGGTGCCGCCGGTCGGGCGTCCGACAGGTCCGTGCTCGATAACGAAAGGCTGTCGGCGATGAAGCCCGCTCGCCGGGCGCGCTCGGCGAGCAAATGGTGCGCCGGGCAGTCGACCAGGCCGCGTGTGGGGTGCCTGAAGGCTCTGGCCACTGTCAGCGCACCCGGAGTGACGGGCAGGCTGGTGGCGTGGAGTGCTTCAAAGAGGACGCTTCGGTTCATTTTCCTGGTGTGGTCAGTAGCACGGTCGTGGGAGGAAGGATGGAAAGGTGCGGGCCGCATCACCATCCAACAGGCCCGAATCATGCCCTTTCCACCCTGATTTCTGATTTCACCCTGCTGGGGCAGTGCCGAAGAGGGCGCGGCACTCCGCGCAGGCGCTCAGAGGGTGGGACCGGGGCGACGCCCCCGGTCGCCGCCACTGGCGCCTGAGCGCATCCGACGTGTGCGTGCGAGCAGCGCCCTGGCCGCGGGGTGTGAGGCGTGGGGCCGGAGTGTGGAGGTCAAGGTACGCAGCCGGTCGTCGGCGCGAGCGCTGTGTATGTGGGGGTATGCATCGAGGAAGCTGTGCCAGGCCAGGCATGCCTGCTCAAGGTGGCCGGCCGCGAGCTGGACCTCGGCCAGTTCGGCGAGGACGAGGGCGCCGGAGCGGCGTTCGTCGGCCGGACGAGACCTTAAGGACAGGTCCAGCGCCCGGGCGGCCGCGTGGTTGTCGTTCCCGCCCCTGGCCACGGCGGCGTGCTGAAGAGCCAGGGAGCCGTGATGAAACGCTCCGACCGGTGAGGCGCCGCTCGACGACCTCTCCAGGCACCGCTCGGCCGTGGCCAACAGACGGGTGGTGGCGTGGGCGTCGCCGAGCCCCGCTCTGGTGACGGCCAACTGGCCATAGAGAAACGCTTGTTGGTGTGGTGGGACATGGCGTGCGCCCGTGCGTACGGCGGCTTCGGCCAGACGCTGGGCCTCGGTGAAGTGTCCCAGAGCGTGGGCCTGCACGCTCAGTCCGCGCAGGCCGAGCGCGTGTCCGACCGGGTCACCTGCCTCGCGGGCGAGGTCCACGCTGGTGAGGTAGAGGCGCTGCGCGGCGGCATGGAGGTTCATGTCGAAGTGGGCGAACGCGCAGAGATAGGTGAGCTGTGCGGCCACGGTGAACAGCTCGCGTCGGACGGCGGGTCTCATGTCGCACCTGAGCCAGGGCAGTAGCGTCGTCGAGAGGAACTGGCGCAGGGGCTCGCGTATCGGTCCGGCCCCGAAGGAGGCGTCGGCTCGGGAGAAGAGGGTGAGCAGTTCCCTCGCGGAGGTCACGTGGGCCATGCCGACGCGGGTCAGCGGCTCGGACGCGGACGCCCACGGGCCTGTGCTGGACGGCGGTCCGTGCGGTACGGCCAGCGTCGCCAGAGAGTAAACGCCCAGGAGCGCGACGCTGCGCCGACCCGTGTCGCGCAGTATCCGGTCGAGGCGTTCCACGGCGCTCCCTTCGCCTGATGGCGTCCCGACGACGTGGTCCGACTGGCCGGGGCCGAGCAGACCAGTGTCCTCCGCTCGGACAGGTCTGCCGAGGTGCCGGGACAAGGCTTCGGCGACGAGGTCGGGGACGGGCGGGCGTGGGCGGCTGCCGGCCAGCCAGTGGGCGACCGCGGTGCGGTCGTAGTGACGTGGGGTTCCCTGGGCGGCGCCGAGCGAGTTGACCTGGCGCGCCAGGTGGGCACCGGTCCACCCGGCCTCGTTCAGGAGGACGCGCAGGGCCTGGTTCGGTGTACGGGGCGATCGCACGCTGCTCTTCCTGTCCCGCTCGACCGTTCGTCAGTGCTGGCGTTCAACACGCGCATGTGTTCAACAGGTTTGCCTCCCGCATACGCGCTGGAAGCGCTTTCGGTCGTGCAGGCTCAGGGTGTGGCTCCATTGGCGGCCGTGCACAGTGCGCACCGGTCGAGCACACGGTGCAGCCGTACGCCCCTTGTGCACAGCTGACCTGTCCGAACGGAAGGGTGTGAGATGCACACCAGCACCGCGCTCAGACCGGGTCGTCCGTCCGACTGGAGGCGTTCGGTCCATCTGTTCCCAGGACAAGGGGACTTCTCCGTCAGCTCTCTCTTGCGCACGGCCGGCGCCGACGGCGGGGTGCTCTCCGCCGTCCGCCAGGTCTTCCGACAGGTCGACGCCATCGCGGTCGAACGCGGTCTGCCTCCGCTCGGCCCGTGGCTGCTGGGACCGCGTCCACCCAGCGGCCGGGAGCTCGCCCACGCGGCCACCGGGGTCGCTCAACTCGCGCTGTTCGGCGCGTCGGTGGCGGTGCACCGGGCGTTGTGCCATGCCTATGGAGCGCCGTCGGCTGTCGTCGGAGTGAGCTTCGGCGAAATTGCCGCCCTGACCGCCGCCGGAGTGCTCACCGTCCACGACGGCGCACGCGCGGCCCATGACCTCTCCCTCGTGCTCGCCTCCTGCCCCGGCGGCCTGACCCTTCTCTCCTGCTCGGAGCCCGCCGCCCGCCGTCTGCTGGAGCGGGCGGGGGCGGCGGACGCGGTGGTGGCCGTGGTCAACGACGATCGGTCAGTGGTGGTCGCCGGCCCCGTACCGGACCTGGTCCGCGTCGAGAAGGCGGCCGCGGACTCGGACGTGCCCACCGCGCGGCTGCGCCTGCCGTTCTCCTCCCACCACCCGTCGCTCGCCCCTCAGGCCGAGGCGTTCGCCGCGTCGCTGCGCGCCCGCACCTGGTCCGAGGGCCGCTTCCCTGTGTACTCCGCCGTGGCCGGACGCTGCTACCGCCCGGACGACGACCTGCCCAGGCGCCTGGCCGACTGCCTGGTGCGGCCCGCCGTCGTGCCCCCTGTCCTGCGCCAGGCTGCCGGGCGGCTGCCGGACGTCCTCTTCGAAGCGGGTACCGGCGACGCCCTGGCCACCAGTGCCCGCAGGGTGCTGCCCGCGGACACCGCGCCACCCGTCCACGCGCCTCTCTCGGAACCCGACTTCCCCTGGTGACCCCCGCTCCCCGACCTGGAGAACCAGCGATGCCCCTCGCGTCCCTGCCTGCGGCCACCCGTGATGAGATACGACGACTCCTCCACGGCCCCTGCGACTCCTCCTTCCTCTCCTCACTGCACAAGGCCCTCACCGCCGGATACGGCCCCGATGCCGGGACAGGCGACCACGACGGCGGTCAACTGCTCTACCGCCTGGGGCTGCTGGGCGGAACCCTGCCGACGGCGGACCTCCTCCTCGACGATCCGGCGCGACTGGCCGCTGTCCACGCCTGGGCTGCCGTCGCCGACCCGTCCCTGTGCCTGGCGGCCCTGGTCCACCATCTGCTCTGCCTGGGGTCCATGGCCCAACTCGCCGACGGTCAGGGCGAACACCTGAGGCCACGGATGGAGGCGCTGCGTGCAGGCCGGTCCAAGGGCGTCTACCTGATCACCGAGGCAGGCCAGGCCAACAGCCACCTCGCCACCCGGACGCGCGCGGAACTCGACCGGGCCACGGGAGAGTTCGTCCTGCACACGCCGGACCTGCAGGCCGCCAAGTTCGGCAGCGCCGGAACCCTGGACGTACCGCAGACGGCCGTGGTGCTCGCACGTCTGGTCACGGACGGCACCGACTGCGGGGTCTTCGCGTTCGTGGTCGACCTGACCGGCGACGACGGACTGCTTCCCGGCGTCGAGGTCTCCTCGCCGCTCGGGCTGGGCGCGCTGCCTCTCGACTACGGCCTGGTGCGCTTCCATCACGTCCGGGTGCCGTACGCCGACTGGCTGGCCGACGGTGCGGGCATCGGAGCCGACGGCTCGTTCCACGATCCGGCCGGATCGAGCGAGCGACGCCTGCAGCGCACCCTGCGGGTGGGGCAGGGCCTGTGGGCGACCATCCCCTCGGTCGCGGCCGCGACCGCGCGCCAGTCGGCCGTCCAGGCCGTCAACTACGCGCGGCAGCGCCGCACTCAGGGAAGGCTGGCTCCCGGTGTCCCGTTGCTCGCGTACCGGACCCAGCAGCGCGCCGTACTGGGGGCGTTGGCCGACGCGTTCGCCCTGACGTGCGCCGCCGAGGGGGCCCGCACCATGTGGACGCGGTCCCTCGCGGCCCCTGCGGATCGGGCCGAGAATGGGGCCGAGGCGATGGGGTTCACACCGTGGGCCGCTGTCCACCGGCCGCTGGCCGCGTACAAGGCCGCCACGGTCCGGCTGGCCGCTGGCGTCGCGGCCGACTGCCAGAGCCGCTGCGGCTTCTCCGGGCACCTCGATGTGAATGGCCTGGCCGCGTACCACGGCTTCCACCACGCCTTCGACGCTGCCGGCGGGGACAGCCAGCTCATTTTCTACGACGTCGGCCGCGCCCTCGTCGAAGAGGGGGGACAGCCGTCAGAGGCACCCCCTTCAGTACCACCCGCCTCTCCACACTGGTGGCCCGTGACCGTACGCCGGCATCAGAACCGCCTGGCCCGGCATCTGGCGGAGCAGTTGCGCACCACGGACCCCAGCACGCCGTTCGACGCCTGGAATCCGCTGCTGGAGGACGTCGGCCGGCTCGGTGAGGTCTACGCGCACGCGCTCGTGGCCGAGGATGTCACCCGGACACTGGACGCGATACGCGATCACGACCTGGCCCAGGCCCTGCGGCCGCTGGCGGCCCTGCACGGTGTCATGGCCGCCCGCCGCTGGTCCGGTTCACTGCTCGCCCACGAGTCGCTGCGAGCGGAGGACATCCGGGCGCTGTCCGCGGTCGCGGACGAGTTGTGCGACGCGGTCGGGCCCCATCTGCCGTTGCTGACGGAGGCGTTCGCCCATCCCGGCGACGTGGTGTGCGCCCCGTTGGCCGCCACGGACTACGACACCGCGCTGCACGCCACGCTCACCTGGACCCGAGGAGGCACAAAATGACGGGCGAGCGCCGTATCGGCGTCATCGGCATGGGCACCCACCTGCCGCCGACGATACGCACCAACGCCGAGGTCGCGGAAGGCGCCGGCGTGACGGCGGAGTGGATCAGCGAACGCACCGGTGTCCTCAAGCGCCATGTGGCCGAACCGGATGAGGCGGCCTCGGACCTGGCCGCACGCGCGGTCCGGGCGGCGGCCGAGGCCGCCGGTGTCGCCATCACCGACATCGGCCTGCTGGTCTGCGGCACCTCGACCCCCGACGAACTGGGACCGTCGACCGCTTGCCGGATCCAGACCCTGGTGGGTGCCTCCGGCGCCGTCGCCCTCGACGTCAGCGCCGCCTGCTCGGGCTGGCTCTTCGCGGCCAAGGTGGCGCACGACTGGCTGCGGGGCGGCGAGGAGATTCGGTACGCGGCCGTGGTGGGCGTCGAGACGTACTCGAAGTTCCTCGACCCGGCCGACCGGGGTACCGCCGTGCTGTTCGCCGACGGGGCTGCCGCAGCCATCCTGGGACCGGTGGCCGACGCGCAGGGATTCACCCACTTCAGCCTCGGCTCCGACGGAGCCCTCGCCGACCGCGTCCTCATCCCGGCGGGCGGTAGCCGCCGGCCGGCCAGCGGGGCCACGCTCGCCGCCCGCGACCACTGCATCCGTATGGACGGCCGCACCATCGGCCGATTCATCACCGACGTCTTCCCCCAGCTCATCACCGATGCCCTCGAACGGTGTGGGCTGGGCATCCAGGACGTCGACTGCGTCGTCGCCCACCAGCCCAACCCCGTACTGCTCAGGCGCATCGGCGCCGATCTCGGCATCCCCGCCGACCGTCTGGTCGTCGTCGGCGACGAGGTCGGCAACATCGGTGCCGCCAGCACGCCGTACGCGCTCGCCCGAGCCGCGGCCCGCGGGCAGCTGAAGCCCGGCGACCGTGTCCTCCTGGCCGTCTTCGGCGCAGGCATGACCTGGGGAAGCGTATTCCTCACCTGGAGCGGGGCGCACGCCATCGCCTCGGAGGCGACCGGTGTAACGCCCGCCACCACGACCGCACCCTTGATCGCACAGCCGTCCGAAACCGAAGGAGTCGTTCGATGAACGCTATGGACCTGTTCCGCCTGGACGGCGCCCGCGCGCTGGTGACGGGTGCCTCCCGGGGCATCGGCAAGGCCGTCGCCGAGGCCCTGGCCGACGCGGGCTGCGATCTGGCGGTGACCGCCCGGACGCTGCCCGCCCTCGAGGGCACCGCGCGGGCGGTGGAGGACCGGGGCCGCAAGGCCGTGGCCCTCGCCGGGGACCTCGCGGAGCCGGGCGTCGCCGCGGACCTCGTCGAGGGGGCGGCTACCGCACTCGGCGGCCTGGACATCGTCGTCCACAACGCGGGCACCCTCCCGACGGCAGAGGACGGAAACCCTCTGCTGGCACCGCTCCAGCACGCCCGTCAGAAGGACTGGGACACCGTCGTCACCGTCAACCTCAACGCCACGGCCGCGCTGTGCCGGGCCACCCACCCCCACCTGGCCGCCTCGGACCGCGCCAGCCTGATCCTGATGTCCTCCGTCGCCGGACTCGTCGGCACCCCGATGATGGAGGCGTACGCCGCCACCAAGGCGGCCCAGCTCTCCCTCACCCGCAGCCTCGCGGTCGGCTGGGCGCGTCAGGGCATCCGCGTCAACGCGCTGTGCCCCGGCTGGACACGCACCGACATGACCGCCTTCGCCAGCGGGCCCGGCCCCCTCTCGGACTGGCTGACCAGCCATGTCCCCCTCGGTCGGTGGGCCACCGCGGACGAGGTGGTCGGCGCCACGGTCTTCCTCGCCTCCCCGGCCTCGTCGTACGTGACCGGGCACGCGCTCGTCGTCGACGGCGGCCTGGCTGTACCCGACGGCGGCCTGGCCGGCTACCCGAAACCGGCCTCGCCGTTCGCCGCGGCGTGAACGCCCACGAGAGGACCTTCATGCGCCCGGCTCCGCCCACCGCGGTCATCACCGGAATCGGCGCCTGTCTCCCGCCGCGCGTCGTCGACAACGACACGGTCGTCGCGCGCGGGGCCCTGCGCACGGACGACGCCTGGATCCGCGACCGCACCGGCATCGCACGCCGCCGGCACGCCGACCCCGGCACCAGCACCGGCGACCTGGCCGTCGGCGCGGGGCGGGCGGCTCTCACCTCCGCCCCAGACCACCGCCCCGAGATGCTCGTGCTGGCCACCGGCACACCCGACCATCCCTGCCCCGCCACGGCTCCTGCGGTCGCCCACCGGCTGGGCCTGGGCACCATCCCCGCCTTCGACATTTCCGCGGTGTGCTCCGGCTTCCTGTACGCGCTGGCCACGGGGACGGCCCTCGTCCGCAGCGGCACTTGCCCCACCGTCCTGGTGATCGCCGCCGACACCTACACCACCATCGTCAATCCCGCGGATCGGGAGACGGCGCCGATCTTCGGTGACGGCGCCGGCGCCGTGCTGCTGGCGCCGGGCACCCCGGACGAACCGGGAGCCGTCACCGCCGTCGACCTCGGAGCAGACGGCAGCGGCAGTGACCTCATCACCGTCCCGTACGGCGGGTCCCGTCACCCGCAGCGCCTGCCGCCGCCGGAACCGGACGCCCGCTGCTTCCGCATGCAGGGCCGTGCGGTCTACGCCCACGCGGTCCGCCGGATGACGCAGTCCGCGGGATCCGCCCTCCGCCAGGCCGAGTGGGCAGCGGAAACCGTACGGGCCTTCGTCGGCCACCAGGCCAACCAGCGCATCCTGGACTCCGTCGGCGACCGCCTGGGCATCGCCCCCGCCCACCGGTTCGGCAACATCGGCGAACTCGGCAACACCGCGGCCGCCTCCATCCCGCTGGTCCTGGCCGACCCCGCCGTACATCAAGCAGTCGCCGCCGGTGAACGGTCACTGCTGACTGCCTTCGGCGGCGGACTCACCTGGGCCTCCGTTGCGCTGAACTGGCCCGCCGCCGTCCCCCGGTCCGAACCACCGCCCGCCGGCCTGGACACCACGCCCCTGTGCACCCCCGACCTCTCAAGGAGCCACCCGTGGACCGCGTCTACGAGCACCTCGTGACCCTCCTCTCCGACAAGTTCGAGGTCGACGCCGAACGCATCGGCCCCGAAGCCACCCTCGGCGACCTGGAGCTGGACTCCCTCGCCGTGGTGGAGCTGTACGTCACGCTTCAGGAGGAGTGGCAGATCCCGCTCGACGACTCCACCGCCAGTGCCGACCTCACCGTCGCCGAGGTGGCCTTCTCGGTGACCGCGCTGCTGGACGAGCCGGCATCCGCGCCCGGGCACGAGGCCGCGCAGTGAGCGAGACGATCGCGGTCACAGGCATCGGCCTGGTGACACCCGCAGGTGTCGGAACCGAGGCCACCTGGAAAGCCGTGCGCGCAGGAAGCCCCACCGCACAGGCCGACTCCTCTCTCAGTGGCGGCCCGGTGACCATGTCCTGCCGGGTACCAGGCCTGGAACCCGGGCCTGGACGGCTCTGGCGCTTCGACCCTGGCACCCGCTTCCTGCTCATCGCTGCCCGGGAAGCCCTCGACGCGGCCCGCCTGGACCCCACCGCATGGGACCCCGCGCGCGTGGCCGTGGTCGTCGGCACCGCCGCGGGCGGCATCGGCACCCTCGAAACCCAACACCGCAAACTGCTCACCACAGGCCCCGGCGTCCTCTCGCCCATGACGCTGCCGGCCTTCCTCCCCAACATGACCGCCGGCCATCTCGCCCTCGAACTAGGCGTCACCGGCCCCTCCCTGCAGACCTCCACAGCCTGCGCCTCGGGAGCGACGGCCCTGATCACGGCCTGTCTGCTCCTGCGGTCCGGGGCCTGCGACATCGCCCTCGCGGGCGGCACCGACGCCATGGTCACCCCCCTGTGTGCCGCCGCCTTCGCCAAGATGGGCGCACTGTCCCTGCGCAGCCACGACCCCGGCAGCGCCTCACGCCCCTTCGACAAGGACCGCGACGGCTTTGTCCTCGGCGAGGGCTGCGGGATGCTCGTCCTGGAGCGCGAGCGGCACGCCGTCGCCCGCGCAGCCCGTCCGCTGGCCCTGCTCGCCGGCCACGGCAGCACCAGCGACTCCCACCACCCCACGGCACCGCACCCGGAAGGAGCGGGACTGCGAGCCGCGACCCTGACAGCCCTCGAACAGGCCGGAGCCCGCCCGGACGACGTCGACCACATCAACGCCCACGGCACCAGCACCCCCCTCAACGACAGCGTGGAGGCGACCGTGATCCGGAAGCTCTATCCCCGCCGACCACCATCGGTCACGTCCGCCAAAGGAGTTCTGGGACACACCATGGGGGCCGCAGGCGCCATCGAGGCCGCCCTGACCGTCCTGAGCATCGTCAACGGCGCCGTGCCACCGACCGCCAACTTCACAGCACCGGACGACACCACCACCGGCATCGACATCGTGACGGCGACCACCCGGGTGCAACCCGTCCGTCTCGCCCTCAGCCACTCCCTAGGCTTCGGCGGACACAACACGGTCCTGGCCTTTGCGGCAGCCTGAAACCCTGAAACGTGGATCCACTCCTGGCAGCCGAACCGGTCCGCGGTGCGGAACATCACCGGGTGCGCGCCCGGACGCCGGGGTACCCGCGATGCTCCTGGAGGTCGACCGCGTCAACAAGCCCGTCGACGACCTGACGGCGAAGCCGCGCCACTACAGCGACTGGTTCGAGCTCCTGGCGCCGAAGGCCGACAAGGACCGTGAGCGGGCAGCCCGTCGGCAGGGTGCGGCCGTGCACGACTTCCGGCTGTGGTCGCGGATCTACCCGGCGACGGGGCGGGAGGGCTATGTGCCGGTGGCGTTCGTGTTCACGGGGAAGACCGCCGCGCAGCGGGCGAGCCGGATGCGGCGCCTGGAGCAGGCCGCACGCCGCTACTTCGCCGGCACCCCGTACCCGTGGGCCGGGTTCACGGCCGTCGACTACCACCCGGCGGTGCCCGTGGTCGTCACGGAGTTGGAGCGGATCACCGCCGACCCGGCCGGGGCCGCGGGCAGGGTGTGGCGGCGGCTCGGGCGTGAGGAGTGGCAGACGCTGAGCGAGGCCCTGGCGGTGCGTGCCTTGGTGAGCGCCTTGTCCAGGTGAGTGTCCACAAGGCCCGGCGAGCCGAAGACGATGACCAGGAGGTTGCCGGTGCGGATCGCCGTCTGCTTGACGACGCTGCGCTGCCCGCCTGCGGAGAGGGTGAGTAGCTGGCTCCACTGCTCGTCGCCGAGGTCCGGCGCGGCCGATTTCTCGGTGCCCATGTCGACGACCGTGCTCCCCGGAGCCACTTGGTACGAGGGGCAGGAGAGCATCGTGTCGACGACCTTCGAGATGCCGGTGGACTTTCGCGGCGCTGTCGGTGTGCGCTCCTCGCTCAACTCGGAGCTGTTGTTGCCGCCTGCTGCCCCCGTCGCTGGACGACTGGCTGCCCGAGGACCACCTGGCCCGGTTCGTCGCCGACCTGGTGGACGAGGTCCTGGACCTGGGACCTGTCCTGGCGGACTACACCGAGAAGCGCGGCTACCGCCCTACGACCCCAGACTGATGCTGCGTCTGTTGATCTACAGCTACACCACCGGGGTCTGCTCCTCTCGGGCGATCGAGCGCAAGTGCGCCGACGACATCGCGTTCCGGTTCCTGGCCGCCGACCAGGCCCCGGACTTCCGCTCCATCTCCCGGTTCCACCGCCACCTGGACGCCCTCGCCGACCTGTTCACCCAGTCGCTGCACCTGGCGACCAAGCTCGGCATGGTCAAGATGGGCCGCGTCGCACTGGGCGGCACCAAGCTCGAAGCGAACGCCTCCAAGCACAAGGCGATGGGCTACGGCCGCCTGGTCGACAAGGAGGAGCGGATCGAAGCCGAGATCGCCGCCCTGGAGGCCAAGGCCCAGGCTCTGCTGGCCGACGCCGAAGCCACCGACACCGCCGAGGACCAGAGCTCCGGCACGGACGGCAAGGACACCGATCTGCCCGCCGAGCTCGACCGGCGCGAGAAGCGCCTGAAGACCTCGGCAAACGTCGCTGAGACCAGCCAGGGCATCGACGCCGGCAAAAAGATCAAAGGTCGCAAACGGCGCCTGATCACGGACACGCTCGGTCTGGTACTGGCCGTCCTGGTCACCGCCGCGAACGTGCACGACACGGCCGGCGGCAAGCTCCTGCTCGATGACCTGGCTGCGGCTCACCCAGCGTGTCCAAGGTCTGGGCCGACGGCGGTTACCAGAACAGCATCTTCAACCACGGCGCCGGTCTGGGCATCGATGTCGAGGTGGTTCAGCGGCCACGGGCGAAGGGGTTCGAACCGCTGCCGAAGCGGTGGGTGATCGAGCGGACCTTCGGCTGGCTGATGCAGCACCGCCGCCTGGCCCGGGACTACGAAGCCCTGCCGCAGAGATCCCGCACGATGATCCACTGGGCCATGGCTAACAAAATATCCCGCGAACTGACCGGAGAATCCACACCAACCTGGCGAATCGAAACGGACATCCCACCCACATCGGCCTGAGTCCTGATCAGATGCCCTCTTAGGGGTCCTAACAGAAGTGAGTTGATCATGTGACTGTCGTTGCGATGGCTCGTTGGTGCAGTCGTGGGGAAGCACCAGCCGAAGCCATGGATTGTTTCGGATGAACTGTGGTCATTGATCGAGCCGTTGCTGCCCGAACCGGGTCCGAAACTGGTGGCGGGCCAGCCGCGAGTGCCGGACCGGGAAGCGTTGTGCGGGATCCTGTTCGTGCTGCACACCGGCATCCAATGGGAGTACCTGCCGCAGGAGTTGGGCTTCGGCTCGGGTATGACCTGCTGGCGTC